>DATAFO010000043.1:0-22552 GCA_036257465.1 Solirubrobacterales bacterium | reverse complement strand
CGATGCGGACGAGGCGGAGGTCGTGTCCGCGCTCGCCAATCGCGGCGTGGTCGTGCGCCCCGGGCAGCCCCTGGGCGGACCCGGCCACATCCGCGTCAGCTACGGCACCCGTGCGCAGAACCGGCGCCTCCTCGACGGGCTTGCCGGAGTGCTCGGGAACGGAGGGTGAGCTCCCCCCACCGAGCGGCTCTTGCCGCGCTCTGCGCCCTCGCCGCCGCGCTCGGAGGCTGCATCGGGGGCTCTGACACGCCGCGCGCGCCGAGCGACGGCCTCAACGTGGTCGTCGTCCTCACCGACGACCAGGAGCCGGGCTCCCTGCGGGTGATGAAGACCGTCCGCCGGGAGCTGGTTGCCGAGGGAACGAGGTTCGAGCACGCTTACGCGACGCTGCCCCAGTGCTGTCCGTCACGGGCGACCTTCCTCACCGGGCAGTACGCTCACAACCATCGCGTGCGCGGAAACGAGCCGGAGCTCGGCGGCTACGCGCAACTCGACAACTCGGAGACGATCGCCACCTGGCTCGACGACGCGGGCTTCCAGACCGCTTGGGTCGGCAAGTTCCTGAACGGGTACGGAGAGCCCGACAAGTCGCAGGTGCCCGGGGAAGCGGCGCTGACGGACGTGCCCGACGGCTGGGACCGGTGGTGGGTGCCGGTCGACCACACGGAAGCGATGATGTACGGGTACGCCCTGAACGAGAACGGCGCCGTGCGTCACTACGGGACCTCGGCCGACGACTACCAGACCGATGTCCTGGCCGAGAAGGCGTCCGGGTTCATCCGCGAGGCGGCCGAAGGCAAGGAGCCCTTCCTGCTCGTGGTGTCGCCCTCAGCTCCCCACAAGGAGTCCGAGAATCGGGTCGGCCCGAACGTGCCGAACCGAAATCCGCGGCCGGCGGCTCGCCACCTCGGCGCGTTTGCGAACGAACCGCTGCCGCGCCCCCCGTCGTTTGCCGATCCACAGCTCGCCGACCAGCCGGTCGCTCGGCGCCTCGTCGCCAAGTACGCGGGCAAGCCTCACGGCCTCTTGGAGCCCGAGCTTCGGGAAACCTACCGCTCGCGGCTCGAGAGCCTGCTGGCGGTGGACGACCTTGTGGGGCGCGTCCTCGGCGAGCTCCGGCGCACCGGCGAGCTCGAGCGCACGCTGGTGGTCTTCACCTCGGATCAGGGCTTTGTGCTGGGCGAGCACGGACTGGTTGGCAAGCAGCTTCCGTACGAGGAGAGCGTCCGGGTGCCCCTGGTGGTCCGAGGCCCCGGAATCGAAGCGAATCGAACGGTGAACGTCCCGGTGGCGAACATCGACTTCGCGCCGACGATCGTCGACGCAGCCAAGGCCGAGGCGGGACTCGAGATGGACGGAGTCTCCCTGCTGGGATCGCTGCGCTCGGGCGCCGACCCGCAGCCTCGGACGCTTCTGTTCGAGGCCTTCGAAGAGCTTCCGTTCGCTGCCGTGCGCTCCCCGCACGACTATGCGTACATCGAGACCGGGCGCGGCGAACGAGAGCTGTATGACCTCGAGGCCGACCCCTACGAGCGCCGAAACCTGGCCGAGCTCCCTCGGTACGCAGGGATCCGGGATCGGCTCGCCGCCCGGCTCCAGGGGCTGCGCGACTGCGCGGGCGCCGACTGTCGCTGACCGCTATGCCCCCGCCGCCCAGTCGCGCGCGAGCATCGAGTAGACGACGCTGTCGCGGTAGTTGTCGCCAAACCGTTCGGCCTCGCGCAGCACGCCCTCTTCGACGAATCCGAGCCGCTCGGGGATCGCCCGGCTGCGGGTGTTGTCGGGTGCCGCCCGGATCTCGACGCGGTTCACCGCCAGCTGGCCGAAGGTGTGCGAAAGGAGCGCTGCGACTGCCCGCGTCATCAGCCCCCGATCCTGCCGGTCCTCACTGAGCCAGTAGCCGATGCGGGCGCCGTGGTTGTCGGGCTCCGCGAGGTGGAGCCCGACCATGCCCGCGATCGCTCCGTCTTCGATCACACAGAGCTCGAGGCCTCCCCCCGCGTCCATCTTGCGTTTCGTCTCGCGGATGAAGGTGAGGGTCCCCTCCCTCGTCTGATCCAGGGCCCAGGGCATCCAGCGGGCCAGGTGGTCGCGGTTTCGCTCGATCAGCTCGTAAAGCTCATCGACGTCGGCTTCGGAGAGCGGCCGCAGGTGGACCGATTCGGAGAGTTCGAACCGAGGCACCGGGCTATTGGCCGTTGGCCGAGAAGTGCTGGTAATCGCGCGGCCAGCTCCAGTTGCCGCCCCATTTCCAGCCGATGCGCCTGAACGCGCGCACCACGAGGTCTCCCCGGTGGACCATCCCCTTGGCGTCGCGGGACCGGTTCTTGTACGGCTCGCCCGCCGGTGGCGAGACGTGTCCGGAGGACGTCACGTATGGGTTCTCGATCGGGTTGATGTCGATCGCGATCCCGTTCGCGTGCATCGACCAGCGGTTGGTGCCGGCCACGAAGCGGCAGTTGAAGGCCGAGGTGTTGTCGGCGTTCATGGAACGGTGGTCGTCGGCCCCGTAGGCATCGATGAGCTTCATGCGCCGGATCGGAAATCGCTTGCGAAACAGCCGGCGCATCACGTGCAGGATCTCGGTGTCGTGACCGCGGTGGACGACGAGCCTGCCCTTGTGGACCTCGCCGTCGAAGCCCCAGTGACGCAGGCGCAACAGCCGCAGCTTGCCGAGCCCGACCGGGCATCCCTCGCGCCACGAGCTGCCGACGATCTTGTCCCTGACCTTCCCGTGGATCTCGGACGACGTGCCGTGCCACTTCTTCGCGTGGTCAGCTTCGGCAGCGGGGCCGCCGGCAAGCACCGCTGCTCCGGCGAGCAGGGCGATGAGGTGCATGCCGGCAGTATGCCCCGCAGTTTGCGGTTTGACGCCCGCCGTGGTACAAACCCACGCCAATGAACCGCGAGCGCACGCGAACCCTCATCGGCGCCGACGGCGCGCGTTCGCGTGTGCGGTTCTCCCAAAACACCCACCGGCACCTGCTTCTGGCGACGCCGCACGGCGTCGCCCCCACATACCCCTGGTATTGGCGATTTAGCTAGGCGTCCGGCCTGGCGGCACGCGCGAGCCGCGAGACAGGAATCCGTTGCCGGACGCCGTAGTCGGCCGCTTCGTGGGGCCATCCCAACCCATGAACCATTCGTGAACATCCAACGAACAAGACTCTGAAAGGCTCACCAAGACCATGATGATCGTGATGAAAGAGGGGGCGACCGAAGACCAGGTCGCGCACGTGATCGACCGAATCGAAGAGGTCGGCTGCTCGGCGCACGTCTCCAAGGGCGAGCTGCTGACCGTGATCGGCGCGATCGGCGATCGCGACCGGGTTGCCTCACTCGGGCTCGAGGGCGCGCCGGGGGTGGACCACCTCGTGCCGATCCTGAAGCCGTACAAGCTGGCCTCGGCGCAGTTCCGCAAGGGCGAGCGAACGGTGGTCGACGTCGACGGCCGGCGGGTCGGCGGCGACCACTTCGGGCTGATCGCCGGGCCATGCACGGTCGAGGGCCGCGAGCAGACGCTCGAGGTCGCCCGCGTGGTCGCCGACGCGGGCGCGACGATGCTGCGCGGCGGCGCGTACAAGCCGCGCACGTCGCCGTACTCGTTCCAGGGCCTGGGCGTCGAGGGTCTGCGGTTGCTCCAAGAGGCCAAGGAGGAGACGGGCCTTCCGATCGTCACGGAGTTGATGGACGTTCGGGACCTCGCCGACGTGGTCGAGGTGGCGGACGTGATCCAGGTCGGCGCCCGCAACATGCAGAACTACACGCTGCTCTCCGAGATCGGCCGCGCGGGGCTGCCGGTGCTGCTCAAGCGCGGTCTCGCGGCAACGCTCGACGAGCTGCTGATGGCGGCGGAGTACGTGCTGAAGGAGGGCAACGGCAACGTGATGCTCTGCGAGCGCGGCATCCGCAGCTTCGAGACCGCGTACCGGTTCACGCTCGACCTGATGGCGGTGCCCGTGCTGCGAGAGCTCACCCACCTGCCGATCGTCGTCGATCCCAGCCACGCCGCGGGGCGGCGCGACTGGGTCGGGCCGATGTCGCTGGCGGCGGCCGCCGCCGGAGCCGACGGGATCATCGTCGAGGTTCACAACGAGCCCGAGGAAGCGATCTGCGACGGGCCCCAGGCGCTCCCGACCGAGACGTTCGCCTCCTACGCCGACCAGGTTCGCCGAGTGGCGGAGGTCGCCGGCAAAGAAGTCTCCACCGTCTAGTGGGGTTGTGAGAGGCCCAACTAGGTGAAGGTCGCGGTCCTCGGCGTTGGGTTGATCGGCGGCTCGATCGGCCTTGCCGCGAAGCGCCGTCTGGGGGCCGAGGTCGCCGGCTTCGACGCAAACGCCGAGGTGCTCGACCGAGCCCTCGAGGCGGGTGCCGTGGACCGCTCGGCTCGCAGCGTCGCGGACGCCGTCGCGGAGGGCGACGTGGTGTTCTGCGCCGCTCCGGTCGGCGCCCTGCCAGAGCTTGTCGCGGAAGCCCTCGCCGCGGGCGGCGGTGCAGTTGTCACCGACGTCGGCTCCACGAAGCGCGAGCTGATCGCCGGCTTCCCCGAGCCCGGCGGCGAGCGGTTCATCGGGGGTCACCCGCTGGCGGGCGCGGAGACCTCGGGCATCGCCAACGCCCGCCCGGACCTGTTCGAGGGCGCGCGCTGGTACCTGACCCCGACCGAGCGCTCGAGCGGGATGCTCTACGACCGCCTCCAGCGGGTCGTCGCCGACCTCGGGGCGCGCCCGCAGGCCATCGACGCCGCGGCCCACGACCGCATCATGGCGACCGTCAGCCACCTGCCCCACGTGCTCGCGAACGTGCTCGTTCAGCAGGCAGCGTCCGCGTTGGCCGAGGAGTCGGAGCGGCTGCCGGAGGTGGGCCCGAGCTTTCGCGACACGACGCGCGTTGCCGGCGCCAACCCCGCGATCTGGGGCGACATCTTTGCCACCAACCGCGCGGCGGTTGCACGTGAGATCGACGCGGTCGCCGATCGCCTGCGCCATGCCGCCCAGCTGATCCGCGGCGACGACGCAGAGGCGGTGAACGATTGGCACCGGGCCGCTGCCGCCGCCCGTCGCAAGCTTCTGGAGCGAGAGCTCATCGGCGGCGAGCTGTGTGAGCTGCGCGTGGGAGTGCAGAACCGTCCCGGCACCGTCGCCGAGATCGCCGTCGCCCTCGGCCGCGCGGGCGTCAACATCGAGGACATGGGCCTCTACCCGGCACCTGACATGCGCACCGGCGCGATCTCGATCTGGGTGGCGGGCTCCGCCGAGGCCGGGCGCGCCGCCGAGGTCGTGCGCGACCTCGGCCACTCCGGGTCGATCGTCGAGCACGACGAGGGCGAGTAGGAGCGATTGCGTGGGCGGCGCGCGCTTCGAGCCGGCCGGTCCGCTGCGCGGATCCCTGACGCCACCGCCCGACAAGTCGATCTCGCACCGAGCGGCGATTGTCGCGGCGATGGGCGAGGGGGAGACGGCGATCTCGAACTACCTCGACGCAGCCGACACGCGGTCGACGCTCGACGCGGTGCGGGGGCTGGGTGCGGTGGTGGAGAGCGATCCCCGCGATGCCGCGGGCGAAACAGGCATCGACACGGTGCACAACTCGCCCAGCGCGAGGGTTGGCGTGCGCATCCGCGGGGTCGGGCTGCGGGGCGCCCGACCGGCCGACATCGACGTCGGCAATGCCGGGACGTTGCTGAGAATCCTCCCCGGCTGGCTGGCGGGAAACCCGGGCGGGGAGTGGACGCTCGACGGCGACGAGTCGATTCGCCGGCGCCCGGTCGACCGCGTGGCTACACCGCTACGTGAAATGGGCGCCTCGGTCACGTGCCGGGATGATCGCCTGCCCCCATTGGCCGTCGGCGGCCGTCCGCTGCGCGGCATCGAGTACAGGCTCCCCGTCCCGAGCGCCCAGGTGAAGTCCTGCGTGCTGCTCGCGGGGCTGCTGGCCGAGGGGGAGACGTCGGTTGTCGAGCCCCAGCCCACTCGCAACCACACCGAGCTGCTGCTCCGAGCGGCGGGAGCCGACCTCGCCGTCGAGGACGTGGGCACGCCGGTCACGATCCACGGCGAGCTGCCCTCGCGTCGCGTCCGCGTTGCGCTCGCCGAGCGCGTCGAGCCGGGCGCGCTGACGATCCCCGGCGATTTCTCGTCCGCGGCGTTCTTCCTCGTTGCCGCCCTGCTCGTCCCGGGCAGCGACGTGCGACTCGAGGGTGTGGGCATCAACCCAACCCGAATCGGCTTGCTGGGAGTGCTCAACCGGATGGGCGGTGCGATCGAGGTGATCGAGACGGCCGCCGCGGGGCCTGAGCCGCGGGCGACGATCGTGGCCCGCCACGGTCCGCTCGAGGGCGCTCGGGTCGGCGGGAGCGAGGTGCCCCTGACAATCGACGAGCTGCCGCTGGTCGGGCTCGCCGGCTGCTTCGCCGAGGGCCAGACCATCGTGTCCGGCGCCGAGGAGCTGCGCCTCAAGGAGTCGGACCGCATCACCACTGTGGTCGACGGCCTGCGCGGGATCGGAGCTGAGATCGAGGCGACCGGGGACGGCTTCGTCGTGAGCGGCGGCGGTGGGTTGCGCGGGGGCACTCTCGATGCGGCCGGCGATCACCGCCTGGCCATGCTCGGCGCCATCGCCGGCCTCGCCGCGAGCGAAGGCGTGGAGATTCGCGGCTTCGAGGCGGCGGGGATCAGCTACCCCGGATTCGGCCGGGACCTGACGACGCTCGTCAGTTCGGCCTGATCTTCACCACTACTTCGCGCTCGGATGCCCGACGCCGGGCCAGGGCGAGAGCACAAGCAGCAGACGCGCGTCTTCGGTTGCGCTCACCTCGCGGCGCTCGTTGGGGTCGAAGACGGCCAACAGTCCGGGACCGCCGCTGACGGTCTCGCCACCCCGGCTGATCTCGACCGCGCCCGCGACCACGATGAGCCACGCGCGCTCGTGCACCTGGTGCTCTTGCAGCTGCTCGCCGGCCGGTAGCTGGAGCGCGATCACCCTGCCCTCGTCGTCGGAGGACAGCACCTCCGGCTGGTGCGGCTGAAGGTCGAGCGTCGAGATGTCCCAGGTCTGCATCGGTGCTCCTGTCGGTGGCGGCGGCAACTCTATCCTCAGCGCGGCGATGGTGATTGCGATCGACGGGCCCGCGGGCGCCGGTAAGTCCACCGTAGCCCGCGGGCTCGCGGGCGCGCTCGGCTTCACCTACCTGGATTCCGGGGCGATGTACCGGTGTGTCGCGCTGGCCGCGCTGAGGCGTGGCCTGGACCTCGACGATGCCGAGTCGATTGGCGCGGTCGCGCGTGAGATCGAGATCGGCTTCGAAGGTGATCGCGTGCTGTTGGACGGTGAGGACGTCACCGAGGCGATCCGCGCGCCTGAGGTGTCGGCAGCCGCATCGCGCGTCTCCGTGCATCCCGGCGTGCGGGAGGCGATGGTCGAGCGCCAGCGCGCCCTGATCGCAAACGGCGACTACGTCGCCGAGGGCCGCGACGTGGGCACCGTGGTCAGCCCGGACGCTCCCCTGAAGGTCTTCCTCGTGGCCGATGACGGCGAGCGAGCGCGGCGGCGCGCAGCGGACACGGGGGAGCCGGTCGAGGAGGTCCTCGCCGCGCAGGCGGCGCGTGACGATCGCGATCGCCAGCGCCAACACGGCGCCCTGCGCCCGGCCGACGATGCGGTCGAGATCGACACCACGGGCCGCGCCGTCGGCGACGTCGTCGAGCAGATCGTCGCGGTGATCCGCGAGCGCGGACTGAGGGGCTAACGGATGGCGCGGCTGCCTCGAGTCGCCGTTGTCGGCTTTCCGAACGTCGGCAAGTCGACGCTCGTCAACCGGCTGGTGGGCGGTCGCGAGGCCGTTGTCCACCGCGAGGCCGCCGTGACGCGCGATCGCAAGTCGCTTGAGTGCGAGTGGAACGGCGTGCGCTTCGAGCTCATCGACACCGGCGGCGTCGACCTCGCGGCCGGCGACTCGCTGTCGCGCGCCGTGCAGGCGCAGGCGCGAGAGGCGATCGCCGAGGCGGACGCCGTTCTGCTGGTGCTCGACGCTCGAGCCGGTCTGCGTCAGGGCGACGCGGAGGTGGCCGAGCTGCTGCGCCGCTCCGACAAGCCCACGCTGGTAGTCGCAAACAAGGTGGACGGCCCGGCCGACGAGCCGCTCGTCGCCGAGCTCTATCGGCTGGGCCTCGGCGACCCCTTCCCCGTCTCCGCGGCCCATGGCCGCGGCACGGGCGACCTTCTCGACCGCCTGGCCGAGCTCGCGCGCGAGGTGGGGGCCGAGCCGCCCGCGGAGTCCCAGGACGCAGTCGCAATAGCGGTTATTGGGCGTCCCAACGTCGGCAAGTCATCGCTGGTCAACGCGATTCTCGGCTCCGAGCGGGTGATCGTCTCCGAGCAGGCGGGAACCACCCGCGATGCCATCGACACCCGGCTCGAGGTCGACGGCCGGCCGGTGACGCTGATCGACACCGCGGGACTGCGGCGCCGGACCAAGGTCGCGGGAACCGTGGGCTACTACGCGCAGCTTCGCTCCGAGCGCGCCGCCGAGCGCGCGGACACGGCGATCGTGGTCTGCGACGCCTCCGAGGGCGTGACGTCAGAGGACCTCCGGGTCGCGGAGTTGGCCATGAAGAGCGGGTGCGCCACCGTGGTGGCGCTCAACAAGTGGGATCTGATCGGAGACGCGGACACCCCCGGACCCGAAGCGGAGGAGGTGGCCGGCAGTGTTCTGGAGGATGCGAATGCCCGCATCAACCGCCGGGCTCGCCAACGCCCGCCCGTCATCGCCTGCTCGGCGTTGACCGGCCGCGGCGTGGCCAAGGTGTTTGAGCGCGCGATTGCGCTCGCCGACAGGCGGGGGCAGCGCATTCCGACCCCGGACCTGAACCGCTTTGTGGCCGACGTCGTGGCGTCGCGACCTCCGCCCGCCAAGGCTGGCCGGCGCCTTCGCCTTTACTACGCCGCCCAGGTGGGCCAGCGCCCGCCTCGGTTCGCGATTCAGGTGAACGACCGTCGGATCGTCACGCGCGACTGGGCGTTCCATCTCGAGAACCGGCTGCGCTCGGCCTATGGCTTCGAGGGCGTGCCGCTGATCATCGACTTTGTGCCCAAGGCGCGGGGGCGCAGGCGACGTGGCGCGCCTCAAGACGGGCGCCGGTATAAAGCGGCCGGTGCGTAGACCCTCAACGGGCAGCACCCAGGCGACGGCGGGAACGCGGCTGCGGGAAGCCCTGTCCTCCATCGAGGACACCCTCGCCGCCGTCGGCGGATTCCTGGCCCGGGTCGCCCGGGGATTCACCGGTGCCCTGGGGGCCTTCTGGGGGGATCTATCGATCCAGGGCCGAAGGCGGCTCTTGGCAGCGCTCGGCGCCGCGGTCGCGCTGCTCCTCTTGCTCGCCGCCGTCGTCCCGAGCCTGCCCTGCGAGTTCCCGGGTGGAGACAGCTGCCCGCCTCCCGACGACGCCATCGCGCTCGTCCCCTCGGACGCGCTCGCCTACGCACACGCGAATCTCGACCCCGACACGGAGCAGTACGACGACGCGGCCGGAATCGCCGAGAGCCTGCCCGTGATCAGGCAGCAGATCGCCGCGCGAGCGCTCGGCTTGGTGCCAGGTCCGCGCGGCGGGGCGCCCGGGTTCGAGCGCGACATCGCCCCCTGGTTCGGCGGCGAGGTCGCGCTCGCCGCGCTGCCCGGCCGCGGCGACCGAGCGCTCCTCCTCGTCGACCTGCTGGAGGTCGACGACGCCGATGGGGCGACAGCGTTCGCCCGCGAGCTGGGCTCTGGGCGACAGCGCGTCTTCGAGTACGAGGGTGTCGAGATCAGCGTCAGCGGTGGCGAGTCCCACGTCGCCAGCGCGCAGGTGGATGGATTCCTCGCGCTCGGGACGCCGGCGGGTGTGCGCGCGGTGATCGACGCGAGTGGCGCCGAAGCCGACTCCCTCGCCGACGACCAGGCGGCCTCCGACGCCCGCAACGCGCTCCCGGATCACCGCCTGATCGACGCCTACGTGTCGCCTGAGGGAGCGCGCGAGCTGGCGTCGCCGGCCGGCCCGCTCGGATCGTTCTCGCCGTTGATCTCGCCACAGGCGACGCGGGGCGCTGCCGTCGCGCTGGCCACCGACGGGGGAGAGCTCGAGCTGGCGGTCCGCAGCGTGCTCGACGCCGACCGGGCGCGTTCCCAGGCGGGGTTCTTCGCCGCGTTCGAGCCCTTCGACCCGAGCCTCGCCTCCAAGCTCAGCTCCGACGCCCTCGTCTACGTGGGAATCGGCGACCCAGGCGAGGCGACTCGGAAGCTGCTGGCGCAGGCGGGCGCGACGGCTCCGGGGATCGCTTCGAGCTTCGAGGACCTGGTCGACCAGCTGCGGCGCGGCGAGTTCGACCTCTCAAACGACTTCTTCCCGGCGCTGGGGGACGAGGGGGCGTTCGCGCTCGAGCCGCGCACGGGGGACACGGGGGTCGATCCGACGCCGTACTTTCAGTTCATCGCGGACGGGGTGGACGAAGACCGAGCGCGGAGGGCCCTGGCCGGCCTCCAGCGTCCCGTCGCCGCCGCGGTCGGACCCCAGAGCGTGCTGCAGACGCCCTCCTTCCAAGACGAGGAGGTCGAGGGCGTCCAAATACGCACGCTCCCGGTCTCGGGTGCGGTCGAGCTCACCTATGCCGTGTTCGACGGGCTCGCCACCGTCGCCACCAGCCCCGACGGGATTGCCAAGCTGGCGAGGGGAGACGGTGGTCTCGACGAATCGGAGCGCTATCGGCAGGCGACCAACGGATTCGACGGCGACCCGTCGCTGCTCGCCTACTTCGACCTCGGCGAGCTGATCGCGGTTGGAGAGCGCCTCGGTTTGGCGGAGGACCCGGCATACGCGACCTTCGCCGGCGAGTTCCGCACGCTCGAGGCGCTGGGCGTGGCGATCTCGAGCGGTGAGGACATCCTGCGCACTGATGCCCGGTTGATCGTGGGCCCGCCGCCAGCCGAGCCGGCCGAGGCCGAGGCGCCGGTGCCGTCGGACTGAGGCCCGCCGCACGCACGCGCGCCTCGCTCGAGCGAGCATCTAGGATTCTCGCGATGGAAAAGCTTTCAGAGAACGAGTACCTGTTCACCTCGGAGTCGGTCACCGAGGGCCACCCGGACAAGATCTGCGACCAGATCTCCGACGGCGTCCTCGACGCCGTAATGGCCGAGGACCCAACCGGACGCGTTGCCTGCGAGACCCTGGTCAACACGGGCCTCGTCGTCGTTTCGGGGGAGATCACGACCGAGTGCTACGTCGACATCCCGGCGATCGTCCGCGACACGATCCGCCGCATCGGCTACGACCGGCCGGAGTACGGGTTCGACCACAAGAGCTGCGCGGTCGTGACCGCGATCGACGAGCAGTCGCCCGACATCGCGCAGGGCGTCGACACGGCCTATGAGGCGCGCACCGACCCCAACGACGAGGACGTGCTCGACCGCGCGGGTGCGGGCGACCAGGGAATGATGTTCGGTTACGCGAGCCGTGAGACCAAGGCGCTGATGCCGATGCCGATTCAGATCGCGCACACGCTCGCCAAGCGCCTGGCCGAGGTCCGCAAGGCGGGCGTGATCCCGTATCTCGGACCCGACGGCAAGACGCAGGTCACGATCCGATACGAGAACGGACGGCCGGTTGAGGTCTGCAAGGTCCTGATCTCAACGCAGCATCGCGAGGACATCGACGGCGAGACGCTGATCAAGAACGATCTCTGGGAGCACGTCGTGGAGCCGGTGCTGCACGGCGAGTACAAGGAGCTGTTCACCGAGAAGGAGCTGCTCTCAAACTTCCTGGTCAACCCGACCGGCAAGTTCGTGATCGGCGGGCCCGTCGGCGATGCCGGCCTCACGGGCCGCAAGATCATCGTCGACACATACGGCGGCACAGCCCGCCACGGCGGTGGAGCGTTCTCGGGCAAGGACCCGTCGAAGGTCGACCGCTCGGCGGCCTACGCCGCGCGCTACGTGGCGAAGAACGTGGTCGCGGCCGGCATCGCGGAGCGGTGTGAGGTCCAGGTGGCGTACGCGATCGGAGTTGCGCACCCGGTATCGATGATGGTCAACTCGTTCGGCACCGGAAAGCTATCCGACTCGAAGCTGGCGGAGATCGTGGCGGACGAGTTCGATCTGCGCCCGGCGGCCTTCCGGCAGTACCTCGACCTGCACCGCCCGATCTTCCAGAAGACCGCCGCCTACGGCCACTTCGGCCGCGAGGACCACGACTTCACCTGGGAACGGACCGACCGCGCCGATGCCGTGCGCGCTGCCGCCGGCATCGGCGAAGGTGCCGAGGCCGAAGCGCCCGCCGAGGTTTCCTGAGCTACCGGGGCTGCTGCTCGGTGGCCGGCGGCGCCTCGTGGCCGGCGAGACCGTCGGATGACGCCCCGCGGGTCGCGGCGTCCACCTTGTGGACGACGTCGGCAGGGTCGTCGACGCCCACGAAGATGAAGTTGTAATCGTCGCCGGCGGCGGTGTCGAAGTCGACGTCGCCCACCTGAAGCAGACGCTGGATCACGCTCTGCTGGTAGTTGACGTTCTGGACCCGCTCGAGCCGGGTTTCCTGGATCGTTCGCGAGACGATCCCCCGCTTGATGTGGAGGCGGCGGTCGGTGATCGTGTAGTTGGTGGTGACTCGCGCGATGAAGCCAGCGAGGATCGTCAGCGCGACCCCGACGAGGGCGACGAGCGTGACGAGGCCGGTGTCGGCGCCGCCCTCGCCCAGACCCGTGACCAGCGCGACGATCAGGGCCACGGCCGCCGTGATCAGGACGCCCTTGATGTAGAAGGCAAGAATCGAGCGCCAGGACGGGTGTCCCTCGTAGAGCACCTGCTCACCGGGATGAAGCTTGGGCGCCATAGAGGCTGAAGCGTACTTCCCGCCGCAGCGATCCGTACGGTCGGAACGAACACCTACCTGCACATGCTTCTTTCGCGGCTAAAGCCACTCACCGGAACACATTGGTAGTCAAGGTCGAACCGCTGACGACGGCGCGGGCCCTTCGGGGCCCGTTCGACTACCGCCTTCCGGCCGCGATGAACGGCGTCGGAGTCGGCGCGGTCCTGCTGGTGCCATTCGGCCGCCGCCGGGTCCTCGGCGTGGTCGTCGACGTGGCGGAGTCCAGCGAGCTCCCGCCGGAGCGCCTCGCGGAGCCGCTGGGGGCCCTGGAGGCGGGCGCCCCAGCCGACTTGGTACGCCTCGGCCTCCGTGTAGCGCGCGAGTACTGCTCGACCCCGGCGCGGGGCCTCGAGCTCGTGCTTCCGCCGGGCACCATGTCCGCCCGGGGCCAGACGGGTCCGCGGCGCGAGCTCGTTGCCGAGGCGACGGCCGACGGCCAAGGCGCGCTCGCCGGCGGCGCCAGGCTGGGAGCGCGTCAGCGCCACGCCCTCGAGGTCTTGGCGGCGGCTCAGCGTCAGCTCTCGGCCGACGAGCTCCGGGCGGCGGATGTCGACCGCGACGTCCTGCGCCGGCTGGCGCGGCGCGGGCTGGCCCGGGTGAGCGAGCGCGAGGTGAGGCGCCGGCCCCGGACCGAGGCGATCGGAGCCCCGGCCGAGCCCGTGCGTCTGAACGCGGCCCAGCAGGCGGCCGCGGCGCGGATCGCCACGGCCCTCGACGGCGGCGGGGCGGAGCTGGTCCTGTGGGGCGTGACGGGCTCCGGCAAGACCGAGGTCTACCTCGACGCCACCTCGCGGGCGCTTGACCGCGGACGAGGAGCGATCGTGCTCGTGCCCGAGATCGGCCTCACCCCGCAGACGATGTCGCGTTTCGAGCGCCGCTTCGGCGACCGGGTCGCGATCCTTCACTCACGACTTTCGCCCGGGGAGCGCCGGGACGAGTGGATGCGCGTGCGTCGCGGCGAGGCTCGGGTCTGCGTCGGGCCGCGGTCGGCCGTCTTCGCTCCGATTGAGGCTCTCGGCCTGATCGTGGTCGACGAGGAGCACGACCAGTCCTACAAGCAGGAGGGCGATCCGCGCTACGACGCCCGCGACGTGGCGAGCTGGCGCGCCGGCCAGGCCGGGGCCGTGGTGGTGGCGGGGTCGGCGACGCCGCGCCCGGAGAGCTGGCACGCCCTGGAGCGCTTGGAGCTGCCGACGCGCGCGGACGGCACCGCGCTGCCGGAGGTCGACGTGCTCGACACGCGCGGGCTCGACGGCCCCCTGCACCCGCGCACGCGCGAGGCGCTGTCGCGGCTAGCCGCTGTCGGCGGCAAGGCGATCGTGCTCCTCAACCGGCGTGGCTGGTCACCGTTTCTTGCCTGCCGCGAGTGCGGCCAGGTGCACACGTGCCCGAACTGCGACGTCTCGCTTGTGATCCACCGCCACCACGAGCAGCTCCGTTGTCACCACTGTGGCCACTCGGAACCGGTGCCCGACGCGTGTCCGGAGTGCGGCTCGGTGGCGCTTGCGCGCCACGGCGCCGGGACGGAGCAGCTTGAGGAGGTGCTCGCGGCCGCAGTCGATCCCCTGCCTGTGTTTCGGCTGGACTCCGACGCGGCGGCTCGCTCGAGCGGCCACGCCGGGATCCTGCGCAGATTTCAGGAGGCCGAGACGGGGGTGCTCGTCGGCACCCAGATGGTTGCCAAGGGTCACGACTTCCCGGACGTGGTGCTGTCGGTGGTGCTTGACGCGGACGCCACGCTTCGCTTTCCGGACTTCCGCGCCGAGGAGCGGACCTTCGCCCTCGTCGCCCAGCTCGCCGGCCGCAGCGGTCGCAGTGAGCGCGGCGGGCGGGTGTTGGTGCAGACGCTGGCGCCCCATGCCGACGCGATCCGTCACGCTCAGCGCCACGACTCGGCTGGGTTCGTAGAGGGGGAGCTGCGCCGGCGGCAGGCACTCCGGTATCCGCCGTTCGCAGAGCTCCTGAGGGTCGAACTGTCCTCCGAGGACGAGTCCGGGGTCGCTTCGGCCGCCGACCGTCTCGCGAGCCAGATCGCTGGCCAACTTCCCGCCGGCGCTGAGCTGCTGGGCCCCGCGCCGCGCTTTCGGCTTCGCGGGCGTCACCGGCGCCAGCTTCTCGTGAAAGCGGAACTGAGAGAGCCCGCGGTGGCAGCGGTGCGCGAGGTCGTGGAGTCGGCCGCAGCCGCGCGCGATCTACACGCAGTCGCGATCTCTGTCGACGTGGACCCTCAGTAGAGGGCGTCCTAGACTGAAATCCGTGAGCGAAGTGGCGGAGCACGAGCACGACGAGGTTGCCGGTGAGGTCGTCGAGCCGAGCGGTGAGCACCTGACGGACGAGGAGCGCGAGCGCCGAGAGACCGCGCTCGCGGAGGTCCGCACGTTTGGCGACCCGGTGCTGAAGTCCCGGGCCTCCGAGATCACCGGGTTCGGGCCCGAGCTCGAGGCCGACGCCGAGCGGATGGTCGGTCTGATGCGCGACGCGATGGGGGTCGGTCTCGCCGCGACGCAGCTGGGCGTGATGCGGCGCCTGCTCGTCTTTCGGGCGGGTCCAGACGCAGTCGCCACTGCGGTCGCGAACCCCGAGCTCGAATGGTTGTCCGACGAACTCGTGGTGGCCGAGGAGGGGTGCCTCAGCCTGCCGGGCATCGTCGTCGAGGTCGAGCGGGCGCTCCACGCGCGAGTGCGCGGGGTCGATCCCCGTGGCGAGCCCCTGCTCCTGGAGGCCTCCGGGCTGGAGGCGCGCGTGCTCCAACACGAGATCGACCACTTGGACGGCGTGCTGATCCTCGATCGCACGGCGCGCGAGCAGCGCAAGGGCGCGATGCGGGCGCTGCGCGAGGGGACGCCCTACAGTCCGCCAACCCCCGAGGAAGAGGGCCAGTAGGGGGCCGCTCCCGGAAGTGCGGACACTCTTCCTCGGTACGTCCGAGTACGCAGTGGTCGTCCTCGAGCGGGTGGCGGCGTCCGACTTTCGCCCCGCCCTGGTGATCGCCCCGCCCGATCGCAGGCGGGGCCGCGGCCGTCGCGTCTCGCCCCCGCCGGTGGCCCGTGCCGCTGGCGAGCTCGGCCTCGAGTTGCTTCAGACCGAGAGCGTCAACAGGCAGGAGGCGGTGGACGCGGTTCGAGTCGCCGACCCCGACGTGGGCCTGGTGTGCGCCTTCGGGCAGCTGATCCGCGAGCCCCTGTTGTCCGAGCTGGAGCTCTTGAACGTTCACCCGTCGCTGCTGCCTCGCTGGCGCGGCGCTGCGCCGATTGAGCGCGCGATCATGGCTGGCGACGCTGCGACCGGCGTGACCATCATGCGCGTCACCGAGGGCCTCGACTCGGGGCCGATCGCGCTCCAGGAGAGCACCCCGATCTCCGACGAGGAGAACTTCGGCGCGCTGGCGGAGCGGCTTGCGGGGCTGGGGGGCGAGCTCGGCGTGCGCGCGCTCGAGCTGCGTAGCGCCGGCGAGCTCGAGTTCACCCCGCAGGACGAATCCGCCGCCACGTACGCGGACAAGATCGCGCCGCACGAGCGCCTGTTGGACCCTCGGCGCCCGGCGGCCGAGCTGGCCCGCGTCGTCCGGGCGTTGACGCCCCGAGTGGGCGCCTACCTGGAGCTCGACGGCGACCGGCTCGGCGTTCACGCCGCCCAGGCGGAGGACGGCGATCTCGACGCAGGCAAGCTCGACGCGCGCGATGGCGCCCTGCGCCTCGGCTGCGGCGAGGGTGTCCTCCGCCTGTGCGTGGTCCAGCCGTCCGGCAAGCGCCCGATGCCGGCCGAGGCCTACCTGCGCGGCCATCCGGTCCCGCGGCTCGCGTGAGCGCGGAGATCGCGCCGGCGCGGGCGGCCGCCGTTGAGGTCCTGCGGCGGACCTTCGAGCACGACGCCTTCGCGGATCGCGCGCTTGCCTCCGCGATCGAGCGCCACGGCCTCGACCGGCGCGAGCGGTCGCAGGCCCACCGCTTGGCCTACGGCGCGGTGCAGCGCAGGGGCACGAGCGACCACCTGATCGAGGTGATGTCGGGCCGCTCGGCCGACGCGCTGGACGGAGCCGTGGCGGCCGCCCTGCGCCTGGGGCTGTACGAGCTCCTGTTCGCAGACGCGACCCCGGACTACGCCGCAGTCGATCAGGCCGTGGAGCTGGCCAAGCGATCGCAGCGCGGCGAGCGCGGCGCCGGATTCGTGAACGCGCTCCTGCGCAGGGCGGCACGTGAGGGCGCCCAGCTCGTGGCCGGCCTCGACGACTCGACTCCGGAGGGCGCGGCGATCGCGCACTCCTACCCGGAGTGGCTGGCTCGGATGTGGTGGTCGGAGCACGGCCCTAAGGGCGCGCGGTCGCTGATGATCGCGATGAACGAACCCGCCGAGACGGCCTTTCGCGTCAACACCCTTCGCACCGACCCGCAGCACCTCGCGGACGAGCTGCGGGCTGCAGACGAGCGGCTGGACGGCCCGCGCGCTGCCGGTCCCCTGTGGCCTCCGGAGGCGCTGGTGTCCGAGGGCCCGCTTGGGGTGGCGCTGGTGGACCAGATCGCCAGGGGAGCGTTGATTCCACAGTCGCGGGCCTCTCAGGCGGTCGTGGCCTTGCTCGATCCACATCCCGGCGAGCGCGTGCTCGACCTCTGCGCCGGCCCCGGCGTCAAGACCACGGCGATCGCGGCGCAGATGGAGGACCGCGGGGAGATCCTCTCCGTTGAGATCGATCCGGGGCGCGCCGCCCAGGTGGGCGACCTGTGCGGGCGCGCGGGCGTGACCTGCGTTCGCGTGGAGGTCGCCGACGCGGCGAAGGCCGACCTGGGATCGGGCTACGATCGGATCCTCGTGGATCCGCCCTGCTCCGACCTGGGCACGCTCGCCTCGCGGCCCGATGCGCGCTGGCGCAAGTCCGAGGCCGACGTGAAGCGGCTGGCGGAGCTTCAGCTCGCGATCGCGGAGCGAGCGCTCCACGCCCTCGCCCCCGCGGGAACGCTGGTGTATTCGACCTGCACGATCTCAGCGCGCGAAAACGAGGCTGTTGTCGCCCGAGCGCTGCCGGCCGCCGATGATCTCGGCGCGGAGCATCCGGAGCTCGCCTCCGACCGCGACGGGCGCTTCTTGCAGCTGCGGCCCGATCGCGACGGCACCGACGGCTTCTTCATTGCCCGGACGGTCGCGGCCTGACATGGCGCCGGGCAGGCAGCAGGCCACCCTTCCGCGTCCCGACTGCCCCGGGTGCGGCGAGCCGTGGCTGCGACCGACCCAGCTTCCCGGCCGCTATCGCTGCGTGTACTGCCTGCGCCGCTACGAGCTGGTTTCGCAGTGCCCGGACTGTGGCGAGCATCAGACGATCGTGCGGATGAGCGCGTCCGAGGACATGCTCTGCCAGCATTGCGGCCACTCGATGCTGAAGCCGGTGTAGTGGAAGCCGTCCCCGATCAGCCAACCGAGCTCGCCGCGCCGCGACACGCCTTCGTCGGTCGGCGCGTGGCGCCGTCGATCCTGTCAGCGGACTTCGCGCGCCTGGGCGAGCAGATCGCCGAGGTGATGGCCGCCGGCGCTCGCCTGATTCACGTCGACGTGATGGACGGCCATTTCGTTCCCCCGATCACGATCGGCCCACTCGTCGTCTCGTCGATCGCCGACCAGGTGCACGGCGCGGGCGGTGCCGTCGACGTGCACATGATGATCGAACGGCCAGGCGAGCAGGTGGTGGAGTTTGCGAAGGCTGGCGCCGACTGCATCACCTTCCACCAGGAGACCGACCCACACCCCCATCGCACGCTGGGAGCCATCCGCGAGGCGGGTTGTCTCGCCGGGCTGGCGCTGAACCCCGGAACGCCTGCCGAGGCCGTCCGGGAGCTCGACCACTCCGCCGACCTGGTCCTCTGCATGAGCGTCAACCCGGGGTGGGGCGGACAGGCGTTCATTCCGACGACGCCGCGCAAGCTCATCCGCCTGCGCGAGCTCGCGCCGAACTCGGCCCTCGAGGTCGACGGAGGAATCGACGCCGATACCGTCGCCACGACCGCCGAGGCCGGGGCGACCCTGTTCGTGGCCGGCTCGGCCGTCTTCGGTGACTCAGACCCCGCGGCCGCCTATCGGCGGATCGCCGAGGCAGCGGGAGCTACGTAGGCTCGAGGGCCGGACGCGCGGGCGCCGCCACTGCCCCGGTGACCTCCTGCCACCAGGCGCGTTCCTGGGGACTGATGCCCTCGCGATCAGCGCGCCGGCTCGCCCATGCCGCGAGCTGGCGCCGCGGCCCGACCGCCACCAGCCCTGAGCCTGTAACCGCGTAGCGGCCGTCCGCCAGCGCGAAGAGTGCACCGGGGGTGTCGCGGCGGCTGCGCAGCCGGGCGGCTACCGCGACGCCCTCGAGCTCCTCCGGCCGGCCGGGATCGCCGTCCTCGCGCCTCCACGGCCGCACGGTGAACACCTGCGGAGCTCCCCGCGGCGGCAGCGCGGGAACCGGCGGCTCACCCACCGGGCCGGTGCGCCAGCGCTCGGTCAACCGCTCGACCTCGGCCAGGGCCTCCTGACGGACGACGATGTGGAGCTCGTCGCCCGCCTCGATCTCGGTCGACCCTCGCGGCGGGATCGCGGTCTCGCCGCGAACGATCACGTTCACCAGCGCCTCGCGCGGCAACCCGAGTTCCTTGATCGTGTGGCCGACGGCCGCGTCGGCCTCCTCGACCCGCCACACGAACGACTCCCCGCCGAGCCGGCGGATGATCCCTGTTTCCACGAGCGGCCGCGGGAGCGAGGGCTCGTCCGCCGTGACCCCGAGACGACGCGCGAGTGGCTCGAAGGTCGCGCCCTGCACCAGCGTTGACGTGACCACAACGAAGAAGATCGTGTTGAAGATGTCCGCGCTCCCCTCGATTCCCTCGATCACGGGGAAGGTGGCAAGCCAGATCGGGATCGCGCCACGCAGCCCGGCCCACCCGAGCATCAGCCGCTCGCGCGCCTCGAAGGGTGCCAGGGCGCTGGCCACGTACGCCGCCAGCGGCCGAGCGACCAGCATCAGCGCCGCGGAGAGCAGCAGTCCCTCGACCGCCACCTCTCCGAGCTCGCTCGGGAAAACCAGCAGGCCGAGCAGGAAGAAGAGCGAGATCTGCGCCACCCAGCTCAGGCCCTGGTGGAAGGCGATCGTCGTACGCCGCGCGGGGACGGGGCCCGTGCCGAGCACCAGCGCCGCGATGTACACGGAGAGAAAGCCGGAGCCGTGTGCGACCTCCGCGACACCGTAGGCGAGGGCCGCCGTTGCGACTGAGGCGACGGGATAGAGGCCCGGGCTCGGTAGATCGAGTCTGCGAAACGCTTCCCGGGCGAGATAGCCGAGTCCGACACCGATCAGCAGGCCGATCCCCAGCTTCAGCACCAGGTCGCCGGCGAGGTCGAGGGCGTTGAACCCTGGGGTCTCCACCCACTCGATGAACCCGGTCACGAGCAGCAGCGCGACCGGGTCGTTCATGCCCGATTCGCCCTCCAGCGCTCGGGCCAGCCGCCTGCGCAGCTGCGAGCCGCGGAGAACCGCGAAGATCGCGGCGCTGTCGGTGGCCGCCACCGCCGAACCGATGATCAGGCCCTCGAGCGTTCCGAGGTCGAGCAGCAACATCGCCGCCAGCCCTGCCAGCAATGCTGTCAGCACGGTGCCGAGCGTGGCGAGGGAGACGGCTGTGCCGAGGACCGGCTTGATCTCGTTCCAGCCGGCTGTCAGCCCGCCCTCGAACAGGATCAGGATCAGCCCGATCGTCCCCAGGGTTCGGGTCAGCTCGTAGTCTGAGAACTCGACCCCGCCGATGCCGTCCGAACCGACCAGCATCCCCAGCCCGAGGAACAGCAGCAGGCCAGGCACCCGCACGCGGTCGGCCACCTTGGCCGCGGCAAGCCCGGCGGCCAGCATCAGCCCGGCGACGAGGATCAGCTCGCTGTCGTTCACGTGGCGGCTGGCCTCATCGGGCGGCGAGCGTAACCGGGTGGATCGCTAGCCCGCCTCGTCGGCGACGGCGAGCCGCGCCTCCAGCTCATCGGGCGATCCGGGCTCGAGTCGGTCGCCGGGGGTGCGGTGAAGCGGGCGCAGCAGCAGGGCCAGGGCGGCCGCTGCGGCTGTGAAGCCGACCTCGACGCGCCGCGCCTCGTCGAAAACCGGCACGAAGCACCAGACCAAGAAGCCCACCGCGCAGATCGCCCAGCGTGCGGCCGCGCGGCGCACCTGGCCCTGGGCCACGGCTGCCTGGCTGAGCGTTGTCGCTCCGAGATAGAGCCCCATGCCGGCGGTCACGATCAGGAGCCCGGCGCGGTCATAGGAGAAGGCATCGCCGAACGCCACCTGCATCAGCTCCGGTCCCGCGACCGCCACCACCACCGCCACGAGCGCCGTGAACGCCGCCACCGCGCGCAACGTGGCGCCCACCGAGACGCGAAAGGCCTGGTCGCCAGCCTCGCCTCGCGAGCGCAGCCGCGTGAGATGGGGGAGCAGGCTCGTCGCAACCCCCTGAAAGACGACCAGCGGCGCCCGCGCCAAGAGCAGGACGTTGAAGATGAATCCGGCCTCGGCGGCACCCTCGAAACCCCGGACGATCAGCGGCCCGCCGTTGAGCAGCGTCTGTTCGCTGAGCATCACCACCAGCACTGCGGCGGCGAAACCCCCGCCGTGAGCGAGGCTCAACCGGGGTGCCTCGCCGGTGTCCGGAGTGGGGGTCCGGCGTCGGAAAGCAAGCGGCACGACGATCAGGCTCAGCGCCGGCGCCGCTGCGATGCCGAGCGCGACGGCAGTCTGGCCCTCGGAGATGCCCAAGGCGACGGCCAGCGCGAACGCTGCGCGCGCAAACGACTCCGCGAGCAGCAACGCGGCGAGCAGGACGAAGCGGCGGGTACCGGCCAGATAGCCGCGGGCGAAGAAGCTCACCCCGAAGGCTAAGAGTGCGCTGAACAGGATCCAGTAAAGGGCTTCGCTTCCGCCCAGAAGCTCGTCCTGCAACGGGTCGCGAAGCGCGAGCACCGCGACGCCGGTGGCGATCGCGACGCCGCCCTGGATCGTGGCCGCCACGCGCAGCGTCGGCCCGATCGGCTCACCGCGAGCCTGCCGCTCGGCGATCGTTCGCGAGAGGAGTTGCTCCACCGGTCGGTACAGCACCGAGATGGAGACGAAGACGGCCGACCACAACACCACGACCTCGCCGTAGGCCACTGGGTCGAGGTTGTGGGAAGCCAGCGAGAAGTAGGCGTACGTGAGCAGGCCGGCCGCGCCGACCCCGGCGGAGAGCAGCGTCGCGGAGCGCCCGAACTCCCGTGTCCCTTCGGCGCCGCCTCCCATCGATCGGCAACGTACAGGGGAGTACAACCCGTAGCGTCCCGCATGGTCAAGCCGCATCCCGCATGGCCAAGCCGGTTCTCGTCCGGCTGTACCCGGTTATTGCCGGTCTAGCTGGTGCACCACTGGTGCACGACTGGTGCACGGGCCGGCCCCCCCGGTGCCGCCGCTGGCGTCCGCTACTCTCGCCAGAGGCGTTACGCCGGGGCCTGGCCCCACCTAACGCCCCGTCTCAAACCAGGCGCCCCCACGGGGTTTGCCGCGACGGGGCCACGGGGTGGCCCGGAGAGGACACACATATGAGTTTGCAGCGCATGTTCGAGTGCCGCGAGAGCTTCACGGACCCGGACGACGGCGACTACACGGCCGGGCTGACCAGGGT
>DATAFO010000038.1:0-44243 GCA_036257465.1 Solirubrobacterales bacterium | reverse complement strand
TCAAGTAGCGGTCGGTGGCTCCTTGCCCGATTCCCGCAGCCAGTGGCGTGGAGCGCTAGTCGCTCTATCTCGCTGGCCGCTTGCCTAGCTATTCACAGGCGATGTTGGTGGTGCATTGAGCCGGGTTGCCGTTCCCGTGCGCCTTGTTTCCGCCGCCGTCGATCACCCCGAGCACCGCGTTGATGCCGAGCTTGGCGTTGCGGACTGCGCGGTTGTCGATCAGTGTTGCGGTCTTGCTCCGGATGGCGAAACCGTCGTCCCCCGCGCGGACGGCGACATTGTTCCTCAGGATGGTGTGGTCCTTGTCCTCTGTGACCAGGAAACCCTGGCTGCCGCTCCCTTTGACCAGATTTCGGCGGACGACGTTGTTGGCGCCGCCGACAGGAAAATTTGGGAGTCCGAGGAGGATGCCCGCACGGCGGGCGCCGCGGACGACGTTGCGCGCGACCAGGTTGCCGTGGCCCCTCTCGACGAGGATGTTCCCGCCCTGGGTGAGGTGGTTTCGGGCGATCACGTTTCCGTTGCCGGGGGCGACGAGGATTCCGTCCTCGCGCCCTCCACCGAAGCGGTTGCGTTTCACCCGATTGTGGTCCGCTCCCTGGTCCCCTCCCATGAAGAGCGAGATTCCGTTGTGGGAGAACCGGTTCCTCTTGATCAAGTTGTCGCTGGAGTCAAAGTCAAGGTGGATGCCGGGCCCGGGGTTGTGGCGGAACTTGTTGTGCAGGATCCGCACGCGGCGACACCCGAACAGGCCCATCCCGTCTCCCTCGGGAGCGACGTTGTGGTGTCCCGAGCTGTTTCGGACCAGGCTTCGGGCCGAGCCGACGAGCACGAAGCCGAAGAAGAGGTTCCTCGACGAGGAAATGTCCCCCACGCGGTTGTGGCGCACCTTCCCGGCCTCGGAGGTACCGACGAACACGCCGCTCCCGAATTCGCGCACCGAACCGTGCCTCACGGTGACGCCATCGTGGCCGTCGTTGAACACCCCGACGTCACAGATTTCTTCCTTTCCACAGCCCGCGAACTCGGTCCCGTCGCCGTCGATAAGGTGGCCGTTGAGATCGAGCGTGATGTCGTCGGCGCCGATCACGATGCCGTTGTTGGGGCAGTCGAGGAGATCGCTGTCTAGCGTCGTGTCGGCGGTGATCGTGTCGCCGCAGCCCACGTGGCTCGCGGACGCTTGACTGGCCCCGAAGGCGATCAGCCCCGCCGCGGCCAGGGCGACGATCGCCAGCGAAATGCGTCCTGCAGTCCGGTGGAACGGTAGATCCATCAGCTCACCTCTCGTTAAGCGGTGTTGGCACGACGCTACACCCGGCCGGTTGGATCTCCAAGCCGGGCTATCGTTTTCCATGCAAGCGGTAGCCGATCGAGCTTTATGGGCGTCGGACTCCTACAGAGTCCCGTTGCCGGGCCCAAATCTTCGACGCGCGCGGCCGCTCCGAGGGTGAGGAGGAACGATGGCAGGTCAGGGAGTCATCACAGCCCGAGCTGGCGGGGTCGGGATTCGGGTGACAGGACCCCGTGAACCGATCCGTCTCCTGTGAGAGTCGGTCATTGGTGGGTGCAGGCAGCAGGTCATACCGCTGGTTCCTGGTCGCCCGCGGGCGTTGTCTCCTTGAGCCTCACTCGATGAGGGGACGGGCCACTGTGCGCCTTTTGTCGGTGTTCGCCGGCTGGTTTGGGTTGCCCAACGATGAGTTTCTCCTGCCCTGGAGGTCTATCTCAGCGGAACAGCCCGGCGGGCTGGACACGAAGGACAGGACCGGAGCACACCCATGGTCATCGTTTCAGGACACATCACCGTTGAGCCGCAGCAGCGCAAGTCCTACCTCGCGGGCTGTGTGCGCATCGTCGTACAGGCTCGCCGGGCAGTTGGCTGCCTCGACGTCGCGATCTGCGCGGGCCTGGTCGACCCCGGCCGTGTCAACATCTTCGAGCGCTGGGAGTCGCAGGCGGCGCTGGAGACTTCCGCAGCAGCGGCCCTGACACGAAACAGCGCCCGGCGATGCTCACGGTGTCCGTTCAGGAGTACGACATCGCCGACGTGCGGCCCGTGTTCGGGAAGGAGGCAGAGTGAACTCGCAGCACGGAGCCACGCTCGACCGATGAGATCCGCGCCTCGGTGCGGCGAGGAACCACCACGAGAAAGGACGAACCCATGAAACTGACGACCATCACGCACGTCTCCGTCGACGGAGTGATGCAGGGACTCGGCGGGGCGGATGAGGATCGCAGGGGCGGATTCGAGCGCGGCGGATGGGCCATACCGCTCTTCGACGACGAGGCCGCGACGTTCCTCGACGAGGTCTTCCAGCGCGCCGACGCGTTCCTGTTCGGCCGCCGGACCTACGAGATCTTTGCCCGCTCCTGGGGAACCGGCTCCTGGGGGGCAAATCAGGGCGACAACCCGATCTCAATAGCGTTGAACACGCGGCCCAAGCACGTGGCATCGACCACCCTCACCGACCCGCGCTGGGCGGACACGACCGTCCTCTCCGGAGACGTCGCGGCGGCCATCGGCGAGCTGAAAGCAAAGCCGGGAGGCGAGCTGCAGGTGCACGGCAGCGGCAACCTGGTCCGCTGGCTCATCGACAACCACCTGGTCGACGAGATCACCCTGCTCACCTATCCCTTGGTCGTCGGCCAGGGCACGCGGCTGTTCCCCGACACCGGCCCGGACACAGCGCTCGACCTGGTCGACTCGCGCGCCTTCCCGAATGGCGTAACGATCCAGGTCTACCGGCCCACCGGGCGCCCCCAGTATGCAACCGCCACCGCCGACTGAAGCACGTGACATAGGTTGAACGACTCGATGTAGCCGTTGCGCCAGGCCTGGCCGGGTGGGATGAAGTGCAGCCGACGCGTTCGCCGGCCCAGTCGGCCATCGCGGCGCAGGCGAGCGCCGTTGTCGCAGCGCAGCACGGCCGGATAGCCCCGGTCGACGGCGAGGCGGTCGAGCTCGTCGATCAAGTGTCGTCCGGTGATGTTGCGCTCGACCATGCCGCCGAGGGCATTCACGGGTGTTCATCCACACTGGACACGATCTTGATCGGGCCCCCGTCGGTGGTGGCGTCGAACTGGAAATCCACCGCACACACCACATTCGGCGCATCCGCGGTCGGCGGGTTCGGTGTCGTTGAGGCGCCCAGGCGCTTGCGTCGGCGCGGTTGCGGCACGCGCAGGCCCTCGCCGCGCCACAGTCGCTGGATCTTCTTGTGGTTGACGTTCCAACCCTCGGCGCGGGCGTGGTGATAGGCAGGACGTCCTTAAGCCGCTTGGCGTCGTCGGCGTTCATCCCGCCGAACTGGTTGCGCCACCGGTAGGACGTCTGCTCGGAGACCTGCAGCTCACGGCAGACGTCAGCGACGTCCTTGCCCTCGTTCAGCATCCGATCAGCGGTCGCCAGCTTGCGCACGACCTGCTCCGGCGTGTGCTTCTTCCTCGTAGCCATGTTGATGTCCAGCCTTACTGCCCACAACGTGGGCCGCAAGACTCTCAAACGACCTGGATCAACTAGCAGGGGTCAGGCCACCGTCGCCCCGAGTATGACGTTTGGAAGATGACATGGCTCACTCCCAACGCGTCGCCGATAACGAACGCCTCCAAAGCGTTCTACGCGTTTACCCCGTGTACAGGAGTGCGTCAAATTGTCGGGATTCGCACGCCCTGCCCGGACAGTTTCAAGCGGAATGTTTCTTGCTCTTTAGATTCAGCGCCACAGCTTCACGAATGAGGTTCTTCAGTGCACCTTCGTTAATCTCGTCATCTTCCTTGATGTCGATGGCATGCCTGACCTTCCCGCCAAGGCCGGCGTTGAATAGACGTGAAGGATCGTCCAAAGCAGCACCCTTGAAGAATGTCAGCTTGACCACGTTCTTGTAGGTCTCACCAGTACAGATACCCCCGTTGTGGGACCAGACCGGTGTTCCGGGGTTCGTGGGTTTCACCCACTTCCACTCCTCGACGATATCGGGGTCCGCTTCCTTGATGATTCCTCGCACCTTGCTGAGCGTCTTGCCGCGCCAATCGCCCAGCTCCCTAATCCTCTCGTCTATGAGCTTGGAAGCATTCGTCTTGTTACTTGCCATTTGTATCCCCCACGCAATTGAACGCAGCTCAGGCAACGCTCACGCTGGTACTTGATGAGGCATGGCAGATACTACGCCAATACCCTGAGCCATTTGTGGCCCCTCTCGGGGCTCAAGAAACGTTCTTTGGGCCGTTCTGCAAGCCCCGGCAGTCGCCTCACGGGTAGGCCGGGAGCCGGAGGGCCGGCCCGCTCTTCCTAGACTGTTCGTGCAGCTCCCTGGGCTCGCTCCGGGATGCCGCTTTGCGTGGAGAGCGGTGCGTTGCTCCTTTAGGCTGCGGCCATGCCGGACGACGAGAACCGGGTCCTTGAGTTCGCGTTTCCGGGCCCAATTCGCGACGGCTTGGTTGCCGCCGTGCTCAGCGGCGAGAAGACGGCCACATCGTCGCTGCTCGTGGAGTGGGAGGTGGAAAACGAGCCACTGCCGACGGTCGGAGAGCGCCAAACGGTCGTTGACTCGGCCGGCAATCCCGTGGGCGTGATCGAAATTCTCGCGGTCGACGTCATCCGTCTCAGCGATGCCGACTCGGCGCTTGCGTTTGACGAGGGCGAGGGCTATGCGAGCGCCGCTGAGTGGAGAACAGCGCACGAACAGTTCTGGAGGGATGAGATCTTTCGTCGGTTTCCGGACCAAGCCACTCCGTTAGGCGACGACACCCAGGTGGTCGTCGAGCGTTTCCGGCTGGTCGGGTAATAGCCGCTTAGGTCGAGAGCGGCACCTTCGTTCCTCGCGCAGGAGAAGCAAGCTGGGGCGTCCCGGGCGGGACTGCGGACCGAGAACAACCGAGCGGTGCTAACGCGCCCGCCGGATACGATCCTGGAATGGGCGCGCGGGCGGACGAGTTCAGACTTGCGATCGAACGGGTTCTCCCGGCAGCTCCCGCGGTCGTCTTCGCTGCATTTAGCGATGCGAACGAGTTGGCGAGATGGTGGGGGCCAGCGGGATTCACCACCCCGAGCGTGAGCTTCCAAGCTCGCGTCGGAGACACCTACCGGATCGAGATGCAGCCGCCGGAGGGCGATCCCTTCTATCTGACCGGCGAGTTCCGCGAGGTCGACCCGCCTGCCCGGCTCGCGTACACGTTCGTGTGGGAGGACCCCGATCCCGACGACGTCGAGACAGTTGTCGCTCTCTCATTCCGGGACCTCGGCGAATCGACGGAGGTGGCCCTCACGCAAGGCACGTTCAAGACCGAGGCGCGCCATGCGCTTCACCGAGACGGTTGGACCGACAGCTTCGACAAGCTCGAACGGCTCATCTCCCCGCAGCAGGCATAGTCGGTCAACCACCCCGAGTCCCCTATCGCATCGTGCCTGGGCGCGACTAGGATCTGCGCGAGCCCGCAAGTAGGGAGATGCCTATGCACGCACGCGTCGTCAGATTCACCGACGTAACCCCGGAGAGAATCTCCGAGATCATTGCCCGAGTCGAGGCGGACGGACCGCCCCCGGGGGCGGATCCGACTGGACTGTGCGTCAACGAGTGGCGCGACCGCGGCCTGCTGGTCAACTTCGCAAACCTCGGCGGAGCCGATCCCTGCTCGGCCGAGGGCCGCGTCGGGGGGATCGAGCTGAAGGACGAGCTCGCCGCCCAGGCCGGCTGGAAGACCGAGCAGGGCGTGCGCGTGGATGACGCTTGAGGACCTGGGCGAGACTTATCCCGATGGCGTGAGCCAGTTCTTCCTTCGCCATTGGGGGATGAGCTGCGGATGTCGGTCGGTGCGGGGAGTGACGGTGGGGCCTGTGACATCCGAGACCGGTTTGTGGGCGCGCAATGGGATCTGCAGGAGGACCTCAGAGATCCTTGCCGCCGCGCCTCGCACAGGCTAGGGTCCACCTGCAGACGACGAAAGGAGTTTCACATGGCGGACGCCGGACTGTTCATCGGCTGGGGGCAGGTGGTGCGAGGGCGCGAGAAACGCGCCGTTGAGGTTTTCAACGAGAGCGTCGAGTACTGGGGCGGGTTGCAGGGTGATGGCAAGATCGAGGACTTCGAGGTCGTGCTGCTTGCCCCTCACGGCGGCGACCTTGGCGGCTTCGCGCTGTTGCGTGGCAGCGCTGATCAGATCAACGCCCTCCGCAGCGACGAGGAGTTCGAGCGCCGCACCACGCGCGCGGACCTGATCGTCGAAACCCAAGGTGTCGTCGACGCAGTCGTCGGTGAGGGCATCGCGCGCGTAATGGGCGTGTATCAGGAGGAGATCAAGGCGCTCGATTAGAAGGCAGGCGAGTGCTGCCCACCCTGAAGCCAGCCATGGCGGTATGTCGTCGGCGCCGGCTCTGAGAACCGAGCGTACGCGCGCTCCGGGTCGTTGGTCTCCTCTTCGACCCCGGCGCCGTGGCGAAGCGCGACCTGATCGACGGTGTAGGCGCCCCCGTTGCAGTTCTCGCCCATGTGCTCCCTCGCGCCGACCGCCAGGACAACGCAGGGGCCGGTTCCGGCGCCGACGATCATGTGCCTCGTCTCAGGAGGGCAGTGCACGAAGTCCCACTGGCGCAACGGCCGCTCCTGGCCTTCGACGATCAGCAGGGCCTCCCCTGAGAGCACGAGGAAGCCCTCCTGGTCGGCCTCCCAGTGATACATCCCGATCGGCTCGCCCGGGCCGAGGACGAGCAGGTTCACGCCGACCTGCGGGAAGTGGGCTTCGGCCTCGGCGTCGGACCACCCCGTGAACGGCAGGCTGTTCCCGCGCCCCTCGCGGTGACGCCAGCGCGCGTCGCGCGCGTTGAGGACGAACCACCCCTCGCCTGAGGGCGCGAGCCCGTACCCGGTCTCCTCGAGCTTGGCCTCCCGGACCATCGGCCGGCTGCTATCCGCCGAGTCCCGCAGCCTCGAGCGCCTTCTCCCGGCTGGAGAACACCTCGAGGCGGATCGCCTTGCCGTCGCGCATGGTCCACAGATGCGCGCCCTGCACGTTCACTGCCAGCCTGCTCTCCTTGCCCTGTCCTGTGTACCTCGTCAGCACCACGACGAACTCACCAGCCGCGACGAACTCCTCGGCCTCGCAGCGCCAGTCCTCCCACGGGCTCAGCCACTCACGCAAGCGCTCGCTCCTTCCCCCCGGATCCGGCGCGACGTTCCGACGGCCGGGGAACTCAGCCGACCACCCCCACTCATAGTCGGGTGCGTAGACGTCGAAGCGCGCCCGCCAGTTCCCGCGGCCCCACTCCACATAGACGGGCCGCAGCGCCTCGACGTTGGCTCGCCGCACCGTGTCCGTGCTCTGGTGCGCCATGGGTGCGCAGTATCGCGCTGTCGGGCCGGTTCGGGATGATCCTCGGCTCCATGACCCTTCGTGCCGCAGTGATCATCGCCGCGACCCTGCTGATCGGCTGTGGGGGCGGGGACGACTCGAACCCCTCCGAGCCCGCGGCCACGTCCGATGCTCCCCCCGCGAGCGCCGGCCCCGAGCCAGATCCGGGTGCAGAGTCCGCCTCGGCCACGGCGAAGTCGGGCACCCGCCTCTACTTCACCTCCGGCGAGCAGTTTCGGCCCATCGAGCGCCCCCTGGACCGCTCGGGCTCCCGGCTGGAGAGCGCCACGGAGGCGCTGCTCGAGGGCCCGACGAAGGGCGAGCAGAACCTTCCCGCCGACCCTCAGACCCAGATCCCCGAGGGCGTCGAGGTCCGCGACGTATCGCGCTCCGATGACGGAACCGCGGTGGCCGAGCTCTCGCCCGAGTTCATGGCGGAGATTCCAGCCGACGCAGCCGACCGCGACGCGGCCCAGCAGGCCAGCCTGAACGCCCGCCTGGCGCAGGTCACCTACACGCTGACGCAGTTCGAGGGCGTGGAGAAGGCCAAGGTGGTCTCCGGCGGCGTGGCGGTGAAGGCGGCCCAGGAGCGCGACGACTACCAGGCGCCGGCGCAGAAGGCGCCCCGCGTCGTCAAGCCCAAGGGTGCCCCGGCGAGCGGCACCCGCGTGGTTCAGAGGCGGCTGGCCGCGCTGCGCTACTTGCCGAAGTCGGCGATCGACGGCCTCAACGGCTATCGAACGCAACAGGCGGTGATCGCCTTCCAATCCTGGGAGGGCCTGCAGCGCGACGGCATCGTCGGCCCCGCCACAACCGCCGCCCTTGCCGAGGCCCGACGCCCACGCCCGAAGGGCTCGGGTCCCGATCGACGGATCGAGGTTTTCCGTAGCAAGGGCGTGGCGCTCGTGATCCGCAACGGCCGCACGAAGCGGGCGATCCACGTCTCGACGGGGATCTCCGAGCCGTCGACGATCACTTCGGCAGGGACCTTCCAGGTGTTCCGCAAGGAGGTCAACTCGTGGTCGGTGCCCTTCCAGCAGTGGCTGCCCTACGCGTCGTACTTCTTCCAGGGGATCGCCTTTCACGAGTACCCCTCCGTGCCACCGTACCCGGCCTCCCACGGCTGCGTGCGCGTGCCGGCGCCCGAGGCCAAGTGGCTCTACCGGTTCGCCAAGCTCGGCACGGCGGTGATCGTCCACTAGGCATCGCCCGGCGGTTGTGTCCCGCGTGAATGGGTAGGGGGTTCGGCGGACCATACGCACTGGTGAGCCCAGGCACGGGCCATTCACGCTGCTCCGCAGACGAAAGGAATCGAGATGAGCACAGTCGCAATCGTCCTGATCGTGATCGCCGCGCTGATCCTGGTCGCGCTGCTGGTAGCCGCCGCTCGTCGTAGGACGAGTGAGCGAGAGGTCGTGGCCCGGCGCCACCTGGTGACCGAGCACCGCGAGGAGGCAGAGGCGCGGAACCTCTCCGCCGACAAGGAGGCAGCCGCCGCCGAGGAGCGAGCCGCTCGGGCCCGTCGCGAGGCCGCGGAGGCCGAGGAGCGAGCCCGCGCCGCCGCCCGGGAGCGGGAAGCTGCGAGCGCGCACGCGCGCCACGCGGACGAAATCGACCCCGACGCAGAGGCCCGGGACCGGGAGGAGGCGCGGGAGTCCGAGCAAACCCGGTAGCCGCTGGGTTGGGGGTCGACGGGACGGGCGGGCTCGGCTACCCTCCGGCGGTCGGGCCGTCCGCCCAGGATGGGCGATGCGGCATCCGGGGGAAGATGCGCCTACTGGGACATCGGACGCATGCGACCTCCTTGCGGCGCTTGTAGATCGCCGACGCCCCAGTCGTCGAGAAAAAGGTCGAGCTGGAGCTCCGGGCCGGGCTCCGAGTAGGGGGAGAGGTCCGTGATCCCGGCCTCGGCCAGGGCCTCGTCGTCGATGAAGGAGCGCCCGGTGCAGTCGGCCGGGTCTCGAGTGAGGATCGCGTGCGCCGCGTCGCCCACGATCTCCGGGCTGCGCGCCTTGGCCATCGTTACGTTGCCGCCGAGCAGGTTTTGCACGGCCGCGGTGGCGATGAGCGTGCGCGGCCAGACGCAGTTCGCGGCGATTCCCGACTCCTTCTCGTCCTGGGCAACGCCGAGCGTCAGCATCGTCATGCCCATCTTGGACAGCGTGTAGGCGCTGTTGCCAAGCAGCCACTTGGGGTCCGCCGACAGCGGGGGCGAGAGGGTCAGCACGTGGGCGTGGTCGGATTCGCGCAGGTGCGGCAAACAGGCTTTGGTCACCACGAAGGTCCCGCGCGCGTTGATCTGTTGCATGAGGTCAAAGCGCTTGACCTCCAGGTCGCGCATCGGCGAGAGGTTGATCGCGCTCGCGTTGTTGACCACGATGTCGACGCCGCCCCACCGATCCGCGGTCTGCGACACAGCTGCCGAGACCTGCTCGGCGTCGCGCACGTCCCCCACGATCGGCAGCGCCTCGCCGCCCTCCGCCTCGATGGCCTTGGCGGCCTCGTAGATGGTGCCCGGCAGCTTCGGATGCGGCTCGGCCGTCTTGGCCAGCAGCGCAACCCGCGCGCCGTCGCGCGCCAGGCGCGTTGCGATCGCGAGGCCGATGCCGCGGCTGCCGCCGGACAAGAACACGATGCGCTCGGAGAGGTCTGCGCCCAAGTCCTAGCACCCTGTGAGGTCGATCACGTCCGAACCGTAACCGGCCGCGTAGGATCGGGGGCGTGAAACCTCTCACCGAGGCGCCGGAGCTCGATCAGGCCGCCGTCGAGGACATCGAGCGGTCCTTCGCGGGCGAGCTGCTGACCGGAGCGAGTCCCGCCTTCGACGAGCGCCGCGCGGTCTGGAACGGGTCGATCGACCGGTCCCCGGCGCTGATCGCGCGCTGCACCGGCGGCGCGGACGTTGTCTCGGCGCTTCGCTTCGCCCGCCGCGCGGAGCTCCCAGTGGCCGTGCGAGGTGGGGGTCACAGCTTCCCCGGCCACTCGGTGTGCGATGGCGGCGTTGTAATCGACCTCGGCGCGATGAAAGGGATCGAGGTCGATCCGGAGGCCCGGACGGTGCGAGCTCAGGGCGGAGTGCTCCTCGGCGAGCTGGACGGCGCGACCCAGGCGCACGGGCTCGCCGTTCCCGCCGGGATCGTCACGCACACCGGTCTCGCAGGCCTGACCCTGGGCGGTGGGATCGGCTGGATGATGCGAAAGCACGGCCTGACCATCGACCAGCTGCTCTCGGTGAAGCTGGTCACCGCCGACGGCGAGATCGTGAGGGCCAGCGACGAGGAGAACGCCGACCTGTTCTGGGGCGTGCGCGGCGGCGGCGGGAACTTCGGCGTCGTCACGGAGTTCGAGTTCCGCCTCAACCCGGTCGGGCCGATCGTGTACGCCGGTCCCATCTTCTGGCCGATGGCGGAGTCACCGCGGCTGCTGCGCTTCTATCGGGACTGGATTGCAGAGGCGCCCGACGAGCTGATGACGATCGTCGTCCATCGCAAGGCCCCGCCGCTCGACTTCGTGCCGCCCGAGCTTCACGGTGAGCCCGTGGTCAGCGTTGTCTGCTGCTATGCCGGGCCGGTCGACGAGGGCGAGCGCGTGGTGACGCCCCTGAAGGCGTTCGGCTCGCCGGTTCTCGACCTGTGTGAGCCCAAGCCCTACGTCTCACACCAGGCCACCTTCGACCCCTCCTTCCCGCACGGGCGCTGGTACTACATGCGCGCCTGCGACGTTGCCGAGCTCACCGACGAGGTGATCGACACCACCGTCGACCACGCTTCCCGGATCACCTCACCGCTGACCGCTTTTCCGATCTGGCAGATGGGTGGGGCGGTGGCGCGGCGTCCCGACGACGAAACGGCGTTCAACGGCCGCGGCGCTGGCTACACCTTCAACATCACCGCGATGACCGAGACGGAGGCTGGTTTCGACGAGGAGCGCGGGTGGGTGCGCGACTTCTGGTCGGCGCTCGAGCCATGGCACTCGACCGTCTACGTCAACTTCCTCATGGAGGAGGGCGAAGACCGGATCCGCCAGGCCTACGGGGAGCGCAAGTACGACCGCCTGAAAGAGCTAAAGCGCAAGTACGACCCGGACAACGCCTTCCGGCTCAACCAGAACATCAGCCCAACCTAGCGCCGGGCGCTAGGTCGTCTTCACCACCAGCACGGCGCAGGGCGCGTTGTGAGTGACGCTGTTCGGGACGCTCCCGAGCACCCGCCGCTGCATGCCCTTGTTGCCGATCACGAGCAGGTCCGCCGAGCAGTCCTCCGCCAGCCGCACGAGGACCTCGGCCGGATCGCCCTCGTCGACGAGAGTCGTGACCTCCATGCCCTCGCGGCTCAGCTCTTTCGACGCCCGGCTGAGGATCTCCTGAACGCGCGCGGCGGGGCTCGTGGCCCATTGCACCTCGGCCGACACACCCGTCTTGGGCCGCGCCCCCGTGTCCTGAAACGCGCTCAGCAGCACGAGCTTGGCGTCGAAGCGGCGCGCGATCTCGGCCGCAGTCTTGACGGCCTCCGAGGCGGTCGAGGTCCCATCCGTGCCGACAGCGACGGTCGAGATCATCCGGGGCCAAGTATCCCCTCACGAGACCGCGATGTCCATGCGCCCATTTGCACCAACGCCTGGCCCGGCGTCAGCCGAGGCGTCAAAGCACCCACCGGCCCCGTGAGGGAGTCAGCTCTCCGACTCGTACGCCGCCAGGGCCCGCGCCTCGTCGGGATAAAGGTGAGCCGAGACGGCCTTGTCGTCGCGAAACCTCCACAGGGCGGCGGCGGGCCCATCGAGTTCGTCACCCCCGCCCTTGCCCCGGCCCCACCAGCGGAGGACCACGAGGAGCGTGTCCTCGTCGAGGGCCCGGATGTGCTCGGGCTCGACGCTGAACGAATCCCACACGCCGGCCAGGTCGGTGAACCACTGCTCGACCCCGGCGTGTCCCCGATAGGGCTGCGGCCACACCGACATCAGCGGATGCAACTCGCAGTCCTCGGCGAGGTTGGCCACGAACGCCTCGGTGTCGCGTCGCGCGATCGCTGCCATCGCGCGGCGGACGATCTCGATCTGCTCGGCCTCCGACACGCGGCGATTGTCTCACCGATCCGAGCCCGGGCTGGCCTATCGTCCGCGCGGTGATTCTCTGCCTCGGCGAGACACTGGTCGACCTGATCTGCGAACGGCGCGTGCGCTCGCTCGAGGAGGTCGACTGCTTTCGGCCCCATTTCGGCGGGGCGCTGGCTAACGTGGCCGTCGCGGCCAGCCGGGCCGGCGCCGAGGCCGGGCTGGCGAGCGGCGTGGGCGACGACGAGTGGGGCCGCTGGGTCCGCGATCGGCTTCGCCGAGAGGGCGTCGATCTTGCGCACTTCCACCTGCTCGAGGGCGAGTCGACCCCGCTTGCGCTCGCCACCTTCGACACAACGCGCGAGCCCTCCTTTCGGATCTACGGCGACGCGGTCGGCGCTGCGGTCGAATCGGTGGAGGCTGGCCTGAGAGAGGCCATCGAGGCCGCCTCGGCGCTGGTCTACGGCTCGACGACGCTGGCGACGCCCGGCGAGCGGCGGGTGACCCTGAGGGCCCGCGAGCTGGCGCTCTCCGAAGGCGCCCGCGTCTGCTTTGACCCGAACTTCCGGCCCAACCGCTGGGGAGGCGACCTCGGCCAGGCGGTAGCCGCTTCGCGAGACCTGATCGCAGGCTCGTATCTCGTTCGCGCCAACCGCACCGAGGCGATGGCGATCGCCGACAGCGACGACCCCCGTGACGCTGCGCGGCGGATCGCTGAGATGGGGGCCGCACTCGCGGTCGTGACCCTGGGGGAGGAAGGGGCGGTGATTCGCGGCGCCGGCGAGGCCGAGGCCCCCGCGCCCGAGGTGAAGGTGGTCTCGACGCTCGGCGCCGGTGACGCCTTCCTCGGCACGCTGCTCGCTGGGCTCGAGGAGCGCGGCTGGGACCCTACGGCCGCCGGCGAGGCCCTAGGGCCGGCCCTCGAGGCCGCGGCCGAGGCGTGCACCCGGTGGAGCGCCCTCGATTAGCGGCGTGGCCCCGGCAGCCGACACGTCGGCGGACTGGTGGCGCGAAGCGGTCGTCTATCAGGTATACCCGCGCTCGTTTCAGGACTCCGACGGCGATGGGCTCGGCGATCTGGAGGGGATCACCTCCCGCCTCGATTACCTCGACTGGCTCGGCGTCGACGCGCTGTGGATCTCGCCGTTCTACCCGTCGCCGGACGCGGACCTCGGCTATGACGTCTCCGACTACACCGCCGTCGATCCCCGCTTCGGCACGCTCGCAGACTTCGACCGGCTCGTGGGAGCGGCGCACGAACGCGGCCTTCGCGTGCTCCTCGACCTGGTGCCTTCGCACACCTCGATCGAGCATCCGTGGTTTCGCGAGCACCCCGAGCGGTACGTGTGGGCCGAGGACGGCCCGCCGAACAACTGGGTCGCGGCGTTCGGCGGCCCGGCCTGGAGCCGCGACCCCCAGAGCGGCCGGTGGTACCTGCATTCGTTCTATCCGGAGCAGCCGGACCTCGATTGGAGTCGCCCGGACGTCCGCGAGGCGTTCGCCGAGGTGGTGCGCTTCTGGCTCGGTCGCGGCGTCGACGGGTTCCGGGTCGACGCGGTCGAGCGCCTGGGGAAGGACCGACAGCTTCGCGACGACCCGCCGGCGTCCGAGCCCTTCGGGCTTCCGCTGCCGGAGGAGTACGCGCGCGTCGACCACCGCCACTCGGCCAACGCTCCGGAGATCGGTATCGCCCTCACCGCGCTGCGAGAGGCTGCGGGCTCCGCGCTACTGGTCGGCGAGGTCTACCTGCCGACCGCGCGGGTTCACCACTACCTGGAGTACTTCGACCTTGCCTTCGCCTTCGAGTTCCTGCACGCACCCCCGGATGCCGGGCGTCTCACCGCCGTGATCGACGCGGCGACCCGCCTCGAGCGCCTCGCCTGGGTGCTGTCGAACCACGACTTCCCAAGGCTCGCGAGCAGGTTCGGCTCAAGCCTCACCCGCGGCGCGGCGATGATCCTGCTGACGCTCCCAGGCGCCGCCTTCCTCTACCAGGGTGACGAGATCGGAATGCCGAACGGGCCCGGGGCCCAGCCGCAGATCGACCGGGCGGGGCGCGATCCCTTCCGCCATCCCATGCAGTGGGATTCCAGTCCGAGCGGCGGCTTCACGACCGGCCGCCCGTGGCTCGAGCCGCGCGACCCCGAGCGGCGAAACGTTGCCGACCAGCGAGGCGACGCCGGCTCCATGCTGAGCTTCTACCGCGAGCTGATCGAGGTGCGTCGCGAGCTCGGGAGCGGCTTCGGGCTGCTCGACGCACCGGAGGGCGTGGTGGCCTACAAACGCGGCGATCACGTGATCGCGGTCAACGTCTCGGGCGAGACAACGCGGCTGCCATGGCACGGCGAGGTGCTGGTCGCAACCGGCCCGGTGCGCGATCGGCTCGAGCCAGGGGCCGGTGTGGTCCTGGCCGACGGCTGACGGCGCACGAAAGCTTGCACCCTCGCGGGCCAGCGCGTTTACGCATTAGGCCAGCGGATATATGGGTAGCGGGTTACCGATCCGACCGGAGGAGAGTTGGCGATAGCCGAAGCAGGATGCTTTAGGTCCCGGCTGCGGATGACCCTGGTCGCCGTCCTGGGCGCAGGGGCTCTGCTTGTCGGCTGCACCGGATCGGACGATGAGGCGGGCGCCGGCACCGAGCTCACCTTCTTCATCTTCAACGAGCCGAGCGGGGCCTACCAGGAGGCCGCGACGAAGTGTTCACAAGAGTCGAACGGCCAGTACCACATCACGTTCGAGTTCCTCCCCGCGTCGGCCGACGCGCAGCGCGAGCAGCTCGTTCGGCGCCTCGGCGCCGAGGACGACACGATCGACATCGTTGGCATGGACATCATCTGGACGGCCGAGTTCGCCAATGCGGGGTTCGTGGAGCCCTGGAGTGACGCCGACGCGCAGGCGGTGACCGAGAACGTGTTCGACAGCGTGGTCGAGTCGGCGACGTACGAGGACACGCTCTACGCGGCGCCGTTCACCTCCAATACCCAGCTCCTGTGGTACCGCAAGGACCGTGTGCAGCAGCCGCCCCGAACCTGGGACGAGATGATCGCCGAGGCCGAGCGCATCGGCCCCGCCGAGGGCCTGATCCAGGTGCAGGCGAACCGCTACGAGGGCTTCACCGTCCTGGCGACGGCGATGATCGAGTCGGCGGGTGCCCAGATCCTCGCCGGACCGACGGAGGTGGCCCTCGAGCAAGCGCCCACTGAGCGGGCGCTTGAGGTGTTGGGCCAGTTCGCACGCTCCCCGGTGGCCCCGCCAGACATCGACACCTCGACCGAAGACACGGCGCGCCTGTCGTTCGAGGCCGGTGGATCGTCGTTCATGCTCAACTATCCCTTCGTCTACCCGAGCGCCAGCGAGAACGCGCCCGACGTCTTCGAGCAGATGGGGTCCGCGCTCTACCCGCGCATTGACGCCGACAAGCCAAGCCGCCCGCCCTTGGGTGGCATCCACCTCGGTGTGAGCGCCTATTCGAACAACAAGGACCTCACCTTCGAGGCGATCAAGTGCCTCGTGCAGCCCGACAACCAGATCACCGCGGCGACGCTGGGCGGGTTGCCGCCTGTGCGGGAGGACCTCTACGGGACGAAGGAGCTCGATAAGGCGTACCCGGGCTTCTCCGACCTGATCAAGCGGTCGATCGACAACGCGGCGCCCCGGCCTCTGACGCCGGCCTACACCGACGTCTCGCTGGCGATCCAGCGCTCGCTGCATCCCCCCGGCGACATCGACCCGCAGGACGTCGGCTCGGTCTACGACGACCTCTATGACGCGGTCGACAAGGCGGTCCAGAGGGAGGGTCTGTTCTGATGGAGGCGGGCGCCGCCGCCGGCAAGCTCACGAAGCGCACCCACTCGGAGCGGCGACTCGGTTGGTTGCTGTGCGCTCCGGCGGTGGTCGCGATGCTGCTCGTCACGGCCTACCCGATCGGCTACGCGATCGTGCTCTCAGTCCAGGAGGTCGACCTGCGGTTCCCGGAGGAGGGCGGCTGGGTCGGGCTGTCCAACTACGAGTCCGTGCTGACCTCGGGCCTGTGGTGGCAGGACCTATTCAACACGCTGTTCATCACCGTGATCTCGGTTGCGCTCGAGCTCGCCCTGGGAATGGTCATCGCCCTGATCATGTACCGGGCCATTTTCGGTCGCGGGATTGTCCGCACGGCCGTCCTGATCCCGTACGGCATCGTCACCGTGGTCGCCGCCTTCTCCTGGTTCTACGCGTTCAACCCCGACACGGGCTTCGTGAACCAGCTGCCGCTGATCGCCGACGACAAGGCGTGGTTCGGAGAGCGGTTCAGCTCCTTCGCGGTGATCATCATGGCGGAGGTCTGGAAGACGACGCCGTTCATGGCGCTGCTGTTGCTGGCCGGCCTGACCACGATCGACGACGGGCTCTATGAGGCGGCGAAGGTCGACGGCGCCAGCGCCTGGCAGCGCTTCTGGCGCATCACTCTGCCGTTGATGAAGCCGGCGATCCTGGTGGCGCTGCTGTTCCGCACACTGGACGCCTTCCGGATCTTCGACACGATCTTCATCATGACCCGGGGGGCGCAGGACACCGAGTCGGTTTCGATCCTCGGCTTCAACCAGCTGATCTCGCGCCTCAACCTGGGGCTGGGCTCCGCCGTCTCGGTGCTGATCTTCCTCTGCGTGCTGATCATCGCGTACCTGTTCGTGCGCGGGCTCGGCGTGCGAATGGCTGAAGGGAGGCCGGGTACCTGATGGAGCGCAACAGCCGCGAATACGCGTTGTGGAGCATCGGCATGCTGCTCGTGCTCCTGTTCGCGCTGATCCCGGTGATCTGGATCATCTCGCTGTCCCTGAAGACGCCGGCGACGATCACCGAGGGCACCACTTTCTGGGACCGGTTCATCCCGCAGGACATCACCTTCGACAACTACACGGCCCTGTTTGAGGGCGGCATCGACGAGAGCCCGTTCATCGCCCCACTCATCAACTCGATCCTGATCGCGTCGATCACCACCGTGATCGCGATCGTGCTCGCCTCGTTCGCCGCGTACGCAATCGCGCGCCTCGACTTCCCGGGCAAGGCGCTGATTCTGGCCGGCGCGCTGGCGATCGCGATGTTCCCGGCGATCTCAACCATCGGACCGCTGTTCGACATGTGGCGGGCGATAGGCCTCTACGACACCTATGCGGGGCTGATCATCCCCTACCTGAGCTTCTCGCTGCCGCTGGCGATCTACACCCTCGTCGCGTTCTTCCGCGAGATCCCCTGGGACCTCGAGGACGCCGCATCGGTCGACGGCGCGACCCCGTTCCAGGCCTTCCGCAAGGTGATCGTCCCGCTGGCCGCGCCAGGGGTGTTCACGGCGGCGATCCTCGTTTTCATCTTCGCCTGGAACGACTTCCTGTTCGCGATCTCGTTGACCTCGTCGGACGCCTCGCGGACCGTTCCAGCGGCGCTCGCTTTCTTCACGGGCGAGTCCCAGTTCACCCAACCAACCGGCAACATCGCCGCGGCGGCAGTGATCGTCACCGTGCCGATCATCATCTTCGTCCTGTTCTTCCAGCGCCGGATCGTCTCCGGCCTGACCGCGGGCGCAGTGAAGGGATGACACCGATGGCGGCGAGGGAGCACAATGGAGATGGACTTCAGTTAGGAGAGGATTAGCGATGGCTGAGATCGTTCTCGACGGAGTTTCGAAGCGGTTCCCAGATGGCTTCGAAGCGGTCAAGCACATGAACCTGGAGATCGGGGACGGCGAGTTCATGATCCTCGTCGGCCCATCCGGTTGCGGGAAGTCGACCGCGCTGCGGATGATCGCCGGGCTCGAGGACATCACCGAGGGCCAGGTGCGGATCGGCGATCGTGTCGTCAACGAGTTGGCGCCCAAGGACCGCGACATCGCGATGGTGTTCCAGACGTACGCGCTGTATCCCCACATGACCGTGCGCGAGAACATGGCCTTTCCGCTGAAGCTGGCCAAGGTGCCTGACGCTGAGATCGACGAGAAGGTCGCCGCGGCGGCCAAGATCCTCGACCTCGAGGAGCACCTCGATCGCAAGCCGGCCAACCTCTCCGGTGGCCAGCGCCAGCGGGTGGCGATGGGCAGGGCGATCGTGCGCGACCCGAGCGCCTTTCTGATGGACGAGCCGCTGTCGAACCTGGACGCGAAGCTGCGGGTGCAGATGCGTACCGAGGTCGCCAGGATCCAGAGCGACCTGGGTACGACCATGGTCTACGTCACGCACGACCAGACCGAGGCGATGACGCTCGGCGACCGCATCGGTGTGATGCGAACGGGCTTGCTACAGCAGGTCGGAGCGCCGAGCGAGCTGTATGCCGACCCGGCCAACCTGTTCGTTGCCGGCTTCATCGGCTCGCCGGCGATGAACTTCATCCCGGCGCAACTCGAGGGCGACAGGGTGCGGCTGCCGTTCGGCGACATTCAGTTGACGAGCGAGACGCGAAGCCGGATCGGTGGCGACGGTGCCGGTCGACAGGTGATCGCGGGGATCAGGCCGGAGAGCTTCGAGGACGCAACGCTCGTCAGCGGCTCCGAGCGCGATCGCGGCGTCACGTTCCGCGCCACAATCGACCTAGTCGAGTCCATGGGCTCCGAGCTCTATGCTCACTTCAAGCTTCATCACGAGGGCGTCGAGTCCGACCAGCTGGAGGAGCTGGCTCAGGACTCCGGGGCGGCTGAGGTCCCGGGCGGCGCCGCCGAGGGTCAGATCGTGGCGCGCCTCGAGGCGGCTAGCCCGGTCAAGCGCGGCCAGGAAGCCGAGCTGTGGGTCGACACGGACAAGATCCACCTCTTCGACCCGTCGACCGGGGAGAGCCTGACCCGCTCCGCTTAGGCGCCCCGGCGGTCCGGTTACGCGTCCAGCTCGCCCCGCATCAGGTGGGTGAGCGTGTCTTCGTCGCGCGGCGGACGGCGACGAAGCTCATCCCGCAGGCGCTCGATCACCTCCTCGTCCCAGGAGTGGGTGCGCAACAGCAGGTAGCGGAGGCTGACCACGCGTGCGTAGAGCTCGGCGTCCGTCTGATCCACTCCGATTCCCGCCTCCCGCGCCATCGCCACGATCGGCTCGAATTCCTCTCGGAACCAGAGGAGCGCGGTTTCCTCACGCGTCATGAACTCGCCGCGGGCCTGCATCGCCCGGAACCCCCACGCCTCGACTCCCTCGGCCAATCCCGCGTACCAAGAGCCCTTCGATAGCTTGATGCGGTCGCGCAGCTCGGGCGGCAGCGGCACTCGCTCAAAGAACAGCCGCTCGTGGCTCTTCAGCGCCAAGTCATGGATCCGCACGGCGGGGTCGGCGCCGACCTCGGTGATGATCTCGGTCACGTAGGCATCGATCTTGTCGAGGCCGAGGTAGCGCGCGACCGAGACACGGTGGTGACCGTCGCGGACGAAGTGCAGATCGCCGATCCTGTAGACGTCGATCGGAGGTAGCGACTCGCCCTTGCGCATCGCCTTGGCGACGCGCTCCCAGCGCTGGCGCAGCCGGCGCGACGTTGGCCGGAACCTGCGGTCGAACTCGCGCGTGCGGTCGACGGTTCCGACGATCGAGTCCAGGTCGATCGTCTGCAGGCCGAGGCGCCGCTCGCCGCGCCACCCCAGCGCATCGACCACCTCGTCGAACGGGAGGATGACGTTGATGTCACTCGGCTCTCGGCGCAGCCGGCGGGCGAGCCTGGCGAGCTGCTGGCGTCGTCGAGCCCGGCTGAAATCGGTCTGCGCGTCCTGCTCAGGAAAGCCCGTGCTCGACACCGGATCAGAGTAGCGCTGGCCGGGGGGTCAGAGGCTGTCGATCAGATCGGCCGCGCGGACCGTGCCCGGCCGGCCTTGGAGACGCTTCGAGGTGGCCGCGAGGCGCCCGCGAAGCGCGGTGTCGCCGAGCAGCCTGTCGACCGCGCCGGTCAGCTCGGCCGCGTCGTGCGCGTAGGTCGCGAGGCGGATCCCGTGGCCGGTTTCGCGAACGCGCTGGGCGTTGTCGTACTGGTCCCAGAACAACGGCAGCACGATCATCGGGACCCCGAACCAGAGGCACTCGGTGACCGTGTTGTTGCCGCCGTGGGTGATCGCGACGTCGACCTGCGGCAGGATCGAGGTTTGCGGCAGGAACTCCGCGCCGACCATGTTGTCGGCCACGCGCAGCTGCTCGTGCTGCGGACCCTTCGAGACGATGACGCGGTGCGCTGTGCTCGCGAGAGTGGCGATGAGCCGCTGCATCAGCTCCACGTCGGCCGATCCCAAGGAGCCGAGGCTGAGGTAGATCAGTGCACCTTCGCCGTCGGCTGGCGGCGCGGGCAGCGTCCACGGCTCGTCGGTCGTCCGGACACTGGCCTCGAGGTTGTGCCAGCTCGCGTCGAGCGGGTGCGCTCGGGGGTAATCGACTTCGGCCGGGTAGAGGTAGAGGTTCAGCCACGGCGAGGTGTGGATGAACTCCAGCTCAGGAAGCGGAGGGGCGCCACGCTCGCGGCAGAATTCGTCGAACGAGGCGTGCAGCTCGGCGTGGGTGCGGCGGAACTCGTCTCGAAACTCCGCCCAGCCCGAGCGATCGTCGGCGGGATACCCGGAGAACTTGGGCGGCACCTCCGGGTCGGAGAGCTCGGCGGGGTTGCAGGAGACGATGCGAACCCAGGGGCGTCCGCTGGCCGGCAGCGCCGGAAAGCTGACCACGTTGTCCTCGACGATCACGTCCGGCTCGAGCTCGTCGATGATCTCTCGTAGCCGGTCGTCGACGTAGCGAGCGCCGTCTACGAGTGCCTGGAAGGTAGGCGCGATGAACCCCTCGAGCTGCTGGATCGTCGGCCTGCGAAACACGGGCGCCGTCTCACGGATGTAGTCCTTCCAGAACTGACCGGGCGCCTCCTCCGTCTCGGGCGCCGGGCCAAGCCGCATCAGCCGCTCCTCGAAGCCCTTGGCCTCAAGCGTGCCCGCGAATGATTCCTCGATGATGAACACGGCGCGGTGGCCGCGATTTCGCAGCACGTCGGCGATGCCGAGGCAGTTGTTGGTGGGCCCGAAGGCGCCCTCGGGGAAGAAGACGATCGTGCGCGACTCATTCATCGCGACGCATTCTCACCGCTGGGCAGCGGCGACGTGTGCCGGAACCGAACGTCGAATTCCGTTGACTATCGATGGAAAGCCGACACTCGGCGAGTTTGGCGATCCCCTGCCCCTGCCCGTGCCCAGGCCCCTACGTGCCCGTTGGATCCCAGGCGACAGGAGTTGGCTCCCCTTCCTGCGTCACAGGCTCGGCCGCAGCGCTTGCCACCCCGGGTGCCCCCATCGCGTGGAAGCCGCCGTCCGCGTGGAGGATCTCCCCGCTGACGGCGCGGGAGAGGTCGGACAGCAGGAAGATCGCCGCGTCCGCAACCGGGGTCGGATCGGTGACGTCCCAGCCGAGTGGTGCCCCCCGCTGCCAGCTGGAGGCCAGCGTGCCGAAGCCCGGGATGCCGCCAGCGGCGGCCGTCTTCATGGGCCCGGCTGAGATCAGGTTCACGCGCACGCCTCGGGGCCCGAGGTCGCGCGCCAGGTAACGGGCCACGGATTCGAGCGCGGCCTTGGACACGCCCATCCAGTCGTACGACGGCCACGCTACCGAGGCGTCGAAGTCGAGCCCGACGACCGAGCCTCCCGCGGGCAGTCCGTTGCCCGAGGCGCTGAACAGCGGCGCGAGCGCCTCGGTCAGCGCCTTCAGCGAGTAGGCGCTCGTCTCAAACGCGAGCTTGGCGCTCTCGCGCGGCGCGCCGAGGAAGTTGCCGCCCAGCGCGTCCGCCGGGGCGTTGGCGATCGCGTGCACGGCACCGTCCACGCGGCCCCAGCGCTCGTGCAGGGCGTCGGTGAGCTGCGCGAGGTTGTCGTCGCGGTTGACGTCGAGCTCGAGCACTTCCGGGGTGGTGGGCAGCCGCTTGGCGGCCCGCTCGGTCATCCGTCGCACGCGACCGAAGCTGGTCAGGATCACCTCGGCGCCCTCCTGCTGCGCCCGGTCGGCGATCGCGAAGGCGATGCTGTGGCGGTCGATCACGCCAGTGACGACGATGCGCTTGCCGTCGAGGATCACAGCAGGATCCGATCGCCGTAGAGGTCCGCTCCATCCACCCGCTGGTCGCCGAGGCCGAGAACCTCACCGCCGACCCCCTCGCCCGCACCGTTGCGCCCGCCCTCGGCGGGACTCTCGTCTGCTCGGCAAAGCGCATGGACAACCGCGCGCGCCACCATGCGGTCGTCCTGGTTGAGGATCCGCCAGGTGATGTCGACGAGCTCGAGGCCCTCGGAGAGCGGTCTCGTGCCCTCGACCGAGCCCTCGACCCGGATCGTGTCGCCGATCAACACCGGCCGCTTGAAGGTCACCGAGTCGAAGCCGCGAAGCGCCACCACCCGCTCGGGATCGAGAGGTGCGAGACCGATCGAGTAGGAGAGCACCAGCATCCCGTGCGCGACGCGCTCGGAGAACTGGCTCTGGCGCGCCCACTCGACATCGGTGTGCTGGGGGTGCCAGTCGCCGGTCAGCGCGGAAAAGGAGACCAGGTCGCTCTCCGTGATCGTGCGTCCCGGGCTGCGGAAGTCCTCGATCATGGTCCATTCCTCCAGGTCAGCTCGCTCTCGATTCCAAAGCTCTCCCTGCACGCCTCGGCGATCTCCAAGGCCGCTTGCCGGTGGCCGTCGGCCGAGGGGTGGAGTCCATCCGCGGCGAAGTTGGACTCGTCGTCGAGGCCCGGATGCCCCACGACGTCCAGGCACGGCACGTCGTGGCGGACCGCAAGCGACCGCGTCGCCTGGTTGAGGCGCTGGATCCCGTTGCGAACCCGGGTCGCCGTTCGCGGCCCGAGCTCGAGGAAGCTCCAGCCCTCGGGGGCCGTGGCGGTGAGAATCGCGACGCCCGGAAGCGCCGCGCGCAGCCGATCGAAGATCGCACCCAGCCGCCGCGCGTACCCGTCGACGTCGGGACGCACGGAGAACAGGACGTCGTTGGCGCCACAGATCACCGTCACGAGATCGGGCTCCATCTGCACGGCGGGACCCACCTGAGCGAGTACCCGCTCGCTGGTGGCGCCGTGCTCGGCCAGGTTGCGATAGGCAAGACCGGAGTCCCGGCGCCTGAGCGCGGCCGCGAACCGGTCGGCCCAGCGCTCCTCCGGAGGGCATCCGGATCCCGCCGTGAAGCTGTCGCCAAGCGCCACGTAGCAGGAGACCGGTCGCCGCTGCTCGCCGCTCATCGTCCGCAGGTGCCTGGCGATCGCCGCAAAGGGGTCCTCCACGATCATCTCCGCTCTAGGGACGCCAGGGCCCACGCGAGGCTGGCTCTGGTCTCGGCCGGGTCGACCACCTGATCGATGAAGCCGCTGGCCGCGGCAGCATCCGCCGTCAGGTGCTCCTCGGCGTATGCGTCGGCGAGCGCGGTGGCCACGTCGGCGCCGTCCTCGAGCTCAGCCAGGCGGCGCCGGTGGACGATTCCCACCGCCTGGGTGGCCGCCATGATCCCGATCTCGGCCTGCGGCCAGGCGAGGGCGAGGTCGGCTCCGAGATCCTTGGAGTTCATCGTGATCACCGCGCCGCCGTAGGCCTTGCGAAGCACCACGGTCACCCGCGGGACGCTCGCGCCCGCGAACGCGCGCAGCAGCGAGGCGCCGTGCCGGATCACTCCGCCCCGCTCCTGCCGAACCCCGGGCATGAAGCCCGGCGTGTCGACGAGCACGACGAGCGGCAGCCCGAAGCGATCGCAGGCTGAGACGAACAGCGCCGCCTTCTCCGCGCCCGCCGCGTCGATCACGCCTCCGAGCCAGCGTGGTTGGTTGGCGACGATGCCGACGGGCCGCCCGTCGATCCGCGCCAGCGCCGTGACCATGTTGCGCGCCCAGCGGCCCGAGAGCTCCAGCAGCGTGCCGCCGTCGACGATGGCCCGCGCGACGTCGCGCACGTCGTAGACCCGGCGCGGCTCGGCCGGGACGGGGGCGTCGGGCTCGGGCCCGTGAGGCTCGATGGCGTGGAGACGCTGTGGCGCGGCGCCGATCACCTGTGGAAGCAGCCCGAGCACCTCGCGAGCCAGGCCCGCGGCCTCGAGGTCGGTGTCGGCGACGAGCTGGCAGACGCCGTTTCGCTCGTGCACGCGCGGCCCGCCGAGGTCCTCCATCGACACGTCCTCGCCCAGCGCCTGGCGGACCACCTGCGGACCGGTGAGGAACATGCGCGAGGCCTCGGTCATGATCACGAAGTCGGTGAGCGCGGGGGAGTAGGCACCGCCCCCGGCCGACACGCCTCCGACCACGGTGAGCTGGGGCACCCGTCGCGACAGCTGGACACTGGCGCGGAAGATGCGCCCGTAGCCTCCCAGTGCCGCGTGGCCCTCCTGCAGCCGCGCTCCCCCGGACTGGACAAAGCCGACCACCGGCGCCCCGGCGCGGCCGGCGAGCTCCATGACCCGCACGATCGAGTCGGCGTGCGCTTCGCCGAGGGAGCCGCCCATGAAGCTCGGGTCCTGGGCGTAGCAGAACACGGGTCGGCCCAGCACCTCTCCGGCTCCGGCGAGCACCCCGTCGCCGGTGCGGGCCCGCTCGCCGGCGCGCCGGGAGATCACGCCGGAGCGCAGCGACTGAAACGAGCCGGGGTCGCACAGGCCGTGGATGCGCTCCTCGGGACCGAGGGCGATCGACTCGCGCTCTGCGACGGCCACCGCCATCTACTCGGGGACCCCCAGGCACAGAACCGCGTTGTGGCCGCCGAAGCCGAACGAGTTCGAGATCGCCACGGCCGGACGAGCGCCGTTGCCGTTCTCGCGTCTGGCGAGCGGACGCGCCGAGCCGGGCACGTAGTCGAGGTCGAGCGCCTCGTCGCGCTCCTCCCAGGCCAGCGTCGGCGGCGCGGTGCCCCGGCGCAGAGCCTCCACTGTCGCGATCGCCTCCACGGCGCCGGCCGCGCCAAGCAGGTGGCCCAGCGCCGACTTGGTCGAGGAGACGGGCACGCGATACGCGTCCTCGCCGAGGGCCGCCTTGAGGGCCTCGGTCTCGGTGCGGTCGTTGAGCGGGGTGGAGGTGCCGTGCGCGTTGACGTAGTCGATCTGCGACGGCTCGACCCCGGCGTCGGACAGCGCGAGCGTGATCGCCCGCGCGGCGTCGGCACCGGAGGGTTCGGGGGCGGTGAGGTGATGGGCGTCCGAGGTGGCGGCGTAGCCGAGCACCTCGCCCAGCACCGCGGCCCCACGCCGCTTGGCCGCCTCGGCCTCCTCGACCAAGAGGACACCGGCGCCCTCGCCCATCACGAAGCCATCGCGGCGCGCATCGAACGGACGCGAGATGCCGCTCGGCGAGGTCGCGCCCATCGCGGCGAAGGCCGCGATCGCGATGTTCGTCAGCGCCGCCTCGGCGCCGCCGGTCACGGCCGCCTCAGCATCGCCGACCTCGATCATCCGCACGGCGCTGCCGATCGCGTGGGCGCCGGCGGCGCAGGCCGAGACCAGCCCGTAGCTGTGGCCGTGGATCCCGTAGCGCATGGCGATCGCCGCGGAGGCTGCGTTGCCCATCATCAGCGGCACCGAGAGCGGCGAAACCGCCTTGGCGCCGCGCTCACGCAGCACGCTCTCCTGCTCCTCGAGCGAGCCGAGGCCGCCGATCCCGGTTCCCACGACGCAGGCGATCCGGTCGCGCTCGTACGGCAGCTCCTGGGCCGACCAGCCGGCTTGGCCAAGGGCCTCGGCTGCGGCGGCGACGGCGAGCTGCGCGAACCGATCGCTGCGACGTGCCTCCTTGCGCGACATGTACTCGGTGGGCTCGAAGTCGTCGCAACGGCCAGAGCCGTCGGAGATCCCGCACTCGCCCTCGCTCCAGCGCTCGATCAGGGTCTCGGCTCCAACCCCCAGCGGGGTCACGGCGCCGTACCCGGTGATCACCGCGCGGCGGCGCGGGCGGCCGTTGTCCGGGGCGTCGGTCACGACGAGCGCGCTACCACGAGGTCGATCACCTGTCCGACCGTGGTCAGGTCGGCGACGGCGTCGCCCTCGAGCTCAACCCCGAACTCGTCTTCGACGATCTGCGCGATCTCGACCAGGTCCAGCGAATCGACGTCGAGGTCCTCGAAGGTCGCGTCCCGCGAGATCGCGTCCCGCTCGGCCCCCACCTCTGCGAGGCCGTTGAAGATCACCTGCTCCACGCGGTCAGTTGAGACTTCGGTTGGCATCTGGTTCTCCTTTGCTTGGGATTCGTTTCTGGGTTGCTTTCATGGCGCGAGCTCAGGCGCTCAGTCCGCCGTCAACGGTCAAGGTCGTTCCGGTCACGTACGACGCCTCGGGCGAGGCGAGAAAGCGCACGCACGCGGCGATCTCCTCGGGCGTCCCCACGCGCCGGGCGGGAATCGCTTCGGCGAGCCCGTTGCCGACACCCTCGGTAAGCCGCGTCTCCACGAAGCCAGGCGCGACGGCGTTCACGGTCACGCCGCGCCTGGCCACCTCCACGGCGACCGTCTTCGTGAAGCCGATCAGGCCCGCCTTGGAGGCCGCGTAGTTGGCCTGCCCGGCGTTGGCGCGAGGCCCGACGATTGAGGCCACATTGACCACGCGTCCGAAGCGCGCCTTGAGCATCGGCCGCAGCGCCCGCCGCGTGGTGCGGAACGCCGCCGACAGGTTGGTGTCGATAACGCTGTCCCACTGCTCGTCGGCGAGCTGCGGAGAGAGCCCGTCTGCGCGGACGCCGGCGTTGTTGACGAGTACCAGCACGGGGCCGAAGCGCCGCTCGAGCTGCTTGAACAGGGCGTCGGCGGTGCCGGCCGCGCAGACGTCCCCCTGCAGAGTCACGGCCTGCCCGCCCTCGGAGGCAATCTCGGCCGCGACGCGCTCGGCGCCCTCGGCATCGCTGCGATAGTTGATCCCCACCGGCCAGCCGTCGGCGGCGAGCCCGCGTGCGATCGCGGCGCCGATGCCGCCGGCCGCCCCGGTGACGAGCGCAGAGCCCTCAGGCATCGCTCTCGCCCCATTCCACGAGGGTTGCGCCCCAGGTCAGGCCACCGCCGAAGGCCGCGATCAGCACGCGCGCGCCGTCGGGCAGGCGGCCGTCATCCTGCGCCTCGGCGAGTGCCAGCGGGATCGACGCGGCGGAGGTGTTGCCGTACCTGGGGACCGAGTCGACGACGCGCTCGGCGAGCAGGCCGAGCCGCTCGCCGACGGCGCGGATGATGCGACTGTTGGCCTGGTGGTAGACGAACAGGTCGACGTCGATCAGCTCGCAACCGGCGGCGGCGATTGCCTCGAGGGTGGTCTCCGCGAGCCGGTCAACGGCCTGGCGAAACGTGTCGTGGCCGTTCATCCGCAGCACCGCCTCCTGGCGGCTGGCCCGCACGAGGTCGCCTCGGCTGCCGTCGGCGCGCAGCACCACCGGCCCGATCCGCCCGGGGGCCGCCGTGGAGCGCAGCACCACGGCGCCCGCGCCATCGCCGAACAGGGCGGCGGTGCTGCGGTCGTCGCGGTCGATCACGCGGCTCATCAGGTCCGCGCCGATCACGAGCACGTTCTGAGCCCTGGCGCTGTCGATCTGGGCTGTCGCGAGCGCGAGCGCCGAGAGAAAGCCCGAGCACGCCGCGCCCACGTCGATCGCGCCCGCGCGCGTTGCGCCGAGCTCGGCCGCGACCAGGGGCGCCGCGTTGGGCGTCAGCTGCTCGTGGGTCATCGTGGCGACCAGAACCAGGTCGAGGTCGCGGGCATCGACTCCGGCCGCGTCCACCGCCTGCCCGCCGGCGTCGGCCGCGTAGGCAACGAGCCCCTCGCCCGGAGCGGCGATGCGCCGCTCCTCGACCCCGGTGCGGGCGACGATCCAGCGCTCCGAGACGCCGAGGCGCTCGGCGATCGGCCCGTTGCCGGCAACGGTGGCCGGCGTCGAGATCGCAACTGACGTGATCGCCGCGCCCCGGCGGCCGGTGGCGGGAACGGTGGGGGCGATGGTCGCGCTTGCCTCAAGCATGAAGCGGCTCCGGTGTGGGCAGGGCGGTTGCCTCGACGTCGTCGAGGGTGCGCTTGACGAGGCCGGTGAGCACGCTTCCCGGTCCTGCCTCCACGTAGCGGCGGGCTCCCAGCTCGTGTAGCTTCAGCAGCGTCTCGCGCCAGCGAACCGGGCTCACCAGCGCCTCGGCGAGGCGGCGGCGGACGTCGTCGAACGGCTGCGCCGTGGTGCCCGAGACCACCGGCACGCGCGGAGTGGAGACCTTGGTGGCGGCGAGGGCGGCGCGAAACTCGGGCACCGCGTCGGCGATCGCGGGAGAGTGGAAGGGTCCCTGGACGCGCAGGCGCATCGTGCGCATGCCCGCCTCCTTGAGCTCCGCGATCGCCTGGTCGAGCACCTGCTCGGGCCCGGAGAGGACCACCTGGCCCGGAGCGTTGTCGTTTGCCACCGTGAGCTTGAGGCGATTGGCGACCCGCGGCGCCGCGTCGCTCTTGCCCAGTACCGCGACCATCCCGCCGTCGGGGCCCCGATCGGCAGCGTCCTGCATGAGGCGTCCCCGGACGATGGCGAGCTCCAGCCCGTCGGACTGGCTGATGCTCCCAGCCGCGGCGAGCGCCGCCAGCTCGCCGAGCGAGTGGCCCGCCATGAAGTTGGCGTCCGGTCGGCCCGCGGCCGCCCAGGCAGCGACGCTTGCGCAGTACAGCGCCGGCTGGACGAAGGCCGTGCCCTCGTCGATGCGCTCGAAGGGATCGCCACCCAGCTCGGCGATCGCCTGCTCGAGCAGCTGCGGGCAGGCGCGCTCGACCGTTTCGCGCATGTCGGAGGTCTGACTGCCCTGGCCGGGAAAGAGCAGGGCGGTGCGGGGGCGGGGGGCCATAGTCTGCATACTTGTCGGCTCGAGCGCGTCCGTTAACCGCTTCGGGCCTCAAACCCCCCGTCCAGGGGGGTTCTGCACGCGCGACGGGGGGGTGAAAGACGCTTAGGCGATCACGCCCAGGCGCTGCGCCTTCTTCACCGCCTCAGCACGGTTGCGCACCCCGAGCTTGCGATAGATCGTGCTCGTGTGCTCTTTGACAGTGTGCGGGGAGAGGTAGAGGCGCTCGGCGATCTCGCGGTTGGTCGCCCCAGCGGCGATCAATCCGATTACCTCGCGCTCCCTTCCCGACAGGCCCGCGGCGCGCTCCTCGGTGCGCCCGAAGACCTCCATTCCGAGCGCGACCATGCGCACGGCCTTCACGATGTCGTTAGCCCCCAGGTCCTTGGACACGAAGCCGGACGCGCCGGCAGCCCGGGCCACGGCGGGCGAGATCGCGCCCGCCCCGGAGAGCAGCAGGATCCGCGTTTCGGGCAGGGCGGAGTGCAGGTCCTTGCACAGTTCCGCCCCCGACTCGCCGCGCAGCAGCAGGTCGATCAGAGCCACGTCCGGGCGAAGCGATCGAGCCTCCTCGAGCGCCCGCTTCGCGGTTCCGACCGCTACGCACCGCTCGACCCACGACTGGCGCTCGAGCAGCAGGCGAAATCCCCAGTGGACGATGTCGTGGTCGTCCACCACCAGCACTCGCAGGCGGGGCTCGGCGTTCATCGTGACGGCGCGGGGACGACGACTCTGACCCGCCACTCGCCCGCGCCGACGAGCCCGAACTCCACCACGCCCTCGTGCTGGAGGGCTTCCAGTGAGATCAGCCGGAGGCCCAACCCCTTGCCCTCGACAGCCTCGCGCGCGCCGTCGTTGGTCACCTCGAGGACCACGGCCTGCTCGGAAACCTCGACGCGAACGACGATCCGCGTGGGCTGCGCGTGCTTGTCGATGTTCCGCAGGGCCTCGGCGAGCACCGACTGAAGCAACGGCTCGAGCTCGGCGGGGAGCTCGAGCCCCGGTGGCCAGAAGACCTCGAGCTCGGGCCGCTGGCTCGTGAGGCGGTCGAGGAGGTGGCGGAGCGTGGTCTTGGTCTCGTGCTCCCCTGGCGCGAGCGAGCGATCGAGGGCGCCGCGCAGCTCGGCGAGCACGGCGCGGAGCTCCTCGTGGAGACGCTTGCGGTCGGCTGCCGTCAGCGGCTCCTGCGAGCCCAGCACCAGCACCATCCCGAACAGGCGCTGGATCACCTGCTCGTGGATCTGGCGCGTCAGCGAGATCCGCTCCGACAGCCGCCTGGCTCGCTCCTGCTGCCGGGTCGCGCGCTCGACGTTCGCGGCGAGCGCCGCGAGCCGGCCCAGGGTCAGCATCGTCTCCCGCTCGGCGTCGGTGAGCTCGAATCGGCCGCCGCCGCGGTCGGCAAAGATCACGCCCAGCCAACGGCCCCCGGCGGCCACCGGGGTGCAGGTGATCGTGGTGATGCCGGCGAAGCGCGCGTAGCGCGCGGGAATGTGGCTGGCGTGGTCCTCCGAGGCCTCGATCACCCGGTCCTCAGACAACGCCCGGTGGGCCATCGGGGTCTCGTCTAGCGTGCCCTCGATCTGCGCGACGAGGTCCGGGTCGGTTCCGTGCGAGCCGACCGGCACCACCGCCTGGTGCGCGCTGTCGTACAGGAGAAGGGCCGCGCGCTTTAACGAGGTCAGGCGGCAGAGCGCTTCGCAGAGGTGGTCGTAGAACTCACCGGTCCGCGTGGCCGAGTCGAGTTCGGCCAGCAGGCTGACGACGACGTCGATCGCCTCCGTGCGCGACGGTGAGGTGACGGTGTCGATGTCCAGCGTACCCGCGTGCGGCCGGCCGGTTACCGGCCCGTTGGCCTAGATCGTACGCCGCTTCCAGGTGCGAGGACCACCCGGCGGCAGCGCGAGCATGCCCCGTAGCCGAGCGCGGAGACCACGCGTGCGCGTGAGCTCGCTCCGCAGCGCTCGACGCTCCGAGAGCGTCGGCGGCGCCTCTTCCCCCAGCGTGAAGCGGCCACGCCGCAGGCGGGCAAGGTAGCCGGCCGCGCCGGGCTTGCCGGCGCGACGGAGCCGCCACTCGAGACCAAGCAGGGTCTCGCCGTCGCGGACCGGCCAGCCGAGGCGCGCCAGCCCGGGCCGGAGTTCCCGCACCTGCGCCTCCGCCGCCAGGCTCGGTTCGAGCCGCCGAAAGCGGGCCGAGCGCACCGCGATCGCCGTAGCTCCGAGCAAGCAGGCACCCAGCGCGATCGCGCCGAGCACCGCGAGGGGAGACCCGCCCGACGAGCCCGAGCCGCCCGAGCCGGTCGCCTTGTCGGGATCGCCGGCGCCACGGATCGGGTCCAGGCCTCCAAGCCGGTCGCGCTGCTCATCGACCGCGGCCACCGCCGCCAGCTGGGACGTCGCGGGAGACGCCGAGGGCGTCGGGTCGAACGCCACCCACCCGATTCCATTGAAGTACACCTCGACCCAGGAGTGGGCGTCGAAGTCCTCGACCTGGAGGACCCCGTCCTCGTTGAGGTCCGGGGAGCCGGGAGCGAAGCCCGAGACGACGCGGCTCGGGATCCCCACCATGCGCAGCATCAGCGCCATCGCGCCCGAGAACTGCTGGCAGTAGCCCACCCGGTCCTCGAACAGGAAGCTGGCGAGTGGAAAGTCGCTTGGAGGGGGGTTCTCGCTGTACGTGAAGCCGCTTGAGAAGTGGTCCTCGATCGCGCTCACGGCGTCGAACGTCGTCGGCTGGCCCGCGACTAGGTCGCGTGCGAGCCGGTACACGCCGGCGTAGGGCGAGGCCTCGAGCGCGCGCCGGTAGCCCGCGCTCGGAGGCCCGAAGCCACGCAGTGGCACCTGCACCGATTCGGCAGGACGCAAGACTGAGGGGCCGGCGTTCTCGATCGTGGGCGGCCCGGGGATGGCGACCTGCGTGTAGGAGGCGAGCTGAGCGGTGTAGGGGCCCTCGGCGGCCCGCATCTGCGCGTCGCTGGGGTTCGGGACCAAGGCGGTGACCGAGTACGTGTCGCCCTCGGAGAGCGGCTTCGACCCAGTGATGGTCGTTCCGTCGGGGCTGGAACGCGCCCCGTCGAGGCCCTCGATCGCCCGCGGCGTGCCGGGTGAGATCACGAACTCGCTACGCAGCGCCCCGACCGAGACCGTGACCCGCTCGAGCCATTCCGAGCTGCCGATCGCCTCAGGCCGCGCGCCGCCGAGCGCCCTCGCAGATGCGCCTCCAATCGTCTGCGGCAGCTCGAGCGCGCCGGCGTCGCTGAACTCAGAGCGCTCCCAGCGATGTCCGTCGAACCGGTCGAGAACGATCGCTTTCCAGTAGTGAGCCTCGTCGGTCTCCACCTCGAACATCGTCGACCCGTCGCGCGGCCAGTGGAGCGGGCCGTAGCTGTGGTTCCAGCGGTAAGCGACGCCCTGGTCGTTCGACCACGTCCAGTGCGAGTAGTCGATCCAGGGGCTCGACGCGTCAAAACGGGCCGCGGCTGGAATCGCCACCGCTCCGGCGAGCGCCACTAGGCCGGCGCCCAGCAGCAGGTCGCCGCGCCTCAGCACCGGCAGCCACAGCCAAACGGCGATCAGCGCCAGCAGTGCGAGACCCCTGAGCAGCGGAGAGTCGGGTGCGTGGACTGCCACGGCAGCCGCGTAGAGCCCGACCAAGGTCACCAGGCCGAACAGACGAAGCCGCGATGACGCGCGCTCGCTGGTGGGCCAGAACGCGAGCGCCGCGGCGATCCCGAGCGCCACCGGGACCGCGGCGAGGATGGCAAGGCGCGACCACTGGTTCGCGCCCCTGTAGGGGTAGTCGATGTCGCCGGCCAGACCGGACAGGCCGCGGTCGATGTTGGTGCCGAGCTCGTCCCAGCCCGAGGGCCACAGGAGCGCTGCTGAGAGGCCGATCGCCGCCAAGCCGAGCGCGACTGCGCCGATGGTGGCGACCGCGGCCAGCGCAGCCGACGCCACCCTTGGGAGCCGTGCGCGCCCGATCGCGATCAGGACCGCAGCCCCCGCCACGATCGCCGCGACGGCGAGCACCACCCGGCCGGCGGGAGGGCCCTCGACCAGGCTCACCCAGTGCGCGGCGGCGAAGGCGGCGAGCCCGGCGAAGCCGAGCAAACGGGCCGCCGGGGTAGCGAGCGCGGTCATGCGGCGCTCCGCGCTCCCGCGGTCGTCGCGCGCGAACCGCCGAGCAGCTGGCCGTGGCAGCCGGCGACCTCGAACACCGCCGGCCTTCCCCGAAGCGGGTTGGGGGTGACGAGGCAGGCGCTGCGGGCTCCGTGGCGCGCGATTGCGAGCCCGCCCGTTCCGGCCGTGACCCAGAACAGGCTCCCGGTCACGGACCTGGCCAGCGCGGGCGCCGCTGCCCCCGCCTCCACCAGGGCCATCCTGGCGTGGGCGGCCGGCCAGGCCCGAAGCTGACGGTCGATGCGCTGTGGGTGCCGGTCGCCCGCCAGGAGCAGCGTGCAGCCGCCGCGCATCGCCAGGTGCAGGCACAACGATGCGGCCGCCCGCACGGCGCAGTCCAACGCCTCTTCGCTCGACGGGTTCGCGGCGTCCAGCACCACGACGGGCGCCTCGCTGCCACCGGCCACGAGCCGCCGCTCCAGCAGTTCGCGACTGCGAGCCACCGTCGGCCAGTGGATGCGGGACGCGGGGCTGCCGTCGCGATACGGGCGCACACCGTCGATCTCGACGTCGATCGCGCTGGCGTCCAGACCCAGACCGCCGGCGCCCCAGACGAATCGGTCCAGCGCGCCCTCCCCACGCGCCCCGCCGCCGTCGGCGGGCTGACGCACCGGCTCCACCCGAGGCAGTACCAGGACCTCCGGCGATCGATGGGCCAGCTCTCGCCGGTGAAGGTGCAGTGGGTCGGTGACCCGCAGCGTCACGCGTCCGGCCGACCGCCTGCCCCGGCGAGGAAACCGGGCTTCCACGCGAACGTGCTCGACCTGGCCCGGGCGTGAGATCCCAACTGCCAGTGGACCGGGGAGGAGGGCGTGTCGGAGTTCGGCGCGCAGCGGGACCCAGCCCCCGCGTACGTCCACACGCACCGGGTACGGCTCGTCCTCCACCACCGTCGCCGGACAGGGGGCGACCTCCAGCCGGGCACCCCTGCTCGCCAGCTCCACCCATGCCCACGAGGCCGCGGCCAGGAGCGTCAGCGCGATCCCGGGCACGTACAGCGATTCGGAGTCGAACGCAGCGCCGGCGAGCACGAACCCGATTCCGAGGGCGACCGTCGAACGCGCCGCGGATCGGGCCATCGAGCTAAAGGGCGGACACCCGGCCGATCGCGTCGGTGACGACCGCCGGGCGCTCCGACTCGGCCACGCCCGGCGCGAGGAGGAGGCGGTGCCCGAGCACGGCGGGCGCAAGGGCCTGCACGTCGTCAGGCAGCACATGGTCGCGGCCCTCGAGCGCCGCGGCCGCCTTGGCGGCCTTGAACAGCATCAGGCTCGCCCGCGGGCTTGCGCCCAGCTCGACGCGCTCATCACCGCGCGTCGCCTCGCAGAGCTCCACCACGTAGCGGCGCAGGGCATCGCTTCCGTGCACCGCCGCCACCGCCGTCTGTGCCGCCAGCAGCGTCGAGAGATCCGTCACCGGGTCGAGGTCCAGCACCCTGTCGCGCTCGGCGTGCACCGCGAGCATCTCCGTCTCCTCGCCGGCGCTCGGATAGCCGAGCGCCAGGCGCACCATGAACCGGTCGAGCTGAGCCTCGGGGAGCGGGTAGGTGCCCTCGTACTCGATCGGGTTCTGCGTTGCGATCACCATGAACGGTCGCGCGAGCTCGTGGCTCACCTTGTCGACGCTCACACGGCGCTCCTGCATGCACTCCAGCAGTCCCGACTGCGCCTTCGGCGACGCCCGGTTGATCTCGTCGATCAGCACGACGTTGGCGAAGACGGGCCCGGGATGGAACTCAAACCGCGTCTCGCGCTGGTTGAAGACGTTGGTCCCCACGAGGTCGGCCGGCAGCAAGTCGGCCGTGCACTGGACGCGTGCGAACTCGGCCTCCACGGAACGCGATAGCGCTCGCGCGAGCGCCGTCTTGCCGACCCCGGGGTAGTCCTCGATCAGCACGTGCCCCTCGGCGAAGAACGCGACCAGGAGGTCCCGAAGGACCTCGTCACGAACCTGGACCGCGCGCCTGATGTTGTCGCGCAGGTCGGCGGCCACCTTCGCCACCGCCGGAGGATCGAGCTTCGGCAGCGTCGCCACGTCGGCCATGGTACGGAGTACGAGCCTTTGGGCAGTCCCCGAGTGTCAGTCAGGGCCCCGCCGTAGCGCCAACGCCAGCACCGGAAACAGCAGCACGGAGAGCATTCCGGCCCCCACCAGGGCCACGGCCTCCTGCTCGGGCATCGCCCCCGTGTCGGTCCCGATCTCGGTGATCGCGATCACCAGGGGCAACGCGGCGGCGCTGAACAGCGCCAGCGAAGGAAGCTGTGATCGGTCGAGGTCCTCTCTGTACAGCAGCATCGCCGGGAGGCCGCGAGAGAGCAGAAACAGGGCCGCGAACCCGGGCACCATGACGAGGCTCGCGGGCTCGTCGAGCAGCGCGTCGAGGTCGTAGTCCATCCCGGTGACGATGAAGAAGATCGGGATCAGGAAGCCGAAGCCGACCGCGTCGAGCTTGGCCTCGAACTCGCTGGCGTCCGTGCCGCGGATCACGATCCCGACCACGATCCCTGCTGTGAAGGCGCCGAGGATCACGTCCTGACCCAGCTCGGCGGCCAGCACCACGAGCGCGGCGATCATCAGCACCGACAGGCGCACGGCAAGCTGCCCGCTCGTGCCCATCGTGGTCTGGATGAGGCGCACAACCCGTGCCGGTCTCGCTCGCATCGCCAGGAACGCCGCGCCCGCGGCCACCGCGCCGAACACCAGCAGCAGCGACGTGCGCGCCGGCTCGCCCGCCTCCACGGCGAGGATCACCGAGATCGCCACGACCGGCAGGAACTCTCCCGCCGCCCCCGCGGCGACGAGATAGGTGCCGAAGCGCCCGCCCAGCACGCCGGCGTCGCGGAGGATCGGCATCAGCGTGCCGAGGGCGGTCGTTGTCAAGGCCAGGCCGACGAGCACGGGAGCGTCGATGGCTCCAATCGCCCACAGCGCGAGCGCGATTCCCGGGCCAAGCAACAGCGACAGGCCCCAGCCGCTCACCGCGAGCTTGGACGCTCGGCCGGCGATCGCCGCGAAGTCGATTTCCAACCCCGCGAGGAAGAACAGGAACCCGAGGCCGAAGGTCGAGAGCGCCTCGAGGAAGTCGTCGGGCCTGGCGAGATCCAGCACCTCCGGCCCGACGAGGATCCCGAGCGCGACCTCGGCCACGACGATCGGCACCCGGACGCGCTTGGTCAAGTCGGCGAGGATTGGCGCCGCCACGGCGACGGCAGCGACCACCAGCACGCTCTCCTGGGCGAGCTCCATTGGCCGAGGCTATTCGTCTCGGCGGTGGCTTAACCGAAGGTCAGTCGTCAGGTCCCTGCGACGAAGGGACGACGGCTTGGGATCGGGCGCCATCGGCACGAACCGTTACACGCGTACAACCAGGGCCAGGACCTGCCCGCCTCGCCCACCGACGCGCTGTTCGATCGCTGGTAGCCCGAATGGTCTCCAGATCGTGCCGTGCCCGCGCGAAGCGGCGGAGCCCGGACGCCTCGCCGCGCGTGCGGTTGGTCTTTTGCACCCGAGCAGGAACTGCGTCAAAGCTGCTGGGGTCCAGGTCCGCCGTCAGGAACCTAGTACCCCGCCAGATCGGGCTACAACACCGCGCGGGAGGGCGGTCGGCCCTACTCGCGCTGCTCGAGGTCGGGCCGCTCGAGGTCGTCCAAGAGGTGCCGGAGCTCCGGTGAGCCCTCATCGTCCACGACTGCAACGGTGCCCGGCCAATACGGGCTCGTGGCCGCAGTGGGGCCAAGCAGCGTCGGCGCGTGGACCCAGCTTCCGGTGTTCCACAGAGTCGTGTCGCCGGCGGTCCAGCCCTCCTCGCCGGAGAGCGGCCCGCGGCGGTGGGTGTGGCCGAAGATCAGATGCTCAGCGCCGATGTCCAGGCGCTCGGCGACGTCGGCGATCGCCGCAAGCCCGGCGCGGGTGATCGCGCCCGCGGAGAGATCCGCGCTGACGGGGCCCAGGCCGAGCCGGTTGGCGATGCCCACCGCGCCGGGAACCACGACGGTCCCGAGGATCCAGCCCCTCACGCGCGAGCCCCGGCCGCCCTCGCCGCCCTCGACGGCCCTCCAGATCCGCATGCTCGGCCCGGCTCCGGGCCCGCGCTCGCGAGCCGAGCCCTGGGCGAGGGCGAACAGCAGCGCATAGACCGGTGCCTGGGCGCGCTCGTACTCGTCGGGGTCGACGCTCTGCCGGCCGGCTGGGGGCTCGAGCGGATCCGGGCCCGGCGGCTCAAACCCGAGCAGTCGCTCGACCGCGGCGACGCCGAGGCGCTCGAGGGTCGGGATCGTGAGATGGCGGTCCAGGTAGTGACCGTGCGTGGCGTAGGTGTCCGGCCGCAGCCACATGCCGGGGTAGGCGATCCTCACCCGGTGCTCCCCTAGCACCCGGGCGAGCCCCGCGAACGCGGTCTCGCCGGGATCGATCTCCTGCTCGAGCCGGAGCGGCGCCGCGCCCTCGAGCCGGCGCCGCTCGAGCCACGCCTCGAGCAGGTGGTGGTCGTGGTTTCCCGGCACGACGACGATCTCGGCATCGGGGCGAGCCTCGGCGAGCTCGCGGAAGAACGGCTCGGCGAGGGCGAACGCGTCGGCGATCGGGCGGTCGCGAAGCTCCACCACGTCTCCCAACAGAACCACGCGATCGACCTCGCCCAGCCCGGCGAGCAATCGCTCCCGAAAGCTGGCGCGTCGCAGCAGGTCGCCGTCGGATCCGGCGCCGAGGTGAAGGTCCGAGATCACCGCGGTGCGCACGCGGGAGATCCTCGCATCCGATCCGGGCGCGGGTAGACTCGGGCCGGGGAGCTCCATTGGGTACCGCTGCGTCGATCCTGTCGGACTTCTGGAACGACGAGCTTGTCGCGCACGATCGCCAGTACGTGTTCCTGGTCCTGGCCGGCTTCCTGGTGTCATTCGGGTTCATCCGCCTGTCGACCCGCTTGATGCGAAGCCCGCGGGTCCCGTGGTGGCCCGGAAGCGTTGTCTCCGAGGGCGGAGTCCACGTGCACCACCTCGTATTCGGGATCACGCTGATGATGCTCGCCGGCACGGTCAGCTTCGCCGGCTTCGCGACCAGCCCCTGGTATGAGATCTGCGCCGCGCTGTTCGGGGTCGGGATGGGGCTGACGATCGACGAGTTCGCGCTCTGGGTGTACCTCGATGACGTCTACTGGGCAAAGGAGGGGCGATCGTCGATCGACGCGACGGTGATCGCCGCTGCCTTCCTGGGCCTGATCCTGATCGGCACCTCGCCCTTCGACGTGGACACCGGTTCGGCGGCGGACGTCGTGGCGACGGTGGCCGGCGCGTCGCTGCACCTGTTCTTCGTCGCGACCTGCTTCCTCAAGCAACGAGTGCTCCACGGCGTTGTTGGCTTCTTCATCCCGCCGCTGGCGATCTACGGCGCCTGCCGGATCGGCAAGCCCACCTCACCCTGGGCGCGGCGCTTCTACGGCGAGCGCAACCCGGACAAGCAGGCGAAGGCGGAGCGACGCTTCCACCCCGGCCGGCGCACCGATCGCATCAAGGAGCGGTTTCGCGACGCGATCGGCGGCGCCACGAGCGAGGAGTACGAGGCGCGGATGTAGCGCGGAGCTCGAGGAACAGCACGACGACGACCAGACCCAGGAACGGCGCCGTAATCAGCTCGGCGATCGTCGACCCGGCCCAATCCCCGAGCAGCGAGTCGCCGATGGCGAGGATTGCCGCGTCGAAGGCCGTGTCGGCCAGCGAGTCCGCCAGCAGCGCCAGCGGCACGACGAGGGCGAACACCGACCAGAAGCGCGGCCGAACCAACGCGCGGCTTCGCCGGAGCGCCTCGACCACGCCGAGTCCCTCGAGCTTGACCGCGGGGGCGACCAGTGCGAACCAGGTCAGAACGACCAGCCCGGGGACGACGAGCAGCAACAGGCCGAGGGAGACCAGGAGCACGTAGATCAGATCGGCCACGATCAGCCGGCCGTACGGAAGCGACTTCACGAGCTCCGGCAGGGGGTGAGGCTCCCCGTCGCGCTCGGAGACCACGAGCGCCGCAACGAAGCCCGCGTAGAGGACCTCACCGAGCAGGGACAGGGCAGCGGCCCCGATCGCACCCGCAACGGTCGCCGCGATCTCCAGGTCGCTCGCCTCCTCGACCTCATCGAACAGCGACCCGGAGACGGCATCGAGCAGACCGAGCGGAACGAACACCACGATTCCGCCCGCCAGCAGCTCGCGCGGGTACTCGCGGAATAGCCGCCACACCTCCCCGAGCACCCTGCGGACCAGCGAGCGATCCACGGACCTCTAGGGAGCTCGATCGGCCACGGTCGCAGCCGCCCTGTGCTCGCCCTCGATGTCGACGCTGGGTAGGAAGCGATCGGCCCACGCGGGAAGCCACCAGCTACCGCGTCCGGCGAGCACCAACAGCGCCGGGGCCAGCACGAGCACGGTCATCGCCGCCAGTGCCACGCCCACCGACAGGCCGACCCCGAACTGCTTCACGGTCGGGTCGCCGTTGAGGATGAAGCTGGCGAAGACCGAGATCATGATCAGCGCCGCCGCGGTGATCACCCGCGCGCCTGCGGCGAGGCCGGCCGCGATCGCCTCGCGATCGTCGTGCGCGCTCCCCCGGTGCTGCTCGATCTGGCTCATCAAGAAGACCTGGTAGTCCATCGAGAGGCCGAACAGGACGGCGAACATGATCAGCGGCACGAAGCTCGCGATCGGGTCGGTGTCACTGGCCGTGTCGAGCCCGACGAGGTCGAGGCCCCACCCGAACTGAAAGCACGCCGTGACGACGCCGAAGGCCGCGCAGACCGAGAGCACGTTGGCGATGGCCGCTTGGCCGGCGACGAGGACCGATCGAAACGCGGCCAACAGGACCGTGAAGCCGAGCCCGATCACGGCGGCGATCACCAGCCCGAGCGTCGAGGTGATCTCGCTCGCCAGGTCGACATAGCTGGCGGTCTGGCCGCCGACGTGCGCGTCGGCGTCGGTGCCGGCGAGTCGCTGCGGGATCACGTAGGCGCGCACGGTGGTCACGAGATCGGCGGTTTCGGTGTCTGCCGGCGCGGTGGTGGGGATCAGGGTGAAGATCGCCGCGTCGCCCGGCTTGTTGATCTGCGGTGGCGAGACCACGGCGACGCCTGTCGTCTCGCGCAGGCCCCGCTGAAGCTTCACGAGGCGCGGATCGGTTCCGCGCTTGTCTCCGCCGGCATTGGTGAGCTCATTGGTTAGCTCCCGCTTGAGCTCCTCGGCGTCCTGCTGCTGCAGCTTGGCCACCTGCTGCTCGGCTTTGAGCTGCGCCTCTTGCGCCTGCAGGTTCGCCGCCTGCACCTGGGCATCGGCGGCCGCCTGCTCGAGCTGGTCCTTCTGCTGCGCCAACCCCACGGCCTCCAACGCCGCGGCCTCGGCCGCCGCGCCGAGGTCGGCCGCGTCCGCGCCCAGCGCCTCGGCCTGCGCGCGCAGGCCGGCGGCCTCGTCGGACAGGGCCTGCGCTCGGGCCTGCACCCGTTGCTGCTCGCGCGTTACCTGCGCGAGCCGCGCCACGAGCTCCGCCTCTTCGGCTTGGAGGTCCGCGAGCCGGCCCTCGAGCCGCGCTCGCCTGTTCGGGGACAGCTCTCGCTGCAGCTTCGCCTGGATCCGTGCCTCGTCGGCCTGAACGCGCCCCAGCGCACCCCGGATCACCGCGGCCTCGGCGTCGAGCTCCGCGGCCTCTCGCGCGAGTCCCTCCGCCTCGGCGACGAGGGCGTCGAGTTGCGCTCGCAGCGTCCGCTGCTGCTCGAGCTCGGCCCTGGACTGTTCCAGCTGGGCGCGCTCGGCCTCCAGCCCCGCGGCTTCACTTTCGAGCGCCACCTGCTCGCCCTCGAGCTCGGCCTGACGGGCCTCAAGCGCGTCCGCCTGGTCCGACAGCCGCGCCGCCTCGGCCTCTCCCTGCTGCTGCTCGTCTTCGAGCTCGCTCTGGAGCGATTTGGCCTGGCGCTCTTGCTTCTTGAACTTGTTCGACGGCTTGGCCGGCGTCCCGAGCTCTACGGCAACCAGCAGGGGCCCGTTGTAGCCGGGGCCGAACCCCGACGAGATCAGGTCATACGCCTGGCGTTCGGTGGTCGATTTCGGCGTCGCCCCGACGTCCTCCTGGCCGAGGTCCAGCGAGAGGAACGGGACCATCAGCGGCACGAGGATCGCCATGGCGATCGCGACGCAGCGCCAGGGGTGGGTGATCACGAACCTGGCCCACCCGGCCCACATACCGCGGTCGGGCGGCTTGGCGGCAGGCCTCAGGAAGGCTGGCAGCGCCAGCGAGTCGATGCGCCTGCCCAGCAGTGCCAGCATCGCGGGCAGCAGCGTGATCGCCGCCAGCACGGCGGTCACGACGGCGAAGGCCGCCGCGTAACCCAGCGAGGTCACAAGCGGGATTCGCGCGACAAGCAGCGTGACCAGCGCCAGGACGACGGTTGTGCCGGCGAACACGATCGCGCTCCCCGAGGTCGCAACGGCAGTGGCGATCGACTCGTCCACGTCGATGCCCGCGGCTCGCTGCGCCCGGTAGCGGCTGACCATGAACAGGGCGTAGTCGATCCCGACGCCGAGCCCGATCATCGTTGCAAGCGTCGGCCCGATCGTCGGGACCTCTGTGACGTGACCAAGGAGGCCGATGAGCGAGAGCCCGACGAGCAGGCCGATCACCGCCGAGAAGATCGGCAGGCCCATCGCGACGAGCGTCCCGAACGTGAACGCGAGGATCACCATCGCCGCCGCCAGGCCGACGATGGTGCTCGATTCGGTTTCGGGTTCCGAGAGCTCGCTGCCGATCTGGCCCCCGGCGGCAACTCGCATGCCGGCCTCGCGGCCGGGCTCGGCGGCGTCGAGCACCCTCTGGGCCTTCTCCTCCGTCAGCTCCTCGTTGGAGATCTCCAAGAGGACCGGAATGAACGCGGTTCGCTTGTCGTCGCTGACCTGGGCCGCACCCTGCTGGCTGAAGGGGCTGGTCGCGGTATCAACGTAGTGGAGCGCCGTGATCGCCCTTCGAGAGGACTCGATCGCCTCCTTGTTGGCCGGAGCGGTCACCTTCCCCGTCTCGGCCTTGAAGACGATCGGGTTCTGGCCGTTCTGCTGGGGCGAAAAGCGCTCGGCGAGCAGGTCCGACGCGGCCTGGCTGTCGGTGCCCGGCAGCTCGAGGTTGTTCGAGGTGTTCGCCCCCACCCCTCGCACAAGGGCGCCGACCAGGATGACCACGACCAGCCAGGCAGCGAGAACGACCCACCGTCTGTGGGCCGCAAACATCCCGAGTCGGTAGAGAAATGGCGCCAAGAGAACGCCCTGCTCTGAGTGGCACGAGCCAGCGTCGCCGCGCGTCCGTGCGCGACGAGTCTAAACCGGGGTCAGGTGGGCTTCGAGGAACGGCAGCACTGCGGCATCGAACTCGTCGGGCCGCTCGAGATTCGGCAGGTGGGCGGTGTCGGCGATCTCGATCGCTTCTGCGCCCTTGATCCCGGCGGCGATCCGCGTCGCGCCGGCGATGACGCTCGGCTGGTCGAGCGCGCCGGTGACCACGAGCACGGGCAACCTGACCTCGTCGAGCCGGTCGAGCGCGGGCGGGTCGAGCTCGCTGGGTTCGATCTCTGCGCCACCGCGCTCCCGTTCCTCCCCACGCTCGAGCGCGGCGTAATTCATGCGCGCAACGTGCTCTCGCACCGCCGGGTCCACATCGTCCGGCTCCCGGTGCGGGCCATCGACCCACATCCGCAGCTCGACCTCGTTCGCGCCCTCGAGGCCGGCGCGCTCATAGGCGGCCTCCACCTCATCGAACTGCGCCTTCAGGTCCGGCATGGGCTCCCACCCCGAGGGCGTCCCCACGACGACCGCCAGCGCTGAGACGCGCTCGGGCGCCTTCAGCGCGAGGTCGAGTGCCGCCTGCCCGCCCATCGAGGCGCCGATCACCGCGGCCCGATCGACCCCGGCCGCATCGAGCACCGCGAGCGCGTCGCCGTGCATCGAGTACTCGCTGCTGGGATCGGAGGACTCGCCGAAGCCGCGGTGGTCGTGTCGGATCAGCGTGAACCGGTCGCGCCAGCGCTCCCATTGCGGATCCCACATCGTCCGATCCGCGATTCCCTCGTGCATCAGCAGCACCGGCGGTCCCGAGCCCGTGATCTCGTAGGCCAGGCCGTCGGCGGTTCGAGACGCGTTGCTCACGACCGAGAGGTCTACAGCCTGGCGACGATCGCCGCCGTGATCAGCTCGCCAACTGGCCCTGTTGGGACGGCCGCGACGGTGCCACCGCCGGCGGTGACCTCGAGGCTGTCTGAGCTCGAAACGAGCTCCATGTCCGGCTCGATCGGAAGCGGGGGATCCCCCAGCGCCTGGCCGTCGTCGAACAGGAGCCTCACCGCCGGAAAGGCGCTGAGCGAGACGGACGCCGTGCTGCCATCTTCGGTGAGGCGGTCCTCGACCCCGCGCTCCGCGAGGCCGGGCACCAGAAGCTGGCTCGCAACCAGCCTGCCGTGCATGAAGATCGGCTCGAACGACGAGCTCGCCGCGTGGCATCTGAAGCGATGTGAGCTCCAGACCCGGGCGCCGATGTACTACCTGCTCAACGAGAAGACGCGGCTGGCCGGCTGCCATCTGATCCGCGAGGCGGTGGAGCGGGTGATCCTGGAGGAGGGAATCGAACGGTTCCAGCGGTTCTCGCGCGAGGTGATCGAGGAGGGGCGCCGCTCGTTCAAGGCGCGGACCCGCGAGATGACCGTGCCGGGGCGCTATCGCTCGCCGGCGTTCTGCGAGTTCACCCTGGAGGACAAGGAGCCCCTGCCGGCGCAGGCGCGGCTCGACCTGGTGATGCACTCGCCGTTCGAGGTGAGGATCGGCGGCGACGGCACGTACGAGCTCGACTACGACGGCTGCTCAGCCTGGGGGCATCACTCGCTCAACTGCACG
>DATAFO010000022.1:0-41102 GCA_036257465.1 Solirubrobacterales bacterium | reverse complement strand
CAGGCCTCCATGTAGATGCCGTCGAGGTCCGGCCGTTCCTCGCGGTCGAGCTTGATCGGCACGAAGCTCGCGTTCATCAGCGCGGCGATCTTCTCGTCCTCGAAGGACTCGCGCTCCATGACGTGGCACCAATGGCAGGCCGAGTAGCCGATCGAGAGCAGGATCGGCTTGTCCTCGGCCACGGCCCGCCCCAGCGCTTCGGTGCCCCAGGGGTGCCAGTCCACCGGGTTGTCCTTGTGCTGGAGCAGATACGGGCTCGTCTCGGTGGCCAGGCGGTTCATGCGTGTCTCGCTTTGAGGCTAGCGAGCGAGCAGTCGCGGTCCGTCGCGCCTCATTAGGCTGGTCCCGTGGCCACGGACCTGACCGTGATCCTCGAGGACCGGCCGGGCGAGCTCGCGAAGCTCGGCGAGACCACCGGCGAGTCGGGCATCAACATCCTCGGCATGTGCGCGCTCACCGGGGAGGGCAAGGGCTACATCCACATCCTGGTCGACGACGACAAGGCAGTGCCGGCCCAGGAGGCGCTCGAGAGGGAGGGGATGGGTGTCGCCGACCGGAGGGAGGCCCTCGTGATCGACATCGAGGACCGGCCGGGCACGCTGGGCGACACGGCTCGCACGCTGGCCGACGCCAACGTCAACATCGAGCTCGCCTACACCACGTTCGGCAACACCCGGCTCGTCGTGGTCACCGACGACCTGGAGTCCGCTCGCGCGGCGCTGGCCTGAGCCGAGTCGTCCGACGGATCAGTAGGCGCGCGGGCGCTGTGCGACGCGGTCGATCCATGCCGCAAGCCGCGGGTGGTCCTCGCCCACGGGCTGGTGCTCTTCGAGGATGCGGTGAAAGAGCTCGTCATCAGCCGAGTCGCGCCCCGCTGCATATTTCAGGAACGGGAACGCGATGCAGTCGGCGGCGCCGAACTCGCCGTAGAGATAGTCGCGCCCGTTGAGCAGGCGCTCGAAGGCGTCGAGCCGCTCGCGCATCTCGCGGCCGCAGCGCTGCACGAGGGCCGCGTCGGGATCAGCGCGCTCGAGCTCGTCCTCAATGGCGTTCGGAGCCGCCTTGTACACGCGCTCGAACCAGTCGCCGAACAGCTCGACCTCGGTCCGCCGTGCTGGGTCGGCCGGAAACAATGGTGGGTCGGGATAGCGGTCCTCGAGGTAGGCGAGGATCGCGCGGGAGTCGTTGACCACCCGCCCGTCGTCATCGATCACCGGTACCAGGCCCTGGCCGCTGATCTCCTCGACCGGGCCGCGGTCGGAGTAGTCGATGGTCACCGATTCGACCTCGAGGCCCTTGTGGGCGAGCGCCAGGCCCACGCGCTCGCAATTGGTGGACCACTCGGCCCGGAAGAGCCGGATCACCGTGGCCGCTTCCGGCTCGGACCCTCAGGACGCAGTGACGTCCCGGGCGAAGGCTTCGAGCGCGTCGGCGAAGCGCTGCAGATCGGTCTCGGTGTGGGCGATCGAGAGCGTCCACTCCTCCTCCACGCCGGGGGTCATGAACACGCCGTTGTTCATGTGGTAGAGCCACGCCAGGGTCGACAAGTCGCCGTCGACCTTGGTCAGGTAGTCGCGGTACTCGCGGATCGGCTCAGGGGCGAAGATCACGCAACCCTTGGCGCCAAGGCCCTCGGAGTAGCACGGAAGCGCGTAGCGCTCGATGATGTCGTCGCACGCGCTGAGCAGCCAGCTGTTGGCGCTCTCCAGCTTCTCGTAGGCGTCCTCGGTGAGCACCTCGGTCAGCGTCGCCTGTGCGGCCGCCATCACCAGCGGGTTGCCGTTGAAGGTCCCGTACTGGTGAACGCGTCCCTCCGAGATCTGCCGAGCGAGCTCCTCCGTCATCCCGACCGAGCCGCCGGGGTACCCGCCGCAGGTGGCCTTGGCGAGAGTGATCATGTCCGGCTTGACGCCGAAGCGGGCGGTGGCGCCGCCGCGGGCGATCGTGGCGCCGGTCTTGACCTCGTCGAAGATCAGCATCACGCCGTGCTCACGCGTGAGCTCGCGGACGCGCTCCAGGTAGCCGTCGACCGGCGGAATGATGTTGATGTTCATCATCGCCGGCTCCATGATCAGTCCGGCAACCTGGCCCTCGAGCTTGGCCAGCACCTGCTCGAGCGCCTCGGCGTCGTTGAAGGGGACGGCGCGGGTGAGCTCGGTCAGGGGCCGCGGGTACCCGGCGCCGAACGGCACGGAGCGCGGGTCATCGCGCTCTCCGAGGTCCTCGAGTTCGGGATAGACGGAAACCATCACGGCGTCGTGGTGGCCGTGGTATGAGCCCTCGATCTTGAGGATCGTGTCGCGGCCCGTGGCGCCGCGCGCCAGGTGGACCGCGTCCATCGTCGACTCGGTGCCGGAGTTGGTGAACCGCCACTGGGGAAGGCCGAAGCGGTCGGCCAGCTCCTCGGCGACGGCGATCGAGCCGTCGGTGGGAGCGGCGAAGTGCGTGCCCTGGTCGATCCGCGCCTTGACGGCGGCACCCACCGTGGGGTTGGCGTGGCCGATGCACATGACGCCGAAGCCGTTGTGGAAGTCGACGTACTCGTGGCCGTCGACGTCCCAGACGCGCGCGCCCTCACCGCGCTCGACGTACACCGGCCACGGGTCGTTCTCCTGAAACGAGGAGGGGACGCCACCCGGCATCACCTTGACGCCGCGCTCGTAGCGCTGCTTGGAGGCGGGGGTGCGCTCGGCGAGCTTGGCCTTCTCGCGCTCAGTCAAATCAGCGACGCGGGCGCGGTCGATCGTCGACTCTCCGTGGGCTGTGGCTTCGACCGGCATCTGAGTGGCGGTTCAGTTTATACGCCGCGCCGGGTTCGGGCCCACGCGCTCGCTGGCGTGGGTCCGCACAGGTACCTTGGAGGGCACACCGATCACCCACCGGGAGCAGCGAGATGAAGCTCGAAGGTATCCACCACATCACCTGCATCACTGCGGACGCCCCCCGCAACGTCGACTTCTACGCGCGTGTGATGGGCCTGCGCATGGTCAAGAAGACCGTCAACCAGGACCAGCCGAGCGTCTACCACCTCTTCTACGCGGACGAGAAGGGAAGCCCGGGCGCCGATCTCACGTTCTTCGAGTTCCCGGATGTGCCCGTTGGCCGCGCGGGGGCGGGGATGATCCACCGGATCTCCTATCGGGTCGGGTCGGCCGAGGCGCTCGACTTCTGGGCCGAGCGCCTGCGCGGCGAGGGGTTCGAGAGCGAGCGAGGAGACGATTGGCTGCGCTTTCGTGACTTCGAGGGGCTCGAGTTCGAGCTGGCGGTGATCGAGACCGACGACGAGCCGCTCATCGCCGCCCATCCGGAGGTTCCCCGCGAGTTGGCGCTGCAGGGCTTCCACGCCGTGCGGGCCTACACGGACGACCCAGAACGCAGCCGTGCGCTGTTTCAGGGCGCCCTCGAGTTCACGCCGGTGGACGACGGCTGGGAGTCGCGCGGGTCGAAGCGCGGCTCCTTCTACAACTACGACATGGCGCCGGGGGCGGTCGGCATCCAGGGCGCGGGCACCGTGCACCACGTTGCCTGGGCGTCCGAGGACGACGAGCATGAGCGGTGGCGCGAGCGCGTGATCGAGGCCGGCGGACGGCCAACCCCCGTCATCGACCGGTTCTGGTTCCGGTCGATCTACTTCCGCGAGCCGAGCGGCGTCCTGTTCGAGATCGCGACGCTCGGCCCCGGGTTCGGCGTCGACGAGGATCCGGAGCACCTCGGCGAGAAGCTGGTGCTGCCGCCTTTCCTCGAAGACCGCCGGGCTGAGATCGAGGCTCAGCTGACACCCATCACCAACCCCCGGCAGGTGGCCGCCCCCTAGCGGCCGTGTCGGAGCTCGTCCACCTGGTCCGCGAGCCCGCTGGGGCGCCGGACGGGGCGCTGATCCTCAACCACGGCCGGGCGACCGACGAGCGCGACCTCTTTCCGCTGCTCGACGAGCTGGACCCCGAGCGCCGGCTCCTGGGCCTCACGCCTGGCGCCCCGCTGACCGGGATCCCGCCCGGCGGCCGCCACTGGTACGTCGTGCCTCGCGTCGGCTATCCGGACCCGGAGACGTTCGCGAGCAGCTACGAGGCGCTGACCTCGTTCCTCGACGGTTTCCTGACCGCGCGGCAAATCCCGTGGGAACGCACGGTGCTTGGCGGGTTCTCGATGGGCGCGGTTATGTCCTACGCCGTGGGGCTTGGCGAGAGACGCCCGTCGCCTGCTGCGATTCTCGCCTTCAGCGGCTTCGTTCCGACCGTCGAAGGATGGCGACCCGCCTCGGAGGACCGGCAGGGGCTGCCCGTGTTGATTCACCACGGGCGCCTGGACCCGATCATCTCCGTGGAGTTCGGCCGACGCGCCCGCGACCTGCTCGAGGCTGGAGGCCTCGACGTCGAGTACATCGAGACGGACGCCGGCCACGCGCTTCCTCGCGAGGTCGTCACCCGAGCAGCCAGGTTGGTCAGCTCCGTGTTCCAACCCGCCGGGCCGAGGCAGGACGGCGGCTAGCCTTAGGACATGGCCCGCTTGACGCTGATCGAAGGGGCGGCCGAGCCCTCGAACACCGCCCCCGCACCCCCGGGCTCCGACCGGGCCGTGTCGGACATCGAGGCGCTCGACGCCTACTCGCGTGCCGTCTCCGCGGTCGCCGATCGCCTGGCCCACTCGGTCGCGAGCCTGCAGGTGCGACGCCGCACCCGACGGGGCCTGATGCCGGCGGGGGCCGGCAGCGGCGTGGTGCTGACGCCCGATGGCTTCATCCTCACCAACGCCCACGTCGTGGCCGGCCCCGGAGGCGGGGTCGCGCGGTTCACCGACGGGCGGGAGCTGCGGTTTGAGGTCGTCGGCCGCGATCCGATGTCGGACCTCGCGGTCGTGCGGTGCGACGACGGTGGGCTCATGCCCGCCGAGCTGGGCGACGCGGAGTCGCTGCGAGTCGGTCAGCTCGTGGTGGCGATCGGGAACCCGCAGGGCCTCGAGGGCTCGGTGACCGCAGGTGTGGTTTCGGCCCTCGGCAGAGCGCTTCCAACGCGCGCCGGCCGGGCGCTGCGGGTGATCGACAACGTGATCCAGACGGATGCGGCGCTCAACCCAGGCAACTCGGGCGGGGCGCTGGCCGACGGCCGGGGCCAGGTGGTGGGAGTCAACACAGCCGTGGCGGGGTTCGGCCTCGGTCTGGCGGTGCCCATCAATGAGTCGACACGCCGAATCGTCAGCTCCCTGATCGGCGAGGGGCGCGTGCGGCGTGCCTATCTCGGGATCGCCGGCGGCCCGCGCCCCCTGCCGCCGCGCGCACGCACCGCCACCGGTTCGGACCGCGGGGTGGAGGTGGTGGAGATCGTCCCCGGGAGCCCCGCCGAGCGCGCAAGTCTGCGGGTTGGCGATGTGATCTACGAGCTCGACGGCGAGGCGGTCGAGAGCGCCACCGACTTGCAGCGGATGATGGTCGCCGAGCGCATTGAGAGGGAGGCGGTCGCGCGAGTCGTTCGAGAGGGCTCGCTCGTCGAGCTCACGGTCGTTCCGGCCGAGTTGGACCTCGAGCGGCTGTAGCAGCCGCTGCTCCGTCCGGCAGTTGTGCGAACATGTGTTCGTGCGATGGGACAACCTGGAGAAGGGAGCCAGCACGCAGGGGCTGCTACCGGGATTGGGTGAGTCGGTTGTGCGGACCTTTGACGCTCCGGAGGCGGTCGGCATCCGCTTCCACGAGGTAGAGGCACGCTCGGCGATCAACGCGGTGCCGAAGCGCTCGCGGATGCCGTTTCGCTACACGATCAACCCGTATCGCGGCTGCACCCACGCGTGCGTCTTAGCGGGTCTACTGCTTCGCTAGACCTACCCACACGTATCTCGACCTGAACGCCCGCGAGGACTTCGAGCGCGAGATCGTGGTCAAGGTAAACGCGCCCGAGCTTGTTCGCGCCGAGCTCGGCAAGCCGTCGTGGAAGGGCGATCACATCGCCCTCGGCACCAACACCGACCCCTATCAGTGGGTCGAGGGCCGCTACCGGTTGATGGAGGGGATCTGGGAGGCGATGCGGGACTTCTCCAACCCGTGCTCGGTGCTCACCAAGTCGCCCCTGCTGCTGCGCGACAAGGAGTTGATGCGCGAGCTCGTCGAGCGCACCGACTTCGTCGCCAACCTCTCGATCCCAACCCTCGAGGAGAAGGCGTGGCGGGCGACCGAGCCGCACACTCCGCATCCGCGCAAGCGGATCGAGGCGGTGGTCGAGCTCGTGAAGGCTGGGATCCCCACAGGCGTCCTAATCGCTCCCCTGATGCCCGGGGTGAACGACTCGCCCGAGCAGGTCTCCGAGCTGCTGGAGCTCGTCGGCGAAGCGGGGGCACGCAGCGTCGGCGGGGTCGCCCTGCACCTGCGCGGCGAGGTCAAGGAGATCTGGTTCGACTGGCTGCGGCAGTACCGGCCGGATCTGGTTCCCCATTACGAGGAGCTCTACGTGCGTGGCGCCTACATGCGGCGAGCCGAGAGCGACCGACTCTCGGGAATGATCCAGGACGGGCGGCGGACACGCGACATCGGCGGCACGCGCGGCCGCATGCGCGGATCCAGGAGGAAGGCGACCGAGAAGACGGCTACCGAGTCTGCGGAAGGTCGCTCGGAGCGCGCCCCCCGGCAGACGGCGCTGTTCTGAGGGAAGCTGCAACCGCGACGGTTCCAAGCGCGCAGAGCGCCGCGAGGAGGAACGCCGCCTCGTAGCCGCCGAGCGCGGCCACCGCCCCCACCAGCGGGCCGCCGACGCCCATGCCGAGGTCGAAGAATGCAGTGAACGTTCCCATCGCAACCCCGCGCCGCTCCTCGGGCACGCGGTTGACCACAACCAGAGCGAGCGAGGGGAAGAGGATCGAGAATCCCGCGCCCATGGCGATCGCGCCGGCGATCGCGACACCAAGCGAGTGAGCGGCGCCGACGGTGACGAGCGCGGCGGCCTCGATCAGTCCTGCGGCTGCAACGCACCGCAGCGGACCAATTCGGTCGGGCAGCCCTCCGCCGACTAGTCTCGTGGCCACCACTGTCGCCGCGAACGCGGTGAAGATCTCCGCGCCGTGCCCGATGCCCCGCTCATCGAGGTGAAGCACGATGAAAGCGGCGACCGCCGCGTAGCCCACGATCGACAGCGACAGGCCAAGGCCCGGCCGAAGCGCCTCGGGCGACACGAGCCGCCGCTCGAACTCGGCTCCCTCGCTCGGCTGAAACGCCTCCGGAATCCGCGCCGCGATCACAGCGCCGAGCAACGGGGCGGCTGCGGCGAACGCCCACACAAGCTCGAAGCTGGTGGCCCGGAGGATCAGCTCGCCGATCGGCGGGCCGAGGGTCAGCCCGCCCCAGATCGCGAGCCCGTAGAGCCCGATCAGCCGCGCGCGGCGATCCGGGGGCGCCATGTCCACCACCCAGGCGGAGCCGGCCGTGTAGACGGAACCCTCTCCGGCACCCAGGAACAGGCGGGCAACGATCAGCCCAGTGACGCCCGCGGGCAGGAAGTACAGGAGGCCCGCTGCCGCGGTCAATAGCGCGCCTCCGACCACGACCACCTTCCGCCCGCGGCGGTCGGCGAGGTGTCCGGCGAGCGGCCGACAGGCCAGGCCCGTGATCGCGAAGGCGCCGGTGACGATTCCGACCTCGATGTCCCCGCCGCCCAGCTCGCCCTTGACGTAGCGCGGCAGCACCGGAAGCGTGGCCCCGATGGACAGCAGGCCGAGGAGCGTGACGGCGAAAACACCGCCGAACGCAGCCCGCCTGTAGCTCAGGCGTCGATCGCCGGCTGGGGAGCCCTCGCTCAGCGAAGCTCCGCCCGCTTGACCTTCCCGCTCGCGGTGCGCGGGAGCTCGTCGACGAAGTCGACAATGCGCGGGAACTTGTAGGGCGCCGTCACGCGCTTGACGTGCTCCTGAAGCTCTCGCGCGAGCTCTTCGCTCGGCGAGCCCTCTCGAAGCACCACAACCGCGCGCACCACCGCGCCCCGCTCGGGATCCGGGGCGGGCACGGCGGCCGCCTCAGCGACCACGGGATGGCTGAGCAGCGCCGATTCGACCTCGAAAGGGCCGATCCGGTAGCCCGCCGAGAGGATCAGGTCGTCCGACCGCCCCTCGAACCAGAGGTAGCCGTCGGAGTCCTCGCGAACGATGTCTCCCGTGTGCCACCACTCGCCGTCGAAGCCCCCTCCGTCGATGTAGCGGGTGAAGAAGGTGGGGCAGGTCTCGGACCGGACTTGGAGCTCCCCCGTCGCGCCGCCGCTCCCGGGCGCGGCGACCCTGAGCTCGAACCCCGGCAGCGCGTGGCCCATGGAGCCGTCGCGAACCTCCTCGTCGACCAGGTTGCCGGTCAGATGCCCGGTCTCGGTCTGCCCGTAGCCGTCGTGGATGTCGAGGCCTGCGGCGGCCCGCCACGCCTCGATGATCTCCCCGTTGAGCGCCTCGCCCGCGGAGACCAGGCGCCGCACCGAGGGCAGTGGATGCAGCTCGGTCCGCTTGGCCAGCATCCGGTACTCCGTCGGCGCCTGGCAGAGGACGTTGACTCCCTCGCGCTCGATCAACTCCAGGCGCTCCGCGGGGTCGAATCGGGCGTCGTGGAGGAGGGCCGCTGCGCCGCACAGCCAGGGGGCGAGGAACACGTTTCGAGCCGACTTCGACCAGCCGGTGGCAGTCGTGCACCAGGCGAGGTCGCCGTCGCGCGCGCCGAGCCAGTGCTCGGCCTGTGTCCGCTGCCCGAGCAGGTAACGCTGCCCGTGCAACACGCCGCGCGGTTCGCCCGTGGTCCCCGAGGTGAACACGATCAGGGCCGGGTCGTCCGGGTCCACGCTTGCAATCGATGCAGGCGTTTCCTGGGGCCTGTCCTCGTCCAGCGAGTCAGCCACCTCCGCCATCGTCATGTAGGGGATCCCGTCGGGAAGCTCCGCGAGCAGCTCCTCGGCACCGACGCACAGCGCGGGGTTGACGACGCGCGCTCGATGGGCGAGATCGTGGCGGCGTAGCTGGGTGTTGCAGGGCAGCGCCGCGGCGCCCATTCGCCAGCAGGCGAGCAGGGTGAGTACCCACTCGACACGGTTGCCCACCAGCGTCATCACAGCGTCGCCGCGACCGACCCCACGGGCGGCAAAGGCACCGGAGAGACCGGCCGACCGGGCGATCAGCTCGCCGAAATACCAGACCCGCCGCTCGCCCGCCGCATCGATCCCGAGCAAGGCCGGCTTAGACGCCGGGAATCGCTCCAGCACGTCCTCGATGAAGTTCATCGCTCCGCGGGGGCGCCCACGCGACCTCCGGCCTCAGGGAGGGCGAACGAGTAGCTGACTGCCTCACTCCCCGCCTCCGCGATCTCGGGATACCGCAGACCCGGCAGGATCGCGACGTCGAAGATCTCCTGCACCAGCTCCTCGAAGCGGAGGAAGCCGGCGATGGAGCCTGTGGAGAGGTCGATGGCCCAGACGCCGCAGAGTCGCTCGTTGAGGCGCTCGGTCAGCGGCAGGCCCCCGAAGGTGGCGGTCTCGCGCACCTGGGAGAGGCCCACAAACGCCAGCGGCCCGGCCACGGCGAGCCCGCGGGTGAACCCCGGGAGCTCGACCACCGTCTCGACCTCGCCGCTGTCGAGGTCGGCGACCGCCAGCGTGCCCTTCCCCGACTCGAGCAGCAAGAGGCGACCATCGTGCCAGCGCGGCGAGTGCGGCATCGAAAGGCCGGCGAGCACCGTGTCGCCCGACTCGACGTCGATCAGGATCCCGCCGTTCGCCTTGCGCTCGCGCCAGCCGCCGGGCTCGTCGGCGGCCCCAAGCGCCGTGACGTAGCGAACCGCGTCATCGACGACGGCGATTCCGCTCAGGTGGCAGCGGTCCTCGGGCAGGAGCTCGGTGACGAAGGGTGGCTTCCAGCGGGGCACGAAGCTGTGATGGGCGTCGAGCGTTCCGAGACAGGAGAAGTTCGTCGCGCACAGCCACAGCTCCCCCTCGGCAAAGGCGATCTCGTGGATCGCGATGTCGCCTGTGTAGTGGCGGTTCCGCGGCAGAAAGCAAGCGTCGTGCTTTCCCTCGGGCTCGATCTTGGGCGCCGCTTCGGCCATGTTGCGGTAATCCCAGACCTCGGTTCGCGTGCCCAGCGCGAACCGACCTTGATGGACCGCCAGCCCCATGGGCTTGTCGAAGTTGCGGAAGTGGGTGTTGACGCGACCCTGGTCGTAGCGCGCGCAGATCAGCTTGCCGGTCTGGTACGTGGAGATCAGCAGCGAGCTGTCCATGCGGTCGAGCAGTGGCGGCAGGCTGCCCGTGTAGACGCTGCGAAGCGGTGAGTCGGCGGAGCTCGGCTTCGGGCGTCCGGACCCCGGCTGTTGGGCCAGCCAGTCGCGCGCGCGCCGGGCGACGTCGTCGGTGTGCGTCAGCACGGCCTCGATCTCCTCGGGCGCTGTCAGTGGCGTCGTGGCTTGGGCGGTGGGCTCGTGGCGCGCGGCGCGAAGGGGAGCGGAGAGCTCCTGATCGGCCTCGATGCCGAGGAACCCGCACAGTCGATCGAGCTCGCGCTTTGGGTCCTCCAGGAGGTTGTTGTAATCCGTGACGCACCAGCGCTCCGCCGGGAGGTTTTCGAGGTCGTCGAGCAGCGTGCGCGTTGCCATGGCCCACTGCTCGGCGACGATCTCGGCAAGGGGCCGGCCGCTCAGGCTTCGCCAACCGGGAACCAGGAGGTACGACCACGGAGGGCCATCCCAATCCGGCAGCTCCGGATAGGTGACGATCGAGCCCGATTTCCAATCGGAGGCGATCTCGCCCAGGCTCTCGCGCGGGTCGCGGTAGACGTAGACGAAGGTCGCATCGGGGAAAACCGCGCTGAGGAACGGAACGCGCAGCGCGTTTTTGGGCTTTCCGTCGAGCGGGCGAACCGGGTGGTCGCCGTTCACCTCGCGGGGACGGATTGACTCGTGAACCCTGGCGACGATCTCGGGCGTCGCGTCCGCGACCGTCAGCCGGTTGCTGTCCCAGTCGCGCTGCGACGGGTGCAGCTCCGGGAGGTCGTCCAGGACGCTCCGGTTGTCACCGCCCGAAAGCGCGACTCCAGCGGCGCGTGCGAGGGCGCCGACGACGGCCGCCGCTCCGGATCGCGGCGGGCCCACGACGAAGATCGGACGCGTGATCGAGGGTCTGTACTCGGTTGACATAGCCGGATCGGGCGGACTATGGTCGCAGCCGATCGCGGCTCGCCGCAACCCAGGGAGGACGAGACCATCGGCAGGCGGATTAAGGCAGGAACCGGACTGACGCTTGGAGCGGCGCTTGCCGTGCCGGCCGCCGCGCAAGCGGTCGACTTCAGGGTGCGTGGACCGGCGGGCAACGACGTGATCGTTGGCCTCAGCGGCTGAGCTCGGTTCCGTCGTAGAGCTTCTTCACCCGGACCGTGCCGGGCGGCGCCGCCTGGATGCACAGCTTGCACAGGACACACTCGTCGAGGTTCTCCTCGACGGTCTCGACCCGGCCGCCCGCGTCGCGGAAGATGTCGACCGGGCACACCTCCTCGAGCTGCTTCGCCAGCTCGGGATCGGACGCGACCGATCCGTCCACGTCGACCGCGATAAAGACGCCGTGCATCGCCTGCGCGTCCGGCATCAGGGCGTCACCCTCAGCCGCTGCTTGACCGCGTGAGGGATCTCATCGATGCGCTCCACGACGGGGATTCCCGCCGCCTCGAGCCGGGCGATCTTCTCCGTCGCCGAGTCCTCCTTGCCCTCGACGATCGTCCCGGCGTGGCCGAAGCTCATTCCCTGCATCTCCTCGTCGTCCATGAAACGGCCGGCCATGAAGGCGACGGTCGGAAGCTCGGAGCTCGCGCGCTCGCGCCAGTCGACGAGCTCGGCTTCCATCCGGCCGCCCGGCTCGGTGTAGATCACGATCGCCTCCGTCTGCTCGTCGGCCTCGAACAGCGGCATCAGCTCCGCGTACGTGGAGCCGATGATCGCGTCGCCGCCGATCGAGACCGCGGTCGACACGCCGAGGCCCGCGGCGGTCAGGGTCGAGGAGATCTCCGTGGTCATGCCGCCCGAGCGAGACATCACGCCAACCGGGCCCGGCGTGTAGGCCTTCGCCGCATCCTTCGCCGGGCCGCCGATCCCGCCCATCTTGGCGACGCCGGGCACGATCACGCCGAGGCAGTTGGGCCCGATGATCCTGGCCCCGCGCAGGTTGGCGAGCTCCACCATCTCGGCCACGTCGCGCCGCGGTATGCGCTCGGTGACGACGACGATGAGCCCGATGCCGTTCTCTATCGCCTCGAAGACCGCGTCCTTGGTGAACGCGGGGGGGACCGTGACCACGGACCCGGCGGGCGGGCTGCCGTGGTGCTCGACCACCTGCTCCACGGTGTCGAACACGGGCACCCCATGGACGTCGCGCCCCTTGCGGCCGGGGGTCACGCCTCCCACGATCTTCGAGCTGTAGTCCAGGCATTCGCGCGTCAGGTTCACTGCTTCGCGACCCGTGATCCCCTGGACGATGAACGTGAAGTCTTCGCCGAGCAGGATGCTCATGAGCCCTGGACCTTCTCGACGGCCCTGTGGGCCGCCTCCCACATCGAAACCGACCGGTCGCAGTACTCGACGCCGTAGCGGTCGAGGATCTTGTAGCCCTCTTCCTCCCAGGCGCCCGGGATGCGGAAGATCGCGATCGTGTCCGCCGGGTCCTTGCCGAGCTCGAGGCAGGCCTTGATCACACCGCGGGCGACAATGTCCACCCGGGTGTTGGAGACGATCGACATCATCACCGCGAGCTTGTCGACGCCCTCCTTGCGCAGAACCTCGATCGCCAGGCCCTTCGCCTTGGCCACCGACGGGTTGCCCCCGATCTCAGCGTAGTTGGCGGGCCTGCCGCCCTGGCTTCGGACCGCGTCGGTTAGCGTCAGCGAGCCACCGCCGGCGCCGATGACCAGGCCGAGGTCGCCGTCGAAGCCGTGGTCCTTGCCCTGGATCACGCCGCGGTGGTCGGCGGCGTCGATCGCCTTGACGTTGCGCTCGAACTCGCTCGGCTCGTACAGCTCGCGCGGCTCCTCCGAGTCGATGCCGAGCTCGGCGAGGACGCCCTTCTGGCGCGCGACGGCTTCGTCCTCCATCTCCACGTGGGCGTCGAGGGCGACGAAGGAGCCGTCGTCGAGGCGCGCGAGGGGGTTGATCTCGGCCAGGGTCAAATCGTGCTCGCGCTGGAGGCCGGCGAGGCGCGCGAGCACAGTCGTGGCGCGGTTGAGCTCCGAGCCGGTCATTCCCACCCGGGACACGACCTGCTTGGCCTCAAAGTCGGAGATCGGGTGAAGGTTCGAGAGGTGGGCGCGGCCGACGTGGTCGGGGTGCTCTTCGGCGACCTGTTCGATGTCGATCCCGCCGATATCGCTGAAGAGCATCATCGGCCGCTTTGCGCGCCCGTCCCAGAGCACGGCCGCGTAGTACTCCTGGGCGACCTCGGCCTTGGGATCGACCAGCACCCCAACAGGCATGTGCCCCCCGATCACGAGCTCCAGGATCGCGGCGGCGTGCTCTGCGGCCTCATCGGGCGTCTCGGCGAACTTGACCCCACCCGCCTTCATGCGCCCCCCGGTCAGGACCTGCGATTTGACCACGGTCGGGGCGGCGATCCGCTCGGCGGCGGCGCGGGCCTCGTCGGCGGTGGTGCAGAACCCGTAGTCGGTGACTGGGATTCCGGCGCGCTCGACTATCCGTCGTGACTCGTACTCGTAGAAGCGCATCGCGGCGTGGCGGCGCGGAACCCTAGCGGAGGCGGGCGGTGCCCGGCTCGATCCCGCTCAGCCAAGCGCCAAACCGGTGCCGACTGCGCGCGGGCCGCCGGTTGCGACACAATGCCCCACCTGTGCCCGGGGGATCGAGGCGGGTAGACGGCAGTTACCGCGCAGAAAGGAGTTGAGCAACAACTTGACTGAGACGAGCGCCGCCACGGAGGTTCCGACGAACAACGCGATGCTGATCTCCTGGGTGGAGGAGGCCGCGGAGCTGACCCAGCCGGATTCGATTCAGTGGTGCGACGGCTCGGCCGAGGAGTACGACCGCCTCTGCCAGGCGCTGGTCGACGCTGGCACGTTCACCAAGCTCTCCGACGCCAAGCGGCCCAACTCCTATCTGGCTCGATCGGATGCCGGTGACGTCGCCAGGGTGGAGGACCGAACGTTCATCTGCTCTGAGCGCGAGCAGGACGCAGGCCCAACGAACAACTGGCAAGACCCGGCGGAGATGCGCAAGGCGCTCACGGGCCTGTTCAAGGGCGCGATGCGCGGCCGGACGATGTACGTGGTGCCGTTCTCAATGGGGCCGCTGGGCTCACACATTGCCCACATCGGGGTCCAGCTCACCGACAGCGCCTACGTGGCGACCTCGATGCGGATCATGACCCGGATCGGCACGGGAGCGCTAGAGGCGCTCGGCGACGAGGGCGACTTCGTGCCGTGCCTGCACTCCGTCGGCGCTCCCCTCGACGCGGGGGAGGCCGACGTCCCATGGCCCTGCAACCCCGACAACAAGTACATCGTCCATTTCCCCGAGACGCGCGAGATCTGGTCATACGGCTCGGGCTACGGCGGCAACGCACTGCTGGGCAAGAAGTGCTTCGCCCTGCGGATCGCCTCGGTGATGGCCCGCGACGAGGGCTGGCTTGCCGAGCACATGCTGATCCTGAAGCTGACCTCGCCCGAGGGTCAAGTCAGGTACGTCACGGGAGCCTTCCCCTCGGCATCCGGGAAGACCAACCTGGCGATGCTGATCCCGACCCTCGAGGGCTGGCAGGCGGAGACGATCGGCGACGACATCGCCTGGATGAAGTTCGGTGACGACGGGCGCCTGTACGCGGTCAACCCGGAGGCGGGCTTCTTCGGCGTCGCGCCGAACACCAGCCACAAGACGAACCCGAACGCGATGGCGACGATCGAGCGGAACACGATCTTCACCAACTGCGCGCTGACCGACGATGGCGACATCTGGTGGGAGGGGATGACCGGCGAGGTCCCCGACCACGCGCTCGACTGGCAGGGCAACGACTGGACGCCCGACCGCCAGGAGCCAGCCGCGCACCCGAATGCCCGCTTCACGACCCCAGCCGCCCAGTGTCCGTCGATCGCGCCCGAGTGGGAGGACCCGAATGGGGTGCCGATCGACGCGTTCCTGTTCGGTGGACGCCGGGCGACGGTCGTGCCCCTGGTCACCGAGTCGTTCGACTGGGAGCACGGCGTCTTCCTCGGCTCCACGATGTCGGTCGAAACGACCGCGGCGGCCGCTGGCGCGGTCGGCGAGCTGCGCTTCGACCCGATGGCGATGCTGCCGTTCTGCGGCTACAACATCGCCGACTACTTCGGCGTATGGCTGGAGATGGCGCGCCAGCATCCCAACGAGATGCCGCGGATCTTCCTCGTCAACTGGTTCCGCAAGGACGCCGAGGGCAAGTTCATCTGGCCGGGCTTCGGCGAGAACAGCCGGGTCCTGGAGTGGATCTTCCGCCGCTGTGCGGGCGAGGGGGAGACGGTTGAGACTCCGATGGGCCTCGTCCCGGCCGAGGGCGAGATCGACACCGACGGGCTCGAGCTGGGCCCGGAGGCCATGCGCGAGCTGCTCCACGTCGACGCGGACGCGCTGCGCGCCCAGCTGCCCCAGGTTGAGGAGCACCTGGCCCGCTTCGGCGACGACCTGCCGGACGAGATCAGCGCGCAGCTCGAGGCGCTCAAGGGGCGCCTGGGCTAGCTCCACCCCTACGCCGACGGGCGGCAGTTCAACCGGCCCGCAGATGCTGTTCTACGGATCGATCTCTAGCCGCCGGCAGCACGCAGCGAGCTAGGCGGCCGCAGCGAGGTCTGCTAGCGCGAAGTCGAGCTCCTCGTCGAAGAACTCACGCATCCGATTGCGGAGCAGCGAGTACTGGCGGACGGCTTCGGTTCGACGGCCGAGCCGGAGACAGAGCCTGAGGTAGCTGCGGCAGACGTCGACGTCGAACGGCTCCATCCCGATCAGCTCGCGGGCTCGATCGGCGGCAGCCTCGATCCGGCCGCTCTCGAGCTCGATCTGGACCAGTGGGCGGAGCGCGCGCGAGGCCAGCTCGCGGAGCCGATCGCGCTCCGCCAGCGCCCACTCTGCGAAGTGGTCCTCGGCGAGGAAATCGCCTCGGTACAGATCACGGGCGGCGCAGAGGTCCTCACGGGCGCGCCAGACGTCCTCTTGTGCCAAGGCGTCGAGCCCGCTCTCCGCCCGGGACTCGAATTCGTCCGCGTCGATCCAGGCGTCGACTAGCGCGTATCCCCCGCGACGGGTAGCGACGTATGCGGAAGCTGACCGGCCGCGGTCGGGCTCGAGGCTGGAGCGAAGCTGGTGGACGTACTGACGGACTCGGGTCAGGGCCTTGCGCTGGTCGGCGTTCGGCCATAGCGCCTCGGCAATCTGCTCGCTGGCGACGGTGCGCGAGCGCTCGCAGATCAAGTACTTGAGCAGCTGTCCGGGGCGCTGTTTGATCCACTCCCCGTCGATCCGGGCCTCGGGGCTCTCGATCCTGAAGCCACCCAGGGTGTGAATTCGAAGCCCCGACGCCGGCGGACGGTCGGGGGCGGCTTGGCCCCGAGGCTCGAGCGCCGGGCCCGGTCTGAGATGGAGGAGCACCCGAGCACGTCCCTTGTCGACGCTAGTCGCCGCCACCCAGACGCAACGGCGGCCGCCCCCTTCATCGATATCGATCTGGAGCTCGTTCGTCGCCTCCCCGTCGATCTCGAGCGCGTGCCGCGTGAAGCAGCCCGCCTCCCGGCTCGCGGGCGCGCGATCGCAGATCACCTCGCAGCAGGTCGCCTCGGCGGCGCGAACGCGCTCCCGGTCAACGCTCAGGAGCTCGGCCGAGCGCGCGTTCAGCTCCAGGATCCGGCCCGCCCCATCGACGAGGGCCAGGCCGTACGGGAAGCGGTAAAACAGGCTGCGCCGGCTGGGCCCCTCGCTCGGCGCACGCCGCGGCTGCCACCCTCGGCGAACAACGGATTCTCGCGCCCTTGTTGCCGTGCTACTCGGCCTCCCCAGATTGACGTAGTTGCTCCGATTTGATCCGCATCGACTACCCCGAGGGTCCGAAATAACACCCAATTTCGGTCGAAAGAACCCCTTCTGCGCAGCCCAAGTGGATCGGCCGAAACTATCCCGGCGCGTGAGCTCTAGCAATGTTCCAGGCTGTAAAGGAGCGCAGGTTTCACCGCTCCTGGGTAGGTAATTACCTCAATGGGGCTAGTGATTAGCGGGGAGACCTGAGGGAGGTCTCAGTCCAAGACCGCCGCCAGCGCGTCCCCGACCAAGGCGACCTCGTCGACGCTGAGCTCGGGGAACATGGGCAGCGAAAGCGCCTCCTGGCTCCACTCCTCGGTCGCCGCCACCCCAACCCGTGGAAGCCGATAGCCGACCAGCGGCGGCTGGGAATGAAGGGGCGGCCAGTGCGGTACGCCGGCGGCGATCCCCTCGCGCCGAAGTGCCCCTAGGACCGAGTCCCGGCCCGGGATGCGAATCGGAAACAGGTGGTAGACGCACTCGCCACGTGGGTCCTCCCAGAGCGCGATCACGTCGCGGGGCAGGAGGGCGCGATACATCCCCGCCCATGCGCGCCGCGCCGAGTTCTTCCTCTCGATGTGGCGAAGCTTGACCCTTAGCACGGCGGCCTGGATCCCGTGCAGGCCGCCCTCGAAGCCGATCTCGACATGCTCCGCGCTGCCTCCGCGGCCCAGGTCGCGCAGGCGGCGCACGCGCTCGGCGATTGCCGGATCGTCGGTGCTCACGGCGCCGCCGTTGCCGAGCGCGCCCAGGTTCATGCGCGGATGGAAGCTGAACGTGGCCAAATCGCCGAACGAGCCGGCCCTGGAGCCCGCGAAACGGGCGCCGGGGGCCTCGGCCGCGTCCTCGATCACCAGCAGGCCGTGCCTATCCGCGAACGCGCGCACCTCGTGCATGTCGCAGACTTGGCCGTAGAGGTGGACGGCGATCACCGCGGCCGTTCGGTCGCTCACCAGCTCGGAGGCGGAGCCGACGTCGATCAGGCCGGTGTCTGCGCGCACGTCACAGAGCGCGGGCGTCGCGCCGGCGTGCAGGACTCCGAGAGCGGAGGTGATCGCGGCGTGGGCCGGGACGATGACCTCGTCCCCGGGGCCGATCCCGGCCGCGCTCAGCCCCAGGGCCAGCGCCGCGGTGCCGGACGCGACGCCGACGGCGTCGCGCGCCTCGCAGAAGCCCGCGAACTCCCGCTCGAACTTCTCGACCTCTTCGCCGAGCATGAAATCGTTGCGCCTGACGACGTCGTCGAGCGCCGCCCTCAACTCATCGAAGAGCTCCGCGTTCTGGCGCTGGAGATCGACCAGGGGCACGTCGCGGGGGGCAGCCTCAGTGAGCAGGACTAGCTCCCCGGAAGCGCCTGCGCGTCCCCCGCTCGCGCGCCAAGGATCGTCCGTCCGACGGGCTCATCCGGGTCGGAGACGAGCGCGACCGCCTCGCTCCGAGACCGCACCGCGAGTTTGGCGAAGGCCGACGTGAGGTGGCTCTTTACGGTGCTGGTGGCGAGATAAAGCCGGCCGGCGATCTCGTCGTTCGTTCGCCCCTGCGCCGCGAGGCGAAGAACCTGCCGCTCGCGGTATGTGAGCGCCGGGATCTCCAGCTGGTGGCGCCCCCGGCGCGGGAACACGACCTGCTCGGCGATCACTGCGCGGATGCTCGGGCCCAGCGCCTCCCCGAGTTGGTCGCTGTAGACGACCGCATCGGCCTGCGCGCGGACCGCGGACCGAACGGCACGGCCGGTCCAAGTCTGGTCGGCGACGAGCACCACTCTGGCCTCGGGCGCTCCGCGGCGAACCGCCCGGATCGACGCTGGCGCGAGGTCCGGATCGCAGCAGAGCACGACCAAGACCTCGCGGCCGTCGGCGAACCCTTCGAGTATGCGCTCGGGACGGCTCACACGTGCCGCGACCGTCAATCCGTCGGCGGCCAATAGCTTGGCTAGACGCTGCCTGATCGGGGCCTCCTCGGCGACGATCGCCACCGCCACCGGAGCACCGTTCGCACCCGCTCCGCGGTCCACCTGAACGTTCTTCACCACCGCACGACTTACGCACGGCGAGCGGCCCTTCTTACGGGCCTACGCGGCGGCGGAAGCAGCCGGGTGGCGCGGCCTCGCCACGGGCGCCGTATCACGACGCACCAGCTCCCTGCGAAGGCTGCGTCGCGCGCGGTGATGGAGCGTGTGCACCGCCCCCTCGGTCTTGCCCATCTGCGTCGCGATCTCGCGCGGCGAGAGCCCGATCACATGTCGCAGGACGACCACTCGTCGCTGACCGTCGGGGAGCGATCTCAGCGCCTCCTCGATCGCGTGGCGCCGGTCGGCGGCGATCTCGTCGTAGGCGCGCCGATCGACGGCCGCCACGTCCTCGCAGCAAATCGCGCGGTTGCTGCGCACATGGTCGATCGCGCAGTTGCGAGCGATCCGCAACAGCCAGGCGGCGAAGGGCACCGATCGCTCCTCGTAGCTATCGATCCTCGTCAGCAGCTTCGTGAACACGTGCTGCGTGACGTCCTCTGCCTCGTGCTCGTCGTGGACGATCGTTCGCACGTAGCTGAAGACGTTGCTCGCATAGCGCTCGTAGAGGTCGTGGAGCGCGCCCCGGTCTCCGTCCTGCGCGCGGGCGATTACCCGCCGTAGACGAGCTCGCCCCGGCCCGTCTTCCTCGTCCAGTGAACGCCGGATGCGGAAGACCGGCGGGGTAGGGGTTTCCTCGGTGCGCGTGGCATGTTCGGTCGCCAAAGTCGACACCCCCGGTGTCTCGTGGGTTCCCTGTCTGCGGCCGACCCTAGAAACGCGGCGCTTGCCCGAGATCGGGCTCGCTGTTAGACCAGGCTTGGATGCGACAGAAGCTCTTGTTGGCTCAGCGTTAGGCGGGCCGGCCCTGCGCTTGACGCCCCTGCGCGGGATGGGGTAGAAGTAGGCCGACAGGCTGACCGAGAGACAGCCCGCCGCCGGCCCTGGGTTCGGGGGTCCTGGAGTGCGGGGCGGGTTGGGGATTGGAGCTCGATTGGGAACCCCGAACGCGTCCGAGGGGACGCAGGGTGGGCCATTTGGTCCCTGGGCGGGTGCCTGGGAAGAAACGATCGATGACCTCTTCGATCAGATCCCCTACGGGTTGTTCACGGTCAACAGCTCTGGCGCGGTCCTGGCCGTCAACCGGACCGGTCGGGAGCTGCTGCTCGGCGGAAGCCTCGGTCCCTCGCGACAACCGCTCACCTGCTGCGATCTGATCTGCAACCTGGCCGGGCGCAGCGAGGGCGCGGATGAGAACGCCTGCCTGACCCAGGAGGCGCTGGCGGGTTCGGGACCCATGGACGAGGTCCGCGTCGAGCTGCCACCGGAAAGCTCGACCGAGGCGGCCTGGGTGACGGTGTCGCCGCTGGGGGCCGACGGCGGCGCGATCTTCCACCTGAGACCGGCAGACGAGGCAGATCCCGGACGGGCCGGCGCATCGCCGTATCCGCATCCTCGGCTCCGGATCTTCGCGCTCGGCCAGACGAGGGTCGAGAACGCCGCCACGGGATCGATCGGCGGTCAGTGGATCGAGCGCCGGCCCGGCCAGGTGCTCAAGTACCTCGTCTGCGCCCGCCAGCAGGCCGTGGACGCGGATGAGATCGCGCAGGCACTGTGGCCGGAGGCGGACGTCCGCGTGCTCAGCTCCGTGCGGTACTTCGTGCACACGCTGAGAAGCCGGCTCGAGCCCGATCGCGTGCCGAGGATGCCGTCCGCGTTCATCGAGTCGCGCCGCGGCGGATATAGCCTCAATCCGCGACGGGTGTGGATCGACGCGGCGGAGTTTGAGCAGCTGGTCGCGGCGGGCTTGGCGGCGCTGGTCGCCGGGGAGCCCGAGGCCGCGCTGCGAAGGCTCGAGCCCGCGACCAACCTGTACCGCGGTGACTTCCTCGCGGACGAGCCGTACGCCGAGTGGGCCCTCGCCGAGCGCGATCGCTTGCGGGAGCTGGCCGGTCGGGCCCTGCGGGCCCTGATCGAGTTGCGCCTCGCCGCCGACGACGTCGAATCGGCGGCGCGACATGCGCGGCGCCTCGCCGACATGGAGCCCTACGACAGCGACGCCCAGCGACGCCACATCGAGCTCAGCCTCCGCCGCGGGAGGCGAACCGAGGCCGTGCGCCGTTACACCCTCTTTCGCCGGCGCCTCGCCCGAGATTTCGGCCAGGAGCCGGACTTCGCGCTCACGGAGGTGCGCCGGCCCGAGGACGATCTGTTCGGCGACTAGCCTGCCTCGGGGGTGAGCGTCAGGCGGCGACGGGGTCGGCCACCGACTCGACCCACGCGAACTCCGCGACCACGCCCTGCTCGAGCGTGGTCTCGGCCGAGAAGCCGAGCTCCGCCCGCGCTCTCCCGGTGTCGGCGCCGGTGTCGTGCACGTCCCCGCGCTCTCGGTCGAGGTGCACGACTTCTAGCCTCGTTCCCGCGATGCTCTCGATCAGCTCGATCGTCTTCAGGAGGCTGACCTGCGAGCCGCCGCCGATGTTGTAGATCTCACCGGCTGCAGCGGGCGCCTCCGCGGCGGCGCGCGTCGCCCTGACGACGTCGTCGACGTAGGTGAAGTCCCGCGTCTGTCGGCCGTCGCCCAAGACCTGGATCGGCTTGCCCTCGATCGCGGCCCGGCAGAAGATGTTGAATGCCATGTCCGGGCGCTGGCGCGGCCCGTAGACCGAGAAATATCGCAGGCTAACTGTCGGGATGCCGACGTTGGCGTGGTAGAGATGGCAGAGGTGCTCCCCGCCGAGCTTGGTCAGCCCGTACGGGGACAGGGGCCGCGGCACCTCGTCCTCGGGCGTTGGGAATCGCTCCGCCTGGCCGTAGACGGAGGACGACGACGCGTACACGAACCGCTCCACCGGATGCCTGACCGCCGCCTCCAGCAGGTGCTGGGTCGCGAGCACATTGTTGCGTACGTACGACTCGAAGCGCTGTCCCCAGCTCGGCCGCACCCCCGGCTCCGCGGCAAGGTGGTAGACGACGTCGCAGTCGGCGACGAGGTCGTCTAGATCGCCCCGGGCGAGGTCGATCGGAGCGAACTCGAAGCCATCCCAGTCCGCGACGCGCTGGACGTTGCGGAGCTTGTCAGCGCGACCGTAATTGTCGTGGAAGGAGTCGACTCCGAGCACCTCGATCCCATCGTCGAGCAGCGACTGGGTGAGGTGGGAGCCGATGAATCCGGCGCAGCCGGTGACGAGTCCCCGTTTAGGTCCGATACCGATCAACGCTTCGGGCCGGGCTTAACTTGCCGGAGGGCGCTTTTGGCCCTTTTTGGCACCTTTTTGGGCCTTCGGCTGAGGTAACGTGGGTTTGTCCATGCTTGCGAAGTCTGAGCGGCGTCGGTATCTGGCTGCAACCGCCGCGCTTGTCAGCGTGGTCGCGTCCCTGGGCCTTGCGGCCCCGAGCGGTGCGGACCCAGGGACTCCAGGAGTTGCTGGCGCGACCGAGGGCGCTTACAGCGGCACCAACGTCGCCTTCGGGCAGAACGAACTCGGTGCCGGCGACCCGGGTGGCGAGAGCCCGACAGCCGGTTCAGGCAAGGTCACCGGCGGAGGCGGCCTCCCCTTCACCGGCCTGCTGGCCCCGGCGATGCTGGTTGCCGGCCTGATCGTGCTCCTGCTCGGCCTGGCGTTGCGGCCCCTCGCCCGCGCGCACCGGATCTAGCCCGGCCGCCCTCGCCGTCCGCCCGTTCGATGACATGGGCGCGGTCGGTCACGGCAGCGGCAGCGGTGAGCTCTCCGCCTCCCGTTGCCACGACCGGGAGTTCCCTCCCGTGAGGCGCTCCGAGGCTCCATTGGCGATCGGCTCGAGAGGATTTAGCTCGAGGGTCCGCCGGATGGCGTCCCGCGGATCCCGCCCCGCCGCCGCCCGCACGAGCGCCAGCCCGTAGACCAGCTCCCAGCTGTCCGGATCGCGGTCGATCGCCTCACCCATCATCGAGATCGCCCGCTGGTGGTCGCCGCGGCGAGAGGCGCAGTAGGAGAGCACCTCGTACGGCTCGGCGCGGGCTGACACCAACCTGCTCGCGGAAGCGGCGAGAGACTCGGCCCGAGCGCAGTCGTAGCGCAGCAGCGCGGAGACGGCCTCGTCCAGGTGCGACTGGGACATTGCGACCGTTGCGGGCGTGACCGCCAGCGCGAGGCACCCCGCCGTGAGCACGATCCGCAGCCGCAGCGAGGTCCGATGGGGGCCCGCCTCCCGCCGCGCCCACGCGGCGAGCGCGCAGCCCCCGAAAGCAAAGATCCACACCGTGACCGCCGGCAATTCCCAGTCCCAGTCGATGCCCGCGTGAAGTAACCACGCGACCGCGGTACTGAGCATGGCGGCGGCGAGCGGGCGGCTGGCCCCGCGCAAGAAGGCCACGAAGGCCGCCGTAATCGCGCCCAGCACGAGCGCGAGCAGCGCCGCGCCCACCAAGCCCAGCTCCCCGAGCGTCTCTACGTAAAGCGAGTGCCCCTCGTCCACGCTCTCGGGGAACGGACGCTCCCGAGCCCATCGCTCGCCGAACGTGCCAACTCCCGTGCCGGTGATCGGCTCCTCCTCGAACGCGTCCAGTGCGACGCGCCAGTACTCGATCCGGTTCTGGCCATCGAGGACGGCGACCGCGGAGCGATCGCCGGCGCCGGGCCCGGTTCCCTCGAGCTCATCGCCGATCGCCCGCGCGGCGTCAGGAAGCTGCGTCACCGCCGCGGCGAGCACGATCACCAGGGCGAGGGCGATCGTGACCCTCGCTGGGCGCGACGGCCTCGGCAGGTCCGCTCGGGCGAGGCGCCGCCCGAGAACCATGAGCAGGCCCAGCGCGCCGGCCGAGGCCAGCATCGCGAACCCGACGGTGCGTGCCAGGTCCCGTCCCTCATCCGCCGCCGCGGCCGTAGTCGGCTCGGCCGCCGCAACCAGGTCCGCCCCCACGGCCGCGTGGACTGCGAGCGCGACGAACGGCGCCGTGGCGATCAGCGCGGCCAGTAGGCCCCGCGGACGCCCGAGGACGGCGTAAAGCACCGCGCCCGCCGCGCCCGCGACCACGGCGCCGTCCGAGCTGGTGAGCGCAAGGGTGGCGGCAAGCAGGGGGATCGCGGCGGCGGCGAGCAGGCGCACCACCGGGTGTTCCCGCTCCCAGCTCGCGAGATGAAGGCACGCGACGACGCCGAGGGAGGCGAGGATGCCGAGGCCGTTCGAGTAGCTGATCGGGTAGGCAAGCTTGCCGTCGCTCGCCGGGGCAAACGACCACAGATCGGGGAGCGTCCGGCTGGCGAGCCCGATGCCACACAGGAACACCGCCACAACCGCGAACCCCGCCGGCAGATAGCGAAGCGCGGAGCGGGGGTCTCCAAGTGAGCCGAACAGCAGCAGGACGAGGAGGTACAGCAACACCCGGTCGAACTCGAGCAACGCCACCCCTTGGTCCTCGGACCAGCTCGCTGAGACGAGCGTCCAGGTCGCGAGCAGGGCCAAGCCCGTCCCCGCCACCGCCAGCGGCCAGCCGCGATTGGCGAGCGGTCCGCCAGATACGGCGATCCGGCCTGCCAGCGCCACCGCCAACACTGCCGCGGCCCAACCGGTGTCGCCGGCGAAATAGCCCCCCGCGTTGAGGCCCAGGTAGACCGTCAGAGCCGGCAGCAGGACGATCGTGGCGGCGTCGAGCGCCGGCGTGGCGCGCCGCGACGCCGCCTGCTCCGCGTCACGGCCCCGGATCGGCGCCGTGATCACCGGTCGTGGTGAACTTCCGTCTTCCAGCAACGTTTACTCCGAGGTGCTTCAACGCTAAGAACGGATGAGGACCCTCGTAACAGGCCACGACGGTTACATCGGGTACGCGCTCGTGCCGGTTCTGCGCGACGCCGGGCATGAGGTCGTCGGCCTCGACTCTTCCCTATTCGGGGACTGCGCCCTCGGCGAGCGCGGATTCGACGTTCCGGAGCTGAACCTGGACATCCGCGACGTCGAGGCGGATCACCTCGCGGGCTTCGATGCGGTGATCCATTTGGCGGCCGTCTCCAACGACCCAGTCGGCGACCTCAACCCGGAGGTGACCTACGAGATCAACCACGCCGCCTCCGTCCGCCTGGCCCGTGCCGCCAAGGCGGCAGGGGTTCGGCGGTTCCTCTACTCGTCCTCGTGCAGCCTCTACGGCGCGGCTGGTGCGGGCCTCGTCGACGAGCAGGCGCCGCTGAACCCGGTGACCCCGTACGGGCGCTCCAAGGTGCTGGCCGAGCGTGACATCGCCGCCCTCGCCGACGACGACTTCAGCCCGACCTTCCTGCGCAACGCGACCGCCTACGGCTACTCGTTCAGGCATCGGGGCGACTTGGTCGTCAACAACCTGGTCGGCCACGCCCATACGGAGGGTGAGGTGAGGCTGCGGAGCGACGGGAGCCCGTGGCGGCCGCTGGTCCACATCGAGGACATCTCGCGCGCCTTCCTCGCGGCGGTCGAGGCGGACCGCGACCGGGTCCACGGCGAGGCCTTCAACGTCGGGCGCAACGAAGAGAACTATCGCGTCCGGGAGCTGGCCGAGATCGTGCATGAGCTGGTGCCGGAGAGCACCATCTCGATCGCACCGGGTGCCGGTCCGGACAGGCGCAGTTACAGGGTCAGCTTCGACAAGATCACCGACAGGTTGCCCGGCTTCCAGCCGCGCTGGAGCGTCGATCGGGGTGTCGAGCAGATGCTCGGCGCGCTGCGCCGCTATCACGTCACGGCCGAGGGCTTCGGCAGCTCGCGCTTCCATCGCATCCACCACATCAAGCTGCTGATCGACGGGGGTCGCCTGGACCACGATCTCCGCTGGGCGGCATAGGCCCGGTGTAGTCTCCGCGACCGCGCGGGGATGACTACTGGCCTCGAGAACACGACCGCGCTGGTCACCGGCGCCCAGGGGTTCATCGGCTGCTGGCTGGCCGAGCGGCTGCTCGAAGAGGGCGCGCAGGTGGTGGTGCCGGCTCGAAGCGTCGAGCCGCGGTCGCGCTTTCGAATCGAGGGAATCGAGGAGCGGTGCGATGTCGTCCGCGCCGACGTCCTCGATCACGGGGCCCTCGTGCGTACGCTTGCCGATCATCGGGTCGAGCTGGTCTTCCACCTGGCGGCGCAACCGATCGTTGGGATTGCGAACCGGTCGCCCCACTCGACCTGGGAGACCAACATCCGGGGCACCTACACGCTGCTCGATGCCTGCCGGGTGGCGGCTGAGTCCGGCTCGCCGATGCCGCGAATCGTCGTCGCGTCATCCGACCACGCCTACGGGGACCATCAGCAGTTGCCCTACCCGGAGGACTTCGCCTTCAGGGCGCTGTTTCCGTACGACGTCTCGAAGGCGTGCGCGGACATGCTGGCGCGCTCCTACGCGACCGTCTACGAGATGACAGTCGCCGTCACGCGGATGGCAAACACGTTCGGCGGGGGCGATCTCAACTGGTCGCGCATAGTGCCCGACTCGGCTCGGGCGCTCGTCGCGGGCCGCCGCCCGGTGATCCGCTCGGACGGGACGCCCGAACGCGATTACCTATACGTCGAGGACGCGGTCGACGCCTACCTGGCGGTCGCCAATTCGCTCGAGGATCCCACCCATCGCGGGCGGGCATGGAACGTCGGCCTCGGCACACCGGTCTCGGTGCTCGAGCTCGTCCGCACCCTGATCGCGGTCTCGGGCCGCAACGTCGAGCCAGACGTGCGCGGGCCGGCGGTCCCCCCGGGCGAGATCGATCGCCTGTATCCCGACTCCACCGCCATCCGGGAGCAGCTCGGCTGGTTTCCGCGATGGGATCTCGAGAGCGGGCTCGAGGCCTCGTACGGCTGGTACGAGCGGTATTTGGCTGGGGCGCCGGCCGCATTCGTCGCGGATCCCGCATGAGCACCTACAAGGGCATCAGCGTCCTGGTCACAGGCGCTCAAGGGTTCATGGGGTCCTGGCTCGTCGAGCGGCTGCTGGCCGAGGGCGCCCCAGTGCTAGTCCCGAGGCGCCCGGTGGCCGCGGAGTCACGGTTCGCGCGGGAGCGCCTGGAGGAGCGGTGCAAGCTTGTCGAACTCGATCTCCTGGAGCTCGAGTCCGTGCTCGGGGTGCTGAACGAGGGCGAGGTGGGAGCGGTCTTTCACCTCGCGGCCCAGACGATCGTCTCGGAGGCCAACAGGTCGCCGGTCGCGACGCTCGACGTCAACGTTCGCGGCACCTACAACCTGCTCGAGGCGTGTCGGCTGCTCGCCGGCGACCGACCCGCCCCCCGCGCGGTCATCGCCTCCTCGTACCACGTCTACGGGCAGAGGGCGGACGGTGCCTACTCCGAGGACACGCCGATGAGCCCGAGCTATCCGTACGACGTCTCCAAAGCATGCGCGGACTATCTCGCACGCTCCTACGCCGCCACGTACGGGTTGGCCGTTGGGGTGACGAGGATGGCGAACGTGTACGGCGGCGGGGACCTCAACTGGTCGCGGATCGTCCCCGACTCGGCGCGGGCGCTGGTCGCCGGGCGCCGGCCGGTGATCCGCTCCGACGGGACGCCGGAGCGCGACTACCTCTACGTCGAGGACGCGGTCGACGCGTATCTGGCGGTCGCCCGCTCGCTCGACCACCCGGTGCACCACGGGCGCGCGTGGAACGTCGGCCTGGGGAGCCCGGTCGCGGTGCTCGACCTGGTGCGGGAGTTGATCGCCGCAGCCGGCAGCGACCTGGAGCCGGAGGTGCAGGCCAAGACCGTGCCGCGCGCCGAGATCGACAGCGAGTACCTGGACTCGTCCGCGATTCGCGAGGAGCTCGGGTGGGCGCCCGCATGGGACCTCCCGCTTGCCCTTTGCGAGACCTACAGGTGGTACGAGGCGAACCTCGTTTGAGGGATGGCCCGGCCTCAGGGCGTAAGAACGCCGAACGGCGATGGGTTATTTCCGCAGAGCCGAGCGGTGGAGCTCGCGAGGCCAAGCGGAAGGGGAGCGATTCGAGCACGATGAACACGATCTACTTCGATTCCGACCTCGACGACGACCCGCGGCGCGAGGCCTTGTATGCGGGCCAGCTCTTCGTCTACTCGCCCACGCCGCACGGCGCGGCGCTGTGCGAGCACGCCCGCGAGCTGATCGAGGAGGCGTTCGACCCGCACGATCCGCCGACGGCTCAGGACGAGCTGCCGGTCGAGGAATACGCAGCGATCCTCGCGGAGCTGAAGCCGAAGTTCATCCACCATCCGCGCTCCAAGGAGCTGATCCAGGGGCTGCTCGAAGAGCTCGGCTGCCACCTCGAGACCATCTATTTCGACGTTCCCCGCATGCGCACCGCGACCTCCGACGGCTATCTGACCTCCGGCATCGCGTATGCCTTCCACCCCCATCGCGACACCTGGTACTCGGCGCCCATGTGCCAGCTCAACTGGTGGCTGCCCATCTACGAGGTCTCCTCCGAGAACGTGATGGCGTTTCACCCCCGCTACTGGGACCAGCCGGTGGCGAATTCCTCCAGCGGATACAACTACTACGAGTGGAACGCCACCAGCCGCAAAGAGGCGGCCAAGCACATCAAGAAGGACACCCGCAAGCAGCCGAAGGCCGAGGAGGAGCTCGACCCCGACCCCCAGCTGCGGATCGTGTGCCCGGTCGGCGGGGTGATCGCCTTCTCGGCCGCGCACATGCACTCCACGGTGGACAACACCTCGGGGCGCACGCGGTTCAGCATCGACTTCAGGACCGTGAACCGCGACGACCTCGAGGCCAGGCGCGGAGCGCCGAACGTCGACTCGGCGTGCACGGGAACCACGCTCAGGGACTACCTGCGCGGCACCGACCTCGCTCACCTGCCCGAGGAGCTGGTGGCGGCGTATGACGACGAGACCCACGAGCGCGGCCAGCTCGTCTTCGAGTCCGCGGGTAGCACCGGCTAGGCCGGAGCTGAAGGACCAGGTAGCGCTCGTCACTGGAGCCAGCAGCGGGATCGGCGAATCGATCGCGGTCGCGCTCGGCGCCAGTGAAGCGATCGTTTGCCTCGTCGGTCGGCGCCGCGAGGAGCTCGAGCGGGTGCTGGACCGCGTCGGCCGCCGCGCCGACCGGGCGCGGGCCTACCCCGTGGACCTCACGCGCGACGATGAGGTGCGGGTCCTGGCCGGACGGATCGAGGCCGACTTCAAGCGCCTCGATGTGCTCGTCCACTGCGCGGGGACGATTTCCCTCGGCCCGCTGGACGAGGCCCCGGCCGAGGCCCTCGATGCGCAGTACGCGGCCAACGTGCGCGCCCCCTATCAGCTCACGCAGGCCCTGCTGCCGCTGATCCGCGCCAATCAGGGGCAGATCGTGTTCATCAACTCGAGCGTCGGCAAGCGGGCGCCGGGCTCGGGCGTGGGCCAGTTCGCAGCCACGCAGCACGCGCTGAAGGCGCTCGCGGACAGCCTTCGTGACGAGGTCAACGCGGACGGCGTGCGCGTCTTAAGCGTTTTCCCCGGCCGCACGGCGACGCCGCGCCAGCAGCTGCTCCACCAGCTCGAGGCCAAGGAGTACGTCCCGGAGCGCCTGATGCAGCCGGAGGACGTCGCGAGCACGGTGCTCGGCGCCCTCGCCCTCCCCCGGACGGCGGAGATCACCGAGATCAGCATCCGGCCGCTCCTGAAGCCGGCCTAGGCGTGGCGACCGTCGGCGTCATTCCCGCGGCCGGGCACGCGACTCGCCTCCAGCCACTCAACTGCTCGAAGGAGGTCTATCCGATCCACGGGCGTCCGGTGATGGACTTCCTCGTCGAGCGGATGCGCAGCGGGGGTTGCGCCGAGATCCGCGTCGTGACGCGGGCCGCGAAACGCGACGTTGCGGAGCACGCCCGACGTCTCGGGGCGACGGTTATCGACGCCCGGCCGCCCTCGCCGGCCGCGTCCATCGTCGCCGGGCTGCGGGGACTCGCCCACGACGACATCGTCCTGCTCGGCTATCCGGACTCGATCTGGGAGCCGGTCGACGGGTTCGTGCCCCTGATCGAGCTGATCGAAAGCGGATCCGAGGCCGCGCTCGGCCTCTTTCGGACCACCGAGGTCGAGCGCCCGGACGTCGCGACCCTGGACGGCTCGGGGCTGGTCACCTCCGTCGACGTGGGCTCCGAGACCCCCCCTCCCCACCTCATGTGGGGCTGCGCCACAGCCCGGGCTCGCGCCCTCCGCGGGCTTCCCGAACACGACGACCCCGGCGACTACCTCGCCTCGCTGTGTCGCAAGGTCCCGGTCCCCGGCGTGATCCTGTCCGATACGTACCTCGACATGGGCACGCGGACGGGGTTGCGTCGAGTGCTTGCGTCCCCCGCGCTCAGGCGCTGATGGAAGCTGTCCTGCTCGGCAGTGGGGGCTGGATCCCCACCTCGAGGAGAGCGACCTGTAGCGCGCTCGTTCGCAGTCACGATCACGCCGTGGCGATCGACGCCGGCACCGGAATCAGCCACTTGGTCGAGAACCCCGGTCTGCTCGAGGGGGTGACCACGATGGACATCGTGCTCACCCATTTCCACCTCGACCACGTCGTCGGACTCGCGTACCTGCCGGCGCTTCCGCTGCCCGAGAAACCTCGCGTGTACGGCCCCGGGGCGTGGCTTTACTCGGCCACGACGGCCGACATCCTGGCGCGGCTCGTCGGCTCGCCGCTGTTCATCGGCCTCGACGGGCTCGCGTCGGCCGTCGATGAGGTCCCGGAGACCGGTCTCGTCTCCGGGCCGTTCGAGCTGCGCGCTCGGGTTCAGGAGCGCCATAGTGAGCCGACGCTCGCGCTGCGGATCGGTGACGAGCTCACTTACTGCACGGACACGGCCTACGACGAGGCGAATGCGGACTTCGCCCGCGGCACGCGCGTGCTCGCACACGAGGCCTGGTACACGGAGAGCGCACCGAGAGAGGAGGCAACGCACTCCTCGGCCGCGCAGGCGGCCCGGATCGCACGCGAGGCAGGCGTGGAGGAGCTCGCGATGATCCACGTTCGCCCGGGCGCCGAGGAAGTCCCGCTGGCCGCTGAGGCGCGGTCCATCTTCGAGCGATCCACGGTCGGCTCCGACCTCCAGCCGCTGTGATTTCGTGGAGCCACTCGAATCACTCACGATCGGGTACTTCGGTCACTACGACCCGGAGTACTCGCGCAACCGGACGCTGATCAAGGCGCTTCGCCGGGCCGGGGCGTCCGTTATTGCGATCAACGATCGTCACCGATTCCTCTCTCGCACTCCCCGCCTCGCTTGGTCGGCGACGAGGGCTCGACCAGACCTGCTGCTGGTCGGATTTCCGGCGCACTCCGACGTTGCGACGGCGAAGATCCTTTCGGTCGCCAGGCGTAGGCCGGTCATCTTCAGCCCCCTCACCTCGCTGTGGGAGACGGTACTCGACCGACGCGGTCTGAGCACGGGCAGCCTTTCCGGCTGGCGTAGCCGCCTCACGGATCGCATCTCGTGCTCGCTCGCCGACAGCATCTGGCTCGACACCCGCTCGCACATCGAGTGGTTCTCCGAGCAGTACGGGATTCCGGCGAGCAGATTTCGGCGCGTATGGCTCGGCGCCGACGACGACGTGATGAAACCGCGCCCCAGGCGCCCGAGCGGGACGATCACCGTCTTCTTCTACGGCACGTTCATCCCGCTTCACGGCATCGAGCACATCGTCGATGCCGCGGCGATCGTCGCGCGAGAGGACGAGCGAATCCGCTTCGTACTCTGTGGACACGGTCAGACCTATCCGGAGATCAGGAGCCGCGCAAATCGACTCGGCCTCCGCAATCTCGAGTTCATCCCGCGCCGATCCCCCCGTGAGTTGGCGATGTCAATCACGGAGAGCGACGTCTGTCTCGGGATCTTCGGGCGCCAGGAGAAGGCTCAACGTGCGATCCCCAACAAGGTGTTCGACGCCCTCGCTTGCGAGCGACCCGTGATCACGGGCGACACCCCGGCCGCACGAGAGTGTCTGACACACGGTGAGCACGCATGGCTGTGCCCGCCCGGCGATCCGGACGCCCTCGCGGCCGTGGTGCTCGAGGTCGGTCAGGATCCTGGCGCCCGCGCGCGGGTCGCCCACGCCGGCCACGAGCTGTTCAAGCGGGAGTTCTCGCTCGACGCGTTGACTCGGGCGTTGCCGCCGCTGGTCCTCGAGACCCTCGGCGACCGCCGCTAGCGTCGAGCCTCGTCCAGGAGTCCGTGGTCGCGGAGCAGCGCGGCCGCGTTCGCGATCGTTTCGTAGCTCAGCGATGAGCGCGTTGCGATCTCGAGCAGATCTTTGCTCCCGTCGGATTGATTGAGGACCCAGAGCATCGCCATCTGCACGGCCTCCCGATCGACCTGACCGCCAACGGCCTGGTAGAGCCCGCGCCTGCCGAGCTGCGGCTCGCCCTTCGGGGTCGTGTTCAAGTACGTCCGGTTCCGTTCCAGGACGTCGAACAGCCTCAGACACTTGGCGTATGAGTCGGCAAGCGCCTCTGGCCGCACCAGATCGAGGTCATCGGCCGACGTGTGGTACTCGGGAAACCGGCCGTGCGGGGTGCGCATCAGGCAGCCGACGGGCAGATCGAAGCCGGGGGAGCAGTACTGCCGCTCGTCGTACCCCCACGGGCTGAAGTCCAGGAGCTCGTAGTCCTGGCCGGAGTGGCGCAAGACGTGCGCCATCGCCCTGTCGACCTCGGCGTCGCCCCGGCGGCTTCGCTTGTAGGTGGAGCGACCGCCGTCCCCGACGCACGTGAGGACCAGCCCGTGCTTGACTCGATCAAGGTGCGCCTCATTGCGGGCCAGCCAGGTGATCGAGCCGATCGTCCCGGGGACGAACAGAAACCGGTACGAAAAGCGTCGCCGGGGCTCGGCCAGCGTCCGTGCGAGCGCCGTGGCGACGGCGATCCCGGAGAGATTGTCGTTGCAGAGCGACGGGTGACAGACGTGGCACGAGACCAGCACCTCGTCATGGAGCTCGCCCTCGAGCAGGCACTCGGCGTAGGTCAGCGCGCCGTTGGCGAGCGTGGAGTCGATGAGCACGTAGTACTCGGCGTCGCGGAGCGCCTCACGCTGCCGTTCGCTAACGCAGAACCCCCAAGCCTCGTTGTAATAGGAGGTCCGATAGGGGATCCAATCGGGGTGGTCCGGAAGCGAGAACAGATGCTCCCCGAGTTCCTCGCGGCTGACACGGCGCTCGACCGGGACGCTGTAGCTCATCACGTGCAGGTTCGACCGCTGGAAATCGACGACACGATCACCGTCCAGGTCCTTGATGCACGCGTCCCGGATGTTCCACTCGCGTGGGACGGTCCAGTCCAGCACCTCGGTGCCGGTCGCCACCTCCTTCACGCTCAGCGGGATCTCCTCGCCGATCCGCGCCAGGGTCTGACGGACTCCGTCGCCGGTGATGCTCCGAGGGATCGGATACAGCTCGGCGATCAGTCCGTGCAGCCATTCTCCGGCCTCGTCGTGATCGACGGCCGCCACGACGTCGGTGAGGCTGCACTCGGCAACTGAGCCACTGACCCGCATCCGTCCAGCGTAATCACGATCGCAAGGCGTCGCGGCCATGGTGCCTCGACCGGCAACCGCCTCAGTTGGCGCGCCGAGCCCTCCAGGCGCTGCGCAGCCACACGTACACCGGCTCGTGGAGGCGCCGAGCCGTGGCCATCCGTACGGCTGGGGCCCGAACGGCATTCAGCGCGGCGACGCCGCGAAGCGAGAGTGCCCCGAGCGCCCCCTTTCGAAGCCAGACGGGCAATCGTTCCGTCTCCGGGTATCGGAGCGTCACATCGTCGCCGTGGAGGAGCCGCCTCAGCAGCCGGACGTACGCGTCCCATCGGATCCGCCGAAGAGCCTCCTCCTGCCACGGCTTGGGCACCGGCTTGCCCCCGATGTGGATCACGGTCGTCGGGGTCCCGTCGATTGCGCAGGCGAGCGACCTGCGGTCAATGATGCTCGTGCTCCGTGCCTGCGAGGGGCCGGTGGCGCGCTCTCGCGCCGGCAGGAGCTTCAGCGCATCCCTCGGCACCTCGCTCATGAGCAGGGCGTTGAGGGCGTCTTGATCGCCCGCGTATGCCGGGTCTCCGCGATTCCGAGAGCCGAGGATCGCGCGGTCGAAGATCAGTTCGCATGCCTCCCACCATCGCGGCAGCAGATCCGGCCAATGGTCGGTGGAGAAAGCGAGGAAGTGAGCGGACACATAGGTCTGGCGCCGGGGCGCGTTCTGCAGCCCGAAGAGCTCCCGCCACGCGCTGAAGAAGCGACTCGAGTCCGGATCGGGGAACGCACAGATGTTCCCAGCCTCCGCGGCCACCACGATCGGGCGCAGGGATCTGGTGACGATCAGGTCACTGTCCAAGAAGACCAGCGTCCCCTCCGTCCGGAGCAGGCGCGGGAACGGCTTATGCAAGGTGGGGTGACCAGGGGTCTCGGCGGACCATGGTGCGACTGCGCAGTGGCGACCGAGGATCTCGCGCTGGGCCCCGGTGAGCCCGGCGTCGAGTACGACGAGCGGCTCCCGGTGGCCCGTCAGTCGAAGCGAGTTCAGCAGGGCGACGGCACCCGCGAAGACTTCGGCGTCCGCGACGGTGAAGTATCCGATGCCTTCTGGAAGGAGGGCGGGCAATGTCGTCACCCGTGGCGGACACCCCACTCGTAGGGGATGTGGTTGTCGAAGGGGTCGAGCCGCTCGGACCGGCTCGGATCGTGCGGATGGCTGGCGCAGTTGGCGATGATCGAGAAGTCGGGGCCCATGCCCTTGTGGCCGTTCCAGACCTCGCGCGGGATCACCACCAGCGAGTGGTTGTCGGGCCCGAGGAAGACCTCCATCAGGTTGCCGCGAGTCGGGGAGTCGGGCCGGTCGTCGTAGCAGACGACCTTCACGCGCCCGTACACGCAGGCGTAGTTGAGGGTCATCTCGTGATGCAGGTGCCAGCCCTTCACCACGCCCCGGTAGACGCTCGCGAAGTAGATCTCGCCGAACTCGACAAAGTGCGGATCGTCGGCGCGCAGCATGTGGTAGATCGTCCCCCGCTCGTCGGGAATCCGGCGCAGGGGGATCACCTGCACGCCCTCGATCGACCCCGGACGTGCTGTAGCGCCCTCCGTTGCGCTCATGCGATCCGCGGCCCGGGGATCGCGATGATGAAGCGTCCTCCGCGCTCGCGATAGGCGCGCTGTTGGTCCAGGATCTCGTCGGCGAAGTTCCAGGCGAGCAGCAGCACGTAATCGGGCAGCTCGGCCACGAGGCGAGCCGGGGCCGAGATCTCGAGCCCGTTTCCCGGCATGTGCCGCCCTTGCTTGTATGGGCTGGCGTCGACGACGAAGTCAAGGGTCTCCGCGCCGATCTCGAAGGTGTTCAGCAGCGTGCTTCCCTTCGCCGCCGCCCCGTAGGCCGCGATCCTGGCGCCCTCGGACTTCAGCTTGCCCAGCAGACCGCGCAGCTTCGCCTTCATCTCCCCGACCTGGCGCGCGAACGCGAGATAGCGATCGGGGCGCTCGATCCCCCAGGCGGCCTCCTCGTCGAGCAGGCGATGCACCGAATCCCCTGCCGCGGGCTGGCTCGCGGAGGGCGCGATGAACAGTCGCAGCGAGCCGCCGTGGATCGCGAGCCGCTCGACGTCCTCGACCACGAGCCCGTGGCGTCGGAACAGGTGATCCAGCGCGGTGAGCGAGTAGTAGCAGAGGTGCTCGTGGTAGATGGTGTCGAACTCCACCCCCTCGAGAAGGTCACGGACGTACGGGACCTCGATCACCCCACGCCCGCCGCCCGCACGAAGGAGCTCGGCGATGCCGGCGACGAACCCGTTCAGGTCGGGGACGTGGGCGAGCACGTTGTGTGCGTGCAGGACGTCGGGGCGCAGGCCCTCGGCGACCAGTCTCCGGGCCACGTCGTATCCGAAGAACGCGCACCGGGTGGGGATTCCCCGCCGCTCGGCGACCGCCGCGACGTTCCTCGCGGGGTCGATGCCGAGGACCCGGATTCCGCGATCCCGGTAGTGCTGGAGCAGATAGCCGTCGTTGCTGGCCAGCTCGACGACGAGGCTTCCGCTGCGAAGCGCGCGATCCGCGATCAACCTGGTCGCCAACGATTTGGCGTGCTCGACCAAGTCGCCGATTACCGACGAGAAGTAGGGATAGTCGGTGAACAATTCCTCCGGTGAGACCGCCTCCTTGAGCTGGAACAGGGAGCAGGATTCGCAGAGCCCGAGATCGAGCGGGTAGCGCGGCTCCGGGCGGTCGAGTTGCTCCGGGGTTCGTAGGGCGTTCGCGAGCGGCTGGGCCCCCAGCGACAGCACGGGGGTGAGCCCCCGCGCGCCACAGGAGCGACAGGCCCCGTCAACGGCCCCCGCGAGGCCCTCCCGGGGCTGAGGCGAGGCGGCAGCTGGCGCGCTCGGGGCGATGACTCCCCTGTGACCCGGCGTCATTCATCACAAGAACGCGGCCGGACAGGCGTACCTGACGCGCCCCCGGATCACCTGTCGGCGCGGGGCGCGATTGCCCACATCGGCCCTCTAGGGGCGGCTGCCCACGAGGAGCCCGTGGGTGTCCCGGCGCTCCTGGTCACCAGGGCCCGAGCCGTCACTCCACACGCGCCACGGGGCCTCACCGCTCGCCCACAGGTCGTTGAGCTGCGTGAACTCGCGGTAGGTGTCCATCCCCATCCAGAAGTCCTCGTGCGGGAAAACCGCCAGCTCGCCGTCGCGAGCGAGGTTCTGGAGCGGCTCGTGCTCGAAGAACAACTGGGGATCGTCGTTCAGGTAGTCGAAGAAGGCCCGTTGGAAGACGAAGAACCCGCCGCTCACGAAGCCCTCGGGGACCGTTGGCTTCTCGTTGAACTCCGCCACCATGCCCCCCGCGACTCGCATCTCGCCGTACCGCGATGTCGGATGGACGCCCGTGACGGTCCCGATGCTTCCGTGCTCGTAGTGATAGTCGAGCAGCGCGTCGACGTCGACGTTGCCGATCCCGTCCCCGTAAGTGAACATGAACGTGTCGGTGGTCACGTAGTCGCGTACGCGCCACAGGCGCGCGCCGGTCGCGGTGGTCAGGCCGGTCTCGGCGCACGTGACGACCCAGTTCTCGTCCGCGTGGTTGTTGTGGAACTCCGGCCTGTGGTCGTTGCTCAGCTCGAGTGTGAAGTCGGAGACCTGCTCGCGGTAGCGGAGGAAGAACTCCTTGATCAGCCAGCTCTTGTACCCGAGGCAGAGAACGAAGCGACGGAAGCCGTGGTGGCCGTAGACCTTCATGATGTGCCACAGGATCGGCTTCTCGCCAATCGGAACCAGGGGCTTGGGGACCTTTTCCGTCTCCTCGCGCAGCCGCGTGCCCATCCCACCGCTGAGGATCACCACAGGCATCTCGTCGGGTGAGGTTCGGCGCGCGGTCATCGCTCGACTCAACCGCGGCCGGCCCTGTGGTAATAGCGGTACGACGTAGGGCTCATCGAGTCGGCGTTGACGACCACCCCGACCGTGGGCGCGTCCAGGTTGCGGAGCTGATCGCGAAGCTCGGTGATCGCCTCGTGCGTGCTGAATCCGATCCGGCCGACGACGACCACGCCTCCGACGAGATCGAAGATCGGCATCGCGTCGGAGACCTCCGAGGCTGGGGGTGTGTCGAGCACGACCAGGTCGTAGCTCTCAGGCAACACCTCGAGCACGGCCTGCATCCGATCCGAGTCGAGAAGCTCGGCAGGATTCGAGGGCGGCGTCCCCGCGAACAGCACGTCCACGGTCACCGGCGGTTCGCTGCCGTTGCCTCGGTCGTCGAACCGCACCGGCTGGACCAGGTTCTGGAGCTGCTCCTTGCCGGCCAACAGCTCGTGCAGGCCCGCCGCGCCGTTCACCCCGAGCCTCTTCGCGAGCACCGGGCGGCGCATGTCCGCCTCGACGAGCAGCACCCTCGCCCCGGATGCTGCTTCCATGCGGGCGAGGTTCCAGACGACGGTGGTCTTGCCCTCGCGCGGGTTCGCCGAGGTGACGAGTACCGAGCGGGCGTCGCTCGCGCGCAGGTGGTGACGGAGGTTCGCCCTCACCGTTCGAAACGCCTCGGCCTCTGGCGGCGGCAGCGCGGCGGTACCCGGCCCGGCCTTGGCCAGCGTGCGACTGCGCGGGATCTTGCCGATGATCGGACGCCCGAAGACATGCTCGATCTCATGCGGATCCCTGACCCGCCGGTCGCGCCGCTCGAGCCAGATGGCCAGCGCGATCCCGAGCACGAGCCCGATCAGGCCACCCAAGATCGCGTTGCGCACCGGCTTCGGCGATACCGCCGAGCTCGGTGGCACCGCACGGCTGAACTGCCTGGCTCCCGCCCCCGCGGTAGTCGAGGCGACGTCGAGCTCCTTCAGCCTTCCCTTCAGCGCCTCGCCCTGGGGCCCCTGCCGCTGGTTCTGAGGTAGCGCGGCAAGCTGCTGCTGGATGGCCTCTTGCTCGCGCTCGATGTCCGCCCGTGTCGTTTGCTCCCGAAGGTCGATGTATTCGCGGGCGAAGGCGTTCGCCACATCGGCCGCCCGGACCGGGTCGGTGTCGGTGACCGTGATCGTCGCCAGGTTCGACTCGGCCTCGGCGACCACGTCCACTTCGCCAGTGAACGGCTGGTCGAGCTCGTCGGAGACGCGATCGATCAGGAAGTCGAGCTGTAGCAGGCGGACGTTCGTGGCCGCCTCCCGCTCGGGATCCTGGGAGGCCACTGGCGATCCGTCGATACCGGAGTCACGGAAGAGAATCGACGTCGACGCCTCGTACTCCTTCTCCTGCTGCAGGGAAAAGGCGAGGGCAGCGCCTGCGGCGATCAGGGTCGAGATCAGAATCGCGAGCCAGCGCCGCTGCAGGAAGCCGGCGATGCTCGGCGGTTCCGCGGGCTCCGGCGCGGCTGGCTCAGCCACGCGAGCCTCCCCGGCTTTGGTGCGCGCGCACGCGAATCTCCATCGCTCAGGAACTAAACGGCCAAGGGACGCCGTTTCTGACCGTTGCTGTAGTGATGCTGCGATCTTCTGCCTCCGTGAGCTCGGCGGCGCCGCGATGGTGGCCGGGAGGGCGACTCGGCCCCCAGGCGGCGGAGAGGGTTGCGATCGGTGCAGCGGCTTTGATCGCGCTCGTCCTGAGCTGGCTCGTGGTCCGCTTCGACGGCTTCGAGGCCGAGATCGGTCCCGCCGTCCTGCTCACCCTTGGGGCGTTGGGTTGCATGGCGGTGGTCGCAGCCGGCCCAGTCGCCTGCCTGGCGGCAATCGGAGCGCTCACCGTCAGCGGCATCCGACCCGTTCTGGCCGAGCCCAGCGGCCTCGAGGTGACCATCGTCGACGTGTTCTACGCCGGCTTGGTCGGATGGTGGCTGCTCGGCTTGATCGGCCGAGCCCAGCGAGCCCGTCCAGATCCACGGCAGCGGATCGCGTTCGGCCAATCGGTCGCCATCGCCCTATTCGTCTACGTCGCCCTGACGTTCTTCCATGTCGCGAACTCCGATCCGGGCGCGCTCGACGACTCGATCATCTCCTGGCTGCGCGTCGTGCTCACGGCGTCGATCGCCTTTCTCGCGGCGAGCGTGATCGAGACGAAGCGCGACGTACGGATCGTGCTCGGCGCGACCGTCGCTGCGGGGGCGGTGGCCATCGTCGTCGGCGCCTTCAACGCGGGCTCGCTATTGGACTCGCTGTCAGAGGGGCGCACGGGCGGGGCCCTTGGTCCCAACGCGCTCGGCCTGGTATCCGGCCTCCTGCTGCTTAGCGCCGCGTTCGGCGCGGTGACCGCCAAATGGCGCTACCGCATCGCGCTGGTCGTCGTCGGGGCGGTCGGGCTGCTGCTCGCGAAGTCGGTCGCGGCCTTCGTGGCCACTGGACTGGTGCTCGCGCTGGCCGCGAGTCTCGCAGGTAAGGCAAGCCCTGCACAGCGGGTTACGCGAGTGGCCCTTGCGGTGGCGCTCGCGGGCCTGGTGGTCGTCGGCTTGGTCCAGCTCCTGCGGCCCGAGATCATGCCCGGCTCGGAGGGATTCAAGGGCAGCTCCGCCCAGCAGCGGATCATCCTCGCGGCTGCGGGAGTCGAGATCTTCGAGCGCAACGCCGTGATCGGCGTCGGATGGCGACAGAGCAGTTCGCCCGAGGTCGTCGGCGATAGGGAGATTGCAAATGAGGTCCGTCGGCGCTTCCCCGACGCGCGCTCGGTGCTATACCCGGACATCAGACCCAGCTCGGTGCACAACACGTACGTCCAAGTCCTCGCCGACCTCGGGATCGTGGGGTTCGCCCTGTTCGCTGCCCTCCTCATGGCGATCGCGTTGAGTGCGACGAAGCTGCTTCGCCGACTCAAGCGGAGCGACGATCTGTGGCCGGAGGCATGGACGATGACCTTCGGCCTCCTGCTCGTTGCCGTTTGGCTCAACGACAATCCCCTGTTCGGCGGTGAGCCGCCGATGGTGATCGCGGCACTGCTCGTCGGGATGCTCGCGGCGATCTGGCGCATCTACGCCCCCGGAGCGAAGGGCAGCGCCGAGTGAGGATCTCGGCCCTGATACCCAACCTGAACTCGGGCGCCATGCTCGATCGCTGCCTGGAGGCCCTTGCGGCCTCGGGCAACGTCGAGGAAGTGCTCGTGATGGACGCCGGATCGAGCGACGGTAGTGCCGCGCGCGCGGGTAGCCGTGAGGGCGTCCGCGTTATCTCGCGCCCCGGGATGGGACTGCCGGCGCGGCAGAATCTCGGCATGGAGGAGGCGCGCAACGAGCACGTCCTGCTGCTCAACAGCGATGCCTTCGTCGATCCGGAGACGCCGGCACGGCTTGGCGAGGTGCTCGACCGGCGACCCGGCGTGGGCGCGAGTGGGGCGCACCTGCGCTTCGAGGACGGTTCCGAGCAGCGGTCGGCCGATCGCTACAAGACTCTGCTCCGCCACACGTTCTCCGCCCTTCCCAGCAGCCGCCTGCCTCCCGGCCGACGCCCCGTATCGCCGAAGTCCGCGGGGACCGAGCGGGTTACCTGGCTCCCGCTCTGCTGCGTGGTCATCCGGCGCTCCGCGTGGCGTGATGTCGGTGGTTGGGACGAGCGGTTCAGCTTCTACTACGAGGACCAGGACTTCTGCCGGCGACTGGTGGAGGCCGGCTGGGAGCTCGTTGTGAGATGGGATGCGGGCGCGATCCACGTGGGCGGCGAGGCAATGGGTCGCGGCGGCTCA
>DATAFO010000020.1:0-9926 GCA_036257465.1 Solirubrobacterales bacterium | reverse complement strand
AGCTCGTGCTCGGCCAGTCGGGCGCGGAGCTCGCGGCAGCGGGCCGTGAGCCCCTCGGTACGGGCCCGAGTGGCCCAGTGGACGGGATGGTCGCGGCCGCCGTGGCAGCCGCCCGCCATCGCAAAGGCGTACTCCCAGGTGCCCATGTGGGCCCTCAGCTCGGCCGTGGCCTGAGCAAGCTCGGCCTTGAGTCTCTCTTGCATGCCTGATTCCGGATGGGCGATCTTTGATTAGTCGGGCAGGGCCGGTAAGAAGCCACAGTCAAGGATGGGGCACCGATGCGCCGTCCGCCTTGGAAACGGGTCAAAAAATGCGGCCGCAGTAGTTGTACGGCTGTCGAGATGCCGGGGACATCCGCGCGACGGCTATGCGGTCGAGCGCCTCCCGCCCGCCAACAGCTGAGCCTCCCGGCCAGCGCCCGCGCCGGGACGCGGGCCGGCTCAGAGCTCGTGCTCGGCGAGCCGGGCGCGGAGCTCGCGGCAGCGGGCGGTGAGCCGCTCGGTACGAGCGTGGGTCTCCCAGTGGACCGGATGGTTGCGCCCACCCTGGCTGCCCGCCGCCATCGCGAACGCGTACTCCCACGTGGCCATGTGGGCCTTCAGCTCAGCGCTGGCCTGGGCGAACTCGACCTTGAGACTCTCTCGCATGGATAATCCCGGGTGCGTGGTCTTCCACTTAGATTAGTCGGGCAGGTCCGAAAAGAAGCCTGAGTCAAATATCGGGTATCGACGCCCGTCCGCTTTGGACACGGGTCCAAAAACGCGGCCGCGGCAGTTGTACGGGTGTCGCGGTGCTGAGACATCCGCGCTACGGCGACGCGGTCGAGCGCCTCCCGCCCGCCGACAGCTGGACCTGCCGGCCAGCACCCACGCCGGAGGCGCGGGGTCGGCTTAGAGCTCGTACTCGGCGAGCTCGGCGCGCAGCTCACGGCAGCGGGTACAAGTGCTGGTCCCCGCTTAAGCTGACCGCCTTCGCCTTGATCGTGTCGAACTCGGCCTGGGTGATGGCGCCGCTGTCGAGCAGCTGCTTGGCCTTCTCGATCTCGGCGGCCGCGCCGCCCGACCCCGCCACCGAGCGGACGTAGTCGTCGAACTGCGCCTGGCTGGCCCGGGCCGCCTCTTCGTCGCGGTGGCCGAGTTCCTGAGCGTGGGCGATCAGGTAGATCAACAAGCCGAGGAACGGCACCACGATCACGAACACCGTCCGGGCGGCCTTGCCCCAGCCCGAGATGTCGTGCCTGCGAAAGACATCGGCGAGGACCCTGCTCGCGGCGCTCGAGCACCTCGAGGCGATCCCGCACGACGATCAGCTCGCGGCGATGCTGACACCGGCACCTACGAGCTCGACGCGCTCGCCCGGACCACTCGTATGGAGATCAAGCGGCTCGGGCCCACGGTCGCGGCACAGCTCGCATGGATGCGCGAGCTGCTCCGCGTGCCCTGACGCGGGAGCGCCAATACCTCCGACAGGCTTCGAGCGCAATGCTGTCGGGAGACCCTTAGTGGTTGCGCTCGGGAGTTCCCGCGCGTATCGGTGGGCGGACAGGCTCGCTCCTCTCGGAAAGCGGGGACGAGTCGCGCCCGAGAGGCACGACTGCGTGTCGTCCGTTGCGAGAGCCTGCCGGGAGCCGCTGGGGACGCCCGGATCCGTTCGGAAGCGGGAGCGGTGAGTGTCCCGCGACGGGATCGGCGGATTCTGGCGGTCAGTGCAACAGGAGGGGTCCGATTTCTTCGATCGGCTTGGCGTACCCGAGGCGTTTGCGGGGCCGGTCGTTGAGTTCGGTGGCTACCCAGTCGAGGTCGATGGCGCTGTGGACTGCGAGGTCGCTGCCCTTGGGGAGTACTGGCGCAGCAGCCCGTTGGTGTTCTCGTTGGTCGCGCGCTGCCATGGGGCGTGCGGATCGCAGAAGTAGATGTCGATATCGGCGGCGACGCCGACCTGCTTCCAGTCGCGCATCTCCGGGCCTTGGTCCCAGGTCAAGGACGCTCGGAGGATCTCTGGGAGCGCCTGGATCTTGGTGGCGAGCGCGTCGCGGACCTGCTCGGGCTTGACCGCTGGCCGGCACGGGAGGACCCCGAGGGCAGTCGCGATGACGAGCTGGCCGGGCGCGAGCTGATCGCAGTTCTCGGAAATCGGCGCCGCACCGCAACAAGGGCCACGTGACTTACCGCGCGCGGTAAGGTGGGCCCGCGAGACTCGATGAACCTCGCCGGCATCCTCACCGAATCCGCCCAGCGGGATCCAGCTCACGTGGCGCTCAAGCTCGACGCCACAGAGGTCAGCTATGCGATGCTCGACGAGGCGACCGCGCGTCTTGCGGGGGTGCTCGCCGACAAGGGCCTGGCTGCCGGCGATCGCGTCGGGATCATGCTCCCGAACGTTCCCTACTTCGCGATCTGTTACTACGGTGTGTTGCGAGCCGGCGGTGTTGTCGTGCCGATGAATGTGCTCCTCAAGCGCCGTGAGGTTGCGTTCTATCTGAGCGACTCGGGGGCGAAGCTGCTGTTCGCGTGGGAGGGTTTTGCCCAGGACGCCGAGGTCGGCGCGCAGGACGCCGGCGCTGAGTGCGTGATCGTCGCGCCGGGATCGTTTGAGCAGCTGCTCGGCGGCGCGAACCCGCGGCGCGAGGTGGTTGACCGCGACCCCGATGACACGGCTGTGGTCCTCTATACGTCAGGCACCACGGGGACGCCTAAGGGCGCCGAGCTGACGCACCAGAACCTCACACGCAACGCCCAGGGGTCGCGGTCGCTGTTCGACCTCGTGTCCGAGGTGATGACGCTTGGGGCCCTGCCGCTGTTTCACTCCTTTGGACAGACGTGCGGGCTGAACGCGACGATCTCAGCCGGGGGGACGCTGACCCTGATCCCGCGGTTTGATCCTGGCAAGGCGCTCGAGATCATCCAGCGCGACCGCGTGAATCTGTTCGAGGGCGCCCCGACGATGTACAACGCGTTGCTGCATTACCCCGAGCGAGACAAGTTCGACACCTCGACGCTGCAGTTGTGCGTGTCCGGAGGTTCGGCGATGCCGGTCGAGCTGCTGCGCGGCTTCGAGGACGCATTCGGGTGCAAGGTGCTCGAGGGCTACGGCTTGTCGGAGAGCTCGCCGGTCGCGTCGTTCAACCCTCGCGAGCGCGAGCGCAAGCCCGGCTCGATCGGCGTCCCGATCAGCGGCGTCGAGATGAAGGTCGTCGACGACGAGGACAACGACGTGCCCCAGGGCGAGATCGGCGAGATCGTGATCCGCGGCCACAACGTGATGAAGGGCTATTGGAACAAGCCCGATGCGACCGCGGAGACCCTGCGCGACGGCTGGCTCCACACCGGCGACATGGGGACGATCGACGAGGACGGCTACTTCTTCATCGTCGACCGTAAGAAGGACATGATCATCCGCGGCGGCTACAACGTCTACCCGCGCGAGATCGAAGAGGTCCTCTACGAGCATCCGGACGTCACCGAGGCGGCGGTTGTGGGCCTCCCACACGATGAGCTCGGAGAGGAGGTCGGCGCGGCCGTCACGCTCAAGGACACCTCAACCGCGACGGCGCAGGAGCTGTCTGACTTCGTCAAGGGCCAGGTCGCGGCGTACAAATACCCGCGGCGCGTGTGGTTCGTCGATGAGCTGCCCAAGGGGCCGACCGGCAAGATCCTCAAGCGCGAGATCGAGCTGCCGGAGTCCGGTTGAGCCCACAGCCGGGCATCCGCGAGGCCAGGCGGAAGGACGTGAGGGTGATCTTCTCGCTGATCCTCGAGCTGGGTGCCTGGGGGAAATCGAGCAGCGCGTTTCTACGGATTCCGGTGAGACGGGCCCGCGGTACGTTGCTTCCAACGCTCGGGGACGACTCATGCCTAACGCGGGGGAGCCGCGGCAGCGGATGGCTGCGATCAGTAGCGTGGGTGCCGTGGCGCGGCCGGGGATTGCGAACGAGGCTGTGGAGCCTAAGACTGCTCGGGGGAGCAGCCGGGCGTGCGGGCGCGGCGGGATGGCTCGACACGCCGGACAGGGATGGGTCGACATGTTGGGCGCGCCCGAGGTGACCTCGATCGTGGACCCGTCGGGGGCGGGTTGGTCGGGCGCCAGTCGGCTGTTTGATCGGTTCTCCGCTACGGGTCCGAGCGGGATGATTCTGCTTTGCCGCCCGGCCGGAAGTGGCAACACTGTATTGCTGCGGTCGTGGGTCGATGCGGCGGGGCTGGAGGATCGGGTGGGGCGGGGATGAGCTCCGCAAGGCGATGATCCGGCACCGAGGTTCGGTGAGCAGAAAATGACCGAGCCCCCGGTCGGGATTCCGAATCTGCCTTCCGAGCGCGGGATTGACCGTCTCGTGTCAGCGCTCGAGCCGCTCAGCCGCGTCGTGCAACCGAAGTTGTACGGCGTAGAGAACCTGCCGACGGACGGCTCGCTGCTGGTCGGCAATCACACCATCTATGGCTTTCTTGACCTGCCGTTCATGATGGCCGAGATCTGGAAGCGTCGCCGGATCGCGATCCGTGGACTCGGCGAGCACGCCCATTACGCGGTCCCGATCTGGCGCGATCTCCTAGGCCGGGGCGGCATGGTTCGCGGCACGCGCGAGAACGTCCGCGCGCTGATGCGCGCGCGGCAGACAATTCTTGTGTTCCCGGGCGGCGCGCGCGAAGTCAACAAGCAGCGCGGCCAGCGATACCAACTCCTGTGGAGGGAGCGCGTTGGGTTCGCGCGCCTCGCGATCGAGTACGGCTACCCGATCGTCCCGTTCGCGGCGGTTGGCGCAGAGGAGATGCTCGACATCATCGTCGACCAGACGTCGCCGGTATATGGTCAGTTCGCGCGGCTTTACGAGAAGCTCATGGGCTTCCCCACCCCGCCGGTCGTGCGCGGCGTCGGCGTGACCCCGGTCCCACGCCCGGAGCGCCTCTATTTGTGGTTCGACGAACCCGTCGAGAGCGCGCGCTGTGGCTGCCGCTATGACGACACCGTTGCCGCGCGCGCTCTGCGCGATGAGGTCAAGCAGGCCATCCTGACCGGCATCCAGTTCCTGCGCGACGAGCGCGACCAAGACCCGAACCGCGGACTGATCCCGCGGCTACGCCGCCGGGTTGAGTAAGGAGCGCAACGGCGTGCACCATGGGTCGCACGAATCACGTAACGCGTGACGACGCCTCACGTCACGGCATTGTCGAGAACGATTACGGGATTGGCCGGGACCGCCCGGCCGAGCGCCACGCGCTCGAGGACGTTTGCCTGCTGGCTCCCGTTCGGCCCCGGAAGTTCCTGGCCATTGGGCTCAACTACGCCGATCACATCGCCGAGTCAGGCATGGAGGCGCCACAGTTCCCGGTGTTCTTCAACGAGCAGGTCACCTGCGTCTCCGGCCCGGACGACGAAGTGCACATGCCGCGGGTATCCAACCTGCTCGACTACGAGGGCGAGCTAGCGATCGTGATCGGCGCCCGCTGCCGCCACGTGCCCGCCGAGCGCGCGCCCGAGGTGATCGCCGGCTACACGATCGCCAACGACCTGCCCGTACGCGACTGGCAGGTGCGCAGCCCGACCATGACCATGGGCAAGTCGTTCGAGACCCGCGGGCCGCTGGAGCCCTGGATCGTCATACCGGAGGAGCTCGCGACCCGTGTGACCTCGCGCTCAAGACCTACGTCAATGGCGAGCTTCGCCAGGACGGCAACACCGGCGAGATGATCTACAACTGCTTTGAGCAGGTCGCGCATGTGTCTGAGGCGTTCACGCTCGAGCCCGGCGACGTCGCGACCGGCGCCCCCGCCGGCGTCGGCGCCCTGCGCCAGCCGTTCCCCGACGGACTGCTCAAGGTCGGCGACGTGATGACGATCTGGATTCAGGGACTCGGCACGCTAGGCAACGCGGTTGTCGAGGAGCCCGACGGGTACCTCGCGCCTGAGATCGACGCGGAAGCGGCATGGGTGCACTGACCCACGAGCTGCGCGAGTTCCTCGACTCGAACCCGGTGGGCATGCTCGCCACGCTTGCTCCCGACGGTAAGGCGCGGCAACGTCTCGTCTACTACTCGCGTGAGGGAGACCGACTGCTGATCTCGACGCTGGACGACAGGTTCAAGGCCCGCGACACCCGGCGGACCAGACAGGCCTCGGTGTGCGTCATGGGCCACCAGCCGCCGTACCCGTCGGCGACGTTCTCAGGACCGGCCGTGATCCTCACCGAGAACATCGGCCCGCCGACCGCGGCGATCGCCCAGCGCATCACCCGCGCCTCGGAGCCTCCCGACCCGGGGAGTGACCGGGCGCTGGCCGAAGCCGGGCGGGTCATCCTGGCGATCGACATCGATCGCCTCACAGCCGCGAACTACATACCGGAGGCGACACGACAGGCCCAGAGCTAGCAGCCTCCGGAGCCCGGGCCCCGGGCCGGGGAGCGATGAACAGCCTCCGCCGGCAGCACCCGGACCCACCGCTGCCGCCGGCGCCCGACCGGCGCCAGATGGATCGGCTCGTGCCGGTTCTGGCGCCGTTCAGGCGAGTCACCCAACCCAAGGTGCTCGGAATCGACCGGATCCCGCACCGGCCGGTCCTGTTCGCGGGCAACCACACCCGCTACGCGTTCCTCGATCTGCCGTTCATGATGAGCGAGCTGTGGACGCGCCGGCGGATCGTGGTGCGCTCGCTCGGCGAGCACGCCCACTACTCCATCCCGGTGTGGCGCGACCTGCTCACGATGGCCGGAATGGTGCGCGGCACCCGGGCGAACGTGCGGGCGCTGATGGGCGATGGGCAGAACATCGTGGTGTTCCCGGGCGGTACCGGCGAGGTGTTCAAGGGGCGCGGGCAGGACTATCGGCTGATGTGGAAGGAGCGGCTGGGGTTTGCGCGGTTGGCCATCGAGTTCGGCTACCCGATCGTCCCGTTCTCCGCGGTCGGAGCCGAGGACATGCTGCACGTCGTCGTCGATCCGCGGATGCCGGGCGCCGCCCAGGTCTCGGCGCTGATGCGCTGGCTGGTCGGCGTTCCGCTCCCCCCGATCCCGCGCGGCGTCGGGCTGACGCTGCTTCCCCGGCCCGAGCGCCTGTACTTCTGGTTCGGAGCGCCGGTCGAGACTGCTCGATATGGCGGCGCCGGCGAGGACGACGCGGCGGCGCGGGCGGTTCGCGACGAGGTCCGAGCGGCGGTCGAAGAAGGCATCCAGACGCTGCTCTCGGTGCGCGAGCGCGATCCCCATCGGGGGCTCCTGACCAGGGTGTGGCACCGGGAGCACGAGCTCACGCCGCTGGCCAGCGAGGATCCGGACGCCTGGCTGGTGACGCGCGCGTTCGAGGCGTGGAACGAGCAGGGCGCGGCCGGCGCCGCGGCGTGGATGTCGCGCTGGGTGCAGCTGAGCGATCCCCCCGACTGGCCCGGCGCAGCCAACTGGCGGGGGCGCGACCGCGCCGTTGCGCGGCTGGAAGAGGTGGCCTCCCAGCTCGGCGCCACCTCCGTCGAGGTGACCGAGGCGCGCACCGTCGGCGACCAAGTGCTCGTGGTCTTCGAGCTGCTGCGCAGCCCCGAATCGCCCACCGACCCGCCGAGCTTCTCGGCCCTGTTCGAGCTCGATGAGGATCAGATCGTGCGAATGCGCGTGTTCCTCGACCGCGAGGCGGCACTCTCCGTCATCCAGCAATACGACGCGTAGCGGAGATATCCCTTGAAGCGGAGAAGGAAGGTTCGAACTCGAGTCCGCCTGGGCGCACGTTTGCTCGGCCCAAGCGGCAGCAGGGATTGGGTGCTTGCTCGAACCGAGCTAACGCTGGCCGCCCCTCTGGACGACGAAGTGTGGTCTGGGAGGTCGCGATCTCGAGACGCCTGCTCGCCGCGAACAGCAGTCGGCGGGACGCTTGCCGGCCGCTGGCTCGGCACGATCCCAGCAAGCAGGGTCTCTTCTGCTATCCCGAGCGACGAGGCGTCGAGTTCATGGCCGGCGTCGCTGCTGCTCGGGACGAGGCCCGCGCGACCGCGGAGCACAGCGCCGCGCGCCCGCTCTCGCATGAGGAAGCAGGCGTGATCAGGGCCGGCCCGCAGACTCTTCCGATTCGTCCCAAGCAGTCGTCTGCCCATGCTCGCGGCAGACGCCTGCTTCGCTCGAAAGCAGTGCTCTGACGCGCGGCGTCCCAAAGGCTCGCGGCTCTCCCGGTCAGCGGCAGATTGCGCGTTCGGTGTTCTCGACCAGGATCCGAGCGGTCTCGTCGGCGGAGAGGCCCCGGCCCGTGTACAGCAGGTCGAACGCCTCGAAGCTGGCCGCGATCCAGAGGACGTGTGCGGCGTCGGCGATCTCGACGCCCGGGTGTAGCTGCTTGTGCCGTGAGAGCCTGCGCGCGAGCCAGGCCATCCCCTCCGCCCGGTTCTCCTCGACCCTGCTGATCGCGCCGCCGGTCGCCTCCTTCTCGAGCTCCTCCATCGAGTACAGCGCTCGGAACACGTCGCGGTAGGCGGCGAAGATGTGGACGCCGGCCGTGATCCCACCGCGCAAGGTGTCCCTGGGATCCGGAACCCGGACCGCTTCTAGTAGCCGCGGGTACCCGGCACGGTCGAAGACCTCGAGGGCGACCGCGTCGAACAAGCCGGCCCGCGAGCCGAAGATGAGGTACACGGTCGAGCGCGCGACGCCGGCTTTCCGGGCCACCGCATCGACGCTGATTCGCTCCGCCGGCGCCTTGCGCAGCCGGTCGATCACCGCGTCGATGATCCGTCGCCGCGTCTCCGCGGCCGACTCCGCCCGGACCTTCTGCTCGTACGCGCGCGCCACGTTGTGTGAACTCTATCACTTTCACTTGACAGCTTGTCTCGTGAATGCCAGACTGGGCGAACTCACAAGACATTCTGTCCGATGAAAGGTGAGAATGGAATGACTGCTCAGGAGGTCGATGTACTGGTGGTGGGCGCGGGCCCTGCGGGGCTGACCGCGGCGGCGACGCTTGCCCGTTACGGAGTGGTGGTGCAGGTGGTCGATCGCAAGGAGAGGCACTCGATACATCCGCGCGCGACCGTCGTCAGCACGAGGTCGATGGAGCTCTTGCGCTCGTGGGGACTCGAGGACGAGATCAAGGCCGGGGGCATGCCCGGGGTCGAGTGGCTAGCGCTCGTGACCGAGACGCTGGCCGACGCGGACCGGGGCGAGCTCGCGACGCTCGGCCTGCCCACCAAGGAGCAGGCCGCGGTGTTGAGCCCGACGGCGCCGCTGTGCGCGCCGCAGCATCACACGGAGGCGGTGCTGCTCGCCCACGCGCGCTCGTTCGGGGTCGAGGTCGTCTTCGGCCAGGAGGTCCTGCGCGTCGACGTGCGCGACGAGGGCGCGGAAGCGCTGATCCGTGAGGGCGATCGCACGCGCGCGGTGAGCGCCCGCTACGTCATCGGCGCCGACGGCGCGCGCAGCATCGTCCGGAGCGCGCTCGGAATCGAAATGGTCGGGCCGGGCGAGATCGACACCGTCTCGGTCAGCGTTGCGTTCTCGGCTCGCCTCTGGGATCTCGTCGGCGAGCGGCGCTACGGCCTCTACCCCATCGTCCGTCCCGACATATCGAGCGTCTTCGTGCCCTCGGGAGCCGGCGACCACTGGGTCTTCGGGATCGGCGAGGATCTCGTGGGCTCGATGGAGGCGCCGGAGCTGACGCGCCTGATCCGGACCGCCGCCGGCGTGCCCGACCTTCAGCCGCGGATCCACGAGATCCGGACGTTCAAGTTCGCCGCTGAGATCGCAGAACGGTTTAGGTCGGGGAGCGCGTTCCTGATCGGCGACGCGGCGCACCGCGTGACCCCGCGCGGCGGCACTGGCATGAACACGGCGATCGCCGACGGGTACGACCTCGGCTGGAAGCTCAGCTGGGTGCTGAAGGGCTGGGCCGGAGAGGAGCTGCTCGACACCTATGAGGCCGAGCGCCGTCCGGTGGTCGCCCACAACGTCGAGCGCTCGGTCGACGA
>DATAFO010000069.1:0-23349 GCA_036257465.1 Solirubrobacterales bacterium | reverse complement strand
CCTCCTCACCTGCCCGTGCGTTCTACGATTCGCGAGTGAGCGCCGCCGCGACGAACGACGCTCCGCTGGTCCTGATCATGGCCGCGGGCGAGGGCACGCGCATGCGCTCGTCGCTGCCCAAGGCACTGCACCCGGTCTGCGGGCGGCCGATGGTCGCCTGGCCGGTGCTGGCCGCGAAGGAGGCGGGGGCCGACCCCGTCGCGGTGATCGTTTCGCCCGATCGCGACCTCTCGCCGGGGCTTCCGAACGGCACGCGGACGATCGTCCAGCCCGAGGCTGACGGCACCGGGGGGGCGATCCGCGCCGCGCTCGACCTGGTGCGCAAGGCCGAGACCGTCGTCGTGATCCCGGGCGACCACCCGCTCGTCTCAGCCGAGCTCGTGACGGAGCTGCTCGACGCCCACGCCGCCGCCCAAGCCGCCGCGACCGTGATGACCCTCGAGCTCGATGACGCGGGCAGCTACGGCCGCATCGTTCGCGACCCCGGGGGCGACGTCGAGCGCATCGTCGAGACAAAGCACCCCGAGAGCGTGGCGCCCGAGGTACTCGCGATCCGTGAGATCAGCACCAGCACCTTTGCCTTCGCCGCGGCTCCGCTTGCCGACGCGCTCGAGCGGATCACCGACGACAACGAGGCGGGCGAGTACTACCTCGGCGACGTTCTGCCGCTGCTTCGCGCCTCAGGGCTTCGCGTGAGAGCCCATCGCGCCAACGACCCCGCCGCGAACCTGGGCGTCAACACCCGCGCCGATCTCGCGCTGGCCACTGGAGAGGCCCGCCGGCGGATCCTTCACCGCCACATGCTCGCCGGGGTGACCCTGATCGACCCCGACTCGACCTGGATCGACGCCGACGTCGAGCTCGCTCCCGACGTCACGATCGAGCCGGGCACCACACTGAGGGGCTCGACCGCCGTCGGTCCGGGCTCACGCGTCGGCCCCCACACCACCCTGATCGACGCCCGGCTTGGCGAAAACGTGACCGTCCCTCACTCCTACCTGGTCGAGTGCGAGGTCGGCGACGGCTGTCAGGTTGGCCCCTTCGCATACCTGCGCCCCGGCACCCGCCTCGCGCCGGGCGCCAAGGCCGGCACCTTCGTTGAGATCAAGAACTCGGAGGTCGGCGAGGGCGCGAAGGTGCCGCACCTCGCGTACGTCGGCGACGCCGAGGTGGGGGCGGGATCCAACCTCGGGGCGGGCTCGATCACCGCCAACTACGACGGCTTTCGCAAGAACCGAACGAAGATCGGGGAACGTGCGCGGATTGGCGTCAACAACTCGCTCGTCGCGCCAGTCAGTGTCGGCGACGACGCTTACACTGGCGCCGGCGCAGTGATCCGAAAGGACGTCCCGGAGGGGGCACTCGGAGTGACCAAGGGCGAGCAGCGCAACATCGAGGGTTACGCGAAGCGCAAGGCGCGCGAGCACGAGAGCACGAAACGCGACGGAGACGACGACTGATGGCCATGCTCGAGGAACGGCCCCAGGTCGTGAGCTCGATCCCGCAGGACTACACGAAGCGCCTGATGGTCTTCGGCGGCCGCGCCTCGATGGAGCTTGCCGCGCGGATCGCCGGCAAGCTCGACGTCGACCTCGGCCAGGCCGACCTGCGCACCTTCGCCGACGGGGAGGTCTACTGCCGGTACGAGGAGTCGATCCGGGGCGCCGATGTGTTCCTCGTCCAGTCCACGGCAGCAAACGCGGCCCAGGGCATGACGCCCAACGACGCGCTGATGGAGCTCCTGGTGATGATCGACGCGGCCGAGGGGGCCTCGGCGCACCGAATCATCGCCGTGATGCCCTGGTACGGCTACTCGCGCCAGGACAAGAAGTCGGCCCCGCGCGAGCCGATCTCAGCGCGCGTCGTCGCCCAGTGCCTCGAGGCGGTCGGCGTTGACCGAGTCCTGACCATGGACCTGCACTCGGGCCAGGTGCAGGGCTTCTTCAAGCAGCCGGTTGACCACATGACCGCGATGCCGATGCTGACCCAGTACTTCATGGACCAGGCGTTCCCCGAGGACCTCGTGATCGTCTCGCCCGACGCCGGCCGAGTGAAGGTAGCCCGCAACTTCGCGCGGAAGATCGGCGTCCACTGGGCGGTCATGGAGAAGGAACGTCCGTCCCAGCAGGTCGCCGAGATCGGCTACGTCGTCGGCGACGTGCGCGGCAAGACCGCCGTGCTCGTAGACGACATGATCGACACGGCGGGCACCCTTTGCGCCGCGGCCAAAACCGTGCTCGAGGAGGGCGCCGCCCGGGTGATCGCGTGCGCCACGCACGGCGTCTTCTCCGGCCCTGCGTTCGAGCGGCTCGCCTACGAGCACTCCGGCATCGAGCGCATCATCGTCACCGACACGATCCCATTGCGGCCCGGCGCGCCCGAGAACATCACGGTGCTCTCGACGGCCCAGACGCTCGCCGACTCGATCCGCCGCATTTTCGGCGACGAGTCCGTCTCGGAGATCTTCGCTGGCGAGAACCAGCTGTTCTAGCGCCTACCGCATTCCAGAGCGGTTTACGCGCCCAAGTGCAACCCGATTACTCCCGCAGGCCGGCGGCTTGAAATGCATGGCGGGGCTCCAGGAACAGCTCTACCTGCACGATTCGGCGCCTCTTGAGCTTGTAGATCGCGCTGATTTCCATCTCGACAGTCGCCCCGCTGCCCTTGCCGACTCCACGCTGGCGTGTAATCGCAAGGACGCGATTGCGACGCAGGCCGATGATCCTTTCGGTCTCAATTCCGAAGTCCTCGAAATCCTCCGTCCATGTGCGCATGAATTCGACGAATCCCTCACGGCCCACCACGTCACGGAGTCCTGCCACACCGACTCTGCCTCTGAAGCCCGCTCTCCACGCGAGGTCCGGAGCGATGAGTCTCTCGCGCAGGCAATCGTCGAACGCAGCAGCGGGATCGCCTCGCTGCACAGCCTTCACCGTGATGTCGAGCGCGCGCCGCACGACCTCGATGTTCTTCGACATCGCCCGCCCAGTATCTTGCGGCGGGCGGAGAGTGGAGAGGTTTACTGCCGAATGAGGCGTGTCTCAGCCCGGGCCACGCTGGCCGAAGAACCCGCTCGGCCGCGTCAGGATCCCGAGCAGGATGCAGACGATCGCCGCAACGCCTGCCCACGCCTGGTGGTCTGCGAAGAGGTCGATCGCGACGAACACGATCGCGGCGATGCCGAACGAGTACGACAGCCACGACTGGCGGTTGCCAAGGTGATCGCGTACCCCTTCGGCAGTGAATCTCGGTCCCGTGCCAGACATCGCGATCCTCCTCGGTCGTGGGCACGGAGATCGTACTTCCCGCACTTCGAAGACATTGCGCCTGAGTTCACGGGGGAAGAAGGGGAGGGTCGGGATCTCCGGTCGAGATTTCAAGAAGGCCGCCCGCTAGCTCGCTCGAAAGAAAACTGCACCGGGGCCTGTAACGCCGGGACGACTCGCTAGTGCCCGGCAAGAGCGACCCGCAGCTGTCCGAACGCGCCTTCGTCGCGCTGGGGCCGGGTCCCTCCTTGCGAGAGCTCGAGCTCGTGGCCGAGACGCTGCGGTAGTCGGGCGACACCGAGGCGATTGCCGCGCTTGAGGCTGCCGGTCAAGACGACGAGGCGCTCGAGGCGCTCACCGAGCTCGCCGAGGCCGCGGGCGCGGGCGCGCTCGTGGCACTCGACCTGACGACGGCGTTCGTGAGCCCGGACGCGCCAGGTCAAGCGGTAGAGGGCGGAAAACACCTGACGCCGTCAGGAGTTTCGCCGCGTGCTAGGCGGCGTTGCCCTGCCCGTAGGGCTCCGGCAACTCCGCGGCGAGCAGCTCACACACCGACGCGAGATCGACCAGGCTCTGCCGTAGCGCCCACACTCGGCGCCGAGCTCGCGGGAGTTCTCGTTCACGCACATCAAAAGCCCGGCTTCGCCATGGTGGCGTGGCCGGGAGAGTCGACCGTTTCGACCTCGCCATGGTGGCGTCCTCGAAACTCGACCCGCTCTGCCGCTGCTGTTCCCCGACTTCACCATGGTGGTGTGATCGGGTGACTCGCTGCTCTAATGCAAATAACCCGTCATCGGCTTGACGGGTTTTTCCCGACCGCGCTAGGACTTCGCCATAGTGGTGTGATCCTTGCTCTTCGGCTTCCGAGAAGTACGAGTCGCGCCGTGATGCTTCTCGGTATCTGCTTGCTGGTGGTCGGCGTGCTGACGCTGATTCTGGCCCTGATGCTGGTCATGGCCTCCGATTGGGACGACGTCCCTCCGCCGCAGCGCCAGGATCCCAGGCCCGGCAAGCCACCTGAGCCGATCACGATCGCCCCTGAGCGCGGCGACTTTGCCTATCGAAAGCGGAAGTGATGGGCTCACCGCCCCATGCCGCTCGACCCGCGGATGGGGGTAGCGTGAAGGGTCGCCATGAGGCTGTTTTCGTCACTGGTCTGCTGTTCGCTGCTCGCGGCATGCGTGCTGGCGCTGGGCTGCATTGGAGACTCGGGTGATGATGACGGCGAGGGCGCGGCCTCACCGGCGGACCTGCTTCGGCTTCATCCCGAGAACCCCCGCTACTTCCTGTTCGAGGGCAAGCCCACCGTGCTGATCACGTCGGGAGAGCACTACGGCGCCTTGATCAATGACGACTTCGACTATGAGCGCTATCTCGACGAGCTCGCCGAGTTCGGGCTCAATCAGACGCGGGTCTTCTCTGGCTCATTCATCGAGGCCCGGGACAAGTTCGTGGTCGGCTACCGCAATCCGCTCGCTCCGCGTCCCGACGGCTTGGTCTCGCCCTGGCCTGTGACTGAGGGGGGCAAGTTCGACCTCGAGGCCTGGAACCCGCGGTACTTCCAGCGGTTGAGGGATTTCGTCGCCGAGGCGGAAAAGCGGGAGATCGTTGTCGAGCTCGTTCTCTTCTCGGCTCTGTACGAGTACGAGCGTTGGGACGCCAGTCCCTTCAATCCGGCCAACAACGTCAACGGGGTCGAGAGCATCGCCCCGACCCGGCTCTACACGCTCGACAACGAACAGGTCCTCCGCTACCAGGATGACTTGGTGCGCAAGCTGGTGAGCGAGGTTCGCTCGTTCGGGAACATCTATTTCGAGGTGATCAACGAGGGGTACGCCGAGCCGGCTCATGCAACGGATGCGTGGCAGACCCACATCATCGAGACGATCGAGGAAGCCGAAGCGGGACTTCCCTACCAGCACCTGATCGCGCGCAACTACGATCACACCGAGCCGGTCACCGGCACTCATCCATCGGTTTCCGTTCACAACTTCCATTACCAGCGCGACCCTGGTCAATACGGCAATCTGGACGGAGTCCTCGCCTTCGACGAGACTGGCTTTCAGGGCATCGGCGACGATCCCTACCGAACCGATGCCTGGTACTTCATGCTCTCCGGGGGCGGCGCGTACAGCAATCTGGACTGGTCTTTCACCCCCGATCACGAGGACGGCTCGTTCCAGGTGCCGCCGGGAACGCCTGGTGGCGGTGGTGACTCCATCCGCCGTCAGCTCAGCGTGCTCAAGCGGTTCCTGGAGCGTTTCGAGTTCACCCGGATGTCCCCCATGCACGGGATCGTCAAACGAGCCCCGGCCGGGGCGACCTTTCGTGTCCTGGCGGATCCGGGCCGCGCATATGCCATCTACCTGGCCGGCGGGCGCCCGGGCCCGCTGGTGCTCGACCTCGAGAAGGGCCGCTACCAGGCGCAGTGGGTAGCCACCGCGAATGGGCGCGTGGCGTCGGAGGAGCGCTTCGCACACCCCGGTGGCCCACGCTCCATTTCTCCGCCCCCCTACGAGGAGGACATCGCGTTGGCGATTGAGCGCTGAGGTCCTCCGAAGCCGCCGGGCTGCGGGAGTAGGCGGCTGGGCGCAGTTGCGCGCGGGCAAAGAGGGCTATGCACACCCCATCCGGCCGGCTGGGTAGGGTGACATCCCCGGCTCAGGCGCTGACTTCCGCCTTGCGCTTGGTGATCTCCTTGGAGAGCTCGGTCAGTGCATCCGGGCTGCGCTGGGCTCGGATTGCCAGGCGGCCAAGTTCGCGCAAAGCATCGTCAGCGGCGCTGCCGAGCTGCTCGCGCCAGTCCTTGACCTGTTCGTGGCTGCGGTTGCTGAGGGCCTCGCGAGCGTCGGTAATCCGCTCCCGCGCCGAGTCGATGCCGGCGCTGACGTCGTCACCGGCCTGCTCGCGAGCCTTGTCGAGATCGGCGAGCGCGTCCTTGAGGTAATCGGCCGGCGCTTTCTCGGGCGACTTCGCGGAATGCGTACCGTCTGCCTTCCTGGTTGTTGTCGGCATTGTGCCTCCTTGTGTTTTGGATGTTCCGACTCAGTCTGCGCCATGACCGGGTCGCTGTCATCCGTAGTCGCCCCGGCCCAAGCTCGGTGGCCGGTTCGGAGGCAGGTTCGACTCGCGGGCATAAGCCTGGACGCATGACGACGATTTGCGCGAATCGCACATCGCCTCCTGCGGGGGCTCGTCGTCAGGCAGCTCCCGGCGCGGGTTTGGTGATCCCAGTCGCGACGTTGCTGGTGCCGCCGTCTATTGCTCGTCGAGGCGATCGTGAGCGGGTAGGTTCTTCCTCGAGCCGCCGGGCTTCAGGAGCAGGCGATGTCGCAGGAGAACGTTTGGCACCTTGAGATCAGCTTTATCGGCTCCGGTGAGGAGGCGGAACGCGCGAACGACGTCATCGTTGGCGCGCGGAAGCGGGGAAAGCCGGTTTACGGAGAGGGCCCTTTGTGGCACGTCGCCTATGAGAACCTTGAGAGCCGCGAAGCGGCGCTCGCCGCACTCAGTAGTGACTTGACCGGAATCGATCCAGGCTGGCCGCAGATACTGGAGATCCGCTAGGAGGATCTGTCCGGCGGGTCGAACTCGCGCGGACGGGCGTTTCCTCGGTAAGCCGAGCTCGATGGCAGTGCGCGGTCCATCGTGAAATTTCGCCTCTATCCGCCTCGGGGCCAGGTGCGCACACAAGAAACCGCTATTTCTGGGAGGCGCCCGCGAGGGCCGCAGAGGGCCCGGCGCGTCGGCTCCTAGCTCCGGCGCGCCGGGAAACTTCGACCGGGCGTCGACCCACTCTCGGAGCTATGGAATCGCCCCGTTTCGGCCCGCCGCCGCACCACGAACTGAAGGGATCGCCATGCTGCTCTTGGCAGACATCGACCTCGGCGACCTGCTCCTCGCGATGCTCGCCTTCTTCTTCCTGTTCCTCGCGATCTGGCTGTTCATCGTGCTCTTCGCCGACATCTTCGGCCGCAGAGATCTCTCCGGCTGGGCAAAGGCGGGCTGGACCCTGCTGATCTTCATCCTTCCGCTGATCGGAATCCTGATCTACCTGATCGCCCGTCCACCGGAGCCCCCTGGGGGCCGGTCGACGGCCGGTCCTTATCAGGAGCCCGGAGAGTCAGCCCCGCGCTATGCCCGGCCGCCCACGTAGCACTTGGGAAACGGGTACAACTCAGCCGCGCAAGGGAAGCCTCGAAGCCCGCCCGGCTGCGGGAGTAGGGCAGTTCCCGCAGATCGACTGGTCAGCGCGATCGAGGCGGCGGCGCGGGACGAGCGCAGGCGCGTCGCGGGGGCGCTCTAATTGGGCACAGGATGGTCACGAAAATGCCACGACAAGCCGATACAGGCCGTCACGCAGCCGTGGCCGGGGCGAGCGTTTTCCCTGCTACGACGGACAAAGACGGCACAGGACGCTCTGCGCCGTCACGTGGCTGGCAGAACCAGCTGTTCTAAGTGAGCGAGTACACGCGGCGCAGGATCGCGGCGGTGCTGCTGGTCGTGGGTGTGCTCGTTGTCGCCCTGGCGATCGCCGACCTCGGCCCGTTTTCGGACCCGCTGACCGAGGAGGAGCGCGTCCAGGAAGCGGTGGAGAGCTTCTTCGCCGCCGCGAGCGACGCCGACTTCCGCGAGTTCTGCAGCCTGATGACGAAGCCCCAGCGCGAGCGCCTCGTCTTCCGCGCCACTGCACTCGCGGAGACCCAGGACCTCAGCGGCTGCCCGGAGGTCGTCGAGGCTGTGGTCGGGGATCAGTTCGAGGGCGTCAGCGTGGTCATGGACGACGTCAGCGTGGTCGGCCCCAAGGCTCGGATCGAGGCGACCCTCAGGTTCGGAGGCAAGGCCGGCAATCAGCCCCGCACGATCTCCCTCGAGGAGGTCGACGACGAGTGGCTGGTGTCGGAGTTCGACTAGCGGCGTAGCGCAACCGCAACCGCGAATACAGTTGGGTCCGGTTGATCCGGATCGGCCACAAGGGGGCGGACGCGATCCGTCCGGGGAACACCCTTCCCAGCTTCGTCGCCGCGGCGATGGCCGGTGCCGAGGTGATCGAGCTCGACGTGCTGCGCCCCGAATCGGACTTCGCCGACGGCGGCGACTGGCGGCGGGCTCCGGCGGGCCCGGCGCGCGCCTCGGGCCCCCTGCTGGTGGCCCACGACTGGGGCGACGCCCGCCGGCGCCAGCCCATGACCCTCACCGAGGCCCTCGATGCCCTCGCCCGCCCGCCTCTGGCCGAGGTCACGATCGACCTAGACCTCAAGCTCGCCGGCCGGGAGGACGAGATCGTCGCCTCGCTGCGCCAGCACGACCTGCTCGGCCGCGCGATGGTCTCGACGATGGAGACTCACAGCCTCGCGTTCCTGCGCGAGCACGAGCCCAGCCTGCGCCGGGGCTGGACGCTGCCCAAGGTGCGGCGCGACTGGACGCGCTCGCGCTGGGGGCGGCCGGTGGTGGTGGCCGGCAGCGCCTCCCTGCGCGCCCGATTGCCGGGGATCATCCGGCGCCGCGCGCCCAGGCTCGGGGTGTGGGCAGTCTGGGTGTACGACTCGCTGATCACCCCACGGCTGATCGAATCCGCCCACCGCGCCGGCGTCCGCGTGATCGCCTGGACGGTGGACGATCTCGACCGGATGCGGGCGCTCGCCGCCCTCGGAGTGGACGGGATCTGCTCCAATGACCCGCGCCTGTTGTCGGCGCTCGAGAGGGAGTGACTGGAGGCGCGGTGCCGGAGCCGATCCGCAACACGGGAACCCTGCGCGTACACCTCGGCACCGCGAGAAGCAGGTGGGTGGTTGCGTGAACGCCGGCGGCGATCGGCTGGCACCTGGGACGACGATGGCCCTGGTGGCAATGGGGCTCGGCGTCCTGGTCATCGCCAACGACTTCACCGCGCTCAACGTTGCCCTGCCCGCGATCGAGCAGGACCTCGACGTCGACGTGGGCACCGCCCAATGGGTGATCAACGCCTACGCGCTCACCTTCGGCATGGTGATCGTCACCGGCGGCCGCCTCGCCGACCTCTTCGGCCGCAGGCGGATCTTCTTCGTCGGTGCGGCGATCTTCGCCGGGTTCTCGCTGCTCGGCGGCGCGGCCCAGAGCGCCGGCTGGCTGATCGGCACCAGGGTCGGGATGGGCATCGGCGGCGCGCTGATGTGGCCTGCGGTGCTCGGGATGACGTTCGCGGCGCTGCCCGCCGCTCGCGCCGGGCTCGCCGGCGGGATCGTCCTCGGGGTCGCCGGGATCGGCAACGCGATGGGGCCGCTGCTCGGCGGCCTGCTGACCGACGAGCTGAGCTGGCGCTGGATCTTCTTCCTCAACGTGCCAATCGCCGCCCTCGCCGTCGCCGTGACCTGGGCGAAGGTCCACCAGCCGGTCCCGGGAGCGGACACGCGACGGATCGACTACTGGGGCATCGCCTCGCTGTCGCTGGGCCTGCTCCTCCTGTTGCTCGCGCTCGACCAGTCGGCCGACTGGGGCTGGGGCGACTGGCGGGTGATCGCCATGCTCGCGCTGTCGGCAGGGCTGATCATCGCCTTCGGCACGATCGAGCGGGCGATGGGGCCGGCCGCGCTGGTCCCAGCGGACGTGGCCTCCAACCGCCGCTTCACCTCCGCCTGCCTGACGGTGCTGCTGATGTCGGCCGTCTTCTTCTCCGTCGTCCTCTACGTCCCGCAGCTGATGGAGAAGGTGCTCGGCTACTCGGCCCTGAGAGCGGGTGTCGCCATGCTGCCGATGCTGGCCGTGTTCGCGATCGTCGCGTTCTTCGCCGGGCGCCTCTATGAGCGCATCGGGGGCAGACCGGTGATCACCGCCGGCGCCGTCTGCCTGGCGCTGGGACCGTTCCTGCTCTCGTTCTTCGACACGGGCTCCAGCTATGGGACGCTGGTGCCCGGCCTGATCGTCACCGGTCTCGGCGTGGGCCTGTTCTACCCCACCATCACGACCGCGGCCGTGACCGCGCTCGAGCCCGCCCGCTCCAGCCTCGCCGGCGGGATCGTCTACATGTTCCAGATCGCCGGCGGCGCGATCGGGCTGGGACTCACGACAGCGATCTTCACGACCCGCTCGGAGGACGAGCTGGCCGCCGAGGCCGCCGAGGCGGGCAGCAGCCTAACCGCGCACCAGACGGCCGTCCTGCACGGCGACCTCGCCGGCACCGACGCTGCCGCCGCGGCGCTGGCGCAGCTTCCCTCCGGGGCCGCCGAGTTGATCCACCGCATCGTGCGCGAGTCGTTCGTCCTCGGGGTGCAGACGAGCTTTCGCGTGGTCGCCGCGATCGCCCTCGCCGGGCTGGTGATCGCAGTCCTGTTCGTGCGGCCGGATCCGCCGACCACCGGCCCGGAGGCCTAGTGGCCCACCAGCGACCGCTCAGGGCGTCGCCGCGGCGAGCCGGCGGCGATGGACGGCGTAGGCGACCAGCCCGACCGGCAGCGGCAGCCAGTACGAGAACAGCCGGTAAGCGAGGGTGGCGAGCACGGCGTCCCCCGCGCTCACCCCGGCCAGCGCCAGCGTGGCTGTCAGTCCGGCCTCGACGAAGCCCAACCCGCCGGGCGTCACCGGGATCTGGGCCAACACCTGCGCAGCGCAGAAGGCGAGCAGCACAAGCGCTGGCCGCGGCGTGGCGCCGACCGCCGCGAGCGCCGCAAGCAGGGTCCCGTAGTCGAACGCCCAACGTCCGACGGTTTCGGCCAGGGCACGCCTCCACTTCACCCCCAGGGTGGCAAGCAGCCGGTTCCGCTCTCTCAGCAGACGCTCGGGCAATTGGGTGAGCGGCTCGGCGCCGCGCCGGATCCTGTTGCGCAGGCGCTGCACCTGCCGCCCCACCCAGGCCAGCGGCCTGTCGAACGCGAGCAGGGCCGTCCCCCCGGTGAGCAGCACCACGAAGACCGCCAGCCCGAGGAGGGTTGCCTCGATCAGCTCGCGATTGACTGCACCGCGGATGAACGCGGGAATCGCGAGCACCGGTAGAGCCAGGACGACGGCGAAGGTCAGCAGGTTGACCGCCGTAAGTCCGGACACGGCTCGGGCGCGGTCGACTCCCGTTTCCACAAGCATTCGATACTGGAGTGCCGCGCCGAGCGCGCCGCCGCCCGGGGCGATCTTGGCGAGGGCGTTGCCGGCCAGCTGGGAGGTGATGACCGGCCGCCAGGGCGGATCGCGCAGCGCGGTCCGCTGGACGGCCCACAGGCAAGCAATCGCGAGCGCCTGTAGCGCAGCCATCGCGGCGAACCAGGGAACCTCGACACGTTCCAGTCCCCGCCACGAGCCCGCGACTTCGATCAACGTGGGTGCAACGAGATAGAGCGAGACTCCGGTCACCACCAGCCAGAACACCGTGCGTCGCACGTTCCGAGGCCGCTTCGCCTCGGCCTCGCCCCGCTCGATCTCGCGCTCCGCGTCGGCGTGCTCCTCGATGGCTCGCTCGACCCGATCGCCCATCGAGCCGGCGCCGTCACCCGGCCGGCGGGGCGCTGTCACCAGCCCCGCCTCGGCGTGGGCCCGCCGCTCAGACCTGCCGCCCCGCGAAGCCGCGTACCCGCCGCTGGCCCCGGCTCTCGAAGTACTCCCATTCGAGCTCGCCAAGCTCTGTCTCAGGCGGGTCGGCGTAGACCCACTCGCGCATGATCCGGTGCCAGTTGCGCTTCGCGCCGAGCTGAGCCAGCACCGCCACCAGCCCGGTCTCCATCCGCCGGCCCATAAGCTCCTCGGCGGGCAGGTTCTCCCTGCGGATCAGGTCGTAGTACTCCGAGCGCGGGTCCGAGGTCGACTCGATGATCTTCATCACCCGCCGAGCCGAGACCCTGTAGTCACGGTCTTCCAGGTACCAGCCGCCGACCACCATCACGTGCTCCATCAAACGCTCGGCGTCGAGCTTGGAGGGGTTCTTGACGAACCCCAGGTCGTGCAGCGCCTGGCGCAGGAGCTCGGGGTCCCTTCGGGTCGCGGCGTCGACGGCACGCTGCTCGAGCTCGATCTGCTCGGCGTCGAGCTTCTTCGTCATCCCGAAATCGAGGAACGCCACGCGGTCGTCCGGCATCAGAATGAAGTTGCCCGGATGGGCGTCGGCGTTGAAGGTCTGCACGTGGTAGATCGAGCCGAAGCAAAAGCGGAACACGATCTCCCCGAAGCGGCTGCGCTCCTCGTCTGAGAGCTTCTTCACCTGCTCGAACCCGCGGCCCTCGACGTACTCGGTCACAAGCACTCGCCGCCGAGACAGCCTCGTGATCACGTCTGGCACGTAGATGAAGGGATGGCCGCGGTAGCCGCGCGCGAAGGTGCGCTGATTCTGCGCCTCGTACTCATAGTCGAGCTCCTCCAGCACCCGCTCTCGCAACTCCTCGGCGACCGCCTTGGCGTCGAGGCCCGGCGCGAGCGCGCGAGCCAGGCGGACGATCATCCCCGCGTTGGCCAGGTCGGCCTCCAGCGCCTCCGCGACGCCGGGGTATTGGATCTTCACCGCCACCTGGCGGCCGTCGATCAGCGTCGCCCGGTGCACCTGCCCGATCGACGCGGCGGCGAATGCCTCCTCCTCGAAGTCGGCGAAGCACTCCTCGACCGTCTCGTCGCGGTATTCCTCGTCGAGCACCTTGCGCACCTTCTCCCACGGCATCGGCGGCGCGGACGTGCGCAGCTTGGCCAACTCCTGCTGGTAGATCTCCGCGTACTCGGGCGGCAGGAACTCGGTGTCGATGAACGAGGCGAGCTGGCCCAGTTTCATCGCCGCCCCCTTCATCTCGCCTAGCATCGACGCCATCTTCAGCGCCGTCTCGAGGTGGCGCGCCTCGAGCTTGGAGGCAGCCTCCTCCTCCGTGCGCGCCAAGCTCGCTGCCTTGGTGCCCGCGTATCGCGTCGCCTGCAGGCCCATCGCCGAGCCCAGCCTCGCGGAGCGGCGGATGCGCCCCTGGGGGATCTTGTGATCGTCGGCCATGGGCCTGAGGGTAATGCCGCCTTGCGATTCACCCGCGATCGATCCCCGGGCCACCCTCCGATCGGTCATGCTCACGCCCGTGACCGCGATCGACCCGGAGGCGCGCTGGACGACCGGTAGGCCCGAGTACGCGGGCCTGCTCTCGTTCGCCGGCGTCCCCTACACCGAGACCGTCGAGGACCTGCAGGGCGTCGACGTGGCGATCGTGGGCGCCCCGATGGACGAGCTCGCCAGCGACCGCCCGGGGGCGCGCTTCGGGCCCCGCGCCATCCGGGCCGCCGGCGGCTGGCTGGGCCCGCATCTCGACGCCGGCGTCAAGGCGCTGGAGGTGCTGCGGGTGGTCGACTTCGGAGACGCACCCGTGGTGCCCAGCGATCCCAAGAGCTCCCACGCCGCGATCCAGCGGACCGTGGGCGAGGTCGTCGGCGCCGGCGCCTTCCCCCTCGTGCTCGGGGGCGACCACTCGATCGCCGAGCCCGACATCCGCGCCTGCGCCGAGCGCTCCGGCCCCCTGGGCCTCGTGCACTTCGACGCCCACACCGACACCGGCAGGGAGGTGTTCGGCGTGGAGCTCTCGCACGGCACCCCCATGTACCGGCTGGTCGAGCAGGGCCACGTGGACCCCGAGCGCTACGTGCAGATCGGCCTGCGCGGCTATTGGCCGGGCCCGGAGGAGTTCGCGTGGCAGCGCGAGCGTGGGATCCGCGAGATCTACATGCGAGACGTGCTCGAGGGGGGTATCCGCGAGGCCGTGGCGACCGCCATCGAGTTCGTCGGCGCCGGGCCCGCGTTCGCGTCGATCGACGTCGACGTCCTCGACCCCGCCTTCGCCCCGGGCACCGGCACGCCGGAGCCGGGCGGAATGACAAGCGCCGACCTGCTCTGGGCATGCCGAGAGCTCGCCGCGAACCTGGAGCTCGTGGGCGCCGACGTGGTGGAGGTGCTGCCAACGTCCGCGGGCGCCGGCGCGCCCGACATCACGGCGCTGGTCGGCGGGCGGATCGCCTTCGAGCTGATCACCGGGCTGGCGGTGCGGAAGGCGGGCAGCGGGCACTAGCCGCGCGGGGCCGTCGCGCTTGTCTATCCTCAGCCGTCGCATGGCTGACGATCGCCCCACTCTCGAGGTTTCCGAGCGCACTGACTTCGGATCCCGCACGAGCCGGCGCCTGCGCCGCTCCGGCCTGGTGCCCGGCGTCGTCTACGGCGGCGGCAAGGAGACCCGCGCGTTCCAGGTGCCCGCGCGGGAGGCCCGCAGCGCCCTCGCGCACGGCGGGGCGCTGATCGACCTGCGCTTCGACGGCTCCGGCACCACGCCGGTGGTCGTCAAGGAGCAGCAGCGCCACCCGGTGGGAGGCGAGCTGATCCACCTCGACCTTCAGGAGGTCAAGCTCGACGTCGCGATTCAGGCCGACGTCCCGATCGAGCTGCTGGGCACCGAGGACGCGCCCGGCGTCAAGGAGGGCGGTGTGCTCGAGCACGTCACTCGCGAGGTCACGGTGGAGGCCCTGCCGACCGAGATCCCCGAGAGCATCGCCGCCGACGTCTCGGGCATGGAGATCGGAGACACGCTTCAGCTCAGCGCCCTGACGGCCCGCGAGGGCGTCGAGTTCTCGCTCGGCGAGGGTGTCGACCCCGACGAGGTCACGATCGCGACCCTCTCGCCGCCTCGCGTCGAGGAGGAGCCCGAGCCCGAGCTCGAGGAGGAGGCCGAGCTGGTCGGCGAGGAAGGCGAGGAGGTGCCCGAGGGCGAGGAAGCCCCGGAGGGCGAGACTCCTGCCGAGGGCGAGGGTCAGCGAGCCGCAGGTGAGCGATCGTCCGCCGAAGGCGGGCGCGCCTCAGGCGGCGACTCAGAAGGGGAGTAGGCCCTGTCGATCTTTCGGCGGCGTCGCCGCCGTGCGGCCGCCGACACGCCCGGCGAAGGTCGCGCGGACGTGCTCATAGTCGGCCTGGGAAACCCGGGCCGCCGCTACGCCGGCACCCGCCACAACCTCGGCTTCGAGGTGGCCCAGGAGCTCTCGCGCCGGTGGGAGCTGCCGCGCGCCTCGGAGCGCTATAACGCGCTGATCACAGAGGGCCGCGTGCGCCCGGGCGGGCCCAGGGTCGCGATGCTGTTGCCGCAGACGTACATGAACGAGTCCGGGCGCGCGGCAGGGCCGGCGCGAGGACAGCTGCGCGTGCCGCTGGAGCAGGTGATCGCAATCCACGACGAGATCGACCTGCCCTTCGGCGAGGTCAGGGCCAAGCTGGGGGGCGGCGTCGCCGGCCACAACGGGCTGAAGAGCCTGCGCGACGGCCTCGGAAGCTCCGACTTCTGGCGCCTGCGCGTCGGCGTCGGGCGCCCGGACTCCACCGACCCCGAGGTGGTCTCCGCCTACGTGCTGTCGCGCTTCGACGAGCGCGGCGAACAGGTGCGCGACCTGATTTCCCACGCCGCCGACGAGGGCGAGCGCCTGGTCGACCGCATCGTCGCCGAGAGCTCGGACCCGCTCGGGGAGGTGATCGATTGAGCGTCACCAACTACTCCGTCGACGCGGCGGGCGTCGCGCTGCTTCAGCTCGACCGCCCCGAGGCGCGCAACGCGATCAACACCCAGATGCTGGAGGAGGTGCTCGAGCACCTCGCCTCCGCGCGTGCCGACGACGCGGTGCGCGCGGTGGTCGTCTCCTCGAGCGACCACATGGGGCTGTCGGCCGGCGCGGACGTGCGCGAGGACCTCGACGAGGCCCAGAAGGTGAGGCGCATGGAGCTGTTCGCGCGCCTCTACGACGAGCTCACCGGCTTTCCCAAGCCGACGATCGCGGCCTGCCATGGTGCCTGCGTGGGGGGTGGGGCCGAGATCGCGGTGGCCTGCGATCTGCGCGTCGGCGGATCGAACCTGCGCCTGCGTTTCCCCGGAGCCGCGCTGGGCGTGCCGGTGGGCCCGGCCCGGCTGGTCACTCTCTGCGGGCTGTCGGTGGCCAAGTACCTGCTGCTGACCGCAAAGGAGGTGGCCGCCGACGAGGCCCACCGCTGGGGCCTCGTGCACGTCGTCGTGCCGCCCCCGCGCACCGAGGAGGCCGCGCTTGCGCTCGCGGCGCAGGTTGCCGCCCACCCGCCCGAGGCAGTGGCGCGGCTGAAGCGGATGCTGCACGAGTGGGATTCGGTCGAGCAGCGCTCACGGATCGAAGGGGAGGGCCAGGTGGAGTGGCAGCGTTCGGGACCAGGCCTGCCCACCGATGGCGGCCGGGGCGCGACGTAGCATCCTCACAACCGCTACGAGAGGAGAGGCATGGAGAGCTCAACAGTCCCGGGCGTCGACGACCCGCTGCGAGGGATCTCGCGTTTGTGGTGGCTGTGGATCGTGTTCGGTATCGCCTGGATCGTGATCGCGGCGGTGATCCTTCAGTTCGACCAGGCCTCGATCACGACGGTCGGCGTCTTGATCGGGCTGATGTTCATCGGCACGGCCGCGCAGCAGTTCGTCGTCGGCTCGCTCGCCGATCGCTGGCAGTTGCTCTACTGGTTCTTCGGGATCTTGTTCCTGATCGCCGGGGTGATCTCGTTCATCAGTCCCGAGAACACGTTCGCCGCGATCGCCGACATCCTCGGGTTCCTGTTCCTGATCGTGGGCGTGTTCTGGATCATCCAGGCCTTCGTCGCCCGCGAGGTCAGCGAGCTCTGGTGGATCGGCCTGCTGTCGGGCGTGCTGATGGTGATCCTGGCCTTCTGGACCGCTGGCCAGTTTTTCATCGAGAAGCAGTACGTGCTGCTGGTGTTCGCCGGCATCTGGGCGCTGATGCAGGGCTTCACCGACATCGTGCGGGCGTTCCAGATCCGCAAGCTGGGCGAGCTCGTCTGACCCCGCCGCGGCCGGGCTACCGAGCCCTGTTCAGGTCGTCGACGACCCCGAAGAGGTCGCCCTCCTCGTAGAAGTCGACCGCGATCAGGTTGGCGTCCAGCGCCCGCTGGCGCTGGCACTTGGCGATCCGGTTTGACAGCGCCTCGCGAGTGTTGACCTTGGCGGCGTTCGAGGGCTTCGGCGCGGGACTCGTATCGATCCAGTGGTTGATCAGAAACAGCGAGGCATCCTCCGGCCCGCGGTTCCGCTTGCAGCTCGCCTTCAGGCGCTTGGGCTCGGTGAGCGCCGCGGGCTTTTTGAACGAGTAGGGCGTCTCCTGCACCAGCTCGTCATAGGCCAGGTGGTACCAGGGGATCGACCCGTCGCCCGCGTCGGTTTCGGCCAGCATCAGCACCCGGCCACCGCTGTCGATCATCTCCTCCAACGTCGGCCACGGGGGCCCGACGGGGCCCTTGTAGACGTAGTCGATCAGCCCGCTCTTCTCCACCGCGGCGGCGAAGTCCTCGGGCGAGACGTAGTCCTCGTTGACGATCACCAGCACCTCGTTCGGGTTCGCGGCCACGAAGTTGCGGATCTCGCGCAGGGTCTCCTCCAGCGGGATCGCCCCGAGCTCGCAGAACCGGTGGCAGAGGTAGATCTGGCGGTCCTCGACGGTGGGCGAGTCGACGATCCGGTCGCGGGTTCGAAGCGCAGCATCCAGCGCTTCCTCGCCGAGCTCCGCCGCGTACGCCTCGCGTTCGGAGCTGTCGATCTCCGAGAGGTCGGTCTTCACCGCGCCGCTCTCCGTCTTCTGCCCGTAGTGGGAGTCGATCAAAAGGCCCCTGATCCCGTCGGTCAGCTGGTCTCCGATCGTTCTGTCCTGCTGCGCGAAGAGCCAGCCGGGATTGTCCGCGGCCGACATCGCGTTGTGCGTGGCGGGGATCGCGATCTCGTCGAGCGAGCGCTCGCACAGCGCGGCGTCGCCGTTGCAGCCGCCGGAGGTGGCGGGGTCCTCGTCATCCGTCGCGACCCCGAACGAGACGAAGGCGCCCGCGCCGAGGACGGCCACGACAGCGATTCCTGCGATCACGCCCGTGCGCCACCACGGCCGCGCGCGCTCGGCGATCGGTGCCGGCGTCACGTCCGTGCTCAGCCGCATCAGCTCGGACGCGCCGGCGTAGGCGATGTAGAGCCCGATCGCGATGAAGACGAAATCGATCACCCACTCGTGCTCGGCGATCACCACGATCCCCGCCACCAGCAGCAGGACGCCGCGGAGCGCCTGGCGGCTCCGGCGCTCCGGCACTGTCGCGACCAGCTCCCACGCGCGCCGCAGCGGGACCTGGATGTCCACGGGCCGCAAGAGCGACGAGGCCGCCGCGGCGGTTACCGCGCCGACGCCGGCCAGCACGAGCAGGGCAGTGCGCAGGTCGTTGAGGTAGGCGTCCCAGATCGCGGCCGCCGCATCCCGTGGCTGTGTCTGGGCGATCGCGTCGAGCCCGATCGACCGGCCGACGCTGTACGCCACGGCGCCCACGGCGCCACAGGCCGCCACGGCTAGCCCCAGGCGTAGCAGCGCCACGCGCCGGTCGGGGGCGAGCCAGAGGGCAAGACCCCCCGCGATCAGCGCCGCCAGCAGCAACACCAGCTCCAGGTGCTCCAGGTCCTCGGCGGCCTGGACGAGGTCGACGAGGATGTCGGGCGGGTTCGACTCGAGCACGTCGACGTTGGTGCCGCCGGGGATCTTTTTGGCCAGTTGCGGGTTGAGGGCCTCCACCGCCCCCCGAATCGCAGCCCCGAGGTCGGCGAGCGTCAGCGTGACGGTGTTCTGGTCGCCGCTGAAGATCGACCTGTGGACGTCGCGAACGGCCGACCGGAACAGCGACTGGAAGGCGCCCGAGGAAACCAGCCCCGACACCACCTCCTCCAGGATCGGGCGGGCGGCCACCAGGTCCCGCTCGGCGTGCAGGATGAGGTCGTCGGTGACCCGCCGCCCGATCTCCGCATCGACGGCCTCGTCGGACAGCGCCGTCGCGGCTCGGTTGGAGAAGTTGTCGGAGTCGAACAGGGCCTGCGAGGCGTATTCGGTGACCAGCGCTCCGAGCAGAGCGATCGCGGCCAGGATCGCAAGGACGAGTGAAACCGCTCCACGACCCTTGGCTGCCGCCATCTGTTGCCCAGGCTATTCGCTGGTTCGCGCGGCGCCAACCCGTGGCACGGCCGCCTCCTCGCCGCGCCCGACGAAGACGACCTCGGTCTCGGCGATCCGATCGTTCCAGGCTCTGCGCCGGTCGTCGACCAGCATCGCCAGGAATCCGAGTCCGAGCGGAAGCGCCGCGACCACGGTGCCGGCCAGCCGGCGCAGCGCCCGCCTCAGCCCCAGCCGGCGGACACCGTCGGCGTCCAGTCGCAGGCCCATGAACCGCATCCCGGGTGTCTGTCCGGAGACGCTCCAGAAGAAGACCAGGTAGGCCGAGATCCACGCCAGCCAGGCCACAGTGCCCAGCACCAGGGCGGGAGTGCTGACGTCAGTTGCGTCTTCCGATCCGGGTGAGATCGCGGCGAACGCGATCGCGATTACCGCCGAGACCAGGAAGTAGCTGACGTTGAAGATCGTCGCGTCGAGGATGAACGCGATCGCCCGGCTGACCAGGCCGCCGTTCTCCGTCGGCCCCGCTCTCGCCGGCCGCCCGACGACCCGCCGCGCGATGCGCTCCAAGCGCGAGTCGACCGCCTCCGTGAGCTCGGCGACCTGACCCCCTACGTCCTCGATCATCCCGACGCTCTGTGCCCGAATTGCCCGCCGCACTTCCGGCGCCTCGGCGATGCGCTCAATCAGTTTCTGGGTCTCGTCGCTGTCCAGCAGTCGCTCCCAGAGCCGGTCCGTGAGATCGCTCTCGAGCACGTTGACCATCGCCCGCTCGACCGCGTCCTCGAGCTCACGGTCCAAGCCGCTGCTCTCCGCGACGCGCTCGGTCGCGCGAAGGCTGGTGCGCACGCCGGCGCTGACGATCCGGCCGGCCAACGAGGGCCTGCCAGGGCGCGAGGGCGGGGGAGCACCACTCTCCATCTCAGCCCGACAATAGGGCCAGCGCTGGACGGCGCCAGGCGTTCCCCACGCGTCGCCAGGGCGTGCCTGGGAGCTCTTGAGGAAGAGGTCCGATCTCGCTTCCTAGAATCGGAACAGGGCCGGACCCGGAATCCGGTCACGACACATGCTCGTTTCGGGGCATGAATGCCCCTCATCGCACCCCCGTCGTTCTGCGTGCCATGACGCTTCGACCGCTGCTCGACATCGCCGACGAAAGCGAGGCCTTCGACCGCCTTGTCGCTGGCGCGCGCGAGGGCGATGGCGCGGAGGCGTACGCGTCGCCGTCGATTCGTCCGTACCTGCTGGCTGCCCTCTTCGACGCCGAGCGCGGCCTGCGGGACAGGCCGGCGCTGATCGTCGCCGCCGACGACATCGGCGCTCGCGACCTGGCGCAGGCTCTGGGCGCCTACCTGGCGCCACGCCGGGTCCGCTACTACCCCTCGCGCGGCACCTCCTACGAGTCCCATCTCGCTCCGCCGCCGCACCTGGTGGGCCTACGGATCGGGGCGCTCGACGCGCTGACGCAAGCCGACCGGGCGGAAGAGCCGCCCGTCGTCGTGGCCAGCGCCGCTGCGCTCGCCGAAGCGGTGCCCGACACTTCGCTTCGCCCGGCGGGGTTCGCGCTCACCCGTGGCGAGGAGGTCGACCTCACGGACCTCTCCGAGCTGCTTGTCGAGGCGGGGTACGAGCGCGTCGACCAGGTGGAGGAGCGCGGCCAGTTCGCGCTCCGAGGCGGGATCCTCGACGTCTTTGGAGCAACCGAGGAGCGCGCTGCGCGGCTGGAGCTGTTCGGCGACGAGATCGAGTGGATCCGCTGGTTCTCGACCTTCACGCAGCGCTCGCTCGGAGACGCCGAGCGCGTCGAGCTCGACCCAGCGGCCGAGCTCGCGCTCGAGCACCGCGAGCTGGCCGAGATCGCGAGCGAGGAGGACGGCGAGCTCCCGGACGTCGCCGAGCTGCTGCCGGTGGACGCGTTCCGCGCCCCGCTCGATCTGCTCCCAGCCGAGGCCGCCATCGTGATCGCCGCGGCTGAGGAGCTGGCGCCGGCGCTCACGGACCACTGGGAGGACGTGACGACGACGATGCGCGATACCGACGCGCGCAGCCTGTACGTCGAGGTGTCGGAGCAGCTCGCCGAGCGCGCCGCGTTGGCGCTCACGGGGATCGATTCGGGGCAGGAGCTGGCGTTCCGCGCGCAGGCGCCGAGCTCGGCGGCGCGCAGCGTTGCCGAGGCCGAGGCGCAGCTCGAGCGCGAGCTTCGCTCCGGCTATCGCGTCGTGGTTACCTTCGAGCACCGCGGCGAGGCCGAGCGCACCCGCTACAACCTCTCCCGCACCACCGCGGACTTCCTCGAGGCAACGCCCGGCGGCGACCCGGCGCTGTACCTCGCGGAGGCGCCGCTGAGCGAGGGGTTCGTCTCACCGGAGCTCAAGCTCGCGGTGATTCCCTTCCGCCGCCTCGTTCATCGGCGCGGTGCGGCGGCGCCCATGGTGCGGGGCCGGCTGGCGAGCTTTGGCGACCTGCGCGTCGGCGACCACGTGGTCCACGCCGACCACGGGATCGCGCGCTTCGCCGGGTTTGAAACCAAGACCGTCGCCGGGGTCACCCGAGACTACCTCGAGCTGACCTACCGCGGCGACGACCGCGTCTTCGCGCCCACGGACCAGCTGAACAAGATCACGCGCTACGTCGGCGCGGGCGGGGAGGAGCCGCAGCTCTCCGCCCTTGGGTCCAAGCGCTGGGAGGGCGTCAAGGCCCGTGCCCGCCGCGCGGCCCAGGCGCTGGCTGGGGACCTGCTCAACCTGTACGCCGAGCGCCAGACCCGGGCGGGACACGCCTTTGAGCCCGACGGCGAGTGGCAGCTTCAGCTCGAGCGAGCCTTCCCCTTCCGCGAGACGGCCGATCAGCTCGAGGCGATCGAGGCCGTCAAGGCCGACATGGAATCCGAGCGCCCCATGGACCGCCTGATCTGCGGCGACGTCGGCTACGGCAAGACCGAGGTTGCCCTCCGCGCCGCCCACAAGGCCGCGTCGGAGGGCAAGCAGGTGATGATGCTGGTGCCCACGACGATCCTGGCCCAGCAGCACCTGGGCACCTTCCGGGAGCGCCTGGCGGAGTTCCCGCTCGAGGTCGAGGTCGTCTCGCGACTGCGCCGTCCGGTCGAAGTCCGCGACGTGCTCGCCCGCTATGCGGCCGGCCAGGTGGACATCCTCATCGGCACTCACCGACTGCTCTCGCGCGACGTCAAGGCCAAGGACCTCGGGCTGCTGATCGTCGACGAGGAGCAGCGTTTCGGTGTGCGCCAGAAGGAGCTGCTGCGCCAACTGAAGCTGAAGGTGGACGTGCTCTCGCTCTCGGCGACGCCGATCCCCCGGACGCTCCAGATGAGCCTCGCGGGGCTGCGCGACATCTCCGTGATCGAGACGCCGCCAGAGGGCCGGCGGCCGGTGCGGACGTACGTCGGCCCGTACGACGAGGAGCTCGTGAAGCGAGCGATCGAGCGCGAGAGCGTCCGCGGGGGCCAGGTGTTCTTCCTGCACAACCGCGTCGAGACGATCGACGAGACCGCCGAGCGCGTGCGAGCGCTCGTGCCCGAAGCGCGTGTGGCGGTCGCGCACGGCCAGATGCCCGAGGGCCGGCTCGAGGACGTGATGCTCTCGTTCCTGCGCGGCGACGCGGACGTGCTCGTCTGCACCACGATCGTCGAATCGGGACTCGACATCCCAAATGCCAACACCCTGATAGTCGAGCGCGCGGATGAGCTCGGCCTCGCCCAGCTCTACCAGATCCGCGGTCGCGTGGGACGCTCGCGCGAGCGCGCCTACGCGTACCTGCTCTACCCGAGCGCGGCGGCCCTCTCCGAGGAGGCCGGCCAGCGGCTCGCGACGCTGTCGGACTACACCGAGCTCGGCTCCGGTTTCAAGATCGCCATGCGCGACCTCGAGATCCGCGGCGCCGGCAACCTGCTCGGCGGCGAGCAGTCGGGCCACGTGGCGGCGGTCGGCTTCGAGCTCTACGTCGGGATGATCGACGAGGCCGTGCGGCTGCTCTCGGGCGACTCGGCCGAGGAGCCCGTCGAGCCGGTGCGCATGGATCTGCCGGTCGACGCCTACGTGCCGGGCGACTACGTGCCCTACGAGGCGGCCAAGATCGAGATCCACAGGCGCGTGGCGGGCGCCCGCGAGGTCGCGCAGCTGATCATGCTGCGCGAGGAGCTGAGCGACCGCTTCGGACCGATCCCCGAGCC
>DATAFO010000047.1:0-15114 GCA_036257465.1 Solirubrobacterales bacterium | reverse complement strand
TGTACGTGTCGCCGTCGGATGCCGCCAGGTCCAGCAGCCTCGAGCGCCGGCCCGTGGCGATCTCCCACACCTCCGCGGCGGTTGGTGTTGCGGGATCGCGAGCCTCGTGCTTCTGGATCAGGGCGAACGTCTTCGCGTCGGCGAGCAGATCGAGTGAGTTGTTGGAGCCGGCGCCATCGGTGCCCAGCCCGAGCTCGACCCCGACCGCGCGGGCGGCGGGGTAGTCGAACGTACGGCCAACCGCGAGCTTGAGGTTGGCCACCGGGTTGGTTGCGATCGTCGCGCCGCGCTCGGCGATCAACTCCAGCTCGGCCCGATCCACCCAAACGCAGTGCGCGAGCATCGTGCGGGGCCCCAGCAAGCCGAGCCGATCGAGGTACGCGGCGGGTCGCTCGCCGTGCACTGACACGCACCGCTCCACCTCGTCCTCGGTCTCGGACATGTGAATGTGGATCGGCAGCCCGCGCGCGGCCGCCGTCTCACCGATCCAGCGCAGCGAGCGTTCGCTGACCGTGTAGATGGCGTGCGGCGCGAGCGCGGCCTCGACGGCGTCCTCGCCGCCCTCGGCGATCTCCTCCAGGCTGCGCTCGGCCGCGTCACGCAGCTTCGGCCACTTTGACTGGTCGCCCCCGTCGATGAGCGGGGCGCCGATCACCGCCCGTAGCCCGGCGTCGCGAACCGCCCGTGCCGTCGCCCCAGGTTGCCAGTACATGTCCCAGAAGCGCACGGTGCCCGTCCGGATCATCTCGGTGCAGGCCAGGCGCGCGCCCCAGTACACGTCGTCGGCCTCCAGTCGCCGCTCCGCCGGCCAGATGTAGCGCTCGAGCCACTCCATCAGCGGCAGGTCGTCCGCGTAGCCGCGAAACAACGTCATCGCGGCGTGCGTGTGGGCGTTGACCAGGCCGGCGACCCGCTCCAGGCGCTCCCCGTCGGTGCTCATGAGAGAGTCGGAAGCGTCGTCTCGAGCGCAGCTGCGAGGACGCCCACGTGCTCGGCCCGCGCGGCCTCGAGCTCGGGCAGCATCAGCTCTGTATCGGCGATCCCGTTGGCGAAGTTGTCGACCAGGCACACGGCGGCGTAGCGAAGCCCAAGCTCACCCGCGGCAACGCACTCCGAGGCGACCGTCATCCCGATCACGTCCGCGTGCTGGGCGACCAGTCGGATCTCGGCCCGCGTCTCCAGGCGCGGGCCGGTCGCCTGCCAGTACACGCCGCCGTCCGCCACTCGCGTGCCGGCCGCTGTGAAGGCTTGGAGGACCTCGTCGCGCCATCCGTCGTCGAAGCCCGGCACCCGGTGGGCGGCGACGCCTTCGAGCGCGGTGGCCGGCGGGGCGTCGAAGGCGATGAAGTCGTCCGGGCAGACGAAGCGTCCGGGGCCGAGCTCTGGGCTCAGCCCGCCAGCCGATCCGATCGCGAGCACGCGATCGCATCCGGCCTCCACCAGCCCGCGCATGTTGCGGCCGTGGTCGATCTCGTGAGGCAGCGCGTAGCGCTGGCCCTCTCCGTGTCGCTTGAGCGTTGCCCACTCTCCCCTCGGAGGCGCAAAGTCCCGCGCGTGGCTGCCGACGACCAGCGCCAGGCGGCCCATCGCCTATGCCGGGGTGATCGAGTTGCGCCGCTCTGAAAACCGGCGATCCTTGGACTCTGCAAACGCGAAGCGGCGGATGAGCTCGGCGCGGAGGTCGTCGGGCTCGATCACGGCGTCGACCACCAGCTCCGACGCGAGGTGCAGGATGTCGATGTCGGCCGCGTACTCCTCGCGCTTGGCGCGCACGAACTCCTCCCGCTCGGACTCGTCGGACACGGCTTGGATCTGGTTGTAGAAGACGGCGTTGATCGCCGCCTCGGGCCCCATCACCGCGATCGACGCCGTCGGCAGCGCGATGCAGCAGTCTGGCTCGAACGCCGGACCCGCCATGGCATACAGACCCGCTCCGTAGGCCTTGCGCACGATCACCGAGAGCTTCGGAACCGTCGCCTCCGAAACGGCGGAGATCATCTTCGCGCCGTGGCGAATGATCCCCTGGCGCTCGACCTCGGTGCCGATCATGAAGCCCGGAACGTCGGCGAGGAAGAGCAGCGGCACGTTGAAGGCGTTGCAGGTCCAGATGAAGCGCGCCGCCTTATCGGCGGAGTCCACGAACAACACGCCGCCCTTGAACTTGGGCTGGTTGGCGACGATCCCGATCACACGGCCGTCGAGCCGGGCGAAGCCCACCACGACCTCCTTCGCCCATCGCGCGTGGACTTCGCAGAAGGAGTCGGCATCGACCAGCGCCGCGATCAGCTCCTGAACGTCGAAGGCCGTCTTCTCGTCGCTCGGCACGATCTGCCCCACGGAACGCTCGGTGGCCGGGTCGGCCGGCGGCGCCGTGGGCGGGACCTCGCGCCAGTTGCCCGGCATGTAGGACAGGTATCGCTGCGCCAGCTCGATGGCGTCCTCGTCGCTGGAAACCAGGAAATGGCCACAGCCGGAGACCGACGTGTGCATCTTCGCCCCGCCCATCTCCTCGAGGGTCACCTTCTCCCCGATCACCATCTCCGCCATCCGCGGCGACCCCAGGTACATGGAGGCGTTGCCCTCGCGCATGATCACCACGTCGCAGAAGGCCGGGATGTACGCGCCGCCCGCGGCGGAGGGGCCGAACAACAGGCAGACCTGCGGCACTCGTCCCGACAGCCGAACCTCGTTGTAGAAGATCCGGCCGGCCCCTCGGCGGCCCGGGAACATCTGCACCTGGTCGGTGATCCGGGCGCCCGCCGAGTCGACAAGGTAGATCATCGGCAGCTCGAGGTTCAGCGCCCGCTCTTGGATCCGGACGATCTTCTCCACGGTCTTCGGGCCCCAGGAGCCGGCCTTCACCGTCGGGTCATTGGCCATCAGCGCGACCTTGCGGCCTCCGATCAGGGCCAGCCCGGTGACCACGCCGTCGGCACCCAGGCCCTCCGCATCCCAGTTGGCCAGCAGCGCCTCCTCGCCGAACGATTCCGGGTCGACCAGCCGCTCGACGCGTTCGCGCACCGGGAGCTTGCCCTGCTCCGCCGTCTTTGCGTGGTGGCGCTCCGGGCCGCCCGCAAGCGCGGCCCCGAGCGCCTGCCCGAGGCTCGTCCGGGAGCGTGTCTCGCTCATCGCGGGTGGCGCTCGGCCGCCGACTCCGACTGCTCTGCCGGTTCCCGGCCCACTGGCTCGCCGGCCGACTCCGGCTCGTCGCCGTCGGCCTCAGCCTCGGCAGCGGGCGCGAGGCTTGGGCGGTGCTGGGTGGCCGTGCCCGCGACCTCGTTGGCGAGCCGCTCCAACTCCGCCACCACAGCGTCACGCCGGGCCTCGAGCTCTCCGATCACTGCCTCGGTCTCGGCGCGCCGCTGGCTCGCCTCCTCGACGATGCGCTGCGCCTCCTCGCGCGCCTCCGCCACCGTGTCGGCGGCCGTGCGCTCCGCGTCGGCGCGCATCTGCTGTGCCTCGGCGTCGCCGCGATCCCGCGTTTCGCTGGCGTAGATCTCAGCGTCCTTGCGCTCCCGTGCCGCGTAGGCATCGGCCTCGTCGCGCGTCTCCTGGGAGTACGTGTCCGCTTCCACGCGCGAGCGCTCGGTGTAAGCGTCGGCTGCTGATCGAGTCTCGGTGTCGTATTGCCCGGCCGCGGCTCGCGTGGTCTCCGTCTCGGCGCGGACTTGGGCCCGAATCTCCTCCGCCTCGGTGGTCGCCTCGGCCCGGAGCTCCTCTGCCGCCTCCTCGGCTGCGGTGAGGATCTTGCCCGTCTTCTCCGCAACGCGCTCGAGCTCGCGCTTGACGAGATCGGACCGCGACTCGTCGGCCCCGCCGTGTTCGAGCCAGTCCGCGAGCTTCTCCAGGAAGCGCTCCACCTCCCGCTTCTCGTAGCCGCGACGGGCCAGTGGGAAGGTGGCGCCCCGAATGCGATCGATCGAGTCCTGGTCCATAGGGCCGGACCGAAAGGTCTACCGGATTTGGTTGAGCGCCGTTCGCGCGGCGAGCCCCGGCCCCACTAGGCCCCGGGATCAACGGCAACGGGCTCGTCGCCTGAGTAGTCGTAGAAGCCGCGACCGCTCTTGCGCCCGAAGTGGCCCGCCGCCACTAGCTTCTGAAGCGTCGGCGGCGCCCCGAACCGCTCCTCGCCGTAGGCCTCGCGCATGACGCCGGCGATGGAGGCGAGCGTGTCGAGCCCGACGAAATCAGCCAGGGTCAGCGGGCCCATCGGGTGGCTTGCGCCGGCCTTCATCCCGGTGTCAATGTCCTCGATCGAGCCCACGCCCTGCTCGTGGGCGCGGATCGCGTCGAGCATGTACGGAACCAGCAGCCTGTTGACGATGAAGCCGCGGTTGTCCCCGGCCGCAACAGTCGTCTTGCCCAGCCTCTCGCCGAGCTGGAAGCCCAGCTCATTCGCTTCGTCACTTGTGCACTCTGCTCGGACCACCTCGAGCAGGGGCATCACCTGTGGCGGGTTGAAGAAGTGCAGCCCCAGAAAGCGCTCGGGACGAGAAGTCGCGTCCGCCTGCTCTGCGACTGGAAGGGAGGACGTGTTGGTGGCGAAGTACGCGTCCGGGTGGACGATCGAATCCACCTCGCGCCACATCTCCAGCTTCCGGTCGAGATCCTCTGTGATCGCTTCGATGACGAGATCGCAGTCGGCGAGCTCGGCGTAATCGAGCGTCGGCGTGATCCGACTCCTGATCGCCTCCGCGTCGGTGTCGTCGAGCTTGCCCTTGGACACCGCCCGAGCGAGCTGCTTGTCGATCTTGGCCATGCCCTTGGCGAGCGGGTCTTCGTCGAGCTCTCGCACGACCACGTCCCAGCCCGCCTGGGCGCAGATCTGCGCAATCCCGTGCCCCATCAGGCCGCAGCCGACGACACCTACCCTCGTGATCTCCACCCGTGCGCTCCTTCTTGGTCGAACTCCGGCGGCGCAGCCTAGGGCATGCACACAGACCGGGTTACCTCGTCGCCTGGTGGAGCGGCCGATCGAGTCCGAGCTGCGAACCACGGTTGAATTGGCGCCAGCTCAAACACCGGTCCGCGCCGTGATGAGCCCGGGCGTGATCGCGGCGACGTAACGAGTGCCGCGTGCGCCGCCACCATGAGCGCGCGGCGCACGCAAGCGGTCCTGGTGGTGGATTCCGCCACGCGCATCGTGGCCGGCTGGGTTCTTCACCGCGACGTGCTCTGGGACCTGGTCGCCTACTACGCCGGACACATCGGCCGGCGGTAGCTCACGACTGCAGGACGCAGCGCAGGCGGACCTCAAGGGGCGCGCCGAAGCTCTCGCGGCGCTGCGTGGCGCCGTCGAGCTCAAAGCCGAGGGCCTCGTAGAAGCGCAGGTTGCGCGGGCTTTCGGCCAGCGTCCAGACGCTGACCTCGCCGAAGCCCTGATTCCCCAATTCGGCGAGCGACGCATCCACGAGGGCGCGGCCCACACCGCCCCGCCAGTGGTCGGGATCGACGTACAGGGCCCAGACCTCGCCAGCGTCAGCAACGTCTTCGTCGCGGCACGGGCCGTAGAGGATGAAGCCGTAAACGACGCCGTCCAGCTCAGCGACCAGGGTCCGTGCGTTGTCGTCGGCCCGGCCCTCGAGACGCGCCTCGATTCGACCCGGTCGCCAGGCCCGCTCTGGGCTGATCTCCTCCGGGACGATCCCGCGAAATCCCTCGCGCCACGATCGGGTCGCCAGGTCGGAAATCGCCTGCGCGTCGGTGTGCTCGCCCCGACGAACACGGGGCCGGGCCGAATCGCCCGACCGCGACTCGCGGTTCACGCCCTGCCGGGCACCGGCACGCCGAGTCTTTCCAGCTCGCTCGCCATCGCCTCGACCAGGGCGGTGAGACCCGATAGGGGGCGGATCATCACGATCAGCTCGCGGACCTTTCCCTCGTCGTCGAAACGCAACAGGTCGATCCCGTTCAGCTGGCGATCGCCGACTCGAGCCGCAAACAGCAGCACCTCGCCGTCGTCGGCCTCGAAGCGGTCCTCGTAGTGGAAGTCCTCGAACACGTTGGACACGGCACGCAGCACCAGCATGGTCGCCTTGCGACCCTCGTAGGCCTTGAACACGGCCGGGCTGCGAAAGACAACGTCCTCGGCGAGCACCTCGCGCAGGGCGCTCTCATCGCCCGCGAGCACCGCCGCCTGAAACGACTCCGCGCTCATCTCAGCCCGAGCCTACCGGTGCCAGTCAACCGGCCCCGCCTTGAGCACGTGGGCGCCCAGCGCACGGCCCAGGATCTCCTGCGCCTCGCGCGAGGCCTCGACGAGCGTGGCGACGTTGACGCCGGTCGAGATGCCCATCTCCTCGAGCATCGAGACCAGGTCCTCGGTGGAGATGTTCCCGGTCGAGCCGGGGGGCACCGGGCAGCCGCCGAGCTCGCCAAAGGAGCTCTCAAACGAGTCGACGCCCTGCTCCAGCGCGGCGAGCACGTTGGCGAGCCCCTGGCCGCGGGTGTTATGGAAGTGTGCGGTCAGCTCGACGTGGCGCAGGCGCTCGCGCGCGGCGGCGAAGAATTCACCCACCTGACGCGGGTTGGCCATGCCAGTTGTGTCGCCGAACGCAACCTCGTCGCAGCCGGCCGCGGCCAGGCGTTCCGCGATCTCGAGCACCCGCTCCGGGGGCACCTCGCCCTCGTACGGGCAGCCAAACGAGACCGAGATCACCCCCTCGCAACGCAGGCCGTCGGCCGTAGCTTGCTCGATCACCCGCTCCAGCCCAGCAAGGGATTCGGCGATCGACCGGTTGACGTTCTCGCGGTTGTGCGTCTCCGACGCGGAGAGGAAGAGGTTGACCTCGTCGAAGTGGTCGCGATGCGCCAGGGCCCGTTCGAGCCCCTTCTCGTTGGGGATCAGGACCGAATACGAGACGCCCTCGGCCCGATCGATCGCGGCCAGCACCTCCTCGGCGTCAGCGAGCTGCGGAATCACGTCGGGACGAACGAACGAGGTCACCTCGAGGCGGCGGAGCCCTGTACGGGCGAGCATGTTGATCAAGCGCACCTTCTCGGGCGTCGGAATCACTTCCGGCTCGTTTTGGAACCCGTCGCGCGGCCCGACCTCGCGAAGGCGCACGCTCTCTGGCAGTGGGGCCATCAGGTAGGAGGTTAGGAGGCTGAGGGGCGCCTCACCCGCCGATAGGTCGTCCGCAGGACGCCCTCTACATGGCCGGGCTCGTAGCGGACCTGAGCATGTGTGAACCTCAGAGGCGTAAGCCCGGCCGCGGTGTGTGCCTGGTCGCGAACCCGATCACGGGCCTGCTGGGCGGGAGTTCGGTGATAGCGAAGCCCGTCTGTCTCCACCACCAAGCCGAGCTCAGGCCAGAAGAAATCGACACGGAAGCCGTTGACGTGCGGCTGGGTGAGGGGAGACGGGAGTCCAGCCCGGGCGACGAGGCGCAGAAACCGCCGCTCAAGCTCGGAGTCGGTGAGGGTCACCGTGCGACGGTCGAGAAGCCCACGCAGGATCCCGACGCCTGGCTCGGCGCGGTGATCTTCGAGCGCTGCATGCAGCGAGTCCGGATCGACGTAGTCGTGCTTTGCTGCCTCGTTGATCGCGGCCTCGAGCTGCTCCTCCATCAACCGTGGCGCGAGATCGATCAGCGTGCGGACTGGCTTCGTGACCGGGATGTTGTGGCGTGTCGCGAGGTCGTCAGGTTGCAGCTGAAGGCGGCGGTGAATCTCGACACCTTGCCGCCGCAGACCGGATTGGGCCGGTAGGGAGATCTCGATCTCGGTGCGCTCGGCGTTGCGAATGCCCCAGAGGGCCGCGGCGCTCTCGTGGCTGAGAACCGCACGGGGCCCGCACGCAAGGACAGCCGCCATCCAACGCCCGTAGCGGGTGAGTTCTGGGCGTCCAACCGCGTATACGCCACGCATCGCGGGGTGCAACCGACCTCTCGCGAGGCGGTGCTCGATCGCTCGTGAGCTGAACCCGAGCCCCAGGAGCTGCCGCCTCGCGACCACGCCGTGCTGCTCCCTCGCCAGCTCCCACGCTGCTGCACCCGACGATTGGCGAGTTGACCACCCCATGGTGTGATCAAGTCGCCAACCCACCGGAATTCGCCCCCCCTCCCCCTGCCTGCCCGCCGTTGGCGGTGCCGCGGCCCGGCAAGCTCAGCCGAGCTGGCCGACCTGGATCACGCGTCGCTCGTGGGTCCCGACGCCGATCGTGCGCTCGCCCTCGGTGACCTCGACGTTGAAGCGGAGCTTGCGTTTGTCGACGACCTCGTTGAGCTCGGCGCGCACCCGGCATTGTGCGCCTTCAACGGCGGCGGCAACGTGCCTGACGCAGACCTCGAACCCCACGGTCGCCTGGCCCTCGGACAGATTCTCGAGGCTGACGATCGAGGCGCAGCGCTCCATCATCGCGATCATCCCCGGGGTCGAGAGCACCCGCGCGCCGATCGTCCCGCCGACGTCGGTGACGAGCCGGTCCTCGACGACGAACTCGTCCTCGCGGCTGATGCCGGGCTCGAGCGGCACCGCTACACCATCCCCAGGCCGCCCGAGACCCCGAGCGTCTCTCCGGTGACGTACGAAGCGTCATCGGAGGCAAGGAACGCCACCGCCGCCGCGACCTCCTCCGGCTTGCCGAGGCGCCGCATCTGCGTCCCCGCCTTCATCGTCTCGATCACCTTCTCCCCCAGCTCGCCGAGCTCCAGCGCCCCCATCAGCAGCGGCGTCTCGATCGGTCCCGGCGCGATCGCGTTGGCCGTGATCCCGTAGCGGGCGTTTTCGCGTGCGATCGTCTTCGTAAACGCGATCACTCCTCCCTTGGCGGCCGAGTACACGGCCGAGCCCTTGGAGCCGACCCGGCCGGCCTCGGAGGCGATGTTGACGATCCTCCCGTAGCCGGCTGTCTGCATCCCAGGGAGCACCGCGTGCGTGCAGGCGAAGACGCCGACGAGGTTGACCGCGAGCAGTCGCTCCCAGACGCCGGGATCCGTGTCGGTGAAAAAGCCGAACTGGTCGGCGCCGGCGTTGTTGATCAGGATCTCAAAGGGGCCGCGCTCGTCGACCTCGCGTGCGACTCCGGCGGGGTCGGTGACGTCGAGCTCGGTGGCGTCGGCGCCGATATCGGCGGCGACCTTCGAGGCGCCGTCGGCGTTCACGTCGCCGATCGTGACGTCCGCGCCCTCGGCCGCCAGGCGGGCTGCGATCGCGGCTCCGATTCCGCTCGCACCGCCGGTCACGAGCGCCTTGCGTCCCTCGAGCCTCATGCGGGCGGCAGCATATGCGTCGTGGGCGCTTAGACTGCCGCCCCCGTGGCTGGCGACGCGATCCCGATCATCGGCGGCACCGGTGCGCTCGGCTATGGCCTGGCTCTGCGCTGGGCCCGGGCCGGGCGAGCCGTCGTGGTCGGCTCGCGCAGCGAGGAGCGGGCGGCTGCCACCGCGCGAAAGCTGAGCGAGGCCGTGCCCGACGCAGAGATCGAGGGCCTGCCGAACGAGGCCGCCGCCCGCCAAGGCCCGCTCGTCTTCCTCACCGTGCCGTTTCGCGCTCAGTCGGAGAACCTGAACAACCTGCGCGAGGCGCTCGAGCCCGGCCAGCTGCTTGTCGACTGCACGGTGCCGCTCGCAGCGGCCGTCAGCGGCAAGGCCACGCGGTCGCTCGGGGTGTGGCAGGGCTCGGCCGCACAGCAGGCACAGGAAATGGTGCCCGAGGGCGTGAACGTCGTTGCCGCGCTGCACACGGTCAGCGGTCCGGCGCTGGCCGACCTCGCCGCCGACCTCGGTGAGGACATCCTGCTGTGCGGCGACCGCAAGGCCGACAAGGTGCGCGTGGCGGAGCTGATCGAGGCGATCCCGGGCCTGCGTGCGGTCAATGCCGGCGCGCTCGAGATGGCTCGGATCGTCGAGCAGCTCACGCCGCTGCTGATCTCGATCAACGCCCGCTACAAGACCCACGCCGGGATCCGCATCACCGGCCTTCCCGAAGCCGACCACTGGAACCAGTGACCGTCGCGGTGCTCGCCGGCGGCACCGGTGGAGCCAAGCTGGCGGCGGGGATGCAGGACGTCGTCGGCGATCAGCTAGCGGTCGTTGCGAACACGGGTGATGACACCGAGGTCCACGGGCTGCTGGTGTGTCCCGACCCGGACCTGATCACCTATTGGCTGGCGGGGGAAATCGACGCCGAACGCGGCTGGGGCATTCGCGACGACACCTTCACCGTCCACGAGCGGCTCGAGCAGCTCGGCGCCCCCGGCTGGTTCGCGCTCTCGGACCGTGACCTCGCCACCTGTCTCTATCGCACCCACTTCATCGCTGAGGGCGGAACCCTGACCGCCGCGCAGGGTCAGATCGCTCGCGCGCTTGGCGTTCGCGCGCAGGTGCTGCCAATGTGCGAGCAACGCGTGTGCACGCGCGTGCTGACCGCCGCGGGCTGGAGGGGACTGCAGCAGTTCCTCATCCTCGACGATGCCGAAGGTTCGATCGAGGCGGTCGAGGTCGACGGCCTCGAAGACGCGGAGCCCACCCCGGCGGTGAGCGAGGCCCTCGCGGCGGCGGAGGCGATCGTGATCGGGCCGTCGAACCCGGTGATCTCGATCGGACCGATCCTGGCCGTGCCGGGGATGCGGGAGGCGATCGCGGCGGCTCGCGCGCCGGTCGTCGCTGTGAGCCCGTTCGTCGGCGGACGGGCGGTCAAAGGGCCCACGGAGACTTTCATGGCCGCGGTCGGCCGTTCGGTCGACGCCGCGGGCGTTGCCTCGCTCTACGCGGGGCTGATCGATGCGATGGTCGTGGACGACACGGACCCCGGCCCGCCTCCGGCCGACGTGCCGGTGCTCGCCTGCCCCACGATGATGGAGGGACAGGAGGGCCGTCGTCGCCTCGCCGTGCGCGTGCTGGAATTCGCCCGCAGCCTGTGAACGCCACCGCGATCATTCCCGTGAAGCGCTTCGGGCACGCCAAGCAGAGGCTGCTCGACGCGCTCGATCGCCCGGGCCGAGCGACACTGGTCAAAGCGATGCTGAGCGACGTGCTCGCCGCGGCCTCCGCGACACCGCGCCTGGAGCGGTTGATCGTCGTCACTGGCGAGGGGCGGGCCGAGCGGATCGCGCTACACCGCGCCCGGCGCACAACCACCCCGATCGAGGTGATGCGTGACCCGCGCGACAGGGGGCATCCCGAGGCGGCGACGCTCGGGATCGTCCGCGCCAGGGCGCTCGGCGCCGAGTGCGTCGCCGTGCTGCCGGGCGATTGCCCGCTTCTCGACCCAGCGGAGTTGGACGCCGCGCTGGAACGGATGCACCCGAGCCGCGTCGCTGTGATTCCGGATACGCACGGGGCTGGGACTAACGGCCTGCTGATGTCTCCCCCCGACGCGATCGGGCCCGCGTTCGGCGAGGGCAGCCGGCAACGACACGTCGAGCGCACGCGAGGCGCCGGCTACGAGCTCGCCGTGGAGGAGCTCGCCTCTCTGGCCCTGGACGTCGACACCGCCGACGACCTCGATGCCCTGTCGGTGGTGCTCGCCGAGGCGCCGGAGCGGGCCCCGGCAACCGCGGCCGCGCTGAACCGGCTTCCCCTGGCCCGACGGGCCACCGGATGAGACCGGGCCTCGAAGCCCTCGCGCTGGTCGGCATCCCGGAGGTGCGCGAGGGCGACCCGCTGGGCGAGCTGATCGCCGACGCCGCGTCGTGGGCCGAACTCGACCTCACGGCGGGCGACGTGGTCGTCGTCGCCCAGAAGGTCGTGTCGAAGGCCGAGGGCCGCACCCACGATCTCGGCGTGGTCGAAGCGGGAGAGCGGGCGGAGACCCTCGGCGCCGCGCTCGGCAAGGACCCGCGGCTCGTGGAGCTGGTTCTGTCGGAATCGACGCGCGTCGTCCGAGCCGATCACGGTGTGCTTATCGTCGAGACCCGCCAGGGCTGGATCTGTGCCAACGCGGGGATCGACGCCTCGAACGTTCTAGGCGACGAGACGGTGACGCTGCTGCCGGTTGACCCGGACGCCTCGGCCCGCGCGATCAGAGCCGAGCTTGCGCCGGAGGGCGCGCGCCCGGCGGTGTTGATCGCCGACTCCTTCGGGCGACCCTGGAGGATCGGGCAGACCGACGTGGCGATCGGCTGCGCCGGGCTGAACCCACTCGACGACTGGCGCGGTCGCCGGGACGTCCACGGGCGCGAGCTCGGCGCGACCTTGATCGCCGTCGCCGACGAGCTCGCCTCGGCGGCGGACCTCGCACGCAACAAGGCGGACGGCGTGCCAGCCGTCGTCGTCCGCGGCGCCGAGCGGTGGGTGACGGCAGAGGACGGGCCAGGCGCCGCGGCCCTGCGCCGAGACGCAAGCGCGGACCTGTTTCGCTAGTGCGCCGGTGAGTGCGCCTTGGCCTTCAGCGGGTCGGGCGCCCCCTCTTCGGTGAACTCGGGTGCGCGGTAGGCCTCGCCGGGGATGCCGCCGATGGCCAGCACGGTCGCTGGCTCATCGCCGGTGACGATCTTGCGCTTCTCCGCCGGCCCAACCCGGGCGAACACGCCGGGAACGAGCTCGTACTCCTCCCCACCCACCTGCAGCGTCGCCTTCCCCTTCAGCGCGGTGTAGACCTCCTCCTGCTGGTCGTGCGACTGATCGTGCGTGGGGTACATCGTGGCGTTGGGCGGAAACTCGAGCAGGTTGACGCCGAACGAGGTGACGCCCAGGCCAGCCCGCACGCGAAGGAAGCCGCCGCCGAAGATCGCTTCGAAGTCCTCGACCCGCTTCACGGTCACGTCAGGCATCCGCTTCCTCTCTCGAGCCCGTGCCTACGCTCAGCACGGCAGCCCCACGAACCCTACCCCCCCTCAGGTCGTCGAGAGCCTGATTCGCCGTCTCGAGCGGATAGTCGGTCACGGTCGTGCGTATCGGCACGCCCGGTGCGAGTGCCAGAAATTCCTCGCCGTCGCGGCGGGTGAGGTTTGCCACCGACCGCACGCTCCGCTCACCCCAGAGGATCTCGTAGGGAAACGACGGGATGTCGCTCATGTGGATACCGGCGCAGACGACCGTGCCGCCCGGCGCCAGCGCGCGGAGGGCCGCCGGCACGAGCTCACCGACTGGAGCAAACACGATCGCCGCGTCGAGCTCCTCTGAAACCTCGTCAGCCGCGCCCGCCCAGACCGCCCCGACCTCACGCGCGAAGGCCTGCCCGACGTCGTCGCCGGCTCGGGTGATCGCGTAGACCCGTCGCCCTTGGTGAACCGCGACCTGGCAGACGATGTGGGCCGAGGCCCCGAACCCATACAGGCCAAGTCGCTCGGCATCGCCGCACATCCGCAGCGAGCGATAGCCGATCAGGCCCGCGCATAGAAGCGGCGCAGCTTGATCGTCGGGGTAGCCCTGGGGGATCGGGAACGAGAAGCGCTCGTCGGCGACTGCGAACTCCGCGTAGCCGCCGTCGAGGTGATATCCGGTGAATCGAGCGCGCAGACAGAGGTTCTCCCGTCCGGAACGGCAGTAGCGGCACTCCCCGCACGTCCAACCAAGCCAGGGCACCCCGACGCGATCGCCTCGCTGGAAGCGATCAGCCCCCTCCCCGGCGCCCACCACCTCGCCAACGATCTGATGCCCGGGCACGAGTGGCAGCTTGGGATCGTCGAGGTCGCCATCCACCACGTGGAGGTCGGTGCGGCAGACGCCGCAGACGAGCACCCGAACCAGCACCTGCCCGGGTCCCGGCTCGGGATCGTTCGGATTGGCCTCCCGCAGAGGCCGCCGTTGCTCGTCGAGAACCATCGCGCGCACACGCGCATGGTGACTGAGTAGAGTGAACGCGGAGCAGTGGAGACCGCGACCTCAGCCCGCTGGGACCGCGTGAGCCGATGAGACGGCGCTCGCGCGACCCCAAGCTCGAACGCCTCGCCCAGGTTCAGCTCTTTTCGGGTTGCAGCAAGCGCGAACTGGCTCGTATCGCCGCTCTCACGGACGAGGTCGATGTGCCAGCCGGCAAGGTGTTGATGCGCCAGGGAGAGCCTGGGCAGGAGGCGTTCGTGATCCTCGGGGGCAAGGCGAAGGCGACGATTCGCGGCAAGAAGGGCATCACGATGCGCACTGGGGAGTGCTTCGGCGAGATGGCGTTACTGCACTCCGCTCCCCGCTCGGCCACCGTAACCGCTGAGAGCGACATGCACCTCGCGGTACTGAACTCGCGGGAGTTCTCGACCCTGATCGAGGACGTTCCCAGCGTTGCCCGCAAGGTGCTGGCCGCGATGGCCGATCGCCTGCGCGACGCCGAGCGCCCGCAGCCATACCACTAGGCGCGCGCCTGCGGGCTCAGTACGTCTCGACGATCTCGTACAGGGTAGTGCGCTGGGCGGGAGTGCGGCCCGCTGCGCGGGCCGCGGCGATGAGCTGCTCGGGCTCGAGCCGCACGCCGTGCTGGGAGCCTGCCATGCGCGAGATGTTCTCCTCCATCAGAGTCCCGCCGAGGTCGTTGACGCCCCAGCGCAGGCTCTCGGTTGCCGCCTCGAGGCCCATCTTCACCCAACTCGCCTGGAGGTTGGGGATCGTCTTGCCGAGCGCGAGGCGGAAGGCGGCGGTGTGCTTGAGGTTCTCGTCCGCGGAGATCTCCTCGATTCCGTGGGTGCGGCCGAGCAGCGTCTGGTAAGGGATGAAGCTCAGCGGCACGAACTCGGTGATACCGCCCGTGCGCTCCTGCAGCTCACGGACGACGCGCATGTGGCGGGCGAGCTCCCACGGCTCCTCGACGTGACCGAACATCACCGTCGAGGTCGACCGGAGACCGGAGCGGTGGCACGCCTCGATGATCTCCACCCAGCGATCGGCGGGAAGCTTGTTTGGGGAGATCCGAGCGCGGACGCCGTCGTGCAGCACCTCCGCTGCGGTCCCGGGAGTCGAGCCGAGCCCGCACTCGAGCAGGTAGTCGAATACCGCCGGGGCGGACTTGCCGGAGCGCTCGCACATGAAGTGGATCTCCATCGGCGAGTACGCGTGCAGATGGAGCTGCGGCGCGACCTCCTTGACGAGTCGCAGCCAGCGGCCGTAGTGCTCGAGCGTGTAGTCGGGGTGGATGCCCCCTTGCATGCAGATCTCGGTGGCGCCGAAGTCCACCGCCTCCCGCACTCGGGCCTGGAAGTCGTCCTCGGACACGTGATAGGCGTCGGGCGAGCGCTTGCCCTGG
>DATAFO010000016.1:0-1665 GCA_036257465.1 Solirubrobacterales bacterium | reverse complement strand
CCTAGCCTGTCGCGCGCGGTCGCCCGGTAGCGCTCGTAGGCCTCGTTGGCGCGCCGCTCCGTGTCAAGCTCGCCCTCCAGCCGCTCGGCCGCCAGCAGCAGCCGCTCTGGCCGCGGGCGGGGGATCGGATCGGGCTGGCGCCAGCGGTGCTGCTCGAGCTGGCGCTTGCCCTCCCGCGACCAGCCCTCCCGCCCCTGCACGCGGGCGACGATCTTCGCCGCGTCGAACTCGAGCGCCACCGCTCGGCTCCCTCCGCCCCCGCTTCCTCGGACGCCTTCGCCTCCGGCCGCTCGCTCAGCTTCTCGGCGTCGACGTCATCGCTGCGCGATCGCTCCCTGGCCTGGCGGAAGAACTCGCGCCGGCCCTCGGCGGTGCGCAGCTGCTCGGGCAGCTCGTCGCCGCGCGCCTCGCCGTAGAGCTCGTCCTCGGCCTCGTCGGTCGCCCGCGCCTCGGCCACGATCTCGCGCGCGATCCGATCAAACTCGTAGTTGACCTCCGGGCTCGCGTTGGCGGCGATGCGCGTGCCGTCGATCGACACCACCCCGGGCCCCACCAACCCCGCCCGCTCACAGAGCCCGAGCACCTCGCCGAACAGCTCGGCCAACGCCCGCTCGTGCCGGCAGACGAAGCGCGCGATCGTCGCGTGATCGGGAATCAGGTTGCCGGTGATCACCCGGTAGGCCACGTCCTGGCGACAATGACGCTCGATCGCACGCGACGAGCGCTGCCTGGTCGCAAACGCATACAACACAAGCGCCACCATCAGCGACGGCTCAGACGCCGCCCGACCATGACCATCGGCCCGATAGGCCGCATAGAACCCCGCGAGGTCCATCTCGGCCACCGCGTCGATCACAAACCACGCCAAGTGATCCGCCGGCAGCCACTCCCGCACATCCGGCGGCAACAAAAACCCCTGCTCACGGGAACCTTCGATGAAGCTCTGCCCCATCCCGAAATGCCCTTAACCCGGCCGGACAGACCCCCTTTGTGCGACTGCCGTGTGTCACGAACGCTGAAGGGGGTGTCGTGTAGGAGACATCGTTGATAGGCGGTGCTGTGCTGGAGATGGAGGCTTGTTGGCCCTCCGGCGTCGTCCTTCGGGGGAGGGCGCCAAACCGCCCTGTGCTGCGTTGGCTGAAGACCGTCGTGGTGAGCGACAGGGAGAAGGCGCGTTTTGACGCGTCAGGTGGGGACCAGGAAGACGTTCCAGAGGCGCCCGGCCCGGGGGCTCTCGGGGCGGGCGTGCGCTGTTGAGGCGTCGTTAGCTGAATCGAGGTGGCATCGAAAGCGAGGGGTCTGGCTGTTCTCTCGTGATCGGCCTGGCGGGCGTCCCGATTACTGGCCAGGTGGTGCCCGGCGTGAAGGCGGCGTGAGCCTGGTCTGCGGCTCTGGCACGGAACGTGAGAAGGCGAGCGTCGATACGGCGACCGGGGTCGCAGGCCCCAAGGTCGCGAGAGGGAGCGTGCCGAGGCGGAAACCCGAAGGCACTGAGTACCGACGCGGCGCTCGCCGGCGGACCGGTCCGTAGTGCGCGCCGGGCTGGCCGTGTTGCTAGCTGGTGGAAGTCCAGTCGGACCGACCCCAAGCGGGGTCCGTAGCCAAGAGGCGGGGGTAATGCCTCGCCGGGCGCAGGAAGATCGGAGATCGAGAACGGGATGCAAG
>DATAFO010000067.1:0-29603 GCA_036257465.1 Solirubrobacterales bacterium | reverse complement strand
GTCGGCGGCCCGTGAGAGGCCGTCGCCAACAACCATTGGAGGAAACGATGATCAGAATCGCCCACGTCCACCTCTGGGTGCACGACCAAGAAGAGGCGCTCGCGTTCTACACCCAGAAGCTGGGCATGGAAGTGCGCGGGGATGCCACCCTGCCGGAGCTGGGCGGCTACCGGTGGCTCACCGTGGGCCCGGCCGGCCAGCCCGAGGTTTCGATCGTGCTCGACGCCATCCCGGGTCCGCCGGCCATGGATTCCGGCACCTCCGAGCAGGTCAGGGACCTGATGGCAAAAGGGTTGGGCCGGCACCGTGTTCCTGGAGAGCGACGATCTCCGGTGCGACCACGACGAGCTCAAGGCTCGTGGAGTCGAATTCGTCGAAGAGCCCGAGGAACGCCCGTATGGAATCGATTCCTACTTCAGGGACCCGTCGGGAAATCCGATCCGGCTGATGCAGCTTCACGACTAGTCATGCCCTCCGCGAGCTGATGCGCCGATACGGCTACCCGTACCCTCGAAGGCGGGCTAGCCGTCTTTTCCGCGCCGGCGCATCGCGAGAGGCTCATCAGTGGCATCGTTGTGATCGAGTTCCTCACCGTTGTGAACCCGCCAGCACGTATTAAGGACTCCGAATGACGCGCTTCCTCGGCCGTCTCGCCGACTGGGCGTGCGCCCACCGCCGACGCGTGATCCTCGTCTGGATCGCCGCTGCCGTGGTGATCATCGGCGTGGGCTCCTCGTTCGCCGGCGAGTACGAGGCCGACTACGACACCCCCGGTTCCGAGTCGAAGGCGGCGAGCGACCTCACCAAGCGCGAGTTCGACGGCTACTCCGGGCAGGAGGTCTACGTCGCCTGGAAGGACGAGGCCGGCGCCGACACGCCTGAGGCGCAGGAGAAAGTGGATGCGTTCCTCGCCGAGGCAACGCAGGTCAAGAACGTCGAGGACCCGACGCCGATACGCATCTCCGAGGACGGGACGATCGGCACCACCACGCTGCCGCTGACCATCCCCGGCTGGGAGGTGGAGAAGGCGGACGGCGAGAAGCTGATCGCCGCCGCCGAGGAGAACAGCACGGGCGGGCTTGAGATCAAGCTCGGCGGCGACCCGATCTACCGCGCGCAGGAGGCCGGCAGCCCGGAGGGCTATGGACTGCTTGGCGGTGCGATCGTGCTCCTGATCGCGTTCGGCTCGGTGGTGGCGGCCGGGCTCCCGCTGGCGATCGCCCTGATCGGGCTCGGCATCACCTCGGCCGGGTTGATCGCGCTGCTCGCGAACGTGATCAACGTCCCCGACTGGACCACGGCCGTCTCGGGCTTGATCGGGATCGGCGTCGGAATCGACTACGCGCTGCTAGTGCTGACGCGGTTCCGCGCCAGCATGGCGGCGGGCAAGACCGTCCACGATGGGATCGTCGAATCGGTGATGACGGCTGGGCGGAGCGTGGTCATCGCCGGCGCGACCGTCGTGATCGCCGTGCTGGGACTCTTCCTCACCGGGCTGCCCTACATGTACGGGGTGGCGATCGCGGCCTCGCTCGCGGTCCTGGTGGTGATGCTGGCCGCCATCACGCTGCTCCCGGCGCTGCTCGCCTACCTCGGCCCGCGGGTCGATAAGTGGCACATTCCGCTGCTCGGCCGCACCCTGCGCGCTGAGGGCGACGCCAACTCGCCAGCCGCCCGCTGGAGTCACACCGTCCAGCGCCGTCCGTGGCCGTTTGCGATCGGCGCCACCGTGGTGCTGCTCGCCCTCGCCGCCCCGGCACTCGGCATGCGCCTGGGCTTCCCGGACGCCGGCAACGATCCGCCGGACACCATGACCCGCCAGGCGTACGACCTCATGACCGAGGGCTTCGGCCCGGGAGTGAACGGACCCCTGGTGATCGCCGCCGAGCTTCCCACGCCCGAAGCGGAGGGGGACATCCAGTCGCTCGCGCAAACCCTCGAGGGCGAGGAGGGCGTCGACTTCGTCGCCGACCCGGTAATCAACGATGCCGGCACTGCGGCGATCATCACCGTGATCCCGACGACCTCGCCTCAGGACGAGGAGACCACGGATTTGGTTCAGCACCTGCGCGAGGACGTGATCCCCCAGGCCCAGAGCGGCACCGGCGTAGAGGCACACGTCGGCGGAATCACCGCGGCCCTCGAAGATCAGAGCGAGTACATCACGGACCGCATGCCCCTGTTCATCGCTGGCATCGTCGGCCTCTCGTTCCTGCTCCTGTTGGTGGCCTTCCACTCGCCGCTGATCTCGCTCAAGGCGGGGATCATGAACCTGCTGTCGGTCGGCGCCGCCTACGGCGTCATGACCCTCGTCGCGCAGGGCGGGGGCATCTCGGAGCTGATCGGAATCGACCACGAGGTGCCGATCGCGCCGTTCTTGCCGGTGATGATGTTCGCGATCCTCTTCGGCCTCTCGATGGACTACGAGGTCTTCCTGGTGTCCCGGATCCGCGAGGAGTACCTCAAGGACGGCGACACCCGCCGCGCCGTCGCCGACGGCCTGGCGAAGACGGCGCGGGTGATCACCGCGGCGGCGGCGATCATGGTCGTCGTCTTCCTCGCGTTTGTGACCGCGCCCGACGTGTTCCTGAAGCTGTTCGGAGTCGGGCTCGCCACGGCGATCTTCCTCGACGCCACGCTGGTCCGGATGGTCCTCGTTCCGGCGGTGATGCAGCTGCTCGGCGACCGCAACTGGTGGATCCCGAACTGGCTCGAGCGGACCCTGCCCCGCCTGGATGTCGAGCACGTCGCGGCGCCCGCGGAGAGCCGGCCCTAGTTGCGCACGGGCTTCCGCGGCCTCAGGGGCGATGGCGCACGGCGTTGAGGTCTGCGAGCAGATCGCCGGACAATGGGCCTCATCACCGCCTCTGCGATCGGCCTCCACGCCGCGTCCATGATCGCCGGGCCGGCCTCGTCGTACAGCCCGTCGCCGTCGGCCTCGCCAGCGACGGTGGGCGGCGGGTTGCCATACTCGGACCGCGTTGTCCACAGCGGATCGCCGTCCACTGATCGTTGTCATCTGCCGGGATCCCGGGGCGTCGCGCGGCATGGTCCGTGAGCTCCGGCGCGAGTTCGGGGAGCAGGGCTTCGACGTGCTCGATGCGGATTCATTCGATTCCGCGTGGGAGCTGATCGGGACGGCGACTCGCGATGGCCGAGGCATCGCGCTGGCGCTCGCCGAGCAGACCAGCGCCGATCCGGCGGCGCTCGAGTTCCTGCGCCGCGTCCGGGACACCCACCGCGACGCGCGGACGATCCTGATCACGCCGCACCGGGAGATGGCCGCCGCCGAGGATGCGGTGAGCCACGGCGTGCTCGACGAGTTCTTCATCGCGCCGATCGCGTCCCTCGACGATCAGTTGTTTCCCGTGCTCCGCGAGCTGCTCGACGATTGGCAACGGTCGCACATCGAGGCGGAACAGGGCGTGCAGGTCGTGGGCCACGACGGTTCGCCCGAGACCCAGCGTCTGTGTGACTTCCTGGCCCGCAACGAGGTCAAGTACACCTTCCACGACATCTCCAGCAGCGCCGCAAAGAAACTGGTCGAGCGCTCGCCGATGCGCGACGACGAGCTGCCGCTCGCGATCCTGCCCGACAGCGGTTGGGTGTCTCGACCGATGCTGCGTCAGCTCTCGCATAAGCTCGGCCTGCGGACGAACCCGCAACGGTCCAGCTACGACCTGGTGATCGTCGGCGGCGGGCCGGCCGGGCTGGCGGCGGCGGTGTACGGCGCGTCGGAGGGCCTCGACACGCTCGTCGTCGAGGGTTACGCGCCCGGCGGCCAGGCGGGGCAGAGCTCGATGATCGAGAACTACCTGGGCTTCACCGCCGGCGTCCGCGGGGGCGACCTCGCACACCGAGCCCTGAAGCAGGCCAACAGGTTCGGGGCCGAGATCATCCGGCTGAACGCCGCAACGGGCGTCGAGATGATGAGGGGCGGGCGCAGGATCGTGCGAACGAAATACAGGGACGAGGTCGAGTGCGACTGCGTCGTGCTCGCCTGCGGCGTGGCGTATCGCCGCCTCGATGCCGAGGGCGTGGAGGAGCTAGAACGCCGCGGGGTCCACTACGGCGCCGGGAGCGAGGAGGCCCGGCAGTGCGAGGGCCGGCACGTGTACATCGTCGGGGGGGCGAACTCGGCGGGGCAGGCCGCGCTGCACTTCGCGGACCACGCGACGAGGGTCACCATGGTCATCAGGGCGGCCTCGCTCGCCGAGGGCATGTCCGCCTATCTGGTCGAGCGAATCGAGGCGCACCCGCTGATCTCGGTGCTCACGCGCACGACGGTGACGGCCGCCCACGGCGAGGACAGCCTCGAGGCGCTCACGCTGCGCGACCGCGCAGGCGGTGCCGAACGCACGGTCCCGGCCGAGAAGCTGTTCGTTTTCATCGGAGCCGTTCCCCACACGGATTGGCTGGAGGGCACCGTCGCGCGCGACGACCGTGGGTACGTGCTCTCCGGCCGCGACGTCGCACGAGCGGATACGCCCTGGCCGCTGGACCGCGATCCATTGCCCCTGGAGACCTGCGTCCCGGGGGTGTTCGCCGCCGGTGACGTGCGCCATGGCTCGGTGAAGCGAGTGGCCTCGGCCGTGGGGGAGGGCGCAATGGCGGTGCAGCTCGTCAACGAGTACCGCGCCGAGCGCGCCGAGGCGCGGACGGTTGACTACGTCGCCGGTCCGGCCCGCACGGGCTCCTAGCCGCGCACTCCGGCGGCCGCGAGCGCGTCGCTCCAGTCGCCGAAGTACTCGATCCGCACCATCCTCCCCCCGTCGAAGGTCGCCACCTGGTGGTAGAGCTCCTCGTCGATCTCCAGCCTGCTCTCCTTCCCGCGTCCCCGGTGGCGAAGCCGCGTGGCAACCCGGTCTCCCGCATCGACGTGCTCCTGCGGCACGAGCGTCAGCCCCTCGAAGTGCTCGTCGATTTCCTCCCAGAAGCGCGTGACCTCTTCCGGGCCACGACATGAATCCGACCGCTGCCGGGCTGGAAGCACCCACTCGACGTGCGGATCGAAGTCCTGAACGGCGGCGTCGAAGTCGCGCCGGTTGTACGCGTCGATGAACGCGCGGGCCTTGGTGACGTTCTCCTCCGACATCGCCGGGGAGTATCGCTCACGCGCGAGTGTTCTTGACGCCCGTCGGCGAACCGGGCTCAGAGCCGGTCCGGAAGGCCGAAGCCGAGAACTGCGCGGTGTCTCGAAAGGCCGTCACTTCCGCGATTCGACGAGCTAGACGAGTTCGTCGGGCAACCCCTCGGCGGCGAGTCGGGCGCGCTCGAGGACGGTGTCGAACGATACGAGCGGTGACCTTCGGTTTCGTAGGGGGAGCGGCGAACCGAGTCGGCTCCCCACGACTGGTTTCAGCCGTCCTCGCTCAGGACCCGGCGAAGTGTGGCGGCGAACGCGTCCGGGTCACCGTGCTGGCCGAACTCCCCGCCGAGGAACCCGCCGTGGTGGCTTGGGAAGATGGCGGCCTCTGTCCGAAGTCGCTCCGCCACCGCCAGCGCCGCGCGGTGGGTCATCTCGCCCTCGGACTCGATTCCGGCAGCGACCACGATCCGAGTCGGAGCCGCGCGCAGCGCGTCAATCTCGGGCTCGTAGTGCGTGCCCGAGACCATGTTGCCCAGCAGGGGATCGTCGCGACTGCCATCGTCTTCGGTCGGCATCCCGAACGCGGCTGGATCCGGAGCGGGCTGCTCGGCGAAGTCGGCCGGGATCGGCCCCTTCAGGCTCGTCAGCGCGATGAACTTCGCCATCGCCGGGCCGAAGCCGTCGCGCTCATAGGTCTCCTGGACGCTCGCTGCGGCGGCCAGCGCCGCCTCGCGATCCGGCAGCATGCCCGCGGCCGGCGGCTCGTGTGCCACGAGCGTGCGGACCTGCTCCGGATGCTTGGCCACCAGCGCCAGCCCGTCGAGCGCGCCACCACTGCTGCCGAAGACGTCCACGGGTTCTGAGCCCAGCTCTGCGATCAAGCGGTGCAGGTCGTCCGCGCGTTCCTCCACCGTGGGCTTCTCGGAGTCGTCCCTCAGCTCGCTGCGGGTCACGCCGCGCGGGTCGTACCTCACCACCCTTCGGTCCCGGAAATGCTTCGCGAGTGAGTTGAACCCTCTGGCGTCCATCGGCTGGCCGATCATCAGGAGCGTCGGTTCGGCGCTTTCGCCCTCGGCCGCTCGGATGTCGTAGGCGAGGCGGGCGCCGGGGATGTCCAGGGTCTTGGTGGTGACGTCCACCGTCTGGGTGTCTGACTCGGTCATGAAGTGTCCTTTCTCGAGGTCCCGCCATAAAGACCGGCCGACGGGGCACAACTCATCGCTCCCCCCGCGTCATGAACAGGAGAACGCCGGTCACGGGCGCCAGCGAGAAGCGCTCCCGACGGGATCGAACCTGTGACCTCGACAAGCTCGCGCTCTACCGCCCTCGAGCGCGCGCGGCGAGATTGGTGAAAGGTCAGGGACCGTGCCGCTGGAACTCGAGCAGTTGCTGGTAGGTGGGGCGGTTCGTCGATGGGAAGGTGTCTGGCAACAGCCCCGGCACGAATCCCGTCCGGGCGGCTGGCTTCAGCCACATCTCCGGGCTCGCGACACCCCGCTCGGTCTCCAGGGTGTCCGCAGCCTGGTGGATGGCCGCCCACAGGGACGCTCGGCACTGTGCCAGCGAGCCACCACCGCAGTAGGAGAAATTGAAGGGACCCTGAACCTTCTCCCCTAGAAGGGCGCGTAGGTCCTTGTCCACGTACGACTCGCCGGAGAGGCCGGAGAGGTTGCGCACGGAGCTGAGGTCGCCGACGAGATCGCCGAACACGGGCGTCATGACCGCGTCGGCGAGCGGTCGCCAGGCCGCGTCCATGATCGCCGGGCCGGCGTCGTCGTAGAGACCGTCGCCGTCGGCGTCCAGACGCGGGGCGTCACGACGCACCCAGTCGTCGAGCAGGTCCACCACCCGCTGGTCACGGAGGCTGGGCGCCGGACCCGACCGAAGCACCCGACTGATTACAGGCCAGACCAGCGAGCGGTTGTCCTCGGTGGCGGCGCGATTCATGATCCCGACGACGTCGGTGAGCCGCGCGTGCCGCGGCCACTTGTCGAACAGCTCGACCCGGTGCACGGAACCGAACGGCTCGTCGTCGCCGTGCATGAATCCAGGGGCCGACTGGTTGTTCCAGTTCAGCAGCAGCCCGTCGGGACCGCTGACATCGTGGGGGTGCTCATTCTCGCCGAGGAAGCCGCTCCACTCGAAGTTTCCGTTTCCGAGCGTCGGGAGTCGGCGATCGAGCCCGGGCGCTCGCCGCGGGAGCCGGCCGGAGGAGAAGTACGCCGTGCGTTTCCGGGAGGTGTAGGCCCAGTTGAAGGTGAAGCCGAACTTGTTGGCGGCCCCCCAGAAGCGCTGGGGAGAGCTGGCGTCGCCGTCGGTCATGTCCTTGAGGGCGCCGAGGTTGAGGCCGTCCCGGCCGAAGGTGGAACGGCGACGCGAAAGCGCGTAGGGCTGACCGTTGATGGTCGCGGTCGCGAACACGGGCCCGTGCACTGAGAGCTCGTAGCTGAGCGGCCGGCCATTCAGCAGGCCGGCGTTGAAGGTCTCGAACGCAAGGCACTGACCCTTGTACCGGTAATGGTCGGACGTCCGGGTCGGAGCGGAGCCGTCCGGCTCGCACAGGCGCTCGGCGTAGACGTCGCGAACGTCGTGTCCGGCCGAAGTCAGGCTCCAGGCGTAGTCCTGGGTGCGGCCGATCAGGATGTACATGGCGAGACCCGGGACCGCGATGCCCTGCGCGTTGATCCCGGGGCCGTGGAGGTCGATCTGCTGGACGATCTCCGGGTAGTAGTAGCCGAGCTGCGGGCCCATCACGCCCAGCGTGTTCCCGGAGGCTGACCGCCGGTGGGCGGCCAGCAGCCAGTTCGAAGCCTGCTTGCGAGCGGGAGCCGCCGCCGCGCTCGCCGCCGGCTGACGTGGGTCCACGCTCTGAATCGAGTCCGGATCGAGCGCCACCGATCCGGTGACGGGACCGCCGGTGAGCGGGCCGTAGTCAAACCGCTTGGAGATCGTCGTCGGAGCCTCCGGGTCCTCGGCGAGCATGACGTCGTCCCATGCCCGGTAGCCGGTGCTGGGACCGAGCGACTGCTGCAGCTTCGACAGGAGCTCGGCATTCGCGGCCTCGCCTCCTCCGCCCGCCCCGAAGATGGAGCCGATGAAGGCCGTCACCGCGATCACGTCGTTGACGGTGGCCGGCGGCTGGTTGATGTTGTTGGCCTCCCAGTAGGCGTTGACACCGTCGGCGTAGGCCCGAGCGTCGGCGAGGATCTGGCGCCCCTCTGCCCCGTAGGTGTCGACCAGGAGCTGGCGCTGCTTGGTCACGAGCGCCTCGGCCTCTGGGCTCGGCACGAACGACTGGCCGCTGGTAAGCAACTCGAAGGCGTCGATGTTGGGAACATCGGCAACGGCCACGCGGGCCGGTCCCCGGCCGAGCTGGAGCAGCAGCCCGCGGTCCCGCGCAGTGGTCCAGCCCGCTCCGAACGCGACGTCCTCCCGGGTCTCGCCGTACACGTGCGGCACGCCGAACGAGTCGTAGATCAGACGCAGTCCGGGTCTGCCCGTCTGCTCCTCGTGAGTCTGTCCGATCGGTTGGAAGTCCTGGGGGAGGAAGAAGCGCTCGATGTCGGCGTCGGTCACGTCGTCGCGCAGGGGCGTCAGCCCGGCGTACAGGGGGAGCTGGTCGGTCGAGTTGGCCGTGAACGGCAGGCCGCCATAGTTGCCGGGCGGCAGGATGTAGCGCGCCGTGTCCTCGTGGCCTTTCTGCGCCGGTGCGGCCACCGCGGCGGGCGAGATCGCAAGCGCAACTACTGCCGCAAGAATGAACCGGAGCGCATGACCCATAAACGCTGCCTCCTACCTGTGCCAACGAGTGCGTCCCGCGAAACCGATGAGTCTTTCACATACTCCGCTTCCGCCGCGTCGGTCACCTCAGGCAGCCGCACGGCGCCCGTCGAGGATCGACCGGAGCGGTCGCGTGTTGACGACGTCTGCGGCCGTCGCCCAGCCGCGGCGCGCCGTCGCAACCGAGAGCTCCATGTTCACGAGCGCGCGCACCGAGTGCGAGTCCGTTGAGCAAACGACCTGCAGGCCGGCTCGTAGTGCGTCGCGCACGTGCTCCCCGCGAAGGTCGAGGCGATCCGGCAGCCCGTTGACCTCGAGCGCCACGCCCTCTGAGAGCGCGACCTCGAAGGCGCGCTCGAGGTCGAGGGCGTTCTCGGGCCGCCGATTGATGTAGCGGCCCGTTGGGTGGCTGAGGCAGCGCACGAACGGGTTGCGCAGCGCCTCCTCGACGCGCTTGGTCAACTCCCGCCGCGGCATTCGCTGTCCCCCGTGCACGCTCGCCTGTACCCAATCGAGCTCCGCGAGCACGTCGTCGGGAAGGTCGAGCCGCCCGTCGGGGAGGATGTCGCATTCGATGCCGCGCAAGACGCGAAACGGTGCAAGCAAGTCGTTGGCGGCCGCGATCTCCTCGGCCTGCCGGCGGACGTCGTCCGGGGTGAGCCCGCGGACCGCCCCGACGGCGGGCGTGTGATCGCAGATCGCGAGGTACTCGTAGCCACGCTCCTGGGCCGCGCGCGCCATGTCCTCGACGCTCGCCCTGCCGTCCGACCACGTCGTGTGGCAGTGAAGGTCGCCGCGGATGCCTTCCAGCTCGACGAGCGCGGGCGCCTCGCCGCGAAACGGCTCCTCGCGCAGCTCCGGCGGACACCACGGCACGTCGAGCGCCCGATAGACCGTCTCCTCGTCGGGCGCCTCCGGCAGCGGCCCGAGCGCCGCAACGTAAGTAGCCGAGCCCGTCGCGCGCACGAGGGCGGTCCCGAACCCCTTCGGGGTGGCGGCAACCAGCTCCACCGGCACGCCCTCGACCGTCACCCCCACGGCGCGCCGCTCACCCTGCTCGACCAGCGCGACGATCTGGGGGAGCGCAGCGAAGCGCGCGAGCACGGTGCCCGGATCCGGCGCATGGCAGACCACCGACAGCAGCTCGCAGGAGTCGCGCCACCGCCGCACGTCGCCGGCCACCTCGCCGTCGAGGGCGTCCGCGACGCCTCCGACCAGCTCTCGCGCGCGGTTGATCAGCAGTCCGCGCCGGGGGCGGGCCTCGCCCTCGCGCGCGAGCGCCTCCAGCAGCCGCGCTTCGGTCTTCGGCCCGATTCCAGGCACGGTCCGCAGCCGGCCCGCGGCCGCTGCCTCGCGAAGCTCGTCGGCGGTGCGAACGTCGAGCGCGCGAGCGAGCTCGACCGAGCGTCTCGCGCTCAGCCCGAGGTAGCGGCCGAGCCCAACGAGGTCGGGCGCGAGCTCACGCTCGAGCTCGGTCAGCTCAGCGATTCCGCCCGTCTCGACGAGCTCGCGCAGCCGCGTCTCGATGCCCGGTCCGATCCCCCGCAGCTCGCGCGCCCGCCCCAACCCCACGAGCTCCGCGACCGGCAGCTCCGCGTCGCGGATCGTCTCGGCGGCGCGGCGGTAGGCGCGCGTTGTGTAGGGGTTCGCATCGTCGAGCTCGAGCAAGGACGCAAGCGCGTCCAGTCGGTCAGCGATGTCCGCATTGTCCATCGCCCGTAGTGTCCCCCCGCGGGGAGGGGGCACGCCCGCCAAAGGCCAAGCAACGCGGCCGTTCGACGCCTTCTTGGCACGTCGCTCGAGTTGCCCCAGGTTGATGCGGCGTGGTGCCCATCGTGACGAGCGTCTTCAGCCCGAGCAGCCGCTCAGACATCAGCTCCGACCTCATCAGGAGTACTGAGACCGATCTCGAAGGAAACGAATCGGCCGGGTTCGTGCAGGCCGGCCGCGGTGTCTCACCCACTAGCGCACGAAACAGCGGAGGGGCTTCCATGGCGAAGCGTCGGGATCAAGCACAACGACCGCAGCGGAGCGCTGGGTACTGGAGGTGACAGGTCTCGCGTCGTTCTCGGGCTCTGGAGCTTGAGGACGGCCCCGCGGTGGCTGTATCCGACGTTCACGGCGATCGGTGGCAGTTCGCGGTGAATCGCAGCGTCCCGACTGCGCTTCGGCGTGGTCGGGACGCTGCGCTTCTGCATGGTCTGGGTGCGCGCCCGAGCGTCATGCCGGACTATGACCGCGAGGCAAAGCAGCGTGCCCAGGCCGCTAGCCAGGCGGGAAACTGGACCATCGGGCAACAAGCCTTCGCATGGTTTCTCCTCCGCGAGTTGCCATCCCGCCGCGGGGCCGGCGGCCGTCGACACCCTGACTCATGAACGGGCCTCCTTGCCCTTGCCAACGAGCGCGTCAGCGCGGTCGCGGAGTCTTTCAGATCGGGCGTCCGTGGAACGGCTACGGTCCCGGCGATGCCCGCTGAGCCCGATGAGGCCCGCCTCCGTGCCGAAACGCTTGCGGTGGTAGCCGGTCGCGGCGAGCGGCAACCGGGCGACCCCCTCAACCCCCCGCTCGTGATGGCGTCGACCTACGTGGCCGGCGGAAGGCGAGCCTACTCGCGTGGTGGCGGAAATCCGACCTGGGAGGCGCTTGAGGATGCGGTGGGCCTGTTGGAGGGCGGGACCGCGGTCTGCTACTCGTCGGGGATGGGTGCGGTGGACGCGGTCCTGGACGATTTACCGCCCGGGGCCGTTGTCGTCTACCCGGAGGTCGCGTACGTGAACATGCGCGCGAACGTCACCCGACGCGATCGCGACGGTCGCCTCTCGGCCCGAGCCGTCGACATCACCGACACCGACGCAACGCTTGCCGCCTGCGAGGGCGCGCAGCTCCTGTGGATCGAATCGCCGACGAACCCGATGCTCGGCGTGGCCGACGTGCCAGCCCTTGTCGCCGGCGCCAAGCGACGTGGCCTCGACGTCGCGTTCGACAACACGTTCGCGACGCCGCTGATCCAACGCCCGCTCGAGCGCGGGGTCGACGTCGTCGTCCACAGCGCGACCAAGCTGATCGGCGGGCATTCCGACCTCCTCCTCGGGCTGGCGATCTGCGCCGACCGAAACCGGGCCGAACGGCTGCGTGAGGGCCAGCATCTCGCCGGCTCGACACCGGGCACCCTCGAGGCGTGGCTCGCGCTGCGTGGCCTGCGCACCCTCCATTTGCGTCTCGACCGCGCCCAAAGCAACGCGATGGAGCTTGCGCGGCGGCTCGTCTCGCATCCTGAGGTCGAGCGTGTGCGGTATCCCGGGCTCGAGGATGACCCAGGCCATCATCGGGCACGCGAGCATATGGATGGGTTCGGGGCCATGGTTGCGTTCGAGCCGCGTGGCGGCGCCGAGCGCGCGGATGCGATCTGCGAACGGGTCCGTGTGCTGGTGCACGCAACCAGTCTCGGCGGAGTCGAGACGTTGATCGAGCGCCGCGCAAAGCTGCGAGGCGAGGAGCTCGTCCCGGCGGCGTTGCTTCGGGTGAGCATGGGCTGCGAGCACGTCGATGACCTCTGGGACGACCTCGCGGCAGCGCTCGACGCGACTGGCTAACGCGCCCGACAGGATTCGAACCTGTGACCTTCGGTTTCGCACGGCGGGCGTCTTCGGCTTGATCGACCACTACCGTCGCCAGCGTTCTGTGGCCGAGCGACCCGTTGGCCGCGACGAGGGAAGCCTGGACCCGGAGCTCCGCGGCGCGGTTGAGCCCGACGAACGAGGGCTCGGCCCGGACCCGGATCTCCACCGCGCGCACGGGAGCCTTACCGATCGCGAGCGCGAGGTCATCGCGCTCCGCTTTGGCGGCGACCTCACCGGCCCAGAGATCGCCGAGCTGACCGGCCTGAGCCTGGCGAACGTCCAGCAGATCCTCTCCAGGTCGCTGCGTCGCCTGAGGGCGGAGCTGGAGCGGGCCGATGCGCCCGATGCACTGGAGCGCTCGGTTGTCGCCCAGTCGCGGTCGCGGCCCCGCGGGCGATGTCAGGATTCGATCTGCGCGTTCGTATGAACCACCGTGCGCGTGACCCGTGCCTCACTTAGGATCGTGCGCCGGCTCGGCGCCCCAAGGTCGGCATGAGCGTACCCAGGCGGAGCGGCAGGGCGTACGCGGTCGCTGCGGCCGCGCTCGCGCTCGTAGGCGTGCTCGTATTCGGGCTCGTGGGGTCCTCCACGGAGGGGGCGGAGCGGCCCAACGGCGCGAATGAGCGGCCCGATGGCAAGGGGAAGAAGAAAAAGAGGAAGGGCGCATTCAGGATCGGGTTCGTCGACAACATCTACAAGCACCAGGACCCTGGCACCCGGGCGGAGTGGCTCTCCAACACCCGCGATATCCGAGCCTCCATCGTGCGCCTAGATGTCCCGTGGCGAAACGTCGTCTCGAACCAGCCCGCGAACCCCACCGATCCGAACGACCCCGCCTACCACTGGTCCACGATCGACAACGCGGTCGACGACGCAGCCGAGCGAGGGTTCAGGGTGCTGATCACGACCTGCTGCGCGCCGGACTTCGCCGCCCCGGGGCCGGGGCAATTCCGCAGGGGAACGTATAAGCCGGACCCCGAGATGTTCGGCGACTTCGCGCGGGCGCTGGCGACTCGCTACGAGGGCCAGGTGAAGCACTTCGAGGCCTGGAACGAGCCCAACCTCGACCCGTTCCTCAACCCACAGTACGAGGGCAATCGGCTGACTGGCCCCGACGTCTATCGCAAGCTGCTAAACGCGTTCTACGCGGGGGTGCACAACGTCCAGCCGAACGCGACCGTTGTCGCGGGCAGCATGGCCCCCTACGGCGATCCCCCGGGCGGGCGCCGCTCGCGGCCGCTGACCTTCCTGCGCGACCTCTTGTGTGTCAAGAAGGGGAAGAAGGGCAGGGTGCTTGCCGCGAATTGCCCGCAGAAGGCGTACTTCGACGTCCTCGCGCATCATCCGATCAACACCTCCGGCGGGCCGAAGCGCAGCGCAATCCATCCGGACGATGTCACGACACCGGACATGAAGAACATCGTGAGGACCCTGCGCAAGGCGGAGAAGAAGAAGCGCACCGGCACCCGGGGCCGGCATCAGGTGTGGGTGACCGAGTTCTGGTGGGAGTCGGATCCTCCAGACAAGTGCACCGGGGTCCCCGTCCAGCGCCACAAGAAATGGATCGGCACGGCGCTGCGTTCATTCAGGCGCCAGGGGGTCAAGGCCGCGATCAACTTCCAGATCCGCGACACCCCCTACGAGAACAGCCAGTGCGGGCACAACACCTTGCAGACGGCCCCGTTCTTCGTCAACGGCGAGACCAAGCCCGCCTTCAAGGCGTTTCGCAAGTTCGCGCGCCGGCACGCCCCGCGCGGATCTCGCTGAGCGCTGTCCGGACGCCGTCGCCCGGACAGCGCTGAGGACCCGGCTGCTCCGACGTGTCGTCAGCGCCCGGAAGTCCTTCTCGACCTTGCCCGAGCGAGGGTTCTTCGCCGCCGTGACTGGGTTCGAGGAGGCGATTCCCCTGCGCATCGCAGTCTTGAAGATCGCGGAGAGCAGCGCCACGTGATTCGAGATGGTCGAGGGGTGCGGCCCCTCGCCCTTCTTGCGGAGGTTGCCTCGCGTCCCTTGGTGACGGGCGATCGTCCAAGGTCTGCACTCCTCGTGTGTCTCTAGGTCGTCGCAGTGGGCCTTGCCAACTACTGAGAGCAGCGCAGCGTTCCACTGACCATCAACGACCTGCTGAGCAGCGCCGTCCTCAACCTCAACCCGGTAGGCACGCAGCGCCTTCTCTGCCATCGCCCGTGTTAGCCGATACAGGTCCGCAATGTGTCCATTGCAGAGTCAGCAACCCCCGATGATCCACACGGGGACCGCGCCGGCCGCCGGCCGGGCGCGGTTTCGCGGATTCCCGGTCCCTGCATTCGCTGCTATCACCTGCGAGGTGGCCTGGGAGCCCGCATGAGCGTCGAGGCGGCATTCGACTGGCGCGAACGCCAGGTGACCGCCGCCGAGGCCGTAGCGGTCGTCCGGCCCGGCGACAAGGTCTTCATCGGCAGCGCGTGCGCCACCCCGACGACGCTCGTGGACGCCCTGGAGGAGCTGAGCCGCCCGGGCGTCGAGCTGGTGCACTTTCTGACCAGCCGGATCGGCACCGGCGATCCGCCGAAGACCAACTACCGCCACCGGGTGTTCTACGTCGGTACCGACGTGCGGCCCATGCTCGAGTCCGATCGGGTGGCCTATCTCCCCCTCTCGCTCCCCGACGTCCCGCGGCTGTTCTCCAACGGTCAGCTTCCACTCGACGTCGCCATGGTGCAGGTTGCCCCGCCGGACGCCGACGGGACGTGCAGCCTCGGAATCTCGGTGGACGTGACCAAGGCGGCCGCGCTCGCGGCGCGGACAGTGATCGCCGAGGTCAACCCGGCGATGCCGCGGACCGCCGGTGACAGCCGCATCCCGGTCAGCCGGATCGCGAGCTTCGCGCCCGTGGACACCCCCGTCACCGAGTACCTGCACGAGCCGGTCGCCGAGGTCGCCGAGCGGATCGCTCGCTACGTCGCCCGCCTGATCGACGATCGCTCTACCCTTCAAATCGGGCTGGGCCGAGTGCCGAACGAGATGCTGGCGCACCTGACGAACCGCCGGGCGCTGGCCGTTCACTCCGACGTCATCACCGAGCCGATCGTCGACTTGGTCGCCGGCGGCGTGGTCACAGGCCCGGTCGCGACCAGCTGGGCGATGGGGTCCCGCCGTCTGTACGACCTCGTTGACGACGATCCCCGCTTCACCTTCCATCCCATCGACTACATCTGCGATCCGACTGTCATCCGCAGCCGCGAGCGGATGGTGTCAGTGACGCAAGCGTTCGCGATCGACCTCACGGGTCAGGTCTGCACCGACAGTCTCGACGGCGTGCTCTATGGCGGCGTCTCCACGGGCCCCGCCTTCCATCGCGGGGCGCTCGATTCCCGCGACGGGATGGCAATCGTCTGCCTCGCTTCGCGGACGCCGGAGGGCCGTTCCGCCATCTCCGTGGAGCTCGGTCCCTCAGATGCGGTCGCGATCCCTCGGGCGGACGTCCACTGGGTGGTCACGGAGTACGGCACGGCCTACCTGTTCGGACGCTCGCTCGCCGAGCGCGCCGTCGCCCTGATCGAGATCGCGCATCCGGAGGAGCGAGATGAGCTGCTGGAGGCAGCCATCGGAAGCGGCCTGGTCGCACGCAAGCAGCTGTTGCGCAGTCGCACCGCCTATCCGGTGGCCGAGATGCGTGTGGCGCGGCTGCGCGACGGCCGCGAGGTCCAGGTCAGGCCGACGAGGACGAGCGACACGGCCGCGATGCAGGAGCTCTTCTATCGGCTCAGCGACGAGGACGTCCACACCCGGTTCTTCCAGAAGCTGAGCTCGCTCACCGACGCAGCGGCCCAGCACCTGTGCAGCGTCGACTACGAGGAGGAGATGGCTTTCGCGGCCGTGGTCGGCCCGTCGACGCGCGAGCGCATCGTCGCCGCGAGCACCTACTTCCTGAATCCGGCCAGCGGCCTCGCCGAGGTCGCGTACATGGTGGACCCCGACTGGCAGGGAACGGGCCTCGGCACCCTCCTTCACGCCGGGCTGGTCGAGTACGCGCGCAAGCACGGCGCCCGGGGCCTCGCCGCGGACGTCCTCGCCGACAACGCGCCGATGCTGCGCGTCTTCGAGTGCGGCGATCACTCGTACAGCGTCGAGATCGAAGGCGGCGTCGCCGAGGTGACGATGCTGTTCTAGACCGACGACACGATGGGCGATCAGTGCGGACGGACGGTGCTCCCGTGGCGCTCACCCGACCAGCCGTCCATCAGCCCGACGCCCGCTATGCGCGAGCCCTAGACCTCGGCTTCCTCGTCGAGCACCTCGCGGAGCTTCGCCGCGAACGCCTCGGGCTCGCCCGCATAGCCGGACTCACCGCGCGGCCGGGTCGGGGGCCGGCTGGTCGGCGAAGTCAGCCCGGATTGGGCCCTTGAGCGTGCTCACCGCCATGAACTTCTCCATCGCGGGCCGAAGCCGGCGCGCTCGTAGGTCACCCGGCTCTCACCGGCGAAGGACGCCAAGTCCGGCCCAGGGCGCCCGTGATAATCGAGCCGTGACGACAGGCGGGGGAGCAGGGAACGCTGCCGCAGAGACGCTGGGCAGCCGGCGCCTTGGACTACTGCTCGGGCGGCGAGCTTCGTGCTCGTGGTCGACACGCCGCTGATGAACGTGTCGATCTCAGCCGTGGTGACGACCTCGACAACGTCAGCGGCTCCAGTCAGCGATCGAGCTCGAGGCACTGGTCTCCGCCGCCTTCATCCTGATCGGCACCAAGGTAGGAGACCTGATCGGGCGCAAGCGCGCTTACATGCTCGGCCTTGGCCGGCAGCCCTACGGCCGCTCGGCACGGTCGGGACCCCCGTATGCGGTGAGGGCGTAGATGACGAGCACGTCGATGATGAAGAGCATGAACGCCGCGAACGGATACGCGTTCACGGTGAACAGCAGGACGAGGATGTTCAGGCTTGCCGAGAAGATCCCGACTATCTGGCCGTAGGTGCCGCCGACCCAGATCGAGACCGCCGCAAACATCTGCAGCACCCCGACGATGAGGAAGAACCAGCCCCAAGTGTTGAGGTCATCGAAGAGGATGTAGCGGCCCTCGTCGGTGAAGAACGACGAATCGTCGATGGCGGCGATCCCCCAGATGAAGTTGAGGAAGCCCGCGATCCCCAGGACGATGCCCGCGAAGAAGATCCAGCCCTCGCCGGGTCGGACGGTTTCGTTCACCGTGACTCCTTTCGTGGTGCCCTTCGGCGGTTGAGCGACCCGGATTCTGCCGACCGCCCCGGACGACGCTGACCGGACTACTTGTTCCAGCCTGCTTGGACGTCCCAGCGAGTCCTTAACTGCTGAATAACTGCTCCCCGCACCTTCGATCAAACGCAGAGAAACGAGAGAACCCCCGCGAGAGAACCCCCGCGTCTGCAGGGGTTCTTTGACGCGCCCGACAGGATTCGAACCTGTGACTTCGGTTTCGTAGACCGACGGCACAAACGCCGGAACCCGCTTACAGAGCCAAGATCGCTCGCGATCGCAGGTAGTGCGCTGACGGTTGCGCTGGAGTTCGTGGCGGATAATCGCAGTGTGAGCCGTCAGCGAGTCATCGCCTGGATCGCTGCTCTACCCGCGCTTGCGTTGCTGAGCTGCGGTGACGATGGCGGCGATGGGGGCAGCATGGCCGGGACGCTGCCCGGCACAGAGCGCCCGCAGCTTGCGTTCTTCACCACGCACCCTGAGCACAGCGAGGGGATCTACGACCTCGCACTCAGTGACGGCCGAGGCGATGGAATGGAGACCCTGACCGGCGGCTCCATCGACGGCTCGGTGTGGCCGCAGCTCTTCACTCGCGTCTCCTGGTCTCCCGACGGCGAGCGCATCGCCTTCGCCGGAGGTCCCGGACCGCTGGACGCGAGCAGACAGGACGTAAACGACATCTACGTGGTCGACGCGGACGGCTCGAACAGCGAGCAGCTGACCAAAGTCGGAGACGCCGGCGATCCGGTTTGGTCGCCGGATGGCACCGCGATCGTCTTCACCCGGCTTCGCTCTCAGGAGGGCGAGCCGTTCCGGGCGGATCTGTGGTCGATCGACGCCGACGGGGGCGAGCCGACCCAGCTCACGGAAGCGGCCGACTGGGAGGTCGACCGGTCTGGCTCGTTCACGCCGGATGGATCGCAGCTCGGCTTCACGCGCACCACGTTCGAGCCCGACTCCATATCCCTCGACGAGACCTCCGCAATCCATATCGTCGATGCCGACGGCTCGCATGCAATGCTCATCGACCGCGGCTCCGACCCCGCGTTTTCGCCCGACGGCGAGCGGATCGCCTTCGCCAGCGACCGCGACCAGAACGGGGAGCTTTGCTACGGCGACCGTTGCCGCCTTGCCGGGGAGCTCTACGTGGCAAACGCGGACGGCAGCGATCCTAAGCGCCTGACCGAGACGAGCGAGCTAAACGAGGCCCGTCCGTCCTGGTTTCCGGACGGGTCGCGCATCGCCTATCAGCGCGGCAAGGTCTTCCAGAATGCCGAGGTGATGTCCATCCTCGAGCTGAACGCCGATGGGAGCTGTGGTCGGGAGATCCTCAAGGGATCGGGTGACGGGACCTGGTACGCGAGCCCCGCCTGGCGCCCGAGCGAGCCACGCGTTGGCGGCGGGCGGCTGAGTTGCTGAGGTCCTCGCGCCCGTACGCCGCATCTGCTCCGGCGCGGCGACACTCAGCGTCGCTACCTCCCGCGTGTGAAGCGCACCCGTAGGAAGCGCAAGAGAAGGCGGAAATCCGCATAAGCAAGCCGTTTCCGGTGTCCGCGTCACCATCACCGAGCAGCTTACGAATTGCCGCAGATTGCGGACAATCACCCAGGGCTTGGGCACCGGCGGCAGGATTGTGCCCAATGGAGTGACGTCATCGCGCAACGAGACGCTCAAGGTCACGGGTCCGAGGAGTCCGACGTCCCGGCGCTAGCCCTATTTACGAGCCGAGTTCCCCGTCTTCAAGCCAGCACCCGCCGGCCGTCGTGGCTACCGATGCTCCCAATCCACACTGATGCTCACCCCGAGAGGGATTCCGACCGAGATCGAGAACCCGGATGCGCCGGACTGGGCCGCGACTGATGCAGCGGCCCTTTGGAGGCGGGCAACGAGCCGACGGACGCGTTTCCCGTCGGGCTCCCCGACAATCTCGCGATTGATCGCCGCGACCGCTTCGGCCAGCGCCCCCATCGCCTCGCCGGGATCGCCGTAGGAGCCGGATTCAACCGCTGAGAGCAGCTCTTCGGCGTCCACAGGCAGAGACTAGTACTCGGATCGCCGCGGATCGGTCGGGATCGCGCAGACAGACGGTTGGCCCCTTCGAGACGTTGCGTACCCGCTCGCCGGCTGTCGGGTCATACCTGCAGAGTCATGTCTGCTGGCTCCCCTGTCGTCGAGCGGATCAGGACCTCGAGCAACTCGCCCACCTCGCGCTCCTGGACGAGGGGATGACGCATGGGCACCCCCGCCACCACCTGGTAACGGTTTCGGCGGCCCCGTCGCTCGCGCAGCACGTAGCCCTCCTCGACCAGCTCGGACACGATCCGGTGCGCGGCACGCTCCGTTATCCCTACCGCTGCGGCGATATCGCGCAGGCGGATGCCCGGGTCGTGAGCCACGCACGTGAGAACGTGGGCGTGGTTTGTCAGGAAGTCCCAGCCAACGGCTGCCGGGGACTCTTGCTGTTGATCTCTGGAAATAAAATTCATGAATCCATGTTACACTGTCGTGTGTCCATTCAGCGATCTCGCCGCGTCATCCGTCTCGGCGGGATCGCTGGGAACGGATCCAAAATGACCATTCTCGGCGCCCTCAGCGAGCGACTCTCCGTACGTAGCGCCTCAGATCTTCCGCGGCCGCCGGGCGATGCCCCTGGCGGCTCGGCCGCGACCGAGCTCCCGTTTGCCGGCTATGACCGGCTCGACGACAGCCAGGTGATTCGTGGGCTCTCCGAACACTCACAGATCGAGCTCGAGGCGGTCGAGAGCTATGAGCGGTCTCATCAGAACCGCGAGCCCGTGCTCGACAAGCTGCGATGGATGCGTGGACGCGAGCCACTCCCGGGCTACGACGCCCTCGACGTCGAAGAGATCGTGGCCGCGCTCGGGGACGCCGACCTCGCCACGATCAAGAAGGTCCGCGCATACGAGCGGAAGTTCGCCAACCGCCCCGCCGTCTTGGAGGCGGTCGTCCGCGTCCACCACCGGAGCCTGGCAGGCCAACCTGCAAGCGCCAAGCCGAGTTACCAGCCGATGAGCGCCTCCGCGATGGGCGCATCCGTCGTGAACAGCCGCGGCGACCGGACCGAGAGAGGTCAGCCATGAGCGACTTCCCAACCCTGTCAGCGGAGGTGACCCGATCGCTCACCTCGTTGTGGACGCGGTACGCGGGCAAGGCGCCGACCAACGGACGCACCGAGATTCGCGGCAACGTCGTCACCTGCGTGCTCGCCGACGCCGTGGGCGCCTTCAACAGGAGCATGATCGCGCCGCAGACGGGTGACACCGCCAGTGGTGTCGGGAAGCTCACCCCGGCGGCGTACGAACAGGAGGCTGTGGCAGCGGTCGTGGGGGTGACGCGACAACGTGTCGCCTCGTTCGTGAGCAGCCACGACCGGGACACCGACGTTGCCACAGAGGTGTTCACCCTGGAGCCATCGCTGCGCCGAGGAGCGCCCGCGCTCGGCGAGAGGCGATTCGGGCAAGCTTCCCGGCTGCCGCCGCCACGCCCGCCACGCGCCCTAGCGGAGATCTAGCGATGGACTCTGGTACGCCAGGCGCGAGTAAGAACGCCCGCCTCGCCGAACTCGAGGCCGAAGCGCGGTACGCGCGTGAGCGCTACCAGCTCTACCGGGCCAAGGCGTACGGTCCGCGGATGACGAGTCCGGCCCGTCTCCGCGAGCTCGAGCGAACCTCGAAGCTGGCGGACGTTCGGCTCGATCGGGTCAACGCCAAGTAGGCCAAGGCCAAAGAGGCCAAGGCCAAAGGCGAGCGCGGCTCAGCCCGACCGCTGGGCCCACGATCGAGCGCGCCGCAACCAGGCCCGCCTGATGACGTACCCGAGCCGGTCGGCGCCGGCCCACGCCGCGAAGCACAGCCCACCGACCGTGCCCGTTACGGTCATCAGAACCCCGGCCGCCGCTGCCGCCGCCACTCCGTCGCTGCCGAGGATGAGCACCGCGGCGGCCGCGCCGGCGGTGGGCCCGACGGGCAGCTGAGCAAGCGTCACTACCGCGATCAGCACGGCGATGGCGTCGAAGAACGAGGCGTCGACGCCGACCGCGTGCAGCAGCATCCAGTTGCGGAAGATCTGCGCGAATACCGCAACCAACATGAAGCCGATCACGCGGGTTCCACCGCTCAGGCTGCGAAGCACCGCGAGGCCGCTCCAGAGCTCGCGGCCCTTCCGCAGGGCGAGGTGCCGCAGGCCGGCGCTGGCCGTCCCGATCACCGCCAGAAAGGCGATGGGCAGCCACCACGGCAGGCCGAGCGGCTCGATCAGGGTGAACGAGGCCACCGCCGCCAGCACCGCCTCGACGGCGAGGATCGGGAACTCGGCGGCGATCAGCGTCGGCACCTGCGGGCTGACTTCCGGCGACGAGCGCCGCAGCGCGGCAATTCGCGCGGCAACCCCGAGCTGCGTGTTGAGCACGCTGCCCAGGACCTGCATGCTCGAGGCGCGGTACAGGACGCGTCTATCCACGGTTCCCCCAGCCGCCTGGATGGTCAGATGCCAGGCCTCGCTGCGGGAAAGGAGCGCGATGATCTGCAACAGCACCGTCACCGCGAGCACCCACGCCGCGGCGTCGGAGATCGCGGCCGCGAACTCGTCGCGCTGCCCGGCGAGTACGAACACGAGGACCGCCGCCGTCGCCAGCGATCCCACCACCGCAACCAGCGTGCGTCGGCGGCGACCGAACTCCCGGACGCGGGCAGTCAGGTCGGTCAGGCGACCCGCGCCGCTTGGCTGCGGCGACGGGCGGATCGCCTGGCCACCCGCGTCAGGGCCGCCGCTTTCGCGTGGCGGGTCGGGGGAACCCATCGACACGACGCTACCGTGCCGGATGGCGACGCCAATGCGGAGGCCGAGCGTCTCGGCGCGGGAGATGCGAGGGTCTCCGGCATGATCGTCGGACTCGCCCTCGCAGTCGTCTGCGCAGTCGCGACGAGCGTCGCCTTTCTGTTCAAGCACCGCGGCGCTGTCCTCGCCCCGCCCGTGCGGGTCCGGCACCCACTGCGAAGCGCGGTCGATCTCTTCCGCTCCAGGTGGTTCGCGGTCGGCTGGGCGGTGGCGGTCGGCGCCTGGGTACTTCACGTCGGCGCGCTCGCGCTGGCGCCACTGTCAATCGTGCAGGCCGTGCTCTCGGGCGGACTGGTGTTCCTCGCCGTGATCGCCGAGCGCTTCTTCGGCTTCCGGCTCGGACGCCGGCAGTGGGCCGGCGTGCTCGTCACGGCGGCGGGGCTAGCGGTCATCGGGGTGACCTCCGGGCCCGACGACGGCGATCCGCCAGGGTACGCCCCAGCTGCGTTGATCGCGGTCGAGTGCGGTGTCCTTGTCGTCAGCGGCGCGCTCGCCGCAACGGCGGCCCACGACCGCATCCCGCCCGCGACGCAGGGCCTGCTGCTCGGCACGGTCGCGGGGGCGCTCTTCGGCGTCTCCGACATCGCGATCAAGTACCTGGCAGACGCCGTGGAGAACGGGGCGCTCGAGGTGCTCAGCCCATGGAGCGGGGCGGCCCTGATCGCCTCGGTGGGCGCCTTCTACGCATCGGCCCGTGGACTGCAGCTGGGGCCCGGCGTCGAGGTGATCGCCCTCACCTCGGTTGCGGCGAACCTGATCGCGATCGTCGGCGGCATCCTGGTCTTCCGTGACCCGGTCGGCACGGGGGCCCTGGAGATCACGGGGCGGATGCTCGCGTTCGGCCTCGTCGTTGCAGGGGCGGCTCTGATCCCGGCTCCGGTCCGAGCCACCGACGCCCCGTCCGATGCCTCTGGGGAGCCAAGAACGGGAGCGCCGGTGTCGAACCCCTGAAAACGGGCCAGCGCTCACGCCAGAGTCGCGAGGCGCTTTCGCTGTCCTTCAAGGTGGCGGGTCAGCTCTCGCTTGAGCGTCCCCCGCGCCTGGACGTAGAGGGCGCGGTAGATCGTCTCGTGGGAGACGTGCATCGCCTCATTGTCGGGGTATTGGAGCCGAAGACAGCCCGCGATCTGCTCGGGGGAGTGGTCCTCTTTGAGGCGCTCTGAGACCGCCCGGCGAAGCTCGGGACAGAGCTCGAGCTTGATCGGTCGTGGCCGCCGCGAGCGGCTGAAGGCCTCGCGGTCTGCGGCGTGGGCGCGGTATGCCCGCCGGCCGCCGCAGCGGTTGATCTCACGCGTGATCGTCGTGTGGGAGCGGCGAAGCGCCCGGGCGATGGCGCGGGCCGAGTGCCCGCGGGCGATCGCGCGCGAGATCTCCTCGCGCTCTTCGAGGCTCAGGCACCCCTCGGCGCGCCGGCGGGCCCTGGGCCGGATGCCTCCCGTTCTCGCCAGGTGGTTGCTCACGGTCCCCCGGGGAAGGCCGAGCCGGCACCCGATTTCGCGCTCGCTCAGCCCCTCCGCTCGCAGCTCCCAGATCCCGTCCTTGGTCGCCTCGCTCAGGCCGTGGCCCTTTGGCATCACCGCACCTCCTTCGTCGGTCAGCGAGCCGCTGACTCTCTCGGGCGGTGCGGCGGTGGTTTGAGACCGCCATGTAAAGCGGCACTTCCACGACGCACCATCCCACGGACCGCCCCCGGATCCGCTGTCCACCGCAGTCCGCCCCTCGGCAGCATGAACGCAGAGCGCACGGGTCCCGCCGCCGCCCCACCCCACCCCACCACGATGTGTGTGGATGGGGTCGGGCGGCGGCGGGGAAGAGGAGTTTGGGAAGGGATGAAGGCAGGGCAGGTGGGAGGGGACTGGTTCAGGGAGTAGTGGAAGGTGGTTTGGCGGAGGGGAGGGGGACGAGAGGGCCATACAAATCCGGATCGGTTCCGACTAGGTAGGTGAGGGGAGGTTGCGGAGCCGATGGGACGAGTGGGCGGTTTTCGGCGGCTCTTAGCGGCAGATCGGACCCGCCGTCAAAACCGCGGAATCCCGCTCCAGAAGCGGGATTCCGCTTGCTAGAGCCAGCGCGCCCGACAGGATTCGAACCTGTGACCTTCGGTTTCGTAGACCGACGCTCTATCCGACTGAGCTACGGGCGCGGGTGCCGGGTGCTTGCCCGGACGGTCGATTGTAGGAAGTAGCGGCGGGGCGATGCCTGGCGCTCTCGGCGAGGATACGATCGGCGGGTGGCCGAGGACGCGGCGGCAAACGCCGCCATGATCGAGCGCTTCTACGCCGCCTTCGGGCGTCGCGACCACGCCGAGATGGGCAACTGCTACATCGGCGACGTCCGGTTCTCCGACCCGGCGTTCGGGGAGCTTCACGGGCCGGAGGTGCGCGCGATGTGGCGGATGCTGTGCGAGCGGGGCACAGACCTTGAGATCAGCTTCCGCGACGTTGAGGCTCACGACGACCGTGGCTCGGCGCACTGGGCAGCCGACTACACCTTCTCCGCCACCGGCCGCAAGGTCCACAACGAGATCGACGCCGGCTTCCGCTTTCGCGACGGCCTGATCGCCGAGCACGACGATCGGTTCAGCCTCTGGCGCTGGAGTCGCCAGGCTCTTGGCCCCACCGGCCTGCTGCTCGGTTGGTCGCCGATCGTGCGCTCCAAGGTCAACTCCCAGGCCCGGTCCAACCTGCGCGAGTACATGGCCGGCGGGCCCCACGCCGCGGTGTGAACGAACGCCCGTCGGCGACCTCTGACACGTCCTAGGGCCAGGTGGTGGCTGTCGACGCTATGACCGGCTCGCGGCCTCGACCTCGGGCGCCGGTTGCCCGGGGCCCGGGGGCTCGGCGCTCCCGCCGCCCCGGCCCGCGGGCCCGACGGGGCCGGTCGGGACCCACCCGCGGTACATGCGCAGGAGCGCGAGCAGGCCAGCGAGCCCCGCGAGGGCGGAGAGGGCGCCCGCATAGGCGATCGTGCCCCGCGGCCCGATCGCAGCCACGAGCAGCCCACCCGCGGCGAAGGCGCCGAGCTCGGCCGTGTTGCGGATCCCGTTGTACGCGGCGAACGCCCGACCGTGGAGCTGGTCGGGGACGCGCACGTGGATCAGGGTTCGGAACATCACGTTCTTGAGCCCATGCGCGAGGCCGCCCACGAACGAGCACGCGAGGAAGAACGCGAAATTCAGCCAGACGGCTGGAAGCGCCAGGCCGGCGCCCTGGACCGCGACCGCGGCGAGTCCGGTCGCCGCCACCGCACCCGCCGCGACCCTCGAGGCAAGCAGCAGCGCGCCGAGCGCCATGCCCGCGGTCCAGATCGAGAGCATCGCGCCGTAGGCGACGTCGCCCCGCCCGAGGACGTCCTCGACGAAGAACAGCTCGCCAACCCAGACGGCCGACATGAACAGCAGCGAGCTGAAGGCAACGACCATCGCGAGCGACAGCACCCGGTCGCGGAACAGGTAGGCGATGCCCTCACGAGCGCGCGGCGTGCTCTCGGCGGCGCCGAGGGCCTCCGGATCCCGCCTCACTCGCAGCGACAGCGCGGCCACCGCGACGGCCGCGAACGTGGCTGCGTCCACGAGCATCGCCAGCTCGAGCCCGCCTGCCGAGAACAGCACGCCTCCCAGCAGCGGGCCGATGCCGAAGCCGATGTAGCGCGCCGTCTCGACGTGGCCATTGGCCCGCTGGATCCGATCGGCGCCGGCCAAGAGGGGCACGAGAGCGAACTCGGCGGGCTGGGAGATCGCGAAGACGACGCCGAGCACAGCCGTGAGCGCGAGCACCGCCGCGGTCGCGGTCATGAAGCCCAGCGCGGCTGCGACCGCCGCGCCAACCACCGAGACAGCCGCGAGCAGACGGGTTGCCTCGATCCGGTCCACCAGCAGCCCCGCGTGACCTGCCACCGCGACTGAGGGGCCGAAGAGGCAGATCCAAAGCGCCGCGACCGCCAACTCGGAGTCGGTCGTCTCCTTGACGTGCAGCCCGAGCGCCACGATTGCGACCCAGTCGCCGAGCGCCGACAGGCCCACCGCGCCCGCGACGAGCCGGAAGTCGCGGTCTCGGAGCAGCGCTGGTCGCGTCAAGCGGCTCGGACTACCCGCGGATGAAGACAGGAGCCCCGAGCGGCATCTTGTTGACGAGCGCGTTCACGTTCGGGTCTGCGGCCCTGACGCAGCCGTGAGAGGCGGCGACGCCGAGCGGGCCGCTGGTGCCGTGGATTGCGATCCGGCTGCCGCCGAGCCACCCCGACGGCAGGTGCGGCTGGTTCGCGCTGAGCGCGACGGCACAGCACCCGTAGGCAGGGTTGAGGTTGCCGCGAAATGTGTCGGTGACGGCGAACCGGCCGGTCGGGGTCTCGGACCCAGGCATCCCGATGGAGACGCTGAACGACATCGCGACCTCGTCCCCGTTCCGCAGCACGGCCCGACGCTCGGAGAGGTCGACGACGACCGATCGCTTCGTCCAGCCTCCGCTGAGCCGCCTCGAGTCGAGGCGAATCCAACCGAGCTGGTTGTTCGGAAGGAACGGCGCCGTCACCCCCGCCCAGCCGCCAGACTCGCGCACGACGCCGAACACGGTGGGCGACCCGAACTCGGTCTCGCGCCCGACCCGCTTTGCCACCTCGCCGCCCCCCGGCGCGGTGCGCACCTCGACCTTGGCCCCTCGGCGAACCCAGATCACCGGGTACGCATCCCGCGGCACGTCCAGCGCCAGCCTTCGGTCCCCCCGACGCGACTCGACCGGATCGGCAGCGCTCTCGGGCTCAGGCTCGGAGGCCTCTGCGCGCTGGGGCGCTGACTGCAGCGCCGCCGTCGTCGTCACGCCGTCGGCGTCCGACTTATCCGATCCGTCGACGAGCTGCCAGACGGCGAGCGCCGCCACCGCCGCGCCCGCCACCAGCGTCAGGATCCACCTCGTCCGAGCGGTCAATCAGCGGAGAGGGCGGGATTCGAACCCGCGAGAGAGCTTGCGCCCCCTACTCGCTTAGCAGGCGAGTGCCTTCAGCCACTCGGCCACCTCTCCGGATGTCGGAATCGGCTTGTTCATGCGGGAAACGCCCTGTCGGGCGCTTTGCCTGGACAGCCGATCGAGCCCTATTGTGGCATCCGTTGGGCAAATCGTTGGACGAAAGCCGATCGGCAGCTCCGCCCCTCGCCAAGGCTGCCGCGGCCGGTGCCAAGGCCCGTTCCCGGCGGCCTGAAGGTACTTGCCTGCAGGTCGCTCATTTGGAACGCGAGTGCCTTCAGCGCCCGCTCTCAGGCTGCGAGCCTGGTGGCATGCTCCAGCTGGTCAGGGGGCGGCGAGGATTGACATGGGGTGCGGCAACGCCCGGCTCCGAAAGCCTGATCCGGTTTGGTGCGGTCGCCATGAGCGGCATGTGGCAGCACGACAAACGGCCTGCCCTGGCTTCCTCCCACAGCCGCAGCGCCAAAATCAAAGCGATCCGCCGGAACGAAGCTCCGCTCTGCGCCGATTGGGAGCGTCCGCTGGCGCCCAGGGCGGGTACCTGCCCCTCGTCCGCGACAAGAGCGAAGGAGCCGGCTATCGGCGCTGTTGCAAATCGCGCGGAGCGGCAGCGCGGTAGGCCAGGGCAGCGCGCTCCTTGTTCGCCCGTTCCGGCGGTGACCCGCGCACACAGCGGTCGCTTTGCAATCGTCCGCGACAGCCCGCGACGGCTCAGCCCCGCCTGGTTGAATTTGCGCCGCCGATGAAGACCAAGCAGCCATTCGTCAACGCGTCCGTGCGGCTGTTGCTGGCGGCGGGGATCATGCGTCGAAGCACCGCGCTCTTGGAAACGATCGGACGCAAGAGTGGCCAGGCGCGGATCACGCCGGTGACGAACGGGCTCAGCGGCGACGAGTTCTGGATCGTCACCGAGCACGGCGCCCATGCCGACTATGTGCACAACATCGAGGCGAACCCGCGGGTGCGTGTGAAGGTCGGGCGTCGCTGGCGCGCCGGCAGCGCCCATTTCGTCCCCGATGACACTCCCGAGGCCGCTCTGAAGCGGATCGTCGACCAGAACCCCGCGACGCGCCGTAACGCCGAGGTGATTCGCAAAGTGCAAACGGACATGCGCGTGATCCGCGTCGACCTCGATCGCCAGTAGCCGCGCCTCGCTCCAATTCGGCGGGCTGCAACACGATGATCGGGGCCGCTGCTCATTCGCGTGATCCCGACGCGACCGGTCCGCGCGAAGAGGGAAGCCGCGTTCAACGTGTCGGTCGGCCCGGCTCGGCGCGCGATCCGGCGAATAGAAGGCCGGCGGCGAGTATCAGCAACGGCCCAGGCACGTACCAGAGCCTGCCGACGGTCGTGAAGCAGATCACCGCCGCAACCAGAATCGCGGCGGCGAGCGCGATCCGGGTGCGAGCCGACCTCGTCGGATTGCGATGCGCGAACACGACCGCTGCGGCCGCGATCAGGCTGAGGGCGATCGTGATGATCCCGAGTTGCACCGGGTGGAGCTTGTCGCCGGTCCATTCGGGGATCTCGCTGCCGAGCGCCCACTGAGTGATCCCAGCGGCGATCCCGAGGGTGGCGCCCACGACCCCGGCCAGGTATGCGTACGCGTTCATGCTCCAGCCGAGTTCGCGTGGCGCAGGTCGCAGAACCTCTTCATTCGCATTCGGAGAATGCCGGGGCGGGCGGCCGCCCACACCGCGGGGAGCGAGACGGAGCGTTCGCACCCGCCATTCGCGCGAACGAGGAGCCTGCCGACGGGACGGGCAGGCGCCGGCGTCTCGTCGGATGCGGGATCGAGTAGTCCCTTCCAACGACCCTCTGCGCTCGAAGCGGGCGAGGGCCCGCCGCGGGCTCCGTTCAGGCCCAAGTCCCTAGGAATGTGCGGCCAGCACGTGCGCAGGCACGCTGCTCCTGCCCTTCACGCTGATGGTCATCGGGGTCGCCTCTGGATACCGCCCGCCCAGACGCTCGAACACGGCGTCGGACATCACGATCTGACCGGGCGCCGCGCGGGCTTGAAGCCGCGCTGCCGTGTTAACGACGTCGCCAACGGCGGTGAAGTCCTTGACCGGCCCCTCACCGAGATTT
>DATAFO010000064.1:0-32587 GCA_036257465.1 Solirubrobacterales bacterium | reverse complement strand
TCCGGCCCCGAGGCCGAAGCGAGCGCCGGGTTGATCGACGAGGTGGAGAGCGCCGTGCGCGAGCACGGCGTCCCAGCCGTCTTCGCCTCCGAGGAGGATGACCCGGAGACGCTGCGGTTGATCGCCGACGAGACCGGCGTCGAGATCGAGGAAGGGCTGGCGATCGAGTCTCCCGGCAGTACAAGCAGCTACGAGGAGATGCTCCGGCACGACGCCGGCCTGATAGCCGCCGCCCTCGGCGGGTCGGCCTAGCGGAGCGGTCGCCGGCACTCTGGCGGGCGACCGCGCCCGTCCACTCCTCGGGAGCGTCAATGCGCTCCCAGTCATCGCGGCTCACGAACTGGTCAGGTTGGTGCCATTGTGGGTCGCGCGCAGTGCGTGGTTGACCACGGTGTGCCGTTCTTGGCCACAGACCGGTTCCGCCCGAGCCCGTCCCTAGCCTGGCGCTGGTGGGTGACGAGCGTCGCGCGCTGCTGGGTTCCCGGACCGGCCGCCTGTTCGCCGGCGTCGCGGTCGCGATCGCGCTTGCGACGGCCATCGGCGTCGCGATCCTGTGGCCGGGCGACGTGGACACACAGCTCAGCGAGGGGTTGACCGCGCCGACCGAGCGGGCGGAGATCACCAGCGTCAGCTACTCGGCCTGTCCTCCGCCTCAGGAAGGCACGTGCGGTGAGGCCGAGATCCGCCTGGAGAGCGGCAAGGAGGAGGGCACGGAGTCGACGTTGACGCTGGGTGGCGCCCTGCTCGAGCCCGAGCTCGAGGTGGGGGATCAGATCCGGGTCGTGCCGACCCCCGAGGTTCCCGGCGGCGTGCCCGAGGAGCTGGCCCCGCAGGGAACCGGCGTCTCCGAGTACTCGTTCGCGGACTTCGAGCGCCGCAGCCCGATGCTGTGGCTGGCGATCGGCTTCGCCGCGTTGGTGATCGCTTTCGGGCGGCTCCGGGGGGCTCTGTCGCTGCTCGGTCTCGCCGGGAGCCTTGCCGTCGTGCTGGTCTTCATCGTGCCCGCGATCCTCGACGGCGAGGCGCCGCTGGCGGTGGCGATCATCGGCTCGCTGGCGGTGATGTTGCTCACGATCACCCTCGCTCATGGCATCGGCCCGAAGAGCCTCGCAGCGATCCTCGGGACGACAGCGAGCCTGCTCCTTGTCGCCGTGCTGGCGGAGGTCTTCACCGACCTCACCAACCTCACCGGCCTCGCCTCCGAGGAGCCGGCGTTGCTGCAACTCGGGGGCGTGGAGGTGTCGTTCGAGGGCCTGCTGTTGGCCGGGATGGTGATCGCGGCGCTTGGCGTGCTCGACGACGTCACCGTCAGCCAGTCGTCGACGGTGATCGCATTGCGCGCCGCGAGCCCGGCGCTGGCATTCGGCGAGCTCTACAGGCGCGCCCTCGTCGTCGGGCGCGACCACGTTTCGGCCACCGTGAACACGCTTGTGCTCGTCTACGTCGGTGCGTCGCTTCCTGTGCTCTTGATCTTCAGCTCAGGCGAGCTCGGTTTCGTCGATGCGGTCAACGTGGAGCTGGTCGCCCAGGAGGTGGTCGCCGCGCTCGTCGGCTCGATCGGGCTGATCGCCGCGGTTCCGATCACCACCGCGCTCGCGGCCGCGCTGTCGCACGATCTCCCGGCGGCGGAGCTGGCCGCCGAGGCCGCACACGCGCACTGAGCGCGGGGCTCAGCCGGTACCGCCGAGCGCGGCGCCCGAGGCCAGCACCGCAAGCGTAAGCAGCGTGACCGTCACCGCGCGCATCCGCCCCGGCGTCAGCCAGCTGTCGCCGCGGTGCCGAATCCAGGCGCGAATCCCCGAGGCCGAGCCGACCGCAACCGACGCCGTGGCCATGCACTGCATGCACATCGCGAACCCAGAGTAGCGCGAGGGCCGCTACTGGTTCGCCTGCGAAAGCAGGTACAAGCCGAGCGAGGTGAAGGCCACCATCAGGGCAAGCATCCAGTACTGGGATCGCGCGGCCAGGCGGGTGTCGCCGTAGATCTTGATCGCCCGGTCGTGTCCCAGCACGAGCGCGGTTACGTGTCCGATCACCAACACGGCAACCTGCACGTACCAGACCGCGGTGGCGCTGATGAGCCCGTAGTCGATGCCGCCCCCCGCGGTGCCGAAGTAATCCTTCCCCTCGCCGAGCGGGTCGGAGAGCAGGTAGGTGAACTGCGCCTGCTCCTGGAACACGACCAGGCTGAAGTAGTGCGCGACCAGATATGCGAGCGCGATGGGGATGAACGCGTGCGCGAAAAGTGACCCGAGCCGGCGGGTGCTGAACGCGGCCTTGACCGTGTGCATGCCGTAGATCCCCGCCCAGAAGAGCCCGGCGACGAAGGCGAGCGTGAGCGCGAGAAAGAGCGTGTTCGACGCGCGCAGGGCAGCCACGGGGCCCAGGCCAGCGTCGCGCAGCCAGTCGAACACGCTCGAGATCGGATCGGCGAGCGCGCCCTCGGACCCGCCGTCGAAGGTCGTGGCCCCGATCGTCAACAGCACGAGGGCGACCGATCCCGGGGCCGCAACCCAGGACGTCGTCCCGGCCAGCCACTTGCGCACTCCCAGCCGCCCCTCGCGCACCTCGAACGGGGCCAGCCGCGAGAACATGCCGAAGTACACGGAGAACGCCTCCCCCCGATCCAGCCAGCGCTCGCTGCCGAACAGGGCCGTGGCCACGAACGTGTACGCCGTGTACGCAAGCGTGGCCACCGCGACGGAGTTCGGAGTCAACCCGACCGTCTGAAACCCGCTCTGCCCGTAGACCAGCTCGAACCAGACGAACGCGAGGATGGCCACGACGGCGGGCCAGCGTCCAAGCCGTTCCGGGTAGCGCAGCGGTGGCGGTGGGGATTGGCCCGCAACGAGCTTGAACACACCACCGGAGGCACGCGCGACGGCGCGCCACGGGTTGAAGGCGCGAAACACGTCGCCGAGCAGGACGCTGGCAACGACGAGTCCCAACCAGGCCGTGACGAAGACGAACGTGACCGAGAAGTTGCGATCGGGAGCTTCCGTGCCTTGCAGGCCCGACCAGACGACGACAGCCAACAGGAACAGGCCGACGAGGCCAGCGACCGTCTCCGTGACCGGATTGACGACCGCCCGCGAAACGGCCGGGCCGAGTGGCCGCCAGCCGTCGTCCTCGAATCGGGCTCGGTGCCAGGCGACGGAGAGCGCGACGAAGGACACGATCAGCACGAGCGACGCCCCCCACGCGAACAGCCATTCGGGGATCGGGAGATCCTGCCGGCCGACCAGCGCGTGGCCGATCGGCAGGAGCGCATCTGGAAAGAGGCCGCCCGGCATCAGCCCGGCGTCACGGCGATCTCGGCCAACGGCACGACGGAGTGCTCGAGCTCGACCTCGAACACGCCCTCGATCGTGGCCGAAACATCAAACGACACGCGACCGCCGGCCTCCACGTCCTTGGCGACGTCGTAGCCGTGCAGGTGCACCTCCTCCGCGACGTCGGAGGCGACGACGAAGCGGATCGTGTCGCCCTTGGCGAACTCGAGCTCCTGCACGCCACCGACCGGCTGACCGTTGCGAACGACGATCTTCGCGACCTCGGCGGCGGGCGGCTCCTGACCACCTCCTCCGCCGTTGCCACCGGTCGCGCCGTTGCCGCCACCCGCATCGGGTTCGGCGGGTTGGGCCGACGTGGTCGTGGTCGTGGCGGCGCCCCCGTCGTCGTTGTCGTCGCCGCCCTGAAGGACGACGAACAACACCACGGCGAGGACGACGGCCGCCGCCCCGATCGCAAGGTTTCTGGTTGAAGACTGCATCTCGGTATCTCCTTTCCGCACGGTGAGTCACCGCGCATCGCTCGGCTTCAGGTCCCGCGCCGGGCGCGGGATCGCGCCAGATCCCCGAAGCGCCAGATCCCCGAAGGTTCAGGCGCGAGCGGCGAGCGGCGGAGGCCGGCGGGCGAAGCCGAAGCGCAGTCCGAGCGTGCTCAGGGCGGGCCGAGCGGCCGCGAGCGCGGGCGGCTGGAGGCGTCGCGGAGCGCGACGCAGCCGCGGGCGCTCGAAAGCGGCCGCGAGCCCCCGCTCGGCTCGATAGAGCCAGCCGCGCGCGATCGCTGCCGCGGCGCCGAGCGCCATCGCCAGCGGCAGCGCCAGACAGCCTCCCGCACCGAGCACGCCAATGACGCCGGACGGATGTCCGGCGGCGAGGAAGCCCTCCGTCAGCTCCTGGACGAAGTAGACGGCGAGCAGGGCGGCGGCGTAGCCGGCCGCTCGCTCGGTGCCGCTGATTCCGTGCGTAAGCACGGGAGCCAGGCGGGTCAGCGCGGGAACGATCGCAGAGGTGATCAGCAGCGCGATTGCCCCGGCCACGAGCAGTGGCGCCAGCAGCTCGAGGTACGCATGGCCCTGGCGCTCGAGCTCAGCCTCCGCGTGCCCGCCGTAGGCCAGCAGGTAGCGGAGCTGGTGCAACGCGAGTGCGCCGAGCACGAGCAGGCCGGCGCTGCCTGCGATTCGACTCATGCGCCCCGCCAACCTCATCGCCGAAATTCTAGGGAGCGCCCCTTCGGGCGAGCGGCGCAAAGCGGCGCAGCCGCCGGGTGTCAACGGTCGGCCGGGCGCTCCGTGGGAGCTCGGTTCTGGTCGAGCCGGGGCGCGTCCACGGTCTCCTCGCTGAACACGAACACGAACACGGCCACGATCGCCACCCCGAGCACCAAGCCGAGCACGATCCCGACCCACAGGTCTACGCGGCGACCCCGGCGGGCGGCCATGTCCGGACTTCTAGACGCCGTCGAGGAGGCGCCAGTTGGCCCGGAAAGCCTGCTCCGCGGCCGCAACCAAGCGGTTGGCGTCGTCCTCGGAGGCGAGCTCGACAACCAGCCCGCGCACCTCGGCTGCGTGCTCGGTGTCGCGCGTCTCGTGGACCCGGAAATACGCGGTGCCGGGGCCGTCACTGAAGCCATAGCGGTCGAGCAGGCCCTCGCGCTTGGTGCGCGAGATCTCCGGCTGGCCGCTTTCGATCGCATACAGGCGGATCAGGCGGCCGAGCAGGTCGTCCTCGGCGCGCCAGGCGCGTACGCACTCCTCGGTCTCGGGAGTCGGCGCATCGCCTGCACGGCCCCCGCTGGCCTCGACGAAGCCATCCCAGAGGCGGACGTGACCGAGCTCCTCGGCGGCGTGGCGACGCAGTTCGGGACGCTCGGGCGCGGCGTCCGCGGCGGCGTCACTGAGAGCCGCGATCGCCTCCACCGCATGGCGGTACTGACCCGAGTAGCGCGCCAGCTCCTCGGCCGCTAGCTCCCCGGCCGACCAGCGCTGGTAGAAGGGGTGCTCCAGCACGTTCCAGCGACGGCGCTTGCGCTCGATGCGATCGAAGATCGTCTCGCTCACTCGGATCCTCCTCTTGGTGACGGCGGAGGCATGAGAATAGCCGCCCGGCCAGCGGCCGGCTCGTCCTCCCTGGAACACGAACTGCTGAGAGGTTTCACCGATACCGCGTCCCCAGCGAACGAACATCGCGGCTCCCGAGCTGCCTCGGCAGTTGCGCTGGGTCGGCGCCGAGCGCCCTGGCGGCATTGGCGAGCTGCTGGCCACCGGGCCGGTGCTCGTGCACTTCTTCGACTTCGCGCAGCTCAACAGCATCCGGGCTCTGCCGTACCTCCTCGCCTGGCACGAGCGCTACGCCGCCGCCGGGCTGACTGTGGTCGGCTCGCACTCGCCGCGGTTCTCCTTCACCGCGGCCCCTGACAAGCTGCCAGCCGCCCTGGAGCGGTTGCGGATCCGCCACCCGGTTGCCGACGACTCCCGCTACGAGCTGTGGAACGACTACGGCTGCCGCGGCTGGCCGTCGCTGTTTCTGTGGGGCCAGGAGGGAACGCTGCGCTGGTTTGTATTCGGCGAGGGCGAGTACGCGACAACGGAAGCGGCGATCGCAGACGAGCTGCGTCGGTTGGATCCGGCGTTCGAGCCACCGGCCCCGCTCGCGCCGGTGCGGCCCGAAGACGCGCCGGGCGCTCTGGTGGCTCCGCCGACCGAGGAGGTCTTTCCGGGGGGATCCGCCTCCCAGCCCTGGGTGGCGTCCGGCAACGCCAACCAGCTCGCCCTCGGCTACGCCGCGGGCGGCGCGTACGCCTCGGTCGACGGCACCGGCGAGCTGCGGGTGACGATTGACGACGGTCGCGAACGCATCGTGGCCGTCGACTCTCCTGGTCTCTACGAGCTCGCCTCGCACTCCAAGCACGGCTCGCACCGGCTCCTGCTCACGGCGCGGGGCGACACCGCAATCTACTCGCTGAGCTTCGCGGCGGCGACTCCCTGAGCTCCCTCGACTTGCCCACCGAGCGCGTCACTGCGAGGATCCGCGGCGTGCCCGATCAGAGCGCACTCGAGCGACCGGTCTTCGTCGGTGGAGACCAGAGGCCCTTTGGGGAGTTGATGCTGGCGGAGGTTGAGGAGCTCGGGGCAGAGCTCGCCGGCGCCAGCGGCTTGGGGCACCGCAGCCGGGTTGGCGCTGTCGCGGCGGGCTGGCGGGACCTGGCAGCGGCGATGCGCGAAGCCGGCGCGCGCCGGGTGTCCGACCTCGACGCCGAGTCAACCGCGGCGTTCGCCGAGCGGCTCTGGATCGTCCCGCCGGAGGGCGGGCTGCTGCAGGGAGGGGCGACCGAAGCCTGAGCCGGCCTGCGCGACCCGAGCCGAGCGACGTTAGACTCGCGCGTCGGTGATGGTCTGATGCCACACAGTCCGGGCTCGGGCCTCCCCAGGGACTATCTGCGGCCGTGTCTACTGCTGTTGCTGCGGGAGGGGAGCGCCCACGGGTACGAGCTGCTGGAGCGGGTTGGCGACTTCGGCTTCGACCACTCCGACCCCGGGGCTCTCTACAGGGTCTTGCGCAAGCTCGAGGCCGAGGGCAAAGTGGCGTCGAGCTGGGAGAACTCGAACTCCGGCCCGCAGAAGCGGGTCTACACGCTCACGGAGACGGGCATCGAGGAGCTCGATCGCAGGGCGACCGATCTCGCCGAGGGGGAACGCCGAATCGGTGTCTTCCTCACCCGATACCTGCGGGCGCGAAGGCTACCGAGCACGAGCCCGAAGGCACGAGCGCTGCTCGCCCGCCGCACGGCCGCCCAGAAGGCCGCGCGAGTGCGTCGCCAGACGGCCGCCGCCCGCTAGGTGGAGTCCACATATAGGTGAGGGACGCACATTGCCGTGCGCACTTACCTACGTGCTAATCCACATATAGGTTGCCGCCCGAACTTCCCAAGAGCGGGGGAAGAGGAGAGCGACGGCACGATGTGCCTGGCCATTCCGGGCCAAATCCTGGATGTCGTAGACGAGTCGAACCGCCTGGCCCGGGTCGACGTGGCGGGCGTGAAGCGGAACGTCAACATCGGCCTGCTCGACTCCGAGGGCGGGGCGCAGCCGGGGGAGTGGGTGTTGATCCACGTCGGCTTCGCGATCTCGAAGGTCGACGAGGAAGAGGCCGAGGCGACGCGACGGCTCCTCGAGGGCATGGGCGCCGACTACGAGCAGGAGCTCGAGGAGCTCAAGGCGAGCGTGATCGAGTGAGCGGTTTCTGCCAGGACGATCACTGCGTCACCTGCGGCGACATCGCGGAGCCGATGAAGGTGGTGCGGATAGACGAGGGGCGGGAGCTGGCGCTGTGCTCAGCGCCCGATGGGGAACGCCACACGGTAGAGATCGCTTTCGTCCTTCCGGTTGAAGCCGGAGACGAGCTCTTGGTCCACGCCGGGACTGCGATTGCGAGGGCCGAGGAGGAGGTGTCCGCTGAAGTTCGTCGATGAGTTTCGGGATGCCGAGCTGGGACGGGTGCTCGCCGGTGAGATCGCGGCCACCGCCGAGGCGGGCCGCCACTACAAGCTGATGGAGGTCTGCGGTGGACACACCCACTCCATCTACAAGTACGGCGTCGACGACCTGCTGCCCTCAAACGTCGAGCTCGTCCACGGTCCGGGGTGCCCCGTCTGCGTGATCCCGATGGGCCGCGTCGACGATGGAATCGCGATCGCCCACCATGACAGGGTGATCTTCACCTGCTTCGGCGACATGATGCGGGTGCCGGGCTCAGACGGAACGCTGCTGGACGCGAAGGCCGACGGCGCGGACATCCGGATGATCTACTCGCCGCTAGACGCCTTGCGGATCGCCAAGTCCAATCCGGACCGCGACGTCGTCTTCTTCGCGATCGGGTTCGAGACCACCGCCCCTTCGACTGCCCTCACCCTGAAGCGCGCCAAGGCGGAGGGAGTGCCGAACTTCTTCTGCATGTGCAACCACGTCACGATCGTGCCCCCGCTCCGGGCGCTGCTGGACTCGCCCGACCTGCGGCTCGACGGCTTCATCGGGCCGGGCCACGTGTCGACGATCGTCGGGGTCCGCCCGTTCGAGTTCATCCCAGCCGACTACGGCAAGCCCCTGGTCACGGCCGGCTTCGAGCCGCTCGACATTCTGCAGGCGATCCACATGATCCTCGGTCAGCTCGCCGACGGCCGGTGCGAGGTTGAAAACCAGTACAAGCGCGTCGTCCCCTACGAGGGCAACCGCGCGGCGCTTGCGGCGATGGCCGAGGTCTTCGAGCTGCGGCCGCACTTCGAGTGGCGCGGCCTCGGCTTCATCTCACAGAGCGCGCTGCGGCTCTCCGACGACTATTCGGAGCTCGACGCCGAGCTGCGCTACGAGGTTCCGGGCGTGCGCGTGGCGGACCCCAAGGCGTGCCAGTGCGGTGAGGTGCTCAAGGGCGTGATCAAGCCCTGGGAGTGCAAGGTGTTCGGCACGGCCTGCACGCCCGAGCACGCCATCGGGACCTGCATGGTCTCGCCGGAGGGAGCCTGCGCTGCGTACTACAACTACGGCCGTTACGCGCGGCGTAAGGAGGCGGTCGCCTGATGACCGAGCACGTGGCGGCTAAGGAACCGCAGGCCAAAGGACGCTCGCGTAGCGAGGAGCGGGTGCTCGAGATCATCGAGACCGCGCGATCCAAGCGTCCGCGCTTCAAGGACGAACACGTGACCATGTCCCACGGCGCGGGCGGCAAGGCGACTCAGACGATGATCGAGGGGCTGTTCGTCCCAGCGTTCGAGTCCGAGTCGCTCGCCCAGCTTGCAGACGCGGGGACGATCGACCTCGCGGGGGTGAACGTGGCGATGACCACCGACACGTTCGTCGTGCGGCCGATCCGCTTTCCGGGCGGATCGATTGGCGAGCTGGCGGTCAACGGGACGGTCAACGACCTCGCGGCGGCCGGCTCGCGCGCGAGCGCGATCAGCGTCGCCCTGGTCCTCGAGGAGGGCCTGAGCGCCGACGCGCTGCGGGCCGAGGTGGACGCGATCGCCACCGCCGCCGCCGCGGCCGAGGTCGAGATCACCGCGGGCGACACGAAGGTCGTCGAGCGAGGACACGCCGACCAGATGTACGTCTGCACCACTGGCGTCGGCGTAGTCGACCAACGCGCGGCACTCTCCCCCGCCTCCCTGCGACCCGGCGACCGAGCGCTCGTCTCGCGTTCCGTCGGCGAGCACGGGACGGCGATCATGCTCGCCCGTGGCGAGCTCGGCCTCGAGGCCGACGTGCAGTCGGACACCCGCTCGCTGTGGCCCGTTGCCGACGCCTTGCTCGAGACAGCCGGGCCGAAGCTGCGCTGCATGCGCGACGCCACCCGCGGCGGCGTCGCCACGGTCTTGAACGAGCTGGCGCGGGCCTCAGGTGTCGGGGTGAGCACCGACGAGGCCAGCGTGCCGGTCGTCCCGGAGGTGTCCGGTGCGGCCGAGCTGCTCGGAATCGACCCGATGTATGTCGCCAACGAGGGCGTGATGGTTGCGTTCGTCGACCCCGAGGTTGCCGACGACGCGCTGGCGGCGCTGCGCGCCCTGCCGGGGTGCGAGGCGGCGGCCGAGATCGGCGAGGTTAAGGATGAGCCGCCCGGCATGGTGCTGGTGGAAACGGCGTTCGGCGGCCAGCGGGTCATGGACATGCTGGCCGGGGACCCCCTGCCCAGGATCTGCTGAGTGAGAGAGCTTTCGACAGTGCTGGAACGTCAACCGGGGCACGGCCCCAACGAGGAGAGGTAGACGATGGCCGTAACAGCTGAGTTCGTGCCCGACCAGGCCAAGACCGAGGCGGTCGAGGCGCACGTGATCTGGATGACGACCGGGTTGTCGTGCGACGGCGACTCGGTGGCGATGACCTCAGCCGTCAACCCCAGCCTCGAGGACATCGTCACCCAGGCGATCCCGGGGATGCCCAAGGTGATCGTCCACAACCCGGTGCTCGCCTACGAGAACGGCCCCGAGTTCATCGAGTACTGGTGGCGTGCCGAGCGCGGAGAGCTCGATCCGTTCGTGCTCGTCGTCGAGGGCTCCGTCCCGAACGAGGACCTGTCGGGCGAGGGCTACTGGGCCGGGATCGGAGACAATCCCGAGACGGGTCAGCCGATCACCACCAACGAGTGGATCGATCGCCTGGCGCCCAAGGCGGCGGCCGTGGTCGCGGTCGGAACCTGCGCGACGTACGGCGGCATCCCGGCGATGAAGAACAACCCGACCGGCGCGATGGGGGTCGCCGACTACCTCGGATGGGACTGGAAGTCGAGCGCCGGCCTGCCCGTGGTCAACATCCCCGGCTGCCCGGCTCAGCCCGACAACATGACCGAGGTCCTCCTCTACCTCGCGCTCCATCTCGTCGGCCGCGCTCCGGCCCCGGACCTGGATGAGCAGCTGCGCCCGCGCTGGCTGTTCGGTCGCACGGTCCGCGAGAGCTGCAACCGGGGGGGATGGTCCGAGGAGGGCGAGTTCGCCACCGAGTACGGCGACGACCCCCGCTGCCTCGTCAAGCTCGGCTGCAAGGGGCCGGTCGTCAAGTGCAACGTCCCGGTCCGCGGCTGGGTGGACGGCTACGGCGGCTGCCCGAACGTGGGCGGCATCTGCATGGCGTGCACGATGCCCGGTTTCCCCGACAAGTACATGCCGTTCATGGAGCCGGATCGCTGGGGCGCGGCGGCATCGAACTTCGAGAAGTTCGCGATGGGCCCCATCGTCCGGTACTTCCGCCACCGCAACGTCGCCAAGAAGTTCGACGTCGAGCCGGAGTGGCGCAAGCCGTCGTCGCGGCTGCTGAGTGGCTACCAGCCGCGCAATTACTCATGAGTTAGCCCGCGGTCCAGTAGCTGAGTCTGAGACAGGAACCAAAGGAGAGCACAGATGGCAACCGTTGAGACCCCGCCCGGCGAGTCCAAGGTCATGGTCAAGGAGATGTCCTGGGACCCGATCACCCGGATCGTCGGCAGCCTCGGAATCCACACCGAGATCGACTTCTCGAACCAGCAGGTCCTGAAGTGCTACTCGACCTCGATGATCTTCCGTGGCTTCGACATCTTCATGAAGGGAATCGACCCCCGGGACGCGCACTTCATCACCAGCCGGATCTGCGGCATCTGCGGTGACAACCACTGCACCTGTTCGTGCCTGAACCAGAACATGGCCTACAGCGTCAAGCCCCCGCCGCTGGGGGACCTCGCGTTCAACCTCGCTGAGTCGGCGGACTACATGTTCGACCACGCGATCTTCAACGACTGCATGTGCAACGTGGACTTTTGCGAGCAGATGGTCAAGGAGACCAATCCGTCACTGCTCCAGAAGGCCGAGCAGGAGCTCGCGCCCCACTCGGACATCCACGGGTATCGCACGATTGCGGACATCATGCGGGCGCTCAACCCGTTCACGGGCGAGTTCTACCTCGAGACGCTGCACGTGGCCCGTTACACGCGGGAGATGTACTGCCTCTTCGGCGGCCGCCACACGCACCCCTCCACGATCATGCCGGGCGGTTGCAGCGCGCACATCACCCACCAGACGCTGACCGACTACTACGTGCGCCTGATGCGGTACTTCGACTACGTCAAGCGCACGGTGCCGATGCACGACGACCTCTACGACTTCTTCCTCCGGGAGTTGCCGGGCTACGACATGGTCGGCTACCGGGACACCAACCTAGTCAACTGGGGCGCCTTCGACGACCCGGATTACGTCGACTACGACTACCGGAACATGAAGGAGTGGGGCGAGAAGCGCTACGTGACGCCCGGGGTTGCGATCAACGGGGAGCTGATCTCAACCGATCTCGTCGAGATCAACCTGATGATCAGGATCCTGCTCGGGTCGTCGTACTTCGACGATTGGACCGAGACCGAGCAGCCCTTCGTGACCCAGGACCCACTGGGCAACCCCGTCGATCCCCGGCACCCGTGGAACAAGGTCACGATCCCGCGGCCGCAGAAGCGCGATTGGGCCGACAAGTACAGCTGGGTCGTCTCGCCGCGGATCTACGACAAGCGCACGGACACGCACGTCTGCTGCGACACGGGCGGCGGCCCCTTCGCGAGGCAGTGGTGCACTGCGAAGGCCGGCCTGGTCGACTTCGGCTACGCCAAGGCAACCGGCGAAAGCATCCAGATGGTGTTGCCCAAGACGCCGAACGCACCCGAGATGGAGCTCGAGTGGAAGGTGCCTGAGAAGTCGAACGCGATCGAGCGCGATCGCGCCCGCTCCTACCACCAGGCCTATTCGGCGCTGGTCGCACTCCACAACCTCGAACGGGCCTTCACCGAGGTCCGCGCCGGTCGGACCAAGAGCTGGCACGACTTCAACGTGCCGCAGGAGGCGATCAGCGTGGGCTTCCACGAGGCCGCGCGCGGGGTGCTGTCGCATCACATGGTCATTCGCGACGGCAAGATCGCCAACTACCAGCCCTACCCGCCGACGCCGTGGAACGCGAGCGTCCGCGACGTCCACGGGACTCCGGGCCCCTACGAAGACGCGGTGCAGAACACGCCGATCTTCGAGGAGAACGGCCCGGAGAACTTCAAGGGCGTGGACATCATGCGGGCGGTCCGGAGCTTCGACCCGTGCCTGCCGTGCGGCGTGCACATGTACACGGGCGGCGGCGCCGTGCGCAAGGTGATGCACACGCCGACGGGGATGTGCTGAACGGCAGCCCGGAAGACGAGAGGCAGATGAGCACACACACCGCCGACGGCGGGCCGGACGCGGGCGCGGCGATCGCCGGGTCGACGCAGCCGGACCCGGAAGCCGTCGTGCTGAGGGTCCAAGAGCTCGTCGACGGACTCGGCGAGATCGGCGACCCCGCGGCGCGACAGCTCGCCGAGGAGCTGGTGGGGTCGGTGATCGACCTCTACGGCCAAGGACTGGAGCGCATCCTCCGGACCTTGGAGCAGGCCGGTGAGCCCGCGGCGGAGCTGCTCGAGGAGCTCGCCGCCGACGGCCTCGTCGCCAGCCTGATGCTGATCCACGGGCTGTACCCCGTGGACCTCGAGACGAGGGTTCAGGAGGCGCTTGACGGCGTGCGCCCGTACATGGAGTCCCACGCCGGCAACGTCGAGCTGCTCGGCATCACCGACGGCGTGGCGCGGATCAGGCTCGAGGGCAGCTGCCGCGGGTGCGCCGCGTCGTCCGCAACGCTGGAGCTGGCGATCAAGCAGGCTCTCGACGAAGCGGCACCCGACCTTGAGGGACTCGAGGTCGAGGGAGCCGTCGAGGCGCCGCACTCCTCTCCCGCCCCGTCGGGAATGGAGCTGCCCGTACTCCAGGTCGACGCGGATGGCGGAACTGGCTCCTCGGCCCCGGTAACGCCAACCTGGTTCGACCTCGAGGCCGCACGCGCACCCACGGAGGGAACCCTGCGAAGGATCGAGGTTGGCTCAGAACCGCTTTTGCTCGCCAACGTCGGCGGCACGCTGCTCGCGTATCTGGATCGTTGCGCCGGCTGCGGGGCGAGCCTCGTGATCGGCGAGCTGGACGGCAGCGTCCTGGCCTGCGCCACCTGTCAGGCTCGCTTCGACCTCCGGGCCGCCGGTCGCGAGCTGGACGGCTCCGACGGGCAGCTCGATCCGATACCGCTGCTGCGCGAGGGCGATGGCATGAGAGTCGCCCTCGCGGTCTGAGGCCCTGGGCGATGAGTGCCGGGCGCGACAGGGTTGAGCGAATCGCTGCCACCCGGCAACGCGCTGCTCTGGTGTCGAGCCTGAGGCGCCTGGGCGACGCCGCCCGACCGGCGCAGCCGTCGGCGAACGGGGTTCCGCAGCCGGTCGAGCGCTGCGAGCTCTGCGAGACCACGCTCCCGATCGAGCACCGGCACATGATCCACCTCGACGAGCGCCGGCTGCTCTGCGTCTGCGATGCCTGCTGGGCGCTGCGCTCCGACGACCCGGAGCTTCGGCCCGCCGGCGTGCGCACCCTGTGGCTCGACGAGCTGGAGGTTCCCGACGAGCTCTGGGCGAGGTTTGAGATCCCCATCGGGCTCGCCTTCTTCCTGCGCAACGGCGCCGACGACAGCATCGTGGCGCTCTATCCGAGCCCCGCCGGCGCAACCGAGTCGGAGATCGACGCGGAGGCCTGGGAGCAGCTCGTGCAGCTCAACCCTGTCCTGCGGCGCCTCGTGCCCGACGCCGAGGGGATGGTCGCCAATCGGATGGGGGACGCGCGGCAGTACACGATCGTGCCGATCGACGAGTGCTACCGCCTGGTCGGCATGATCAAGGCGAGCTGGGAGGGCATCTCCGGGGGCGAGGGGCCCGAACGCGCCGTCGAGGAGTTCTTCTCCGAGCTGCGCCGGAAGGAGACCGTGGCGTGAACGCTGCCGGTGAGCCGGGCGCGCGCGCCAACCATGGCGCAGTTGCCGAGGGCTCGAACGGCACTGCGGCGCAGCCGGAGCCGCTCCCCGAGCACCCAACCCCGAAGTTCGAGATCACCGGAGTCGCGGCCGTGGACCGCGCGGCGGCGCCGACGCTGCGGTTTGACGCGCGCCTGACTGATCGCTCCGACCGCGAGGTCTTTCTGGCCGCGCTCACGGTGCTGATCGAGCTCGAGCCGGCCAAGCGCCGATACGACACCGAGGCGAAGGAGCGTCTTGTGGAGCTCTTCGGCCCCGCCGAGAGCCCGGGCGGGATCACGACCAACATCCGCTGGGCCCAGGTGGACACGTACGTCCCCGAGTTCCGCGGCGAGACGACGTTCGCGATCACGGTCCCGTGCACATACGACCTCGAGGTCGCCGCCGCGAAGTATCTCTACGGCCTCGCAGACGGCGAGGCGCCCCTGCGGTTTCACTTCAACGGCCAGGTCATCTACTCGGGCGAGGGCGATCGCCTGCAGGTCGTCCGAGTGCCCTGGGAGTGTGTGGCCCGCTACCGGCTTGGAGTCTCCGTCTGGCGGCAGCTGATCGCGACGCACTATCCAGGCGGGGGCTGGGCTCGACTCAGCGCCGACACCCTGGAGCGCCTGCGCGCCCGTCGCACCGAGCGCGGGCTGACGTCGCTCGACGCCACGGTGGCCGCGCTGCTCGACGCCGAGGAGAGGGACTGATCGTGGACCGTGACCTCGAACGGCTCCTCGACTCGTTGCTCTACGAGGGCTACGCGCTCTACCCCTACACGCCGGGCGCCACAAAGAACGCCACGCCGACCCCGTTCGGGATCGTCTATCCGCCCGCCTACGCGGAACACAGCGACGCGACCTTCGACACCCTGCGGATGGAGTGCGTGCTGGAGTCGGGGCCAAACGCGCGGGTGCGCGGAAGCGTTCGCTTCCTGCAGGCCGAGGGCGAGCGACACCAGGGAACCGTCCGGGCCCTGGACCTTCCCCCCACCCCCCTCGCCGAGCTCGCGAGCTCGGGCCGGGGCGAGGAGTTCGCGTTCACCGGCGCGGAGCCAGTGCAGGGGCGGGTTCGGATGCGAGCCACTCAGCTCGGCGGCGGGCTCGGACGCGTCGCCCTGTGCGTCCACAACACGACCTCCGTTGCCGGCGAGGCCGCCGGCGAGCGCACCGCCGCCCTGCGGTCGAGCCTGATCTCGACACACGTGGTGCTCGAAGCGGAGGCTGGCCGCTTCATCTCGCCGCTGGAGCGGAAGGGCCCGGTCGGCGACGCCGTCGCCGCGTGCCGCAGCGTCAACACCTGGCCGGTGCTCGCCAGCCCGGGCGACGACGCGGTCGTGGGCGCGGCGATAGTCCTGCCGGACCATCCGGCGACGGCGCCGGAGAGCCTCGGCAACCTGTTCGACTCCACCGAGATCGAGGAAGCGCTGTTGCTGCACGTACACGCCCTCTCCGACGGCGAGCGAGCGGCGATCGCCGAGCAGGATCCAGCTGTGGTGGAGATGGTCGAGCGCGCGCTGACCACCGGTCGCGAGGACATCCTCGCCCTGCACGGCCGGCTTGAGGAGGTCGTCTCAGAGCCCGGCCACCCGGTCCCCGGCGAGCCAGAGGTGACGATCGACGGGGTCACGTATCGCAAGGGCGGCAAGGTGATCCTGCGCCCCGAGCGCGAGCGTGACGTCTACGACGCGATGCTCGAAGGTCGCACGGCGACGATCGAGCGGCTCTACGTCTCAAGCGACGGCGAGCCGCAAATCGCGGTCACCGTGGACGGGAGCGCCGAGCAAGAGCTCTTCCGTGAGACCGGCCGCTACCTGTTCTTCCGCGGCCACGAAGTCGAGCCCACCGACCTACAGGAGGCGAGGCCATGAGCGCCGAGTTGCAGAAGCAGATTCTCGTCGGCGGAATCGGTAATGCCTGGATGCGCGACGACGGTTTCGGCGGCAGAGTCGCCGAGCGCCTGCTGGCGCGGGACCTGCCCGAGGGCGTGACGGTGCTGGACTTCGGCAGCGGCGGGCTCGACCTCGCCTACGAGGTGATGCGGGGCTACGACGCGCTCGTGCTCGTCGATGTCAGCCGCCAGGGCGGCGAGCCGGGAACGCTGTATGTGATCGAGCCCGACCCGGACGAGATCGAGCCGATCGAGGATGGCCACGTGGTCAACCCGCACGGGATGGATCCCCGGACCGTGCTGCGATTCGTCAAGACGGTCGGGGGCTGGCCCGGGAAGGTGGTCGTGGTCGCCTGCGAGCCTGCCGACGCGGGAACCGAGGAGATGGGGCTGGAGCTCTCGCCCGAGGTCGAGGCCGCGCTTGACGGTGCGGTCGACCTCGTGTTGGAGACCGTCGAGGGACTTCGGTCGGACGCTGCCTACGCCGACACGCGGAACTGAGCGTGCACGAGCTCTCGATCTCCAGCGCGATCGTCAACACCGCCGAGCGGCACGCGGCCCGACGGCAGGTGACCGCGGTGGATGTGCGCGTGGGCTCGTTGCGCCAGGTGGTGCCCGACTCGCTGGCGTTCTACTTCGAGATTGTCGCCCGGGACACGCTCTGCGAGGGGGCACGGCTGGAGCTCGAGCGCGTGGCGGCGCTGCTGCGGTGTGCCGACTGCGGGCGCGAATGGGACCCGGCGCCCCCGCCCCTGGCAACCCACGAGCCGCTCGGCCCCGATGGGGTCGTCCCGCCGGTGCCGAGCTTCGCCTGTCCGGATTGCGGGACGCCCGGAGAGGTGCTCGCCGGTGACGAGCTCGAGGTGGAGTCGATCGAGGTGGAGGACGCGCCCGCCGGCGCACCGGCGAGCTGAGGGAAGGAGAGGCATGCATCGCACCAAGATCCGAGTCGCCGAGGACGCTCTCGACGCCAACGAGACGATCGCGCGGGCCAACCGCCAGGACTTCGATCGCGCCGGCGTCGCCGTGGTCAACCTGATGAGCTCGCCGGGGGCGGGCAAAACCACGCTGCTGGAGCGCACGCTTGGGGACCTGGGCGGGATCCGCGCCGGGGTCCTCGAGGGAGACGTGCAGGGAAGCGTCGACGCCGACCGTATCGCCGCCCTGCACATCCCGGTCACTCAGCTCAACACCGACCCCGGATTCGGGGGCGAGTGCCATCTGGACGCGAACATGGTCCGCTCCGCGCTGCCGCAGCTGTCGTTGGACGAGATCGACCTGCTGGTGATCGAGAACGTGGGCAACCTCGTCTGCCCAGCCGAGTTCAAGGTCGGCGAGGACGCGCGGGCGATGATCGCCTCGGTTGCCGAAGGCGAGGACAAGCCGCTCAAGTACCCGCTCATGTTCCGAACCTGCGAGTTGGTCGTGATCAACAAGACCGACCTGCTGCCACACGTCGACTTCGACCTCCCGCGCTTCCGCGAGAACCTCGAGCTCGTCCACCCGGGCGCCGACGTGATCGAGCTCAGCGCCCGGACCGGCGAGGGCACTGACGCGTGGCGCGAGTGGCTGGCTGCGATCCCCGAGCGGGCGCGGGCGATGGCCTAGCCACCGTGGCCGGGATCGCGACAGACGCCCTTTCTGCGCGACTCGATCGGATCGCCTCGTCGCGCTCGCAGGCGAACCGCGAGTTCTTCGAGACCGAGGCCGAACGGCTGGCCACCTGCTGTCATGAGATGGCCGAGCGCTTCGCGCGCGGCGGCAAGCTCGTGGCGATGGGGAGTTCGCCGGCGGCGCGCTCCGACGCACGCCACGTCGCGGTGGAGTTCGTCCACCCGGTCATCGTCGGCAAACGGGCGCTGCCTGCGATCGCGCTCGCCGGGGAGGGCGGCGCCCTCGACCGCCAGCTGGAGGCGGTGGCCGAGCCCGACGACATCGCGATCGCCTTCGAGGTGTCAGACCCGCAGACCGCCGACGCGCTCAGACGAGCCCGTGGGCTCGGCTGCCTGACGATCGCCTTTGAGCCCGGGCCTGCCGAGTGGGAGTTCGAGCCGGGGTCGGCCGACACCACCATCCGCCAGGAGCTCGTCGAGACCCTCTACCACGTCCTCTGGGAGCTCGTTCACGTGTTCTTCGACCACCGCGGCCTGCTCGCGGGGCGAGAGGCCGGACCTGTTCACGACACCGGCGCCTCGAGCTTCCTCTATCCGTTTCTCTCCGAGTCCGAGCATGACCTCGACGGCGTCGTCGCCGACGTTCGGAAGTCGATCCTGATGAAGGCGGAGGAGGTCGGGGCGCTGCGCGAGCAGACGCTGGGCGAGAACCGCGGCACGCTACTCGCCGCGGCCGCCGACCTGCGTCGCAATCGCGACGTGCGGGCCAAGGTTCTCGCGCTGGGTAACGGTGGCTCGGCCACGGACGCGATGGACATCGTCGCCGACCTGCGGGCCGCCGGCTGGAGGGCCATCGACCTCACCGAGGACGCTTCGATCCTGACGGCGATCGCCAACGACATCGGCACCGAGGAGATCTTCCAGCGGCAGGTGATCGCCTACGGGCGATCGGGCGATATCGCAGTGGCGCTCTCGACCAGCGGCAACTCGGCCAACATCATCGAGGCGGTGGGCGAGGCGCGCCGGCGCGAGCTGAAAACGGTCGCGTTCGTCGGCTACGACGGTGGCCGGGTCGCGGGTGAGGGGCTGGCCGACCATGTCGTGATCACGCGCTCGCAGCACATCCCACGGATCCAAGAGGCGCAGGCGAGTGCCTACCATGCGCTGGTCGAGCTCGCCGCCGAGGCGTAGATGGCCGCCCCCGCTCGAACCACCGGGCGCACGCGGGTCAAGGCGCGCGTGACAGGCGTCGTGCAGGGCGTCGGGTTCCGGCCGTACGCCTTCCGGCTGGCGCACGAACTCCGTCTCGGCGGGTGGGTGCTCAACGACGAGCGCGGCGTGGAGCTGGAGGTCGAAGGCGAGGGCACCCGGGTGGACGAGTTCTTCGCCCGGCTTCCGGCCGAAGCCCCGCCGCTGGCCAGCGTCGAGTCGATCGTCTCCGAGACGGTTGCGCCCGCCGGTGAGCGCTCGTTCCGGATCGTTGCCTCCGAGCACCGCGGCGAGCCCGTGGCACTCGTCTCGCCAGACACCGCGACCTGCGACGCCTGCCTTGCCGAGCTCCTCGACCCGGCCGATCGCCGCTATCGCTACCCGTTTATCAACTGCACGGACTGCGGGCCCCGATTCACGATCGTCCGCGGAGTCCCGTACGACCGGCCCCTGACCACGATGGCGGAGTTCGAGATGTGCGACAGGTGTCGCGCCGAGTACGAAGACCCGCACGATCGCCGGTTTCACGCCCAGCCGAACGCGTGTCCGGAGTGCGGGCCTCAGGTGCGCCTATGCGATCGAAGCGGCACCGACCCAGGCGTCGGCCGACACGCCGACGCGGTGGCCGCCGCAGCCGCCACCCTCGACGCTGGTCGGGTGTTGGCCGTCAAGGGGCTCGGCGGATACCACCTCGCGTGCCGCGCCGATCACGAAGGCGCGGTGCGCGCCTTGCGCTCGCGCAAGCACCGCGAGGACAAGCCGTTCGCGCTCATGTGCGCCGACCTTGCCGCGGCTCGGGAGTTGGTTGAGCTGATCGCGGCCGATGAAGAACTCCTCAGCGGTCGCGAGCGACCGATCGTGATCGCGCACAGGCGCCCGTGGGCGAACGTCGCCTCGGGGGTGGCCCCCTTCTCGCGCGACCTCGGCGTGATGCTGCCCTACTCCCCGCTTCACCACCTGCTCCTGCGCGACGTCGGCGCACCACTGGTGATGACCTCGGGGAACGTCTCCGACGAGCCGATCGCCTACGGCGACGACGATGCGCGCGCTCGCCTCGGTGGGATCGCCAACGCGTTCCTGGTCGGCGACCGGCCGATCCACATGCGCACGGACGATTCCGTGCTGCGCTCCGTCGCGCCCGGGCTGCGATCCCAGCCGCTGATGATCCGCCGCTCGCGCGGCTACGTCCCGGCCGGCCTGGACCTACCGGTCCGGTCTCCCCCATTGCTCGCCTGCGGGGCGGAGCTGAAGAGCACGTTCTGCGTGGCCAAGGAGGAGCGCGCTTGGGTCGGCCACCACATCGGAGACCTGAAGAACTGGGAGACCCTGCGCTCCTTCCGCGAGGGGGCCGAGCACTTCGAGCGCCTGTTCGCCGTCGAGCCGCTCCTGATCGCTCACGATCTGCACCCGGATTACCTGTCGACGCGCTACGCGCTGGAGCGCGACGGCATCGAGCAGGTCGGGGTCCAGCACCACCACGCGCACCTGGCCGCTTGCCTGGCCGAGCACGGGGAGACCGGCCCCGCAATCGGCGCGATCTACGACGGCAGCGGCTATGGGCCCGACTCCACCGTGTGGGGCGGGGAACTGTTGGCCGGAGACCTGCGCTCCTTCGACCGCGTCGGGCTGCTGTTCCCGGTGCGCCTCCCCGGCGGGGACGCGGCCGTTCGCGAGCCCTGGAGGATGGCGTGCGCGTGGCTCGCCGCTGCGTTTGACGGCGAGGCCCCGCAGATGCCGCGTGGGCTGCGCGACGCCGTGGAGCCGGCACGGTGGGCCGCCGTCTCCGAGCTCGTGTCCACCGGCGCCGGCTCGCCGTTGACAACCAGCGCCGGCAGGCTGTTCGACGCGGTCGCCGCCCTTTGCGGGCTGCGGGCTGCGGTCAACTACGAGGGTCAAGCGGCCGCGGAGCTTGAAGGGGCGGCGGATCCTCAGTTGGGCGACGCGTATCCGATGCCGCTCCTCGGCGTCGCCGGCCCCGGCCAGCCCGCGGCGACCATCCTGGACGCACGCGAGACCCTCCGGGCCGTGGTCTCCGACCTCGATCATGGCGCTTCGCCGGCCGAGGTCGGGGCGCGCTTTCACAACGCGCTCGCCGTCGCAACCGCCGAAGCGTGCGCTCGTGAGTGCGATCGGCGTGGGACCTCGACGGTGGTCCTGTCGGGCGGGGTCTTCCAGAACCGGTTATTGGTCGAGCGGGCGGCCTCGGGGCTCACCGATCGCGGCCTGCGGGTGGTGTTGCCAACCCGCCTCCCGCCCAACGACGGGGGAATCTCATACGGCCAGGCCGCTGTCGCGGCAGCCAGAAAGGACGCGGAGAGTTGAGCTTCGAGTTCCTGTTCGCGCCGGCCGAGGAACTGGACACATGGCTGACGGGCCTCTTCGAGGGTGCCCCGCTCCTGGTCGCGCTGGGGATCGCGTTCGTGCTGGGCCTCCGGCATGCCTCCGATCCGGATCACCTCGTGGCCGTGACTTCGCTCGTTGCGGCCGAAGACGGCGCCACCCGCGCCGCAGTGCGACTCGGCGTATTTTGGGGCCTCGGTCACGCGGCGATGCTGCTGCTGATTGGACTGCCCCTGATCGCCTTCAAGTCCGAGCTTCCCGCGTGGCTGGAGTCGGGTGCGGAGAAGTCCGTGGGCGTGGTGATCCTCGTCCTCGCTGCCCGTGTGATCTGGAAATGGTTCCGTGGCGACTATCGGCTCGGCAGTCACCGGCACGGCCCCGACGCGGACGTCGAGGCCGGGCGCCATCGTCACCTCCGAAAGGGCGCCGAGGACCACCACGGCCACCGACACGTCCGCACGCCGCAGCAGGCGTTCGGGATCGGGCTCCTGCACGGCCTGGCCGGCACCGGGGCCGTGGTGCTGCTGCTCATCGCGGCCCTGCCGACTCAGCTCGAGGCCGCGGCGGCTCTCGCGGTGTTCGCGCCGATGTCGATCGCCTCGATGGCGGCACTCACCGGCGCGTTCGGGTGGATCCTAACGCGCCCGATCGTAGAGCCCGTCTATCGAACCGTGCTGATCCCGGCGCTGGGGTTGTTTGGCGTGTTGTTCGGCCTCTGGTACGTCGGGATTACCGGCTAACCGTCAGACCTGCGAGGGATCCTCCTCGCCCTCGGCGGCTCCGCCGGGCCCGCCCGAGGTGGCTCCGCCGGTGTTCTCGGCGGTCTCGGCGCCCTCCTCGTGGCCACCACCGATCTCGCCCTCGATGTCCTCTTGGCGCTGGTCGCCCTGCTCCTTGCCGGAGCCGTGTGCGTGCAGCGGGGTCTCGGGGCGCGTCTCTTCCGACGCCTTCGTCTGGTCCTGCTCGTCAGGCATTCTTGACCTCCTCGGGTCGTTGCCAGCCGGCTACCCGATCCTCGTGGACTCACGCGTCCCTGCGGCGCTGCAGAGTCAACAGGCGCCCGGGCTCCTCGACCTCGAAGCCGAAGCGGCGGTACAGCCCGTGCGCGTCGGCGGTGGCCAGGATCATCTGGCGCACGCGCTCGAGGTCGGGGTGAGCCAGGACGGTTTCAACCAACCACGCCCCGAGGCCGCGGCCGCGATGAGACTCGAGCACGAACACGTCGGCCAGCCAAGCGAAGGTCGCGAGATCGGTGACCGCCCTGGCGAAGCCGGCCTGCGAACCGTCCGGCGCATAAAGCCCCAAGCACAACGAGTTGCGGATCGAGGTCTCGACGATCTCCCGAGGCACGTTTGGCGACCAGTACGCCGTGCGGAGAAAGGCCCACGTGGCGTCGACGTCGACTCGGTCGCGATCGTCGGAGATCAGATAGCCGTTGCGCACCCATTCCATTCCGGGCACGCTAGCTGCCGGGGTACGATCGCGGCCGCGTTGAGCGAGCCGGAGATCCAGCGACGGGAAGGGCGCACGCCCGCGCGGCGTTGCTGGGTAATCCCTCCGACGGCTTCGCGGGGGCGACGATCGCGTTCGCGCTCGCGGGATTCGAGGCGCGGGTCCACGCCAGCTCGCACGGCGGTGTCTTGATCGAGGCCGATGGTGGCGGGTTGGAGTTCTCGGATGCCACAGCCCTCGTCGCCCAGGGGCGAAGCGGTGCCTATCCATCTCGGGGTCCCATGGCGCTGCTGATGGCAGCGGCAAAGCGGTTCGCCGAGCGTCTCGAGGCGTCGGGACTCAAGCTGGAAGGTGTCGGGTTCCGCCTGCGGCTCGTCGACTCGTCGATACCACCCGAGGTAGGCCTGGCGGGCTCGAGCGCGATCGTGATCGCAACGCTCCGAGCGCTTGGCGTGCTGTTTCGTGACGAGGTCCCCGACTCGGAGCTACCCGCGGTCGCGCTCGCCTGCGAGGACGACGAGCTCGGCATTGCCGCCGGTCCCCAGGACCGCGTCGTGCAGACGCACGGCGGCCTCCTGTTCATGGACTTCGGCTCAGCGCTCGAATCCCCCTCGCACCCCTGGGTCCCCGAGCGCCTCGACCCGGTACTGCTCCCTCCGCTGCTGGTCGCATATGACCCGGAGGCAACCGGTCATTCCGGCAGCGTCCACGCCTCGGTTCGCGAGCGCTATGACGCCGGAGATCCCGCCGTGATCGAGACCATGGGGGAGATCGCCGCCCTCGCGCACGCAGGCCGCGTGGCGCTGCTGGGCAGTGAGCTCGGGCCGCTGCCGAGCTGTTGGATCGCAACTTCGATCTGCGCCAGCGGATCTACGACCTCGACCCTCGCCACGTGGAGATGCTGGAGGCTGCCCGAGAAGCCGGAGCCGCGGCGAACTACGCGGGGTCGGGCGGAGCGATCGTCGCGGTGCCTCGAGCCGACGTGTCGATCGAGGCCCTGCAGCTCGCCCTCGAACGCCAGGACTACCGGGCGTTGCGGCCACGGGTGGCGAGCCCGGTGGCCTAGGCGACGGTCGTGCCGCTAGGCGCCGCCAGCGGCACCCGCGCTGCAGATCGCTCAGGCGTGAGCGGCCTCGAGCACGTCGGACTTGGCGCGGCTCACGCTCACCTCGCCCGTGGCCGCTTCGATGCGTTCGACGTCAATGTCTTCGAGCTCGTCCCGAACGAACTCGGCAGCGATCTCGGCCGATCGCTCGGCCGCGTCCATGTCGCTGCAGATCGTGACCGCGAACACCCTCGCCTCTCCGGCCCTGTCGGTGCCCGCGTCGATCGCCTGATAGGAGATGAAGCCCGGCATCTGCTCGAGTCGACTGACGAAGTCCTCGTCCACGCGGTGCATCAGGTCGGCCACTTGGTCCGGGTGGACGCCGTACTTGCGCACGCTTGCGTACATCGCTCCTCCTCGCTTGGTGGCGGCGCCTAGCGTGAACGCCGCACGACGACCCTACACGTACGCAGCCTGGGTCAGGCCCTCGCCGCGAGCTCGGTGCGGATCTCCTTCGGGAGCATGAACCGAACGTCCTCGTCGACGGTGCGCAGCTCCGACACCTCCTGAGCCCCTCGCTCGCGGAGGAAAGAGACCAGCTCGGCGACCAGCTCCTCGGGGGCGCTTGCGCCCGAGGTGATGCCCACCGTCTCGACCCGATCGAGCCACTCCTCCCGAACCTGGGGCGCGTTGTCGATCAGGTGCGCCTCGGTGCCCTGCTCGCGCGTCACGTCCACCAGACGCTGGGAGTTGGAGGAGTTCGTGGACCCGATCACCAGGACCAGATCGCACTCGCGCGCCAGTTGCTTGACCGCGATCTGGCGGTTGGTGGTCGCGTAACAGATGTCGTCGGACTTGGGGCTGACGACGTTTGGGAAGCGCTCGCGCAGCCGCGCGATGATCTGCGACGTCTCGTCGACGGAGAGCGTTGTCTGCGTGATGTAGGCGACGCGATCGGGGTCCGGGACCTCGAGCCGGTCGACGTCGTCCTCGGTCTGCACCAGGACGATGTTGTCGGGAGCCTCGCCCGTGGTGCCCTCCACTTCCTCGTGACCCTCGTGGCCGATCAGCACGATCGTGTAGCCCTGCTCGGCGAACTTCCGTGCCTCAACGTGGACCTTGGTGACCAGCGGGCAGGTAGCGTCGATCGTGCGCAGGCGGCGGGCCGCCGCGTTGGCGTGCACGGTCGGCGCGACGCCGTGGGCCGAGAAGACAACCAGCTCGCCCTCGGGGACCTCGGTCTCCTGGTCGACGAAGATCGCGCCCCGTTCGGCGAGCTGTGAGACCACGTGCTTGTTGTGGACGATCTCCTTGCGCACGTACACGGGTGGTCCATAGAGCTCGAGTGCCTGCTCGACCGCCTGCACGGCACGGTCGACCCCCGCGCAGTAGCCGCGCGGCGCTGCGAGCAACACGCGCTTCGGCGCCCGCGTTACGGTGGCCCCGACCATGACCAAAGGGTAGCCGTCGGTCAACCGGCGGGCTGCGGGAGCACCAGCAGCGCCGCCTCGCCGACCGCATCCAGGCTCTCCGCGCAGACCTTGTCGAGCGTGTCCTCGGGGGTGTGCCACCAGGCGCCCGGCGTAGTGCCGGGACCGAAGCGGAAGTCGATCAGGTCCACGGCGGGAACGCCGGCTTCGCGGAAGGGAATGTGGTCGTCGAGGATCGGCTCTGTCTCCCCCTCGAACGGCACCGGGTCGCCGTCGAGGTCCTCGGCCGCCTCAGCGAACTGGTCGTAGAGCTCGCGGCTCGAGTTGGGCTCGTAGGGAATCTGGAGTGAGCAGTCGCCCACGAGGTCGAAGAGCACCATCGCCTCGATGGCATCGAGTGTCGGGGATCCCTGACTCCCGCCGCGCTCGGCGAACTCGACGTATTGCCGGCTGCCGCGCAGCCCGTCGGAGAGAAAGTCGCGATCGCCGCGGGCCTCCTCCGCGTCGAACAGGGCGGGGTGGACCGACGGCCCCTCGACTCGCGGCGCCAGCGTCCGGGCCAGCTCCAGCACCACCGCGACGCCCGACGCGCCGTCGTTCGCGCCCTCGAAGCCCGGCCCGACGTCGTCCTTGGTGTCGTGGTGGGCCCCGACCACGATTGCGTTTGGCTCATCGCCGGGGATCGTGCCGATCACGTTTAGGTGTGGCCGCTGAATCCGTACCTCGCTCACGCCGGCCTCGCGCAGGCGGTCGGCGATCAGCTCGGCGGTTTCGAGGCTCTCGGGGGAGCCGCTCGGCCGCTGGCCGATCGCGACCTGCGCCTCGACGTCGGCGAACGCGCGCTCGGCGTCAAAGCGGTTGTTCGACTGGACCTGGTCGGCGCTCTCATCGTCGGAGCCACATCCGCCCAGGGCCACGACGAAGAGGGCGGTATAGGCGGCTGCTCGCATTGGCGCGAGGCTACCTGTGCGGGTATGTTGGCCCTATGGCACAGGGGCACATGGAACGCCTCAGCGCGCTCGACGTCTCCTTCCTCACCAACGAGAGCTCATCGAGCCACATGCACGTCGGCGGGATCTTGATCTTCGAAGGCCCGCCACCCAGCTACGACGACCTGATGGAGCACGTGTCGTCTCGACTTCACCTCGTGCCTCGCTTCCGCCAGAGGCTCGCCTTCCCCCCCGTCCCCACCGGCCGCCCGTTCTGGGTCGACGACCCCGCGTTCAACCTCTCCTACCACGTGCGGCACTCGGCGCTGCCCGCCCCCGGCTCGGAGGAGCAGCTGCGCAAGATGGCCGGTCGAGTGTTCTCGCAGCAGCTCGACCGCACCAAGCCCCTCTGGGAGCTGTGGCTGGTCCAGGGCCTGACGCGCAATCGCTTCGCGTTGGTCACCAAGACCCATCACGCGCTGGTCGACGGGGTCTCTGGCGTTGACATCGCCACCGTGCTGTTCGACCTCAAGCCCGTTCCCGACCCGGCGGTGCCCGACCACGACTGGGTTCCCGATCCCGAGCCGTCAAGCGCGACGCTGCTCGCCAAGGACGCCGAGGCCGTGCTGCACGCTCCGGTGCGGTTGCTGCGACGCGTCGGCGAGGCCATCGAGCACCCGGGCGCCGCGGCGCAGCAGCTCGGCGAGGCCGCCGAAGGCGTTGGCGAGATCGGCTGGGCGTTCGTCAACGCGGCACCCAAGGTGCCTCTCAATCTCGAGATCGGGTCCCACCGCCGCTACGCCTGGGTGCGCAGCAACCTCGCACAGTTCAAGCAGGTCAAGGACGTCCTCGGCGGGACCGTCAACGACGTGGTCCTCGCGGTGGTCGCCGGGGCGCTTCGCTCCTGGCTCATCGCCCGGGGGATCCGCACCGAGGGGCTGGAGCTCAGAGCTCAGGTGCCGGTCAGCATCCGCGCGCAGGACGAGCGTGGCCACCTGGGCAACAGGCTTGCGGTGATGCGCGCGCCGCTGCCGGTTTACATCGAAGACCCCGTGGCGCGCCTCGAGAGGGTCACCGAGGCCATGCGGGACCTCAAGCAGTCCAAGCAGGCGCTCGGGGCCGAGGTGATCTCCCGCTTCAACGACTTCGCGCCCCCGACGCTGCTCGCGCAGGCCGCGCGGATCAACTTCTCCACGCGTCTGTTCAACGTCGTGGTCACCAACGTGCCCGGACCCCAGGTGCCGCTGTACGTGCTCGGACGCGAGCTCGAGGACTGCTTCCCGGTCGGATTCCTGCCCCCCAATCAGGCGCTCTTCGTCGCGATCATGAGCTACAACGGCGGCATCGACTTCGGCCTCCTAGCCGACTACGACTCGATGCACGATCTCGACCTGATCGCCGAAGCCATCGAACGCTCGATCGCCGAGCTGGTGGAGGCTGCGGGCGAGGCATCGGCCCGCGAGCCCGCGCAGGCACCGGCGTAACCCCGCACAGCGGCCCGGATCCTGGGGGTGCAGTCAGTGCTCATGGCCGATCAACGGAAAATCCGGCCTGGGCTCCCCGTGCTGCCACCGAGGACCCTCGACGAGGGTCGCTACGTCCTCGAGCGCAAGCTCGGCCGCGGCGGGATGGCCACTGTGTGGGAGGCCCGCGACGAGCTTCTCGATCGCAAAGTGGCGATCAAGCTGATGCGTCGCGACACGGCTCGGGATCAGGCCGCTCGCCAGCGATTCCTGCGCGAGGCGCGGGCTGCCGCGCGCCTCAACCACGACAACCTCGTCGAGGTCTACGACGTCGGGGCCCCGCCCGTACATCGTCATGGAGCTGGTGGAAGGCTCCTCGCTCGTGGATCGGTACCGCGGCGGGCCGGTGCCACCGGCCGAGGTGGTGGCCGTCCTGCGGCAGATCTGCGCCGGGCTTGCGCACGCCCATCAGGAGGGCATCGTGCATCGGGACCTCAAGCCGGAGAACATCCTCTTCAAGGACAACGGGATCGTGAAGATCGCCGACTTCGGCCTCGCTCGTCCGGTCACAGGGGAGCCCCGGATTACTCAGCCCGGCGTCCCCATCGGCACGGATCGCTAACCGCTGGAGGCGATCATCCGGAGGTGTCTGCGCTCGAACCCCGCGGCTCGGTACGCGGACGCGAGCGAGCTCGACAGTGCGCTCGCCGAGATCCAGCCGGCTATGGCGTCGGCGTAACATTCGCAACGAATTCGACCCCACGGAGGCCATGAATCACTCACGACACACGCCTCTTTCGCGGCTGAAGCCGCTCACCTAAGGCACCGTATGAGCGACGAGCGCTCCGACAGTCCGATCTCGACACCCTTTCGATATCACGTCGAGCTGACCCCGGCGCAGCTCAAGATCACCCACACGGCGCTGCGCAGCCTGCTCGACGACTTCGGTCACGAGGAGCGCGAGATGATCCAGATCATCAACGAGGTGCTTGCCAAGCTGCCGGACGCGCACGCGATCCGCGCCATCCAGCTCGACGTCGAGCTCGCGCAGGAGCAGGTCGATCTGCCGCAGCCCTCCGACGACGGCCCGCCGCCCAGCGCCGCCTAGGTGCGAGCCTCGTAGCGCAACTCGACCATGCCGCTGTCGAACGGCCGCGCCCCAACCAGCTGGAGCGGTTCGCCCGGCACGCGCCGGTCGAACAGTGGCTTGCCCGTGCCGAGCACCACTGGGACCAGGGTCACGAGGAGCTCGTCCAACAGGCCCTCGTCGGCGAACTGTGAGGCAACGTTGCCGCCACCGACCACCCACAGGTTCCGCTCGCCCGCGGCGGCGACCAGCTCATCGTGGAGGTCTCGGACCGACGCCGAGGCGACGCGCACGTCGACGTCGGCGCCCTCGGGCCGCGGGAGCTCGCGTGAGCTCAGCACCCAGGTCGGCTTTCCCGCGTACGGCCACTCGTCAAGGTGTTCGAGGATCCACTCGTACGTGGTCGAGCCCATCACGAGCGACCCGACGTCTTCGAAGAAGTGGTCGTAGGCGCCTTTGATCGGCTCCGCGCCTGGGCCCTCGTAGCTCCCCCGGTACCCGGTCAGCCATTCGATCGAGTCATCGTCGGCGGCGATGAAGCCGTCCAGCGTGCTCGCGCAGTAGTACTGCGTCTTGCTCATCGCGCCAGCGTAGATCCTGGAATGGGGCCTCGCAGGTGGCTGACCCTGCCGAGTAAGGTTTCGCGCCCTCGCCCGCCGACACCGGACGCCTAGCGGAGGATGTCGGCGGAGTTGTTCTGATGGATGCTTCCGTCCAGATCGGCCTGCTGCTCGCGCTGGCCACCGCGTTCGCTTCGGCGCTCGGATTCCTCTACAAGCACCGCGGCGCGACCGAGTCGCGGCTGGTCGACATGCGCCGGCCGGTCCGCACGTCGCTCGCGCTGTTTCGCTCCCGCTGGTACACGCTCGGGATCGTGGTGGCGCTGGCGGGCTGGGGCCTCCACGTCGGCGCGCTGGCCCTCGCCCCGATCTCGCTGGTGCAATCGGTGATCGCTGGGGGTCTCGTGCTACTCACCGTGACCGCCGACCGGCTGTCGCCCACGAGGTCACACGTCGCGAGTGGATCGGCGTGGGGCTCGCCGCCATGGGCCTCGCGTTTCTCGCCGCCACGCTCGAGGGAGCCGGCGACGCGGCTCACTCGGACTACGAGAGCTCCCGCCTCGTCACCTATCTGGTGGTCGTTTCCGGGCTCGGGGTGGCGGTCAGCGCGATCGGCCTCGGGGGCGTCAGGGAGGGAGTCCTCCTCGGCGCGGCCGCAGGTCTCTTCTGGGCTGTCTCCGACACCTCGATCAAGGCGCTCAGCGACGAGCTCGGGGAGGCAGGCGCAGCGGCGATCCTGTTCAGCCCGCTGGCGGCCGTGATCGCGCTGGCGTCGGCAGCGGGGCTGGTCGTCTCGGCCCGCAGCCTTCAGGTCGGCAAGGCGGTGCCGGTGATCGCCGTCACCAGCGTGGCCGCGAACGCGCTCACGATCGCCACCGGCCCCCTCGTCTTCACGGAGCCGTTTCCGGAGGACCCGCTGGGAGCGATGGTGCGCGTGAGCGCCTTCGCGCTCGTGGTGGTGGCGGCCGCGCTGACGCCGGCGCCGGTCAAGGCCGCGCACCTCGAATCCGCGTAGGTCACGCCTTACGGAATCACGGAAAGGTCGTTCCAAAGAAGGGCGGTGAGATGTCCGCCCGGCACCTGACGACCTTGTGCTTCTTGACGATCTTTCGCTTGGTGACGGTGGCCTCGAACCAGCCGGGCGGGATCGGCTTCCCGATGAACGACACCTCCCAGTAGCCCCCGCGCCCGCTTCGCACGGAGCCGGCGAACAGGTCCTCGGTGATCTGAAACAGCTCGACCCTGCGGTTGCGCTCGCACTTCGGCCTGCCGGCGTCGACCTCGCCGAATAGCGTGACCGTGTCACTGGGAACGACATAGGAGAGACCCCCGATCGAGACCTCGGTATGGACCTTCAGTCGCTGCTTCCTGGCGTCGGCCGCGCCCACGACGCAGAGCGAAACCAGAGCTGCGAGGCCCACCACTGCTGCTCGTCGCATAGAACCTCCCTTTTCGGCGCGCAGAACGTTCGTTCTGCGCCTGAAACCTACTTGGTTCCAGGTATAGAGAGCCAGCCCGCTAACGGGCGAAGTAGAACAGTCGCTCGCAGCTGCGGGAGACCGCGTCCTTGCGATCGACGATCGCGCGGTCGAAGCCGGGGCCGCACCGCACCACGTCCACCCCACCGCCCTGCGCCACGACCCCGTCGTGGCCGGGCCCAGCCTTGGCTCGATCTCGACCGGGCCCGGCGCGAAGAACGTCGTTGCCCGCCCCGCCGAGCATGCGATCCCTGCCGGTGTTGCCCCAGATCTCGTCGTTTCCGTCGCCGCCCAGGACACGGTCGCCGCCGAGCTCGCCGTACAGGCAATTGGTCCCCGCCTGCCCATCGATCGCGTCGTCGCCTCCTCCACCGCGCAGCAGGTCCGAGTCCTCCGTTCCGGTGATTGTGTCGTCCGCCTCATCGCCCTGAAGCGCAACCCCGTCGATGGTCGCGTCGCAGACGTTCTTCTGGAACGGCAAGGACCAGAGCGAGATCGGCTCCACCTCCGCCAGCGCAGTTGCGGCGCCGGTCAGCGCGGTGGCGAGGACGCCGGCGACGAGGACCTTGACGGCGGATCTCATGGGACGTTCAGCATCTCGTCGACAAGCGTGCCACGCACCCCCGTGGCCAGTCCGGCGTCATCACCGCCACCGCCTGCACTGGGCGGACTCTCGGCCTGCCCGCCACCGTCCGGGCCCGCGTCGGGTGCCGGTGCGGGCGCGGGTGCGGGCGCGGGGGCCGGCGTGGGTGGTGCCGACACCACCGTTGCGTCTGGGGCCGAGCCCGTGTCCGCCGGCGCGGCGGGCTCGACGCTGGGCGCGGCCGCGACGCCGGAGCCTCCGCGATCGGGTCTGGCCGCCGCGTCGCGGGAGCGGCGCTCCTTCGATCCGTCGGGGACTCTGTTTGCCGCGATCGCGCGTGCGCTCGGTCCGTTGGCGACCGTCCCCTCGTCGTCCAACACCACGCGCGAGCCCAGGGGCGTGTCCTCGCCCGAGGGTAGACCGGTCCAGGCGAGGACGCCGGCCAACACCACCAGGACCACCACGGCGCCAACCATGTCGGGGTTGACGCCGCCGATGCCGGGACGCCGCCGACTCTGCGGCTCGGCGTCCTCCGGCAGAGCCTGAGGCAGTTGTGGCTCACTCGCCACCCGCTCGGGCACGGCTGCCAGGGCCGGGTTCACGGCCCCGCGCGCGTGCAGCGGACAGAGCCGCCCGTTCTCTGCCGGGTTCCTGCACCGCGTGCCCCGCCGCGTGAGCGCGGTGCACCGCTCCGGCTCGACGGCCGGCGCGGTCTCCGCCGTGGGAAGCGTTTCGCCTGCCGCCCCCATGACCTCGGCGACGATCTCCTCCAGGCGCCGCCTCGCCCTGGTTTCCGCGCGGTCACGCGCCGCCGGCTTGAGCCGCGCACCCTCCTCCTCGGCGACCGCGATCTCGCGCGCCAAGTCGCGCTCG
>DATAFO010000055.1:0-18965 GCA_036257465.1 Solirubrobacterales bacterium | reverse complement strand
GAAGAAGTAGTCCCTAGCTGGACCCGACCGAAGTCAGCCAAACGGCCTGAAGCGAAGGGATCTGGCGCGCCGAGTCGATACCTCGGACCGACCGTTCCAGCGCGATGCCGCCATCGTCGGCGGGCAGCGTGCTGAGCAGGGGGTCGCCGCTCGCCTTCTGCAGCGAGAACGGGCCCAGGCCGCTCGCCACCTTGACGTCACCGGCTTCGAGTAGCGCCAGGCGCTCCTCGTGGTCGGGAACGATCCGGAATTCGATCTGATCAAGTGCCGGGCCGAGATCGCGCACGGTCCCCCACCAAGACGAGTTGCGCGCCAGCAGCAGCCGCGTGCGGTCACGCTCGCGCAGCTCGAACGCGCCGGTGCCCGCCCCGAGCCCGCTTGCCAGGACCGCCGAGCCACCGCGCGAGCCCAGGGCACGCGGCGCAACGATCCCGAGCCGTGGATCGCTGAGGCGCTGCGCGAACCTGGCGTCGGAGCCGCTGAGGAAGAAGCGCACGAGGTCCGGCCGCGGCGCATCTGCCGCAAAGAGCTGGGGAAGCAGATCCCTCCCGACCTCCGTCGACTGCCAGCGCTCGGCGTTCGCCAGCACGACGCTGGCCGTGAACGGGCTGCCGTCCTGAAACGTGATCCCCGGGCGCAATCGCAGCCGCCAGGTGGTGTGGTCGGTGGACGACCGAACGCTCAGCGCAAGCCCGGCCGTGCGCCGCGCGTCGTCGAACGGGCCGGCGACCTGCGCGACCAGCGGCTCATAGATCTGCCGGCAGACGAGCTGGGCCGCGAAGTCGTCGGCCAGCAGTGGATCCAGGTCGTCCGGATCGCGGTCGAGCGCCCAGACGAGCGCGCCTCCCTCACCCGGAACACCCGTGCCTGCCGCGGCCGGCGTGCCCTCGTCGTCACCGTTGCAGCCTCCGGCGACCAGCGCAACAGTCAGCAGCGCTGCCACCGACGGTTTGGGCACGCGTACCGTGACCAAGGCGTCGAATCGCGAGCGAAACGTCAGAGCTTCAGCAGCGCGACCGTGTTGAGGACGAACAGGATCGCGAAGAAGATCGTCCAGCGGTCGAGGTTGCGCTCCACCAGCGAGCCGCCGCCGAAGGAGCCGCCGCCGGAGCCGACGCCGAACGCGCCGGACAGCCCGGCGTCCTTCCCCGAGTGCAGGAGCACCAGAAAGATCAGGATCACCGAGATCAGGACCTGGACCACGTTGAGCACGGATTCCACGGCCGCGGAGTGTAGCCAGGCGAACGCTCCACCGAAGCTACTCGCGCAGGCGATCGAGCTCCTTGAGAATCTCGATCGCCTCGCGGCGAAGCTCGGCGTCGGCGCGGCGCCAGTCTTCCTCCGAGAGCTTGCCCTGGGCCCGGTCGAGCTCGGCGTCGCGAATCTGCCGATACTTGGCCTCCTTCCGGGCCTCGAGCTCGGCGACCCTCGGGTCCTCGAGCTCGTCGGCAGCGGAGTCCTCCTCGGCGCGACGCCGCAGCGGCGCGCTTACGAACCAGGCCAGGGCGAGCACGAGGATCACGGCGAGGACGACTTCCACCGGCGCTACAGGCTAGGCGCGCCGGCCGGCTACGCTCGGCCCAGGTCGCGCGCGAGCCGAGCCGCGTACACGTCCGACACGCTGCGCCGACGAGCCGCCGCCGCGGGCCAGAGCGCGAACAGGGCCCCGCAGATCGCGATCCCGCCTCCGAGCCAGATCCAGATCACAAACGGGTTCACGTTCACGCGCAGGTCGATCGGCAGGCCCTCGGCCTCATAGCGGTCGGCGACGGAGCGCACCGCAAGCCCCTGCAGATAGCTGAGCTGCTGCTGCGCCTGGGGGTCGGCGGGATCCGCTCCCCGAGCCAGCCGCATCAAGCGCCGGTCGGCGCCCGTGATCATCGTGTCGAGAGGCTCGAGGTCCGGCCGCATGGCGGTCCACAGGTCACCCCCGGCGCTCTCGCGGCGACCCACCTCGCTGGTCGCCTCTCCCTCGAAGAAGCTGCGCACCGGGCCGGACCCCATGGCCGCGGTCGACGCGTAGTAGTTGCGCTGCGGCTGGAGCACGGCGAACTGGCTTCCGTTGCGATCGACGTCCAGCACAGCCCCGAAGGTGAGCCGCTCCTCGGCCGGGTCGATCGCCGTGGTCGGACGCTCGTAGGTGACCTGATAGTCGCCCACGGTCGCCGAGTCGCCGGGACGCAGACGCACGTCGCTCGAGGTCTGAAAGCTCGACGACGCGGCGACCGCGATGAACAGGATCGCCACGCCGGCGTGGACGATGTAGCCGCCGTACCGCCGCCGGTTTCGCGCCACGGCCTGGGCTAGCGCCCCGGCCCACGAACCGCCGGCGAGTGCCCGCCGGGCCGCGGCAGCGCGGGCGAACTCGCTCAGCAGCGCGGCGAGGGCGAAACAGGCGAAGGAGAAGAGCACCAGGGCCAAGGGCTCTGAGGCAGCGTCGGTGAACGCAACCAGAGCCAGTGTTGCGACGGCAGTCGCCGCTAGAGGCCAGCGCATCAGTCTCCACAGCGAGCCGGCGCTGACCTGCCGCCAGGCAAGCAGCGGGCCGATGCCCGTGAAGAGCACCAGCACGATCGCCAGGGGCGCGGTGTAGCGGTCGAACCAGGCCCCGCCGAGCGATGACCGCTCGCCGGTGAGCGCCTCGGAGATCAGCGGAAAGAAGGTGCCCCAGAAGATCACCGCGCACAGGCCCACCAGCAACAGGTTGTTGACGAGGAACACCGCCTCGCGCGAGGCGAGCGACTCGATCCGCCGCTCCGAGCGCAGGTCGTCTAGGCGGGAGACGATCAGCGCCGCCGAGCCCAGCAGCACCACTGCGATCAAGCCCAGCAGCGGGCCGCCGACCGTGGATGCGCCGAACGCGTGGATCGACTCCAGGATCCCCGACCGCACCAGGAACGTGCCGAGCAGCGCCAGCACGAACGTGCCGCAGATCAGCGACACGTTCCAGACCTTCAGCATCCCGCGTCGCTCCTGGACCATGATCGAGTGCAGGAACGCGGTCCCCAGCAGCCACGGCATCAGCGAGGCGTTCTCGACCGCGTCCCACCCCCAGTAGCCGCCCCAGCCGAGCTCCGAGTACGACCACCGCGCCCCGAGCAGGATCCCCACCCCGAGGAAGGCCCAGGCCAGGAGCGCGAACCGCCGCGTGGACCGGATCCAGCTCGCGTCCACCCGCCGGGTGACGAGCGCCCCGATCGCGAACGCGAACGGGATCGAGAACAGCACGTAGCCCGAGTAGAGCATCGGCGGGTGGATCGCCATCGCCGGATGGCGAAGCAGCGGGTTGAGGCCAACGCCCTCCGTCGGCGCCGGGTCGAGCCGCGCGAACGGGTTCGCGCCATCAGCGAGCAGCATCAGCCCACAGAAGAAGAGCCCGATCCCGGCCAGAACCGCCGTCGCGTACGGCACGAGCTCCCGATGCCGTCGCCGAGTTGCGAACAGGACCGCGCTGGCGGCGATCGAAAGCACCCAGGCCCAGAGCAACAGCGAGCCGCCCTGGCTCGACCACATCGCCGTCGCCTTGTAGAGCGTCGGGGTGGTGGTCGAGGAGTGGTCGGCGACCAGCTCCACGGAGAAGTCGGACCGCAGAAACGCCGACTCGAGCACCACGACGCACACCGTCAGCAGCGCACAGACCGCGTAGATCGCCCGGCGCGCAGAGTCGACCAGGCGCCTGTCGCCCCGCCTGGCCCCGGCCAGCGCCGCCGCCGCGGCGTACAGACAGCCGAGCGCGGCCGCGACCAGGGAGGCCGCCCCGAGTCCGATCATTCGATCACGACGTGCTCGGGATCCGCCTCGGCCTCCTCGGCGAACTTCGAGGGGCACTTGGTCACGAGCGAGTCCTTCTCGGCGACGAACACCCCGTCCTCCACGGTGCCGCTGACGATCACCTCGCGGCCCTCCCGGAACGGATCAGGCACCTGCCCGGCGTAGTCGACCGGAATCCTGGCGGTCGGGTCGTCGCGGTCGGAGACTTCGAAGCGAAGGTCGCTGCCCTGGCGCTCGATCGAGCCCTCCACGACCCTGCCGGTGAGCTCGTAGCTGCCGCCCTCGGCACCGATCAGCTCAGACGGCTCCCGCGCTTCGCTGGAGGCGCTGAACGATGTGTAGACGAGCGCGGCGCCGAGCAGCACAGCGGCGCCGAGCGCGACAACGAGGCGGATCTTGCGCTTGCGCTCGGGATCCATGGACCGCCGATTATCGCAACGTGGAGGCCGCCTCAGCCCAGGCGGAGGCGATAGAACCTTGGATCCGCACGGCGGACGTACCCCGGGGCTCCGGTCGTGTCCATGGGCACCTCGTCATCGATCTCCCATGCCGAGAAACGCGGCCGCGATGTCCTCGCGGCTGGCGCCGCGCGGAAGCGGGCCTCTGCGGCCCGGTGCCCAGGCCATCATGAGCAGACTCGCCCCGGGTTCCGCCAATCGAGTCGCCTCGCCGGATTCCGCCCGTCGCTGGTCGTCGGTGAGCTCGTCATGGAAACAGCCGAAGTCCAAAAACAGCCGAAAGCCGGAGCCCACCTCCGCATCGGGCAGCTCGGTCACGTCAGCCTGGACGAATCGCGGGTGAACGCCGGCTGCCTCACTTGCGCGCTCGCGCGCGCGCCGCAGGGCTTTGGGAACGGCGTCCACTCCGGTGACCTCCCAGCCCCGGCGTGCTAACTCCACAGCCCAGATGCCGCTCCCGCAGCCGAGATCGAGGACTGCGCCGAACGGCGCATCGCGCACTTCCTCCTCGCGGTCGAATAGCTCGCCTATCTGCCTGCCGATGAAAGGACTGCGCGCCATCTGCTCCCACGGCGTGAAGCCGATGGCATAGAGAACCCGGTAGGCCAGGCTCATGGCCGTCGATTCTGTCAGCGGCCCGCGGCACCCGCAAGGTCGCCGCGGCCGCCACTCAGGCCTAGTCCAAGCGCTTCCCGGCCCTCTTCAGGTTCTCGTCAACGAGGACGAGGGGAAGGTCTTCTTCGTGAGCCTCTTCGACAGGCTTTTGAGGGCACGCCCGGCGGTGGGCCGTCGGAGTTCTCGACCGCCGCCGTCGCAGCAGCGATCTGCTCAGGTGTGGCGCCGGTGAACCTGACTACGCGTGCGTACACGTTGCGTTCCCTTTCGTTCGGTGGCCGACCCGATCCGGCCGTCGCTGGCCGCTGTCAACACCTCGCTAAGGTCCGCCGGTGGCCGACGACCCAGTGATCGTGATCACCGGCGCCTCGAGCGGCATCGGGGAGGCCAGCGCCAGGGCCGCAGCCGAGGCCGGTTACCGGCTCGTGCTGGGTGCCCGCAGCGAGGACACGCTTCAGGCCCTCGCCTCAGAGCTGGGCGGCCCCGACAGAGCGCTCGCCGTTCGCTGCGACGTCACGGAAGCGGAGGACAACGATCGGCTGGCGAGGGCAGCGCTGGACGGCTTCGGCCGAATCGACGCCGTGTTTGCCAACGCCGGGTTCGGCGCGGCCCGCGGCTTCCTCGCCGAGTCGCCCGAGCATTGGCGCTCGATGGTGCTCACGAACGTGCTCGGTGTGGCGTTGACGATCCGCGCCACGCTCCCCCACCTCCTCGAGCGCGACAGTGGCCACTTCCTGATCACGAGCTCGGTCGCGGGCCGCAGGGCGCTTCCGGGCTCGCTGTACTCGGCGACCAAGTGGGCCGTGACTGCGATCGGCGAGGCGCTGCGGCAGGAGCTTCGCCAGATGCACGAGAACCACTCGATCCGGGTCACGCTGATCGAGCCGGGGATGGTCGACACGCCGTTCTTCGAGAGCCGGCCCGGCCCCGAGCGCGCGCTGCGCGCCGAGGACATCGCGAGAGCCGTGATCTACGCGCTTGGCCAGCCCGAGGGCGTCGACGTGAACGAGGTCCTGATCCGGCCCACATCGCAGTCGAATTAGCCGTCCGAATCGGCCTCCATGCCTACAGTCACGGCGCCCGGCTGCCGATAAAGAGGCGGAATGTCCGGGGCACCTGGGGTGAGGGGGATCGCACGCATAGCCCACCGGCTGACGCGCACCGGAAATACCCGCAGACGCACCAAGGCGGCGCTGCGCCAGGCGGAGGAGCGCTTTCGCGGCGCCTTCGAGACGGCCGCGATCGGCATGGCCCTCGTCTCCCCTGACGGCCGCCTGCTCCAGGTGAACCCCTCCCTGTGCGCGTTCCTCGGCTACGAAGCGGACGAGCTGCTTGGCCGCAGCTTCCAGGACATCACCCGCCCCGACGACCTCGACGCCGACCTGGATGAGGTCCGGGCCCTGCTCGCGGGGGAGATCGTGACCTACAAGCTGGAGAAGCGATATCTCCACGCCGAGGGGCACACGGTCTGGGCCCTGCTCAGCGTCTCGCTGGTTCACGACGAGACGGGCGAGCCACTCCACTTCGTCTCGCAGATCGAGGACATCACCGACCGCAAGCGGGCCGAGGCCGCCCTGCGTGAGGCCGAGCAGCGCTTCCGCCGCGCGTTCGAGGACTCCGCGACGGGCATGGCGCTGGTGGCGATCGACGGCGAGGACGCCGGCCGCTTCCTCGAGGTCAACGAAGCGCTGTGTGACATCGCCGGCCACTCGCCCACGGAGCTGTGCCGGATGCGCTTCTGGGACTTTCTTCATCCCGATGACTTCGAACGCGTCGGCGCGAACGTCCTCGCCCTGGCCCGTGGCGACATCGCAACCCACCAGGCCGAGGTGAGGTTCATGGGCAAGGGCGAGAACCGGCGCTGGGCGGCGTTCAACGCCTCGCTGGTTCGCAACGGCGACGGCGACCCGGTTCACGCGGTGGTCCACATCCAGGACATCACCGAGCGCAAGCGCTTTGAGGGCCAGCTCAAGCACCTCGCCGACCACGACGCGCTCACTGGGCTCTTCAACCGGCGCCGGTTCGCCGCCGAGCTCGAGCGCGAAGTGCTGGCGGCAAACCGCTACGGCAGCGGCGGTGCGGTGCTGGTGCTCGACCTCGATCACCTCAAGCTCGTCAACGACGCCCACGGGCACGCGGAGGGCGACAAGCTGATCGCAGAGATCGCCAAGGCGCTCAAGGAGCGGCTCCGGGCCACCGACACGATCGGCCGGCTTGGGGGCGACGAGTTCGGAGTGATCCTCCCGTGGGTGAGCCGCGAGCAGGCCCTCAACGTCGCCGTGCAGCTCGGCGAGGTGGTTCGCGCGGCGCGAGTCGGGTCGGGCCCCGAGGGGCGCAGGATGACCGCCAGCATCGGCGTGGCCCTGTTCGAGGATCGACGCGACTCGGGCGGCGGAGAGGAGCTCCTCGTCGAGGCCGACATCGCTATGTACGACGCCAAGGAGGCGGGACGCGACCAAGTCCGGGCCTATGACCCGGGAGAGGACCGGCAGATGCGCGAGCACGCGCGGCTCACCTGGGTCGATCGAATCCGTGACGCCCTGGACGAGGGGCGGTTCACGCTCCATGCGCAGGCGATCAAGCCCCTCCAGGCAGAGGGCGAAGAGCGCTACGAGCTGCTGATCCGGATGGTCGACCCCGATGGCGGGCTCGTTTCGCCCGGCAGCTTCCTGCCTGTCGCCGAGCGCGCCGACCTGATCCACGAGCTCGACGCCTGGGTCGTGCGCGAGGCCGCCAGGCTGCTGGGCCGCGATCGGCAGGCGGGGCGCAGCGTCGTCTACGAGATCAACGTCTCATCGAAATCGATCAGCAAGCTTCACTTCCTCGAGTTGGTGGGCCGCGAGCTCGAGAACGCGGGCGCAGATCCCTCCAACCTGGTCGTCGAGATGACCGAAACCGAGGCCGTCGTCAACGTCGAGCAGGCGGCCGCGTTCGCCGACGGCGTCCGCGCGCTGGGCTGCGAGTTCGCGCTCGACGACTTCGGTGCCGGCTTCGCCTCGTTCTACTACATCAAGCACCTCAGCTTCGACTACCTGAAGATCGACGGGGAGTTCATCGAGGACCTCGCCTCGAGTCACACCAACCAGCTCGTCGTTCAGGCGGTGGTGGAGGTGGCCCGCGGCCTCGGCAAGCGCACGGTGGCGGAGTTCGTCACCGACGCGGCCAGCCTCGAGCTGCTGAGTGCCTACGGCGTCGACTTCGCCCAGGGTTTTCACATCGGCAAGCCCGGGCCGCTTGACGCGGTGGTGCACCCCGAGGCGCACCGGGACGAGCGCAACGGGGATCGGGCGCGGGCTATGAGCTCGCCGCGGCCTGCGCCCGGCGCTCAGCGGCCGGCATCGCAGGTCGCTCCCCAAGCTCCACAAGAGCTCCGCGCTTCGGCCTGACGGTGATGTTGCGCCGCGCGGCGAGCTCGGCGCCCCCGGGCGCCGCGCGGAGCTCCCATCGCTCCAGCACGGTCCGCATCACGATCTGCATCTCCAGCATCGCGAAGGAGGCGCCGATGCAGCGGCGCCGGCCGCCGCCGAACGGGATCCACGTGTAGGTGCCCGGCGACTCGTCGAGGAACCGCTCGGGCCGGAACTCGTAAGGGTCCGGATAGATCCCCGGGTCGTGGTGGACCAGGTAGGCGTTGGGCACCAGGCAGACGCCGGTCGGGTACGTCCAGCCGCCGAGCTCGAACGGACGCACGACTAGCCGCGGCTCGACGTTGGGCAGCACCGGGCGCCGTCGGAGGCTCTCTTGGATCGTCGCGGTCAGGTAAGCGCCCCCGTCCGTGGCGAGCTCGTCGACCAGCCTCGCCAGCACGCGCGGCTCCCGCGCCAGGACGGCGAACGCCCACGCGAGGGACGTCGCGGTGGTCTCGTGGCCCGCGACCAGCATCGTCAACAGCTCGTCGCGAAGCTCCTGGCCGGACATCGGCGACCCGTCCTCGTGGCGAGCGTCCAGGAGCATGGTCAGGACGTCGTCGCGCTGGCCCTCGTCGGCGCGGCGTTCGTCGATCAGCTTGAACAGCAGCTCGTCGATCTCAGCCTGCAGACGCCAGAAGGCGGCCACCGGCGGCGTGAGTGCGAGCACCTTCGCCACGCGCCCGTTGGGGTCGAGCGGTACCAGGCTGATCGGGCGGTCTCCAAACGCCAGCATTTGGGCCAGCCGCCCGCGCAACGCCTCGAGTCGCTCGCCCGGGTCGAGTCCGAAGACGCTGCGCAGGATGATCTCCAAAGTCAACGCGCCCATCCGCGGCTGCAGCGGGATCGCCTCGCCGCTGGGCCAGCTCGCGACCTCGCGCTCTGCCGCCTCGGCCATGAGCCCGCTCAGCCGGGCCATCTTCTCTCCGTGGAAGGCAGGCAGCAGCAGCTTGCGCTGGTCGAGGTGCGCCGCCTCGTCGAGGAGGATCACCGAGTTCTTTCCGACCAGAGGCTCGAGCACCCGGGCCCCCTCGCCGGGATGGAGCACGTCCGGGGGCGCGGCAAAGACCTCCTTGATCTCGGCCGGGTCGGAGAGGATCACAAACGGCGGCGAGGCGGGAAAGCGAACGGTGAAGCGCTTTCCGTAGCGAGCCCGATAGTGCCGGAGCGAGGCGAGCGGTCGCTTCCAGGTCCCGATCCCCTGGATCAAGCTGGGGTATCGCGGGCCCGGCGGAAGAGTTGAGCGCATCGCCTCGTCTCGATCGAAACAATCCTGCCGCATCTCGATCGACTGTGTGACATGCCGCACACAGCGCCAGGCGCCCGTCGAAGGCCTACGAGGCCAAGAGCTGGTAGGTGCGCGTCAGCGGCGCCGGGTCGCCAGGCTCCAACCTGAGGCTCCTCGCGTGCGGATGCGGCGCTGTGCGCAGGCGGTTCACTTTTTGGGCCTACTTCGGCGGCAGTGAGGCGGCGAAGTCGGCACCCGCGTCAACCCACCCGGCGAGGTCCTCGTCGGAGGCAGTCGCCTCGGGGGCAACGAGGATCCAGCCCTTCATCGGCCGGCCGGTCATGTCGAAGACCCGCGCGCGCTCGGAGGCCAGCGCCTTCTCGGCGTCTTCCGGGTTGAGCCGCACCATCAGCTCGTCGCCGCTGACGCCGCAGGCCATGTTGCCGCCGAGCATGAATCCGATCCCGCCGAACATCTTGCGCTCGCTGTAGCCCTCGCGGACCGAGAGCAGCTCCCGCACGCGCTCGGCAAGGCCTTCGTCGTAGGCCATGGCAGGCGAGGCTACTCCCCCCGGCGCACACGCTCGATGTGCCGCGGCTTGACCTCGTTTCCGGCTCGCATGAACTCGATCATCGCCTCGAGCTGCCCGATCGTCGGGCGGTGCATGAGCTCGCTCCACTCCTCGAACAGCGGACCGTAGATCTTCTCGGCCTCGGCGATGAACGCGGGCGTCACCTCGATCTTCACCTTCCGGCGATCCTCGGTGTCGCGGGTCCGGCGCACGTAGCCCTTGCGCTCGAGCCGATCGACGACCGCGGTCACAGCACCGGTCGTCAGACCCGCTTCGGTCGCGAGCTCGCCGGCGGTGACGCCGCCGTGGCGCTCGATCACGTCCATGCAATTGAGATCGGTGCGGTTGATCCCCAGCCGGTCGGCGACCACCTCGTCGAACGCGATGTCGTTGATCCCGCTGACCCGGAACTCCTCGCTGAGCTCGGCTATCAGCCTTTCCTTCTTCGACTCTCGGTTTTCTCTTGACATCTCTTAGTTGTTAAGATGCTTTGTAGCCAAGAAGTTTAGCCATTAAGGAGACAAGAGTCAATGATGTCGAAGGCAATCGAGGCAATCGAGCTGACCAAGACCTACGCCGGCGACGTTCGCGCGCTCGACGGGCTCTCCTTCTCGATCGAGGAGGGCACCGTGTTCGGCCTCCTGGGTCCAAACGGAGCGCGCAAGTCGACGACGGTGAGGATCCTCACCACCCTCTCCCACCCCCACTCCGGGACGGCGAGCGTGGCTGGGTTCAACGTTCAGGAGGAGCCGGCGAAGGTGCGCAAGGCGATCGGCGTTGTCGCGCAGAAGAGTGGCGCCGACATCCAGGCGACGGCGCGGGAGAACCTGCGACTCCAGGGCCAGGTTCACGGCCTGGGCGGTCGCGAGCTCGAGCGGCGCATCGGCGCCCTCCTGAAGCAGTTTCACCTCAGCGACGCGGCCGACCGCCTCGTGCGCACGTTCTCGGGCGGGATGCAGCGCCGGCTCGACGTCGCGCTGGCGCTGGCCCACAACCCGACGGTGCTGTTCCTGGACGAGCCGACCACCGGCCTCGATCCCGAGGTCCGCGCCGAGATGTGGGAGGAGATCTCCCGGCTGACCGGCGAGGGGCTGACGGTGCTGCTGACGACGCATTAACTCGAGGAGGCCGACAATCTCGCCTCCCGGCTGGCGATCGTCGATCGCGGCAAGGTGGTCACCGAGGGCACGCCGGACGAGCTCAAGCGCCAGCTGCGCGGAGACGCCATCCACGTCGAGCTCGAGGGGTCGACGAACGGCGCTGTCGCGGATGCGCTCGAGAGCGTTGAGGCCGTGCGCGAGGTCGTGCTCAACGGTCGCGCGCTTCACGCCCGTGCCGACGACGGCGCCCGCACCGTGCCAGCCGTGTTGGCGGCGCTCGAGGCGCGTGGCGTGCCTGTCGCCTCAGTGACCGTGGCTCGTCCCTCGCTCGACGACGTCTACCTGCGCCACACCGGGCGCACGTTCAGCTCCGCCGAGGTTGAGAGCTCCAACGAGTACACGAAGGAGGAATCCCGATGACAAAGGCAATCGCCGACACGCGGTTCATGACAGTCCGGCATGTGATGGAGCTGCTGCGTCAGCCGTGGTGGATCTTCGTCAACCTGATCCAGCCGGTGATCTGGCTGCTGCTCTTCGGAGCGCTGTTTCAGACCGTCACCGACATCCCCGGCTTCGGCTCTGAGGACTACATCCAGTTCCTGGCCCCCGGCGTGGTGATGATGACGGCGTTCTTCACCGCCGGCTGGAGCGGGATGCCGATGATCGAGGACCTCGAGCGCGGCGTCATCGACCGCTTCCTCGTCTCCCCCGTCCGGCGCTCGTCGCTGATCACCGGGAGGCTCATGAACGGCGCGCTGCAGATCGTGGTTCAGACGCTGATCATCGTCGGGCTGGCGATCGCCACGGGAGCGGACTTCTCCAACGGCGTCGCCGGGATCGCGGTCCTGATGGGCATCGCAATCCTCCTCGGCTCGGCGTTCGGCGCCCTGTCCAACGGGCTGGCGCTGCTCGCCAGGCGCGAGGAGACGCTGATCGCGCTGATGCAGTTCCTGATGCTCCCGCTGTCGTTCCTGTCGACGACGTTCATGCAGGCCAGCCTGATGCCGGGCTGGATGCAGACCGCCGCCGACTTCAACCCGGTCAACTGGGCGGTGGAGGGCGGCCGGCAGGCGCTCACGGCGTCGCCCGACTGGGGTTCGATCGCCGGCTACGCCGGATTGCTGGCCGCGTTCCTGGCGGCAACGCTGTTCTTCGCCGTCCGGGCGTTTCAGACCTACCAGCGGTCGATCTAGCGTCGCCGGAAGCAAGAGACGCGCCGGCCCGGTCGGAGACCGGGCCGGCGCTTCCCCCTTTACGCCCGCTGCGACAGCGGGCGGTTCCCGCGCGTACTGGGCGCGTCTACTCGTCCTCCTCGGCTAGCTTGGTCGTTACGCACTTCCCGAACGCGTTCTTCTTGTTCCCCTGGGAGTTCTCACCGCCAGGCGAGTTGGTGCCGTAGTTCTCCCGGAAGGCATCCGGGTCGAGAGCCCGCTCCTCGCGGCACTCCTGCGCGGCGTTCCTGACCTCAGGCTTGATCCCCTTGATGCAGGTGCGCATCGCGTGCTTGGGGCCGTACTTGGCCTTGAACGCGGCCTTGTCGTCCTTCTTTTCGGCCTTGCAGAGCTTCGCTGCAAGGTTCTTCGCATGGCCGTTGCCGTTCCCGGCAATGCCGCTGGCCGCTGGTAGCGCGATCACAGCCGCCAAAGCGAATGTCAACATGGTCACTCGTCGCACGCTTCCCTCCTTTGGTGTTCCGTTCGCGAAAGCGCCGGCGAGGCGCCGGGGGTTACGGGTCCGCGGGAAAATGCAGGCCGTGCGGCGCTCAGGGGCCGGGGTCGATGCTCGCCAGCACCCACTCGGCCAGGAAGGGCTCGACGATCCGGTAGGCGCCCGCCTTGCCGCTGACGATCTCGCGCTCGGTCAGGGCCCGGGCGGCCTTCTGCATCGTGGCCGCTGCGGGAAGCCCGTGCTCGTGGCGATACTCGGCGCTGAACGGGCGCCCCGGTTGCTCGCGAGCCAGGGCCTCGAGCAGGAGCCGCTGCGACCTGGCCGCCCCTTCCCACAGCAACGAGAAGTGCGCGTGCTCTGAGCGCAACACGGCAGCCAGTGCTCGCTCCAGCTCCGGCGCCCCGGCCACAGCGCCGGAGCGAGTCTCCTCCCAGAGGAAGTAGGCGAGCTCCTGCGTGGCGTAGGGGTGGCCGCCCGTGCGCGCGAGCAGCTCGGCCAGGGTCTCCGGCTCGATCTGCTTGCCCGCCGCGGTGAACCGCTCGGCAATGAAGTCCGAGAACTGGTCGGGCGCGATCCGCCCCAGCTCGATCGGCTTTGCGCTCCGCCAGAAGGGCTCGTTCTCGTCGTTGAAGATCCGCTCCATCACGTGGCGCTTGCTGCCCAGGTAGACGTGGGCAACCTCGGGCTGCTGCTGGAAGACAGCGCGCATCAGCTTCGGGAGCCCGCGATCGATCTCCACCACCTCCTGGAACTCGTCGAACACCAGGGCCACCCTGCGCCCGCGCGCAGCACCCAGCTCGGCCGGCAGCTCCAGCAGGCGCTCGAGCGTGGCGTCGATGTCGGCGGCTCGGCGACCGATCCCGAAGCTGAACGTCAGCGAGCCGTCGATTGGGTCCACGTTGACGACGGGCTGCACGCGCAGCCCACGAAACGGGGCCAGGGCCTTCTCTCGCGCGCGCTCCAGGGGCGAGGCGATCTGCTCGTAGATCGCGCCGGCAAGCTTCTCTGCCAGCTTCTGCTTGCTGGGGGCGGTCATCAGGTCCACGACCGCCACCAGCACCCGGCGGTGAGTCAGCTCGCCCACGGCGCGCCAGAGCAGGGACGACTTCCCGTAGCGACGCGGGGCGAACACGACCACGTCCTGGCCGTTGCGCACGTCCGCCACCAGCTCGGCAAGCTCGCGCTCGCGGTCGGCGAACGCGTCGTCGAGCGCCAGGGCGCCGTAGCGAAACGGATTCGCCTCCTCCTCGGCTTTGATCCTTCGCGGGGTTATGCCGCCAAGCATAACGCCTGCTGGTATAGAAGGCGGCCTCCAGGCATAGGCCGGAGGCGCCTGTACGCGGGCCTCGGATCGAGTCCGCGGCCCGCTTCGCTCAGACCTGGCTGGTCCGGTCGGCCGTCGGCTCCGCGTAGACAACGAGGCCGTGGATCACGATCACGCAGAGCGCGAAGATCCCCAGCGACCAGAATGGGTGCGTGCCGGCGATGCCGAGCAGCGCGGCGACCGCGCCCAGGCTCGCGGCCACGAGCCCGATGACCCGGCCGTACATGCCTCCTGTCATCAGCGAGAACCCGCCCGTCAGCTGGACCACGCCAAGAGCAGGAGGATCCACCCCCACGCGCTCACGTCGAAGACCACATACGCACGTCCTGCGCCTCTGACTTCCACGCGCGTTCCTCTCTCGCTTGAGTAAGCGAATTCCGAGGGAATCAGCCGTCGAGCGGCAGTGGACGGCGATCGACCGGCGACGACTGCATGATCGAGGTGGTCGTCTGGCCGAAGATGATGAACCGGTCGATCACCTCCTCGAGGTGCTCGATGTCGTGCAGGTGCATCCGCATCAGGAAGCAGTCTTCGCCCGTGATCCGGTGACACTCGACCACCTCGGGCGTGCGCTCGGCCAGCTCGGCGACCTTGCGCAGCTGCTGGGCGGCTGGCCTGACCCGCACGATCGCGCTCAACGGGTAGCCGAGCGCGGCGGGAGCGACTTCGGCGCGGTAGCCCGTGATCACGCCGGCGTCCTCGAGCCGGCGCACCCGCTCGGCGACCGCAGGCGCCGACAGCCCCACCCGCCGCCCCAGCTCGGCGTTGGTCAGCCGAGCGTCGGCCTGGAGCTCGGCCAGCAGCCGGCGATTCGGCTCGTCTAAAACGCGATCAACGGCAGTTCGGCTGGCTTGCTTGCGATCCAAAGGTGATCAGGAGAAATCTCCGTCGCTTGGCCCTGGAAGCCTCGCAGACACCCCGCGAACATGCAACTCGGAATGACCGACCGTCTTCCTCCCCACCTCTACTTCGTCGTCAGCGCCGTCTTTCACTACCTCGGCCCGGCGTTCGCCGTGCTGCTCTTCGCCCGCGTCGAGGTGCTCGGAGTCGCCTGGCTTCGGATCGCCTCGGCGGCGCTGATCTTCGCGCTCTGGCGCGCACCGATGCGCACCCTCCGCAGCCTCGATCGCAGCGGTCGGCGGCTGATCTGCGCCTGGGGCGGCGTGCTGGCGCTGATGAACTGCTGCTTCTACCTCGCGATCGACCGCCTGCCGCTAGGAACGGTGGCAGCGATCGAGTTCCTGCCCGTGATCGTGCTCGCGGCGTTGGGCGTGCGCACGCCTCGCAACGTCGCCGCCCTCGCCGTCGCGGTGCCGGGCGTCTATCTGCTCACCGACGTCCAGCTTCAAGCGAACCCGCTCGGGGTCGCGTTTGCCACCGCGAACGCGGTGCTGTTCGCCGCCTACATCGTGCTCGGCCATCGCGTCTCGCGCCTTCGCGCCAGGGGTGGCATCTCGGGCCTCGCAGCCGCGATGGCGGTCGCCGCCCTGGTGGCGACGCCAATCGGCGGCTGGGAAGCCGTGCCGGCGCTCGCCAGCCCAGCGGTCCTGGCTGCGGGCATCGGCGTCGGCATCGCGTCCTCGGTGATCCCCTACGTCACCGACCAGCTCGCGATGGCGCGGCTCGAGCGCGCCACGTACGCGCTGCTGGTCTCGCTGCTGCCCGCGACCGCGACGGTGATCGGCGTCATCGTGCTCGGCCAGATCCCCACCCCGGCGGAGGCCGCCGGGGTGGCGCTAGTCGTAGCCGGGGTGGCGATCCACCGTGAGCCCCGGGACGAGCCCGAGCAGGAGGGCCAGCTCGCCCACGCTGGGAACGATGGATCGCCCGGGCCTCGTCCTCCAGCACGACCTCGACGTCCCGCCGGCGCTGTTCGGCGACTGGCTCGAGGCGCGCGGAATCACCTGGGAGCTGGTGGACGTCGTCCGCGACGGCGTCCCGGCACTCGGCCGGCCGGGATGGGTGGCGGTGCTCGGCTCCCACAGCTCCGCGGCGGCCCCTGAGCCGCGCTGGGTGCTGCCCGAGCGCAAGCTGCTGCGCTCAGCGATCCGCGACCGGGAGCGCTACCGGCCCGAGCACCCGCAGATCGACCACGACGCGCTGACCCGCGACGGCGAGGCCAACAGGGAGAGCGCGGCCCGGCCCCGCGTTCGAGCTCTTCGACCGCTGGTGGGCTTCGATCGGGTCGAGCTAGTCGCTGTACTTGTCGTGGCCGCGCCCGAACCCAAGCGGACGACGGGACTCGAACCCGCTACCTCGAGCTTGGGAAGCTCGCGCTCTACCAGGTGAGCTACGTCCGCGCAGCTGCTCAGTCTAAAACCAGCGACTCGGCGACCGTGAAGCGATCACCGCCCGCGGCCTTGGCGGCGCGCAGCGCCTCGCTCGCGCGGTCGAGCAGCCGGGCGGAGTCGTCGCTGCCCACCGGCCCGGAGAGCGCGACGCCGATGCTTGGCGCGGGCAGCTCGATCAGCGTGCCGTCCGGGCGGCCGCGCTTCAGCGCTCGCAGGGACCGGATCAGCTTTCCGGCGACGATCCGGGTGGCCTCCTCATCGGTCTCTGGAAGGACCACCACGAACTCGTCCTCCGCGGTGCGGGCGACGATGTCGGTCATCCGCAGCTCGGCGACCAGCGCCTCGGCGGCCGCGAGCAAGAACTCGTCGCTCGCCACCCTGCCGTGCTCGGCGGCGATCTTCGCGATCCCGTCGACCTCCACCACCAGCACCGCCATCCGGGCGCCGTAGCGTTGCGCGAGGGCGAGCTGGCGGCGCACCTCCTCGTCAAGGCGCCGGCGGTTCGGCAGGCCGGTCAGCGGGTCGCGATCGGAGACGCTGTCGAGCCGCGCGGCGAGCTGGTCGCGCTCGGCCGTCAGCGCGCTCATGCGCTCGGCCACGGCCGAGCCCAGCGACCAGAGCACAACCAGCGCGGCGGCGGCGAGCGCGGCGATCGCGACCGAGGCCGAGATCAGATCGGCCTGCACGGCAACGAGGGCGGCGATCCCCACCGCGAGCAGCGCTATCGGCGCGGCGCGCGCCCACGAGGCCACGCGCCCACCGGCCTCTACCCTTGCCGTCGTGGGCGCCCGATCGTTCGCAATCACGCTTGCACTGCTCGCACTCGTCGGCCTCCTTGCCTTCGGTCTCACGACCAAGGGATCCGACCGTCTCGCCGTCGGCGAGCCCGTGCCGGATTCCGACCTGCCACTCCTCGACGGCGCGGGCAGCGGGTCGCTGGCGGATTATCGCGGGGATTGGGTCCTGGTGAACGTCTGGGCGTCGTGGTGCACCCCCTGCCGCGACGAATCTCCCGCCCTCCAGCGCTTCCACGAACAGCACTCAGGTGCCGGCTTCACCGTGCTCGGCGTCGACACCGAGGACACGACCGAGGCGGGGCTCGAGTTCGTGGACGAGTTCGGGCTCACCTACCCCCAGTTCCACGACGGCCCAGGCGAGTATCGGGATGAGCTCGAGACCACGGGCGTGCCGGAGAGCTTTCTCGTCGACCCCGACGGAGAGCTCGCGCTGCACCGTCCCGGCCCGGTCACCGAGCAATACCTGGCCGAGCAGGTCGAGCCCCTGATCGGGGAGAGCTCGTGATGGGCCGGCGTGCGCTCACGCTCTTGACCGCCCTGCTTGCCTGCGCGGCTTTGTCGGCGGCCGTCGCGTCGGCCCAGGAGCCGCAGACATCCCTTCCCGACATCGAGGACGAGGTGATGTGCCCGGTGTGCGGCGTCAGCCTCGAGCTCGCCACCGAGGCCCCCCAAGCCGAGCAGATGCGCGAGTTCATCCGCGAGCGCATCGACGGGGGCCAGAGCAAGGAGGAGATCAAGGACGCCCTGGTGGCGGAGTTCGGCTCGGAGGTGCTGGCGATCCCCGAGGGCGAGGGGTTCGACCTCGCCGCCTGGCTCGTGCCTGGCGCGGCCATCGTGTTCGCGGGCGCGGCGATCTTCGTCGGGCTGCGACGCTGGCGGCGGGCCTCCGCGGCAGGTGGAGGCTCCGCGGAACCGCCGGCCGGCGAGCTCGACTCCGAGGAGGCCGAGCGCCTCGAGTCGGACCTGGCGCGCTACGAGCTCTAGCCGCCCTCCCTCTCGATGGCGTCACGGCCCGTGGCGGAGCGATGGGCGCACGGCGATGTCCGCACGTCCAGCCGTGAGCGTCGACTTTGTCAGTCCAGGGCTGACGAACTCGACACTCGGCAGACAGAGCAAGCTCGTCTCGATGCCACCCCGAGTACACCGCTGGAAATCCCCACGGCGCGCGGGTGTGTCCTACTTGGCGGCGATTGCGATCGCGGCGATGGTGGGGTTCTCGATCCGGACGTCGCCCGTTTCCTGTCTACATGCGAGAGCAACCTTGTGCTGGCCCGGACTGATGGGCTCCTGAGTTACGACGGTGCGCGCGAAACCATTCGTGGCGCCAACGCCCGTGTCTGAACTCCCGACCTCTCCCGGGAATGCCGCAAGGTTCTGAGGGCCTCCGTCAATCCGAACCTCACAACGGGCGCTCGACGCCGTACCGACGCTCCTTTGACCCCCGGTCGCGATTGCGAGCACGCGGGCCGCCCGATTGAGACGCAGTGTCACAGCCGCGCACTCCAAGAACGCAGACTCCGGATCGCAGCCAATCGGCTCGGCTCCGACAACCCGCGCGAATCGCGACGCATCCAGTGACTGCTCAGCGATCTCCTTTCCTCCGAGGGCGTTTCGCTTCACGTCGACGCCCTTCACGGCCTTCCTGTCGCGGAGGTCGGCGCTCTTGATCGTGTCGTTCTTGATCTCCCCTGAGGTGATCTGCGTCACGGCGTAGGCGCTTCCGCCGAGAGCAATA
>DATAFO010000004.1:0-87444 GCA_036257465.1 Solirubrobacterales bacterium | reverse complement strand
GCCAACGGCGGGCGAACTCGATCTCCGCCGGCGTGACGCCAGGCTGCTGGTCAGCGGTCGGCCAGTGGGAGCTCATCGTCTCCCACAGTTTGCGCCCGTACAGCGCCAGGCCCGTCGCGCCCACCCGGTCGGACCACCACTGGAACAGCTCGTCGCTCGGCACGCTCCAGCCGAGGTCGTCGCCGGGCGCGGCGATGTAGCCGTCCAGGCTCAGGTTCATGCCATAGGTCAGTTTCCGCATGGCGTCAGCCTCCCATGAGTCGGCATTTCGGCGTACAGACCAGCACGGCGCGGAAAAATCATCGGTCAGGCCACACCGCGGCCGGTTGACCACCACGCCAAGCGGATGCTGCGTACGGAAGGGAACCCTGAACGGCACACGCGTGCCGCTGAGCAGGGACTTCGCTGCCGAGCGGCGCATGCGTGTGCCGTAAGGGTGGTTCGCTGATGTGTGCCGGTCAAGGGACATCAAACGAAACATCCTGGCTCTCGCTTCGGCACGGCAGCAGGCGTCCGAGCCGCCCTCTCTAAGGCTCCCGAGTGGACGACCCGCAGGCGTCTGAGTTGCCGACCGGCGCGCTCCTGCATTGCGCGAAACGCGAGAGCCGCCATGTCACCTAGGCGGGACTGCGCCGCCCCGTAGATAGGCGCGTCGTGACCCGCGCCGCTTGACAGGCTCGGCCTCTGTGGGCAACGGTATGGCGCGAGGGATGAGGCCGCGGGCGAATCGCCCCCTCATCGGATGCCGTTTTGTGGAGAGGAAGGGAGCAATGGGACAGACCACCACCTCACGGCCATCGCCGGCGATCGTCGTCGCCGTCCTGGCCCTCGTCGCCGCGCTAGCCGGGACGGCGGTTGCCGGCCCGACGCGATCACCAGCGCGCCACAAAGTCGAAGGTGAGGAAGGTCGCCACGAAGCAGGCGAACAAGCAGATCAAGAAGCGCGTTCTGACCAGCGAGGCCTACCGCGAGATCGGCACCGGCGGCGAGCCTGACTTCCAGAACGGGTGGGACAACTACACCGATCAGCCGAAGCTGATGGCGGAGGGCCGCCCCAACGCAGCCGTCGCCGAGCGACTGGTCGTCACGGAGCGCGCCGTCGAACAGCACGTGACCAGCATCTTCGGGAAGCTGAACCTGACCCCGGCGGCCGAGGATCACCGGCGCGTGCTGGCCGTGCTCACCTTCCTGCGGTCGTAAGCGTCGCGACGCCCGAGGAGCGCGCCCGGTTATGGCCGCGAGTGTGCGAGAGCTACGGCACCTATCGCGACAATCAGGTGCGGACCGAGCGCGAGATCCCGCTCGTGATCCTCGAGCCGCCGTACACGGCTCTCGGCGATCGCGCCGACACCGACGACGCCAAGGTCACCCGGGATGTCGCATCGTCTCTGGATGTCCGCCGTCCTCACCTCCGTTCGCACTGCTGCCGACAAGGGCCGCGACTTAGCGAAGGGCCGCAGCGCAGGCCAAGCGCCCGTAAGCGGTTCCGTCTCCGGGACGTCACTGAGTCAGCTGACGAGGCCACTCAGCGCGCGACGAACCACCCGTCGAGCGCACCATCACTTGTAGTCGTTCTCCATGAGCTCGACGACGTAGGCGCGCCGCTCCTCGATCTTGCCCCCGCGAAAGACGAAGACCTCGCCCATCGCCGCACGCAGGGTCTCGCCCGTCGCGCGCTGCGCTTCGAGGGTCATCTCGGCCATGACGACGTCATCCTCTTCGACCATCCGGGTGATGGTGATGCTCGGGCTGCCGGTGAACGCCGGGTTCTCGATCTCGGCGTCGTAGGCCTCCTTGCCCTCAAGCCGGAAGGCGCCAAAGACCGTCCAGCGGATGTCGTCGGTCAAGCAGGAGAGGATCTGCTCGTGATCGGATCTGTTGAAGCCGTCGATGTACCTGCGGACGACGTCCTTGTTGTCGGGCATGCCTTGCACCTCTCCAGTGGGTTTCACAAGTTGACACCGTCCCAGCTTTCCGGACTCATCGGGTCGCGCAGGCGCCAGCGCGGCGGGCCTTCCTCTGTCTCGCTGAGCGATCCGGTTACGAGACACGCGGGAGTGTCTGCGTCCGTGCTCACCGAGAATGGCGTCGATTACGACGGCGTCAGTGCGCGAAGGTAGGCCTCGCGGTTCTCCACCGGCTCCGTCGCGCGGACGCTCGACAGCGCGAAGCGCGCGAAGGCGCGCAGCTGAAGCCGATCGCGCCCGGACAGCGGCGGGCAGGTGCCGTCTACCTCCCAGCCTGTGATGAGACCAGGCACGACGCCGCCCACGAACCCCGGTGGACGGAGCCCCGGGCGGCTTCGATGGGGCGCTCACGAGGCGCCCTGCGCCTCCATGAGCACGGGGAACCCGGCCGGGTCCGCACGGTGAAATAGGGCCTCGTAGGCCTCAAGGGTGCGCTCCGAGGCGAGCCCCAAGCGCTCGAGCGCAGCCCGCGCGAAATGCACCGGAGACTGGGGACCCGCGGTGATCAGATCGCCGTCGACGACTGCGCGCTCGTGGACGTAGCGGTCGCCTCCGGCGTACCCAGTCATCTCGAGATACTCAGCGGAGGCGCTCGTGTGGTTGCGCTCGTCAAGCAGCCCGGCGCGGGCGAGGCCCGCCGTAGCGCCGCAGATCGCCGCCACCGGTACCTCGGCATCGAGAAAGTGCCCGGCGGCGGTGGCGAACGCCTCGCCGCCGCCGGCGTCCCACATCTCGGCGCCGGGCAGGATGAGGAGCTCGCTGTCGGCGGGCTCTAGGTCGGCGAGCAGCGCGTCGGGCAGCACGAGAAGGCCGCCCATCGTCGTGATCGGCTCGGGCGATTCCGCGACGGTGACCACCTCGAAGCTGGTCCCAGTGAACCGCCCGGTGTGCAACTCGACGAGGAGATGACCGACCTCCGAGTCGGTGAGCGTGTCGTAGACGGCGAGATGTGCTCTGTCCTTGGCCATACCCCTCCTTTACTCGGAGTCATCCGCGAGTGGCTGTACAGTGTACAGAAACTCCACGTTTCTCATGCCCCAAACCAAGCCGCCTCCTCCACCGACGATCCTTCCCAGAGTCGGACGGCCCCCCCGCCTGACGCGCAACGGCGTCGTGACGGAGGCCCGCCGCATTGGTGCGCAGCAGGGCATCGAGGGGCTGACGATGAGACGTCTCGCCAATGCGCTCGGGGTTATGCCGAACGCCCTCTACACCTACTTTCCGGACAAGGCGGCGATACTGGACGCGGTGCTAGACGATCTGCTCGGCGACGTCAAGCGCCCGCGCTCACGCATGACCTGGCGGGATGGGCTCGTTTCGCTCATGAGCTCGTACCGCCGGCTCCTGCTGACCCAGCCGGGGTTGATTGCGCTGACCGTATCGCGACCGATGCTTGGGCCGAACGCGCTGCGTCTGCGTGAGGACATGCTGACGCTGCTGAGGCGAGGCGCCCTCGATGACGCCGACGCCGTGAGCGCCTTCCTCGCGCTGTTCGCGTATACGACAGGGTTCGTTACCTTCGAGACCGCGCGAACTCCAGGAAAGCGTGACGCCAAGCAGCGCGCGCAGGCTCATGAGCGACACGCGGCGCTCCCCGAGGAAGCCTTTCCCAGCACGCGCGCCCTCGCGGGTCGCCTTGCAAGCCGCCCTGGCGACGTCGAGTTCACACGCGGACTACACGGGGTGATTAGCGGCTTCGGCAAGCTGCCGGCCTCTTAATCCGGGCCTTTGCGAAGCGCGCGGGGCTCTCGGCCGCACACTTGAGGGGGATCGAAAGCGGCCAGGTGGCCAAGCCCGGGCCGGAGATCCTCACGTCGCTCGGGCGGCCCCTGAACCGGAACCCGTTCCCCCTGCTGGTTCTCGCGGGCGATCTCCAGGGCAAATAGGGACCGGCTGCTTCAGGGAGTGCGCCGAGGTCGTCGAGATCTCGGGCGACTGGACCCAGCTTCGCTCCAGGAGCGCTCGATAGCGTCCTCGCGCTGGATTGAGCGGTGCGAGTTGACGGCCCTGGCTCTTGCCCCATCCAAGCCTCCGCGGGTAGGGCTAGCTCGCTGCGTGACATTCGAATGACGGGCGTTGGACATTCGAATGACTTTCTTTACAGCTGAGCCGAGGTCACAGGTCTCGCTTGCGTCGCTGCGGCGCTCAGGCGGCACCCACGCGCTGGGCAAACGCCCGCAGACAACCTGGCCAGCCGCCCTCGCCGCCGACAGACTCGCGGATCCCCTCCCAACCGTCGCCGTGCCGGTCGAGGTTGCGATGCTCTAGCTCGACCCGAGTCCGGTCCGGCGTCTCGGAGACGAACCGCACCTCCACCTCGCTCGTCTTCTCCGGGTCGGCCTCGATCTGCCACTGCGGGCCGATGTCCCAGCTGATCACAACTCGATCGGGAGGCTCGTAGGCAAGCACTCGTGCCCAGTGGCACTCGCTGCCGTCGGTGCCGCGATCGAAGACGTGACCACCCTCGCGTGGCTCGAACACCCTCTCGGCGATCTCGACGTCAAGAAGGTTGTACTCCGACGGAAACCAACTCCCGATGCCGTCGGTGAAGACCGAGAAAGCACGATCGATCGCTGCCTCGACGACGATCGAATTTCGGATGGACGTTTCAGTTGCCTGCGGACTCACTTAGACCTCCTCAGTCGGTTGCTCGACGGCCTCCTTGTAGGCCGCGAGGGCCCTGCCCCAGAACCGGTCGAGATAGGTGCGAAGCAGGGCGATGCCCTTCGGATCGAGCTGATAGATGCGGCGCGTCCCCGCGCGGTGGTCGACGACCAGATTTGCCCCCTTGAGGACGTTGAGATGCTGCGAGACGGCCGGCCGGCTGACCGGGAGCTCGCTGGCGAGCTCGCCGACGGCGCGCGGACGCTCGGCGAGCCGCTCGAAGATTGCCCGGCGGGTTGGATCCGCGAGCGCCGTCCATCCATCAACTCGGTAAGTGGACACGAACGGTAAGTTAGCACTTACGATCACACCGCTCGCCCTCGCCGCCGCTGAGGGGGCGCCGGCGTTCCCGGCGCCCCTCGACAGTGCTCTTCGTCTAGTAGTGCTCGTGCTGTGCCAGCCGCTGCTCGAGCTCGCTGAGCCACTGCCCCGTCGCCCCGCGCGCCTGCGCTGACGGTGCGCCCGCGCCCGTCGCGCCGGAGGGCTCCGAGAACGCCGGCTTGCCGGCGGTGAACAGCCACGGATCCCAGACCTCGTCCAGCGAACGACCGGCGAGGTCCTCGGCCAGGGCGATGAATTGGGGCGTCGTTCCGGTGCCGCCGCTCTTGGTCGCGGCCCAGCCGCGCAGGATGTCGAAGAACGTCTCGTCTCCGACCTCGTTGCGCAGCGCCTGGAGCGTCATCGCGCCGCGCACGTAGACGGGCTCCGAGAAGAGCTGCTCCACGCCCGGGTCGCCGATCACCACGGACCAGAACGGATCGTCCGCCGCGTAGAAGTCGTACGCGGCCTGGAACGTCCCCTGCGTCGTGCCCTGGCCCTCGTACTCGGCCCACAGCCACTCGGCGTAGGTGGCGAAGCCCTCGTTGAGCCAGATGTCCTGCCAGCGGTGCAGGGCGACGTCGTCGCCGTACCACTGGTGAGCGATCTCGTGGACGACGACACCGTCGTTGGGCTCGGGATTGCCCTCGCTGTCGAGCCAGAACAGCTTCGAGTAGACCGGACGCGTCTGCGTCTCGAGCGCGAAGAAGAGGTCGTCCTGGCCCTCGACGATCCCTCCGATCGTGCTGAACGGATACGGCCCGAAGGACTCGCTCAGCACGTCGATGATCTCGCCCTGGCGCGCGAGCGAGGAGTCGATCTGCTCCCGCAGCTCACCAGTGAGGGCCGAGTCGACGGCGTCATAGACCGGCAGGTCGTCACCGGTGCGCCAGCGGTGGACGTCCCAGAAGCCGATGTCGATGGTCGCCAGGTACGAGGCCATCGGCTCGCGCGCGTTCCACTCCCAGGTCTTGCGCTTCTTGTGAGTGTCGACGTCGCGCAGGAAACCGTTCGTCACGACCTCGTAGGCCTTCGGCACCGTGACGTCGAACTCGTAACGGGCCTTGTCGCGCGGGTGGTCGTTGACCGGGAACCACCCGGCCGCGACCTCCGGCTGACCGGCCACGGTGGCGCCGTCGGAGGTGTCCATGAAGCCGGTCCGCAGGTCGAGGCCCGGGATCACGAACTCCGTCGGCTCGCCCCGGTAGCGAACGACGGTTTCGAACCTGCGCCCTCGCTCCAGCGAGTCCTTCGGAGTGACCTTGAGCTCGTGCTCGGTGCGACGCCACTTGGCCTTGTCGCCGTCGACCTTGATCTTGCGCACCTTCAGGCGCACGAAGTCGAGGTTGAAACGGCACACGCTCTGCGTGGCGCGGGCACTGATCGTCGCCTTGCCGCGAGTGATCCGCGCCGTCGACGGCTTGTACGTGATGTCCAGCGCGTACTTGCCGACGTCGTAGCCCCCGTTGCCGTAGTTCGGGTAGTACTCGTCGCCGACCCCGGCCGCGCCTCTGGGCTCGCCTGGCGAGCAGCCTCGCTTCTTTGCTTCGGCCGGGGCTGCTGCGAGCCCGAAGATCAGCGTCGCCGCTGCAATCAGGCCGGCTACGACGCCGAGCCTCCAGCGACGCGGTGCGCCGGAAATCACGTGACTCCATGTGGCTCCTGCCGCCAAGTTGGTTTCCGCCGGTTCCCTCCCCTACCCGTCGCCCGCGGCACCTAACAAACCGCGTGTCCCTCGCTACCATTACTTCATAAAGTGAAGTAACTTCAAGCTTGAAAGCAGAGGTAGTCGAATGCGACTCCCGCTAATCCCTCTGGACGACAGCATCCTGTTCCCCGGCATGACCGCAACGGTGGTTGCCGACGTCGGCGACGCCGAGCGCGTGTTCGTCGTCCCCCGCGCCAACGGGGAGTACGGGCCCGTCGGCACTGTCGCCGATGTGGTCGACACCGGCCGGCTGCCCGGCGGCGTCGTGGCCGCCACCCTGACCGGCATCCACCGAGGTCTTGCCGGTGCCGCGACCAGCGGCCCTGGCGAGGATCTCGTGATCGAGGTCGAGCCGATTCACGACGGCACGCCCTCTGACGAGCGCACCCGGGAGCTCGAGCGGGAGTACCGCGCGGTGGTGGAGGAGATCCTCGAGCTGCGCGGCGACGACGGCCGCATCTCGGCGTTCATGCGCTCGATCTCCGAGCCCGGCCCGCTGGCCGACACCTCCGGCTACAGCCCTGATCTGAGCCTCGACGACAAGCGTCGCCTGCTCGAGACCGTCGACGTCACCGAGCGGCTGGCGCTGGCGCTCTCACTTCAGCGCGAGCGCCTGGCCGAGCTTCAGGTGCGTCGGCGCATCCGTGATGACGTCGAGGAGGGCGCCCAGGCCCAGCAGCGCGAGTACTTCCTGCGCAAGCAGATGGAGTCGATCCGCAAGGAGCTGGGCGAGGACGACGGATCGGTGGTCGACGAGTACCGGCAGCGGATCGCCGACTCGAAGATGCCCGACGATGTGCGCGAGCAGGCCGAGCGCGAGCTCGGGCGCCTCGAGCGCATGGGTGAGGCGAGCGGCGAGTCCTCGATGATCCGCACGTACCTCGATTGGCTGCTGGGCGTCCCCTGGGGCGATCGCTCGGACGAGCGGCTCGACCCCGTGCACGCGCGGGAGGTGCTCGACGCCGATCACGCCGGTCTGGAGGACGTCAAGGACCGGATCACCGAGTACATCGCGGTGCGCCGGCTGCGACGCGAGCGCGGCCTCTCGGAGGAGGGCCGGGGCGCGGGCGCGATCCTGACTCTGATCGGCCCGCCCGGCACCGGGAAGACCTCGATCGGCGAGTCGATCGCCCGTGCCACCGGACGCGAGTTCGTGCGCATGTCGCTCGGCGGCGTGCGCGACGAGGCCGAGATCCGGGGGCACCGCCGCACCTACATCGGCGCGCTTCCGGGCCGGCTGGTCCGCGCGCTCAAGGACGCCGGGACCATGAACCCGGTGATCATGCTCGACGAGGTCGACAAGGTCGGCGCCGATTGGCGTGGCGATCCGAGCGCGGCGCTGCTCGAGGTCCTCGACCCGGCGCAGAACCACTCCTTTCGCGACCACTATCTCGATGTGGAGCTCGACCTCTCCGAGGTCCTGTTCATCGCCACAGCGAACATCGCCGAGACGATCCCGGGCCCGCTGCTCGACCGCATGGAGGTCGTGCGCTTCGACGGCTACACCACCGACGAGAAGGTGGCCATCGCCCGCGGCTACCTGTGGCCGCGTCAGGTCGAGCGCAACGGCCTGCGCGAAGACGAGGTCGAGATCGACGATGCGCTGATCCGCGAGGTGGTCACCGACTACACGCGTGAGGCGGGCGTGCGCAACCTCGAGCGCGAGCTGGGCAAGCTGCTCCGCAAGACCGCGACCCGGATCGCCTCGGGCGACGCGCAGGCGCCGGTCTCGATCGACCACGAGACGGTGCGCGACGCGCTCGGTCGCCAGCGCTTCTTCCAAGAGGCCGCCGAGCGCACGGCGACGCCCGGTGTCGCCACCGGGCTCTCGGTCACCGGCGCCGGCGGCGACGTGCTGTTCATCGAGACGACCTCGATGGCCGGCAAGGAGGGCTTCGTGCTCACCGGACAACTGGGTGACGTGATGAAGGAGTCTGCGAGGATCGCGCTCTCGTATGTGCGCGGACACGCAGACGAGCTGGGGCTCGACGAGAGCGCCTTCGCCGAGCGCGAGTTTCACATCCACGTGCCGGCCGGCGCGATTCCCAAGGACGGCCCCAGCGCGGGCATCACGATGACCACGGCTCTCGTCTCGCTGTTGACCGGCCGACCCGTCAAGCACACCGTCGGCATGACCGGCGAGGTGACGCTGCAGGGCCGCGTGCTGCCCATCGGCGGCGTCAAGCAGAAGGTGCTGGCGGCCCACGCCGCCGGCCTCACCGATGTGATCCTCCCGGAGCGAAACCGGGCGGACCTCGATGACGTGCCCGAGGAAGTCCGCGACGAGCTCGAGTTCCACCCCGTGCTGGCGATTGAGGAGGTGCTCGAGCTGGCGCTCGAGCCCGCGCCGGCCGCCGTCGCGGAGGCAATCGCAGCCTGAGGACGTCCCTGTCCGCCGCCGAGGCCCGGCGCGTCGCACTGCGAGCGCAGGGCTTCGGCGACCCGCGGCCCAACGCCGACCCCGGCGGTTGGGACGTGCGGCGGGTGCTGAACGGCGTCGCCCTGCTGCAGGTCGACTCGGTGAACGTGCTCACGCGCGCGCACTACCTGCCGCTCTTCAGCCGGTTGGGGCCCTACGACCGGGTGCTGCTCGACCGCGCCTCGCATCGCGCGCCCAGGAGGTTGTTCGAGTACTGGGGCCACGAAACATCGCTGCTTCCCGTGTCGTTTCACCCCCTGCTTCGCTGGCGCATGCAGCGGACCTCAACCGACGCGTGGGGCTCGATCCGCCGCGTCGCCCGCGAGCGGCCGAAGCTGATCAAGGGCCTGCTTGCGCAGATCCGCGAGCGCGGGCCGGTGGCGGCTTCCGACCTGGCCGAGGACACCCGGCGGCCCAAGGGCCCGTGGTGGGACTGGTCGGACGTCAAGTGGGCGCTCGCGTGGCTGTTCTGGGCGGGCGAGGTGACGACCGCGCGCCGCCGCAACTTCGAGCGCCTGTACGACGTCCCCGAGCGCGTGCTGCCCGCGGACGTCCTCGATGCGCCGACCCCGGCGACGGCCGACGCACAGCGCGAGCTGGTGCGCATCGCGGCCCGGGCGCTGGGCGTGGCAACCGAGCCTGACCTGCGCGACTACTTTCGTCTGCCGACCGACGAGGCCAGGCTGCGGGTCTCGGAGCTGGTCGAGGCCGGAGAGCTCGTGCCCGTGCAGGTCGAGGGCTGGGGGCGCTCGCCCGCATACTTCGCGGCCGGCGCGTCGGTCCCGCGGAGCGTGCACGCAACGGCGCTGATCGGCCCCTTCGACTCGCTGATCTGGGAGCGAAAGCGAGTCGCGCGCGTGTTCGGATTCGACTACCGGATCGAGATCTACGTGCCGGCCGTCAAGCGCCGGCACGGCTACTACGTGCTCCCCTTCCTGTTCGGTGACCGGCTGGCGGCGCGCGTCGACCTGAAGGCAGACCGCGAGGCGAAGCTGTTGCGCGTCCGCGCTCGGCACCTCGAAGACGACGCGCCGCCCGACACCGACCAGGCCCTCGATAGCGAGCTCGAGGCGATGGCAGGGTGGCTCGGGCTCGACCGAGTCGCGACCTGAGCGGTCACCGCTCGGCGACCAGCAGGGTCTGGGCTGCGCGACCGATCGGCCCCCGCTCGTCGTACAGAGCGATGTCGGTGATTCCCACGCCGTTGGGCTCGGGGATCGTGATCGCGTCGAGGCATACCCACTCCGAGGCCGGCAGCCGGTGCAGGTGAACGCTGAGATCGACGTTGATGAACAGGAAGCGGGTGAAGTCGAGGGTGGCGCTGACGCCGTTGCCGGAGTCCGCGGCGACGAGTACGCGCTGAAGCGCCGACGGCTCCTCGCCCGCAACCAACGGCTCGCACATGCGCAGCCACACCGTCGCCGGGCCGGGCTCGAGGAACGCACCGGCCACGAAGCGAACGTCCATGGCGGTGAAGTAACCCGCTGACTCGCCGGTGTCGAAGAAGGGGACCGTCCTGCCCTCCTCGGGCCCCGGAGGTGCGAAGCCGGGACGAAGCGTCGAAGCGAACGCCCCGGCCGCCCCATCGCCCCCGGCCGCGGTGAGTCCGGCGTCCACCTCCACCTCCTCCGCGCGCAGGCGCCAGGCCTCGGCGCGCATCAGAGCCCGGTGGGACTCGTCGTGCAGGGTCGCCTCGATCAACTCGACGCTTCGTCCCGGGCGCACGACGCGGGTGGACACACGGAGCGGCGCGATCGGGACACGGCGCAGGACGTCATAGGTGATGCGGCCAACCACGCTCGGACCGGCCTCGCTTGAGAGCCGCTCGATCGCACGACCCATCAAGGCCGCCGGCGGGCCGGCGTGCTGGGAGCCGGGATCCCAGGGCCCACGGGTGAGCTCCGTTGAAACGAAAGCGTCCCCATCCGGGACGTAGAAAGCAGAGGACATGGACGCCGTAACCTAGAGAGGGCACCCCACGGAGAGCGAAGCCAAATGGAGAAGCTGAAGAAGACAGAAGCGGAGTGGCGCGAAGAGCTTTCGCCCGAGGAGTACGACGTGCTCCGGCAGCAGGGAACGGAGCGCGCGTTCACGGGCACCTACTGGGATGAGAAGAGTCCGGGCGTCTACCGCTGTCGCGGCTGCGGCCAGGAGCTCTTTCACTCCGACACCAAGTTCGATTCCGGCACCGGGTGGCCGAGTTTCTTCGACCCGATGGACTCCGACGCCGTGGAAACGCGGCCCGACAACAGCCACTTCATGCGCCGCACCGAGGTCGTCTGCACCCGCTGCGGCGGGCATCTCGGACACGTGTTCGAGGACGGGCCGAACCCGACTGGGCTGCGCTACTGCATCAACTCCTGCTCGCTGCAGCTGGATCCGGACCAGAGCTAGGGATCCGCTCCGGAGCCCCCGCCTTCACCAGCGCCTCAGGCAACTGCACCGAGCCATCGCCGCGCTGATGATTCTCCACCAGCGCGATCAACGTGCGCCCCACCGCGACCGCGGTGCCGTTGACCGTGTGCAGGTGCTCCGGAGGCGCGGCGGCGTCGGGCCGGTAGCGGGCACCGAGGCGTCGGGCCTGGTAGTCGGTGGTGTTTGAGGTCGAGGTCACCTCGCGGTAGCGCTCCTGGCTCGGGATCCAGGCCTCGCAGTCGAACTTGCGCGCGGCCGGAGCGCCGAGGTCGCCGACCGGGATGTCGACGACGCGATAGGGAACCTCCAGCGCCGTGAGGATGCGCTCCTGGATCGCGAGGAGACGTTCGTGCTCTGACCTGGACTCGGCCGGGAGCACGAACGAGAACATCTCGACCTTGTCGAACTGGTGCACGCGGAAGATCCCGCGGGTGTCCTTGCCGGCGGCGCCGGCCTCGCGCCTGAAGCAGGTAGAGATCCCCGCGTAGCGGCGCGGCAGCTCGCTCGCGTCGAGGATCTCGTCGGCGTGCAGGGCACCGAGGGAGACCTCCGAGGTCCCGACAAGAAACAGGTCGTCCTCGGGAATCTCGTAGATCATCTCCCGTTCGGCGGGGAAGAACCCGGTCCCATAGAGCGGTTCCTCCCGGACCAGCACAGGCGGGACCACGGGCGTGAAGCCCTCGGTGCCGACGATCTCGACCGCGAAGCGCACGAGCGCCAGCTCCACGAGCACCAGGTCGCCCAGCAGGTAGGCGAATCGCGAGCCCGATGCCGCCGCCGCCCTCTCCATCTCGATCCAGCCGTGCTCGAGCCCCAGGTCCAGGTGGTCGCGCGGCCCGAAGTCGAAGCGCGGCCGGTCGCCGACCTCCCGCAGCACCACTGCGTCCTCATCGGTTTCACCGTCGGGTGCCTCCGGGGCGGGGATGTTGGGCAGGGTCGCGGCCAGCTCGTCTCGCGCCGACTCCACCTGCTCGAGCTCAGCCTCCAGCCGCTTGACCTCGGCGGCCACCTCTCGCATCCGCGCGATCAAATCATCGGCGTTCTCGCCGGCCCGCTTGCGAGCCGCGATCTCATCGGAGGCCTCGTTCTGCGCGGCCCTGCGACGCTCAACCTCAGGCAGCAGCTCCCGGCGGCGGGCGTCGAGCTCGAGCAATCGATCGAGCGCCTCGGCGGCGCCCCTCCGCGCCAGCGCCTCCCGTGCCGGCCCCGGATCCTCGCGGATGCGGCGTAGGTCTAGCGTCGCTGCCCTCTGACGGTCAGGGGCAATTGCTGGGCTGCTGCTCGCTGTCTTCGCCGGGCCTGGGCGGCCGCTCGACGTCGCAGCCGGCGTAGGCGGCAACGAACTCGGCCACGGCCTGGGCCTCATCGCCGACGACGATGTTCTGCGGCATGATCGCCCCGGAGAAGCCGCCGTTGCGGATCGCGAACAGGACGTCCTCGACGCTCTCGGTGCGCTGGTCGAAGTTCGGGCCCTGGTTTCGCAGCGCCCGGTTCGCCGAGCCCTGTGCTCCCGCCGCCTTCATCGTGTGGCATCCTGAGCAGCGCTCGGCAAACAGCACCGCGCCCTCGTAATTCGAATCGTCGGCGGCCACCTCGATCCCCTCGGTGCCGCAGGCTGCGAGCGCGAGCGCCGCGGCGATCGTTGCTGTCAGGGCTAGCCCGGGTCGCACCGCGGCGGCATCATACTTCCGGTCCACGTGGTGGGCGATGCCCACACCGGCGTGCGTCGGGGGTTGGCGGGGCCGAGCAGATCGAGGACGCACGGCACGATGTGTGGCGGCGCCACACGAGGGCCCGAGGACGAAGAGATGCGACGGTCCCCGCAAGCCATCCGGCGTGCGTCGGTGTGGTATCGCTCACCTGATGGGCACGCCGACGTCCGAGGAGTTTCGCCGCACGATGGCGCACCTGCCGACGGGCGTGACCATCGTCTCGGCGCACGGGCCCGGTGGCCCGGCCGGGGCAACCGCAAACGCCGTCGTCTCGACCTCCCTCGAGCCGCCGCTGATGCTCGCCTCCCTCGACCGCGGCTCGCGCACCCGCGTCGCCGTGCAGGCTGCGGGGGCGTTCGGGATCAGCGTCCTGCGCTCAGACCACGCCGAGCTCGCCCGTTCGTTCGCCTCGCGCGCGCCGCACACCGAGAAGTGGCGCGAGATCCCGTGGCGCGAGCGCGGCGGCGTCCCGATCCTCGACGAGGCGCTCGTGTGGATCGCCTGCGGGCTGCGCGACGCCCACGACGCCGGTGACCACGTGCTTCTGATCGGCAGCGTGCTCGAGCTGGGCTCTGCCGATGGCGACCCCCTGGTGTTTCATCGCGGGGCCTATCGCGGACTCGACGCGAAGCCGCGCTAGCCGATCTCAGAAGAGCGCCCCGCTCGTCCCGGCCGCGCGTAGGGCCAAGAAGAAAACGACGAGGGCCGAGACGGTCATGACCCCCGTCTCGCGGCGGACGATCGCCAACGCGATCGCACGCTGGCGATCTCGGGGCAGCGACTCGAAGTCGAGGCCCGTGAGCTCGCGCTCGGCGGCCCCGGCGCGAATCCCCTCGGCGAGCAGTGAGACGACGAGCGGCAGCGCTCCGTAGACGTAATGCAGCCCGTCGGCTGACTCGCGGCCGAGCAGCAGCAGGATCGCGCCGAGCAGCACCTGCACGACGACCGCAACCTGCGCGACGCGCAGCAGGTACCAGAACGCCACGCTCGGCTGCTGGCGAAGCCACGCTGCCCCACCCCAGATTCCGGCTAGCAGGTTGGTGGCCAGCACAGCGACGCCGCCGATCAGATGCACCGTCTCCACGAGGCCCCTAAAGCGCCGGGGATACCCGCCCACAAGGGTCGGATTTCGGCTTGATGATGCGGAAAAACACTATGTAGCAACCTGCCACAAACTGATATAGAACTCGGTTCGAGTGCTTCGGAGCTATCTGCCAGTCGTGGTCTTCGTGGGTCTCGGCTTGATCGTCGGAGTCACGCTGGCGATGCTCAACGGGATGGTCGGCCCGCGCCGGCCTAGCAAGGTGAAGAGCGACCCGTACGAGTGTGGGCTGCCGACCGAGGTCTCGCGGACGTTCCGCTTCGGGGTCAGCTTCTACATGATCGCGATGCTGTTCATCCTCTTCGACATCGAGGTCGTGTTCCTGTATCCGGTCGGCGTGATCCTCAACGGCGCCGACTCGGTCTTCGTCCTCGTCGAGGTGTTGATCTTCGTTGCGCTGCTGCTGGTGGCGCTGGTGTACGTCTGGCGCCGGGGGGCACTGGATTGGAAGTGAAGCGCGAGAAGCTGCGCGGCCTGGCGCCGCTGGAGCAACCGCGTTCCCCGGAGGTGCTGCGGGTCAGGCAGCTCCGGGCGCGGGACATGCTGCGCGGCGACCTCGAGGGTGTCGATCTGGAGCAGTTCGTCGAAGAGTCCGTGATGACGACCAGGTTCGAGAAGGCGCTCAACTGGGGGCGCGCGAACGCGATGTTCCCGCTCACGTTCGGCCTCGCCTGCTGCGGGATCGAGATGATGTCGATTGTCTCGCCGCGCTACGACATCGCCCGCTTCGGCGCCGAGGCGATGCGGGCGTCCCCGCGTCAGGCCGACTTCATCATCCTCTCGGGCCGGGTCTCCATCAAGATGGCCCCGGTCGTCCGCCGCCTCTACGACCAGATGCTGGAGCCCAAGTGGGCGATCTCGATGGGCGCCTGCTCGTCGTCGGGCGGGATGTTCGCCAACTACGCGGTCGTCCAGGGGGCCGACAAGTTCATGCCGGTCGACATCCACGTCCCAGGCTGCCCCCCGCGCCCAGAGGCGCTGATCTACGGCTTCAACAAGCTGCAGCGCAAGATCCTCGGCAGTCCCGACCCGGGCTGGCGCGCCCGTTACAACGCGGCCGGCACCGAGGAATGGGCGCACGCAGAGCCCGAGCCCACGCCCGAGCAGCTCGAGGCCTACGCCGAGGCCCGGGAGATGGTGGCCAGGGCGCCCGGAGGGCCCGCAGGTGCCTGACGCAGCGGGCCTGGAGCTGATCGCGCAGGAGCTGAACGACGCACATCCCGATTCCGTACTCGGGACCTATCACGAGCGGGGCGACGCCTGCCTGATCGTCGAGCCAGGCCGGGTGCTCGACGTCTTGCGCTGGCTTCGCGAGACGCCCACTCAGGAGTACCGCTTCCTCGCCAGCCTGCACGGGGTCGACTATCTGCCGGCCGAGCCGCGCTTCGGAGTCATCTACGAGCTCCTGAACATGCCGCGCGTCGAGCGCCTGCGCGTCCGCGCAGCGGTCGCCGATCCCGGCGGCGAGGAGTTGCCGTCGCTGCCGAGCGCCGTCGGGCTGTTTCCGACGGCGGAGTTTCAGGAGCGCGAGGTCTACGACTTCTTCGGGATCGACTTCGAGGGCCATCCGGACCTGCGGCGGATCCTGATGCCTGAGGACTACGTCGGCTGGCCGCAACGCCGCGACTTCCCGATGGGCGGTGAGCCGGTGATCTTCACGCGCGATGAGCCCGAGGTTCCGAGGTGGTACGAGTGAGCGACGGCGCGATCACGAGCGGCTCGGCGCCGGCCCACGGCGGCGACCGCCTCGCGCGCACCGAAGCCCAGGTGATCGGCGCCTCACCGATCGAGCGCACCGCCGCCGGCGAGGCGCTCGACCTCGAGCACGAGCTGATGACGATCAACATGGGACCCCACCACCCCGCGACCCACGGGGTGCTGAGGCTGCTGGTCAGCATCCAGGGCGAGATCGTCCGCGACCTCAAGCCGGTGATGGGCTACGTCCACACGGGGATCGAGAAGAACTGCGAGGACAAGGCCTACTGGAAGGTGATCCCGTTCGTGGAGCGCATGGACTACCTCTCGTACCACTTCAACGCGCAGGCGTTCTGCGGCTGCGTGGAGAACCTGCTCGAGCTCGAGGTGCCGGCCCGGGCGCAGTACCTGCGGGTGATCCACATGGAGCTGACCAGGATCCAGTCGCACCTGATCTGGCTCGGCACCACCGCGCTCGATCTCGGGGCGATGTCGATGTTCTTCTACTGCTTTCGCGACCGCGATCGGGTCGTGGACCTGTTCGAGCTCTCCTCCGGCCAGCGGATGCACACGCGGTACTTCCAGGTCGGCGGTGTCATCGAGGACATTCCCGTGGGCTTCGCCGACCGCGTGCTGGACTTCTGCCGGGAGTTCCCCTCTCGCGTCGACCAGTTCGAGGCGCTGCTGACGCAAAACGAGATCTTCCTCAACCGGACGCGCGGCATCGGCGTGGTGGACAAACAGCGCCTGCTCGACCTCGGCGTCACAGGCCCGCTGCTGCGGGCGGGCGGCGAGCCGTGGGACCTGCGCAAGGTGGCCCCGTATTCGTCGTATGAGGACTTCGAGTTCGCGATCCCGGTGGGGACGGTCGGCGACGGCTGGGATCGCTACCGGGTGCGGGTCCAGGAGCTGCGAGAGTCGGTGCGGATCATCGAGCAGGCGCTCGAGGGCCTCCCTGAGGGGCCGTGGATCGCGGACGACCGCAAGGTGGTGCTCCCGCCCCGCCACGAGCTCGCGACCTCGATGGAGGCCCTCATCCACCACTTCAAGCTCGTCACGGAGGGCTTTCGCGTGCCCCCTGGCGAGGCGTACTACGCGATCGAGTCACCGCGGGGCGAGCTCGGCTGCTTCGTGCTCGCCGACGGCTCGGCGAAGCCCGCGCGCGTGCACATCCGCGATCCGTCGTTCGTGAACCTGCAGAGCCTGCGGGACATGTGCGTGGACGGCTACATTGCCGACCTGATCCAGAACCTCGCGATGCTGGACCCCATCCTCGGCGGGATCGATCGATGACGGAGCTTCGACCGACCGACGAGATGACGGCGGCCGAGCGCGAGGCTCTGATCGCCTCGATGCGCCCCGAGGACGCCGAGGGCGTGCCTGAGCTGCACGAGGTCGAGGTGCCCGACGAGCTGCGCGAGCAGATCGAGGCCGCGATGTCGCGCTACCCGCAGCTGCGCTCGGCTGCGATCCCGGCGCTGTGGGCGTTGCAGCGCTATCACGGCTGGTGCTCGCCGGAGGGCATCCGCCAGGCCGCGGCGGTGATGGGTGTGACTCCCGCGTACCTCGAGGCCCTCGCGACCTTCTACGACCTTTTCCGCACCACGCCAGCCGGCCGCCACCAGGTGCTTGTCTGTCACAACATCTCCTGTTGGCTGCGAGGGGCCGACGACCTCACTCGCGCGTTCTGCGAGGCGGCCGGCGTGGGCGCCCATGAGGCCGACCACGACGGAGCCAGCTCCGAGGACGGCGAGATCTTCATCAAGGGGTTCGAGTGCCTCGGCGCCTGCGACATCGCGCCAATGGCGTCGATCGACCAGCGCTACTACGGCCCGCTCGACGGGGACGACGCGGTTGCCGCGATCAAGCAGCTTCGTACGGGGGCCGAGGTGCTGCCCGGCAAGGCCCTGGCCGGGCGCCCCACGGCGGGAGGTCCGGAGCCGGAGGCCGATCCCCGGGAGGCGGAGATGGAAGGTGCCTGAGACGCGGCTGCTGTTTCGCCACATCGACGAGCCGGGGCTGAGCTCGATCGACGTCTATCGCAAGCTCGGCGGCTACCGGACGCTCGACAAGGCGTTCAAGGAGCTCGAACCCGAGGAGGTGCTGGCCGAGCTCGAGAACTCGGGCCTGCGCGGCCGCGGCGGCGCCGGCTTCTCGATGGGCAAGAAGGGCTCGTTCCTGCCCCGCGGGGAGATGGAGAAGTACCTGTGCTGCAACGCCGACGAGTCCGAGCCGGGAGCGTTCAAGGACCGCGAGCTGATGACGAAGAACCCGCACCAGCTGATCGAGGGCTGCGCGATCGCGGCGCTGGCCGTCGATGCCACCTACGCCTTCATCTTCATCCGCGGTGAGTACTGGGAGGTCGCCGACATCCTCGATCGCGCGGTCGCCGAGGCCTATGAGGCCGGATACCTCGGCCGGAACATCCTGGGCACCGGCAAGCGCGTGGAGCTCGTGGTGCACCGTGGCGCGGGCGCCTACATCTGCGGCGAGGAAACGGCGCTGCTCGACGCGCTCGAGGGCAAGCGCGGCAACCCGCGCCTGAAGCCGCCCTTCCCCGCCATCCAAGGGCTGTACGGCGGGCCGACCCTGATCAACAACGTGGAGACGCTCTCGAACGTCCCGCACATCGTCCGCAACGGCGCGGATTGGTACCGGCGCTTTGGGACGGAGGAGTCCACGGGAACGAAGGTCGTATCGGTCTCCGGACATGTCGAGCGCCCGGGCAACTACGAGATCGAGCTCGGGATCTCGTCACGGGAGATCATCTACGGGCTCGCCGGCGGCCCGCTCGAAGGCCGCCGGGTCAAGGCATGGTTTCCGGGCGGGTCCTCGGCGCCGGTGCTGACCGAGGACGACCTCGACCTGCCGTACACGTTCGAGGCGCTGGCGAAGGCCGGCTCGATGCTCGGGTCCGGCTCGATCATCGTCGCCGATGAAACCGTCTCGATCCCCGAGCTCGCGCTCCGCACGGCGCGCTTCTACCACCACGAGTCGTGCGGCAAGTGCACGCCCTGTCGGGAGGGGACCAACTGGACGGTGAAAATGCTCGAGCGGGTCGTCAACGGCATGGGAACGCCGATGGACCTGGACATCATCAGCTCGGTCCAGGAGAACATCATCGGCCACTGCCTGTGCGTGCTCGGGGACTCGATGGCGATGCCGGTCGGGTCGATGGTCCAGAAGTTCCGCGGTGAGTTCGAGGCGGCGCTCGAGGGCGTGAGGGTGGCGGCATGAGCGCAGACCGCCAGCAGATCACGCTCGTGGTCGATGGGGTCGAGGTCGAGGCAAGCGAGGGCGCGATGCTCGTCGACGCGGCCAAGGGCGGCGACGTCGAGATCCCGGTCTTCTGTTATGAGCCGAAGCTGGGACCGCCGGTGGGCGCGTGCCGCATGTGCCTGGTGGAGGTCGAGGGCATCCCCAAGCTTCAGACCGCGTGCTCGACCCCGGTTCGCGATGGGATGGTCGTCTACACACAGACGGAGCGGGTGAGGGAGGCCCAGGAGTCGGTGGTGGAGTTCCTGCTCGTCAACCACCCGCTCGACTGCCCGGTGTGCGACAAGGGCGGAGAGTGCCCGCTGCAGGACATCGCCATGGGCTGGGGCCCCGGGCGCAGCCGCTTCACGGACCCCAAGCGCCACTTCCGCAAGCCGGTGCCGCTGTCGCCGCTGGTGCGGATCGACCGCGAGCGCTGCATCCTCTGCTACCGCTGCGTTCGCTTCAGCCAGGAGGTGGCGGAGGACGAGCAGCTGCAGCTGCTCGAGCGCGGGGCCGCGAGCTACGTGGGGACCTACGACGACCGCCCCTACATCGCGCCGTTTCACGGCAACGTGATCGAGCTCTGCCCGGTCGGAGCGTTGACGTCGGAGGCCTACCGCTTTCGCGCCCGGCCCTGGGACATCGAGGACGCGGGGTCGATCTGCACCCTGTGCCCGTCGCAATGCAACGTCAAGTTCACGGTCCGCGACGAGCGCGTCGCCCGCGTGCTGGCGCGCGACAACGCCGAGGTCGACGACGGTTGGCTCTGCGACAAGGGCAGGTTCGGCTTTCAGATGGTGTCGTCCGCGGAGCGGATCGCCGAGCCGCGGGTCGCGGGCTCCCCCGCCGACTGGGCCACCGCGGTGCGCACGGCGGCGGCACGCCTCCGCGACGCCGGCGCCAGCACCGCGGCAATCGTCGGCGGGCAGGCCACCAACGAGGAGGGCTACCTCGTGCAGCGCATCCTCCGCCGCGCTCTCGGGTCGCAGCACGTCGACTCCCGCCCCGGGGGAAGGCTCCATGCGGAGCTCGCAATCGGGCTTTCGCAGCCGGAGCTGAGCGCCCCGGTCCGTGCGCTCGACGAAGCCGAGGCGGTGCTGGTGGTGGGCTGCGACCCGCTGCACGCGATGCCGATCCTCGACCTGCGGCTGCGCAAGGCGATCCGCCGCTCGGGCACCCGCGTGGTCGTGGCCTCCGAGCGCCCGACGGCACTCGACGGAGGCGCCGAGGAGGCGGCGCGCTACGCGCCGGGTGAGGCCGGGGCGTTCCTTGCGGCCCTGTCGCGAGAGCTCGCTTCCGACGCGATGCCGATCGAGGACGATCCCCACCGCGCCGACGCCGAGCAGATCGCCGGCGAGCTTCGCCCGGGATCGACTGTGATCGTGTGGGGCGAGCGGATCGGACACGGCGCCGACGGGCAACGAGCGCTCGAGGCGCTGCTCTCCTGCGCCCGGGCGCTGAGGTGCGAGGACCCGGCGGGCGGACTGATCGAGGTCCCCGACGACGCCAACGGACGTGGCCTGCGCGAGGTCGGCTGCCTCCCCAGGCTCGGGCCCGGGCTCGCTGAGACGGATGAGGGCATGGACATCGCTGAGATTCGCGAGGCCCTCACCTCGGGCGAGCTGGACGCGGTGGTCCTGTTCGAGGTCGACCCGGTGCGCGAGCTGCCCGACGGCCCGGCCTGGAGGGAAGCCCTTCGCACGGCGAGGACCGTGATCGCCGTGTCGATGTTCGACAACGGGTCCACCGAGTACGCGGACGTGGTCCTGCCCGCCGAGGCGTACGCCGAGAAGGAGGGCACGGTGACCCACCCGGACGGGCGCGTGCAACGGCTACGGGCCACCGTGCCTCATTTTGGAGACGTGCGCCTCGGCTGGCACTGGCTCGTCGAGCTCTCGGCGCTGCTCGGCGAGGAGACCGGCATCGACTCCGTGCTCGAGACGCTCGAGGCCCTCGCCGCGGAGGTGCCGTTCTACGCCGGGCTCACGCACGATGAGATCGGCGGGCGTGGAGTTCGGTGGCAGGAGCGCGACGCGGCGGCAGCGTTTCCTGCGTCGGCCGGGGACGGTGCAGCCTCGCCGGAGGCCGACTCGACCAAGGCAGTTTCCGACGGGATCGACCGCGAGGTTCTCGCCGAAGCCTCCGGCGAGCCTGCCCCGCCCCCGCCCGCCGGTGCCAACGGCGCCTTGCGGTTGGGGACTTACAGGGACCTATGGGCCACCGAGGTCACCGACAGGAACCCCGCGCTCAGGTTCCTGGGCCCCAGGCAGACGCTCGAGCTTGCGGTCTCAGACGGTGAGCGGTTGGGCTTGGCCGATGGGGACGAGGTCGAGGTGCGGTCAAACGGGACCTCCGTCCGGGCGCGAGTGGACCTGCGGGAGCGGATGCGGCCCGGAGCGGCGTTCCTGATCGAGGGCACGGCGGCCGACAACGCCAACGCTCTCGCGGCGGCCCGGACCGTCGAGGTCGCGAGGATCGGACCGGAGGCGGAATGATGCTCCTGGCGGACGTCGGCTTTGCCGAGGCGACCTGGATCCTCGTCCTCAAGTCGCTGGTGATCTTCGCGGTGATCTTCGCCATCGTGCCGGTGCTGACCGTGATCGAGCGCAAGGTGCTGGGGCGCTTCCAGCACCGCTATGGCCCCAACCGCGTCGGGCCCTTCGGACTCATGCAGCCGCTTGCCGATGCGGTCAAGCTGATCGGCAAGGAGGCGTTCACCCCCCGAGCCTCGGTGCCGCTGCTCTGGGCGCTGGGCCCAATCCTGGTCGTGTTCTCCGGCGTCGCCGTGCTGGCGATCCTGCCGTGGGGCGACGTCCAGGAGATCGGCAGCGGCGAGGTCGGCCTCTACGGCATCGACGTCTCGATTGGAGTTCTGTACTTCTTCGCGTTCGGCTCGTTCGCCTTCTACGGACTGCTTCTGGGCGGCTGGGCGTCGGGCTCCAAGTACAGCTTCCTTGGGGCCATGCGCTCCGCGGCCCAGCTCATCTCCTACGAGATCTCGATGGGCCTTGCTTTGCTCGGCGCGATCATGATGGCTGGCTCCCTGTCGCTGACCGAGGTGGTGAAGGCGCAGGACGAGGTCTGGTTCATCTTGCCGCAGATCCTCGGCTTCCTGATCTTCATGGTCGCGGGCTTCGCGGAGGCCAATCGCGCGCCGTTCGACCTCCCGGAAGCCGACGCGGAGCTCGTCGCCGGCTACCAGACCGAGTACGGGGGGATGCGCTTCGGCTCCTTCATGCTCGCCGAGTACATCGAGATGGTGGTGATCTCCGGGATCGCCGTCACCTTCTTCCTGGGCGGCTGGATGGGGCCGGGGCCCGGCTGGCTCGACCCGATCTGGATGCTGCTGAAGACGCTGGCCCTGGTGTTCGTCTTCTTCTGGGTCCGGGCGACGTTGCCTCGCCTTCGCTACGACCAGTTGATGTCGCTGGGGTGGAAGGTCCTGCTGCCCCTGGCGACACTCAACGTGCTCGTGACCGCGGTCCTGGTGGTGGTGCTGTGAGCGCGCAGGAGTTCCCCTACCTCAGCGACGCGGAGAAGATCGTCGTCGTTCAGCGCGGACCTCAGCCGGGCGGGGGCGGCGGATTCCTGCGGGCGTTCCGAGAGACGCTTCGTGGCCTAAAGACGACCCTGGCTCGGATGCTCGAGGGCCCGGTGACCATCCAGTACCCGGAGGAGAAGACACCGGTCTACCCTCGCTTCCGCGGCCGCCACAAGCTCCACCGCTTCGAGGACACCGGACTGGAGAAGTGCGTCGGCTGTTCGCTTTGCGCTGCGGCCTGCCCGGCGGACTGCATCCGGGTCGTCGCCGCAGAGAACGACCCCGCCGACCGCGTCTCAGCCGGCGAGCGCTACGCCGCAGTTTACGAGATCAACATGGCCCGCTGCATCTTCTGCGGCTATTGCGAGGTCGCGTGCCCCTTCGACGCCATCACGATGGGGCACGAGTACGAGCTCGCCGACTACAACCGCTCCGACCTGATCTTCACGAAGGAGATGCTCATGGCCGATCCTGTGGAGCGGACTCCGCTTCGGCGCGAGGGCGAGTAGTTGGAGGAGGTCGCCTTCTTCGTCCTCGCGATCGGCGCCCTGGGCGGCGCGGTGGCGGTGGTCGGGCTGCGCAACCCCTTCTACAGCGTGCTGGCGCTGATCGTGCACCTGGTCTCGCTGGCGGGGCTGTTCCTGCTCCTGCACGCTGAGTTCATCGCGGCGGCGCAGGTGGTGGTCTACGCCGGCGCGGTGATGGTGCTGTACGTGTTCGTCGCCGCCTACGTGGGCAACGTCGAGGAGCCGATCTGGGATCAGATCCCCGGGCAGCGCGTGCTGGCGCCACTGCTCGCCACCGCGCTGTTCGTCGAGCTCGCGATCGCGATCATCGGCACCGGGCTGAAGTCGCTGGAGGGCGAGGGCCCGACGATCCCCCTCGGCTTCGGCTCGCCCGCGTCGATCGGTGAGCTGCTGCTCGAGCGCTACCTGATCGTCTTCGAGGCCGCCTCGATGCTGCTGTTGATCGCCGCTGTCGGGGCGGTTGTGTTGGCCGGACGCAGGCGACGGGAAGAACCCAGTGGCGGTTGAGTGGTACCTGGTCCTCTCCGCGCTGCTGTTTGCGGTCGGCGCCGGCGGCGTCCTGATCCGCCGCAGCCCGCTCGTGATCCTCCTCTGCCTGGAGCTGATGCTGAACGCCGGCAACCTCGCCCTGGTCGCCTTCGCCCGCGCCTCGGGCAACGAGGAGGGACAGGTCTTCGCCCTGGTGGTGATGGTCGTCGCCGCCTGCGAGGTGGTGGTCGGCCTGGGCCTGATCGTGGCCATGTTCAGGCGCCGGATTCCGCTCAACGTGGATGACCTGCGGGAGCTGCGGGGTTGAGCGCGACTGCGTACGGCTGGCTCGTCCTCGCCTTCCCGCTCGCGGGCAGCCTGATCATCGCCTTCGGGTGGCGCGCGCTGCCCGGCCGCGCGGCGGGATGGATCGGCACCGCGGCCATCGCCCTCGCGTTCGCAAGCTCGATCGGTGCCCTGGTGATGCTCCAGGACGAGCCAGCCGAGGCGCGGCACCTGACCTCGTCGCTGTGGGACTACGCCAGCGCGGCGGGACTCGACATCCAGCTCGGAATCCTGGTCGACCCGCTGTCGGTGTTCATGTGCCTCGTGGTCACCGGCGTCTCGGCCCTGATCCACCTGTACTCGGTGGCCTACCTGGACTCCGACCGCGGCTACGCGCGCTTCTTCAGCTACCTCAACTTCTTCGTCTTCTCGATGCTGCTGCTGGTCCTGGCTGGCAACTTCGTGCTGCTGATCGTCGGCTGGGCGTTCGTCGGCTTCGCCTCCTACGCGCTGATCAGCTTCTGGTACCGCCGGGGCACTGCGACGGCGGCCGGGATGAAGGCGTTCGTGATCAACGTCGTGGGGGACGTGGGGCTCGTGCTCGCCGCTCTCCTCGTGTTCCGCGAGCTCGGCACGTTCGATTACCTGGACTCGTTCGAGGCAGCCCGCGAGACGTTCTCAGTCAACGAGGGCGTCGTCGTGGCGATCTGCCTCCTGCTGCTGGTCGGCGCGTTTGCGAAGTCGGCGCAGGTGCCGCTCCACACCTGGTTGCCCGACGCCATGGAGGGCCCGACCCCGGTCTCGGCGCTGATCCACGCTGCGACGATGGTCACGGCTGGCGTCTACCTCATCGCCCGCATGTACCCGTTGTTCGAGCTGGCGCCGACGGCGGCGGACATCGCCGCCTTCGGCGGGCTCGCGACGCTGATCATCGCGGCAACAATCGCGCTGGCCGTCACCGACCTGAAGCGCATCATCGCCTACTCGACCATGAGCCAGATCGGCTACATGGTCGTGGGCGTGTCGATCGGCGCCTACGTCGGCGGGCTCTTTCACCTGATGACCCACGCCTTCTTCAAGGCGCTGCTGTTCATGGCGGCGGGCTCGGTGATCGCCGCGATGGCGAACGTGCAGAACATCGACCGCATGAGCGGCTTCCGCCGCGCGCTTCCGTTCACGTCGCTCCTGCTGATTGTCGGGGCGCTCGCCCTGGCCGGCTTTCCACCGTTGTCCGGCTGGTTCTCGAAGGACGAGATCCTGGTCTTCGCCGCAGAGCGTGGAGGGATGTACTGGATCTTCGCCGTCGGCGGCTACCTCGCCGCCTTCCTCACCGCGTTCTACGCCTTCCGGATCGGCTTCCGGGTGGTCGCCGGGGATCCTTGCGACGAGGCCCGCGAGCTCGAGCGCGGGCACCTTCCCCACGCCGAGCCCACCAACCCGCTGACCGGCGAGCCCGAGGACACCGACGTCGGCTTCCCGGGCCCCGAGCACCACATCGCCGAGCGGGCGCAGCCGATGGCATGGGCGATGGGCGCCCTCGGTGTGCTGTCCGTGGTCGGCGGCGTGGTGCAGATCCCGGGGGTGACGCACGTGATCGAGTCGTTCCTCGAGCCGACCTTCGAGGAGTCCACCCTCTTCCACCTCGTGCCCTCGACGGGCGCCGCGTGGACCGGGCTGCTGGTCGGGGCGGTGGTCTCGGCCACGGGCATTGCGCTGGCCTACTACTGCTACGTCGCCAACCCTGGCGTCACCGGACGGGCGATCGAGCGCTTGAGCGGAGTGCACCGCTTCCTCTTCAACAAGTGGTACTTCGACGAGCTCCAGGACGCGCTGGTCTATCGGCCGATGATCGCGGTCGGGCGATTCGCCAACTCGATCTTCGAGCCGGTCGTTGTGCAGGGGATCGTCGACGGCGCCGTCGGCTTGGTGCGCGGCGCCGGCGTGCTGGTGCGCGGGGCTCAGTCGGGCTTCGTTCGCGCCTACGCGCTGCTGCTCCTGGGCGGCTTCGCCGCGCTCGGCGTCTACTTCCTGGTGGTGAGCTCGTGATCGCGGCGGTGGAGACGTCGTGAGCGAGCTGCTCAATTGGCTCCTGTGGGTGCCGCTGGCGTTCGGCGTGGGCGCGCTCTTCTTCCCCCGCGGCGCCGCCCGGTGGCTGGCGCTCGCCGGCTCGCTGGGAGCTCTCGGCATCGCGATCGCGTTCGTGATCGATTTCTCGGCGTCCGAGCCCGGGCTTCAGTACGCGGTCGACAACGAGTGGATCCCCGACCTCGGGGTCCGCTACCAGCTCGGGATGGACGGGATCAGCCTGTTCCTGGTGCTACTGACCGCGCTCTCGTGGGCTGGGGCAACGGCGTTCTCCGCGCTGCGCAGGTACCCGGAGGACGCCGGACGGGAGCGCCTCTACTACCTGCTGTTGGGCCTCGCAGAGACGGCGGTGCTGGGCGCGTTCCTGGCCCAGGACATGCTGCTGTTCGTCCTCTTCTTCGACCTGATGCTGGTGCCGTTCTTCTTCCTCATCGGCATCTTCGGCAGCGGAAATCGGGTGGCCGCCACGACGAAGATGATCGTCTACACCCTGGTTGGCTCGCTACTGATGCTGGTCGGGGCGATCGCGACGGCGATCCTCGCCACGCCCGAGGGCGGCGAGATCAGCTTCTCGCTCGCGGACCTGCAGGCGAACCTGCTCTCCGAGGGCAGTCAGGAGTGGATCTTCTGGTTCTTCGCCGCTGCGTTCCTGGTGAAGATGCCCGCCTTCCCGATCCACGGCTGGATGCCGGATGCCTATCGCGCCTGCCCGCTTCCGGTCCTGGCGTTGCTCTCCGGCGTGCTCTCGAAGGTGGGCGCCTACGGCTTTCTGCGCATCGTGCTGCCCGTGTATCCCGACGCCGCGGCGACTTTCCAAGAGGCTGTGCTGGTGATCGGCGTTGCCTCGATCCTCTACGGCTCGGTGATGGCGTTCACCCAGACGAACGTGCGCCTGATCGCCGGTTACTCCTCTATCGCCCAGCTCGGGTTCATCACGATCGGGGTCTTCGCCCTGCGACCCGACGGCGCGGACGGCGCCGTGCTGCAGATGGTCAACCACGGGCTCGTCGTGGTGTCGATCTTCCTGATCATCGCCCTGCTCTACGAGCGCGCCAAGACAGAGGACCTGAGCGAGATGGGCGGGATGGCGATGCGGGCGCCGGTACTGGCGGCCCTCTTTCTCATCGTCACGCTCGCCACCCTGGCGATGCCTGGCTCGGCCAACTTCATCGGCGAGTTCTACATCCTCAACGGCGTCTTCCAGGCGAAGATCGCCTACGCGATCGTGGCCTCGATCGGCGTTGCACTCGCCGCGTACTACGCGCTGCGCCTCTACCAAGGCGCGATGCACAACCGGCTGCCGGAGGGTGTCGAGTCGCGCGAGATCTCGGTACGCGACGGGGTCGTGCTCGCGCCGATCGTGGCGTGCATCGTCGGGTTGGCCCTGTGGCCCGGGCTGATCCTGGAGCGGGGAGAGGCGAGCGTCACCGAGAACGTGTCGGTGGTTGCGCTCCAGTCATGTACGGATGAGGTGACAGGAGGCCTGGGCACAACGGATGGGCCGGGAGCCGCCGCCGAAGTGACCGCATGTGCGGAGGATCGTTACGGCCTGCCTCAAATCGAGTCGGAGGAGGGTGAGTCGGCAGGGCGCGGCTGGACCCCGTACGGCCCCGAGGTCTCGGTGATCGAATGAGCGCGGAGCCCAACATCGCGGCGATTGGAGGTTTGTTCACGCATGCCGAGGACAAGTCGCCAATAGGACGCCGGATTGATTTGGGCGCCGCCCCTACCCAGCCCAGTAGCGGCCCCAGCCAATGACCTTCGAAGCCCCCCACATCGACTACGCGGGCATCTCCCCCGTGCTGGCCCTCACCGCCGGTCTGGTGGTGGTGCTGCTCGCCGGGGTGTTCACCGAGGGCTCGAGGGAACGCCTGGTGGTCTCGGCGCTCAGCTTCGCCACCCTCGCCGCCGCCGCGGGCCTCTGCATCTGGCAGTGGGGCGAGGGCACGGACCTCGTCGCCGGCGCGCTGCGCCTGGACGACCTCGGGCTCGCGGGCGGGCTGATCGCGATCGCCTCCGCCGCCTTCTGCATCCCTTTGAGCTGGCGCGAGGAGGCCGCCGACCGCGCCTCGGGGCCGACCGGCCACGCGGAGTTTCAGGCGCTGCTCTTGTGCTCGGTCCTGGGAATGGTGCTCCTCGCCCAGGCGCAGAACCTGATCTCGTTCTTCGTGTCGCTGGAGCTCCTGTCGGTGCCCCTGTACGTGCTCTGCGGCTCCGCCCTTCGCCGGCGCGAGTCGCTGGAGTCGGGCCTCAAGTACCTGATCATCGGCTCGCTGGGCTCGGCGACGCTGCTGTATGGCCTGGCGTTCGTGTACGGCGCCTCGGGCTCGACCGACTTCGCCGGCATCCGAGCAGGCATCGGGGGCGACGTGCTCGGCGACCCGTTGCTGCTGATCGGGATCGGCCTCGCCGCAACGGGGCTCGCGTTCAAGCTCTCGGTGGCCCCCTTTCACCAGTGGACGCCCGACGTCTATCAGGGAGCTCCCACGCCGGTGACGGCCTTCATGGCGGTGGCGACCAAGGCCGCGGCGTTCTGCGTCCTGGTGCGCTTCTTCTACGTCGCCCTGGGGCCCGCGGTCGACGACTGGCAGCCGGCGCTCGCCGCGCTGGGCGCGGTGTCGATCGTGATCGGCAACGTCGGTGCCCTGGGCCAGAACTCGCTCAAGCGCCTGCTCGGCTACTCCGGCGTGGCGCAAGCCGGCTACATGCTCGTGGGCGTCGCCGCCTTCAGCGAGGCCGGCGTCAGCGCCCTGATCTTCTACCTCGCCGCCTACGCCCTCATGAACCTGGCCGCGTTCGCCGTGATCACGATCCGCGAGCGCGAGACGCCGCACGGCGACGACATCCGCGCCGTCGAGGGGCTCGGTCGTGAGCGGCCGGAGCTCGCGTGGCCGCTGACGATCTCGATGTTGGCGCTCGCGGGCCTGCCAGGGACTGCCGGGTTCATCGGCAAGCTGTTTCTGATCGAGGCCGCGGTCGACGCCGACTACACCTGGCTGGGCGTGGCGATCGCGGTCGGAACGATGATCTCCCTGGCGTACTACCTGCGAGTAGTGGCGGCCGTGTGGATGCGGCCGTCCGCCAAGCGCGTCGGCGCCGAGCCCGAGCCGCTCCCGGCCATCGCCGGCGGGTCGCCCGAGGCCGATGCCGAGGACTTCGGGATCGCCGCGGCAGCGAACGCCGGCGCCGCGCCCCCCGGCACGCGCTGTCGCACGATCATCGCCCTGACGGTGCTCGCCGCGGCGGCCACCGTGTTCTTCGGGATCGTCCCCTCCCCGCTCGTCGACTGGGCCGCCAACGCAGGCGAGGCGATCGCCGCGGCGCTGCCGGTGTGATGCCGGCCTCCAACCTCGAACGCTACCGCGCGGCAATCGACGCCTGGAACAGGCGGGATCTCGTCGCGGTCCTCGAGCAGACCGCAGCGGACTTCGAGTTTCACACGTCCGGGCTGTTCCCGGAGATCGAGCCGGTCTACCGCGGGCGCGAGGGCATGGTGGAGTTCTGGAACGCGTTCATCGAGGCGCCCTGGGCGTTGTTGCAGGTCGAGATCGACGAGCTGACCGAGCTGGATGACGATCGCGTGCTCGCGCTGCTCACCTTCACCGGCAAGGGTCGCTCAGGCGGAGAGGAAGTCACGGTGCAGTACGCACACTTGTGCACGTTCCGCGACGGACAGGTGGCGCGGATCGACAGCTTCGCCGACTGGGACGAGGCCAGGGACGCCGCCGGACTGCCGCGCTAGTTGCTGCCGATCATCGTCGCCATTGCCGCCTCGACCGCCGCCGGGGTCTGGGCGGAGCATCGCTACCGGGATCGGGCCGGCGCGGTGGCCCGCCGTGGGCTCCTCCTGGTGCTCTACCTCGTGCTGCCGCCCGCGATCTTCTTCAACCTCGCGCGCGCGGACATCGACGCCGACGCGGGTCTGGGAATCGGGCTCGGGCTCCTGGCGCTGGCCCTGACCGCGCTCACCGCCTGGTTCATCGGCGCTCGGGTGCTGCGTCTGAAGCGACCTGCTACCGGAGCGCTGGTGGCTGCGAACCTTGTGCCGAACAGCGGCTACCTCGGCTATCCGGTGGTCGCCGCCCTGATCGGCTTCGATGCCCTTGGCGAGGCGGTTGCGTACGACATCCTGGTGGCCGGCCCCGGCCTGCTGTTGGGGGCCTTCGCCGTGGGCGCGGCCTTTGGCGAGCGCGCCGGCGAGGGCGTACACGAGCGCACGGTGGCGTTCTTTGCTCGCAACCCGCCGCTGTACGCGGCGATCGCGGGGCTGCTCGCGCCCGACGCACTCGCCCCTGACGTCCTGGTCGATGCCTCGCGGGTGATCGTGGTCGCGATCCTTCCGCTGGGCTTCTTCGCCGTCGGCGCGGCGCTCGCCGAGGACGCCGAGGAGGGAGCCATCGGATTCCCGCCCGCGTTCGACGCACCCGTCGCGGCAGCGGTGGCTCTGCGCCTCCTGTTCGCCCCGGCCCTGCTCTACCTGATCTCGCTCCCGTTCATCGATCTGCCCGACACCTACCTGCTGCTCGCGGCGATGCCGTGCGGCCTGAACACGATGATCGTCGCCCACGCCTACGGCCTCGACGTGCGCATCGCGGCCGGGGCGATCACCTGGTCGACATTGCTCGCCGTGACGGGGCTTGCGGTGGCGACGCTGCTTCCCTGAGCTAGGCTCGCCCGATGCCGATCTTCGAAACCGTCCGCGTGGCGGCGATTCAGGCGACGCCGGTGATCCTCGACGCCGAGGCGACGGTGGAGAAGGCGTGCGGACTGCTGCGCGACGCTGCGAAGCAGGGAGCGCAGCTCGCCGTGCTCCCCGAGGCGTTCGTCCCCGTCTACCCGAGCGGCGCCTGGGCGCACGATGCCGGCTCCTTCGACGGCTGGGACGAGCTCTGGGAGCGCCTCTGGCTGAACTCCGTCGACGTGCCCGGCCCGCTCACCGACCGGCTGGCCGAGCGGTGCCGGGAGCTCGGCATGCACTGCGCGATCGGCGTCAACGAGCGCGAGTCGAATCGTCCGGGCACGCTCTACAACACGCTCCTGCTGATCGGGCCCGAGGGGCTCCTCTACAAGCACCGCAAGCTGATGCCGACGATGCAGGAGCGGCTCTTCCACGGGGTCGGGGCCGGGGACGACCTCGACGTCGTCGAAACGCCGGTGGGCCGCGTCGGCGGCCTGATCTGCTGGGAGAACCGGATGCCGCTGGCGCGGTACTCCGTCTATCGCTCGGGGCCGCAGATCTGGATTGCCCCCACCGCAGACGACACCGACGGATGGCTGGCCTCGATGCGCCACATCGCCATCGAGTCCGGGGCGTTCGTCGTCTCCGCGCCGCAGTACATCCCGGCATCCGCCTTCCCCGACGACTTCCCGATTCCGCTACCCGAGGACGAGGAGGTGTTCGGCAGCGGCGGCGTGGCCATCTGCGAGCCCCAGGAGGGGGCCGTGATCGCCGGTCCGCTCTACGACCAGGAGGGGATCGTGGTCGCCGACTGCGACCTCAAGGTGGGGCTTCACGCCAAGCGCTGGTTCGACGCCGCCGGGCACTACAGCCGTGAAGACGCGCTTCTCGGCGGCCGCAGCGACGGAGCCCTACTCGGGCTCGGAGCCGAGGCCGACGCTGCGCCGGATGCGTGAGGCAAGCGCGGTGGTCTCACGGCGAGCTGCTCGTGGTTGCGCATGTTCTCCTCCATGCTCTCTCGCGGGTGGACTACAAAGGGCATCGAGATCAACTGCGCCGGCACCGTCACCAGATGTGGTGCAGCTGCTCCTTGACGTGCTCGTTGTCGTAAACCAGAGGCACTAACAGCGCCGCCGTCAACACTGTGGCTCGAGCAGGAGCCCGCCAGGGATTGAGAACGGCGACCCGGTGAGCAGCAGCACGCCGCCGGTCCGGACCAGCCGGACGACCCCCTCGTGGTCTTCCGCCGACGCCAAGCGACTGCCATCGCCACTTCCCACTACACACCGATTATCAGGCATGCGGCCGACCGGGGCGGCAGGCGCTGCGCCGCCGAACGCGCGCGTAGGATGCCGCCGTGCGCTATCCGGTCGAATCGTTCACGGACTCAGAGCGGGCGGTCCTGGCCCCGCACTTCACCAACCTCGATCGGCCCGTGTTCTGCCTCATCAATCTCCCGGAGACCGTGAAGGGAGCGCTGTTCGCGCGCTACTCGCGCTATCCGGGCACCCTGCGCCGGCTGTTCCTCGAGGAGTTCGCGGGTGACGTGCCGGAGGGGGCGCGGCCGTTCGACGGAGCCGAGGGTGAGCGGGCTGCCGGCCTGTACGAGCGCGTGTTCGCGGGCTTTGGCGACGACTCGATCGCGCAGCTGGGCGGAGCCCACTTGGCCTGCGAGTGGGCGTCGAACGTGCTCACCAAGATCTTGCAGCGCGGCCGCCTCGCCGCCTACCTCGAGCAGTCGACCCGCTACATCCCGTACGACCAGCGCCTCCCCGCTGACGCCGGAGGCGGCTACCGCTACTACTCCGACGACGAGCTCGGGCCCGAGTACCGCGCCGCGATGGACGAGCTGTTTGAGATCTACTCGCGCGGCCTCGAGGCGGTTCGCGAGTGGGCGGCCGGTCAGTGGCCGCGGGGCAATGAGCCGGAGGCGGCCTGGCGGCGATCGATCCGCGCCAAGGCGCTCGACCTGATGCGCGGACTCCTTCCCGCGGCGACTCTCAGCCACGTCGGCATCTACGCATCTGGCCAGGCCTACGAGCAGCTGCTGCTGCGCCTTATGGCCTCGCCGCTTCCCGAGGCGCGCGCGTTCGGTGAGCAGGCCCTGACCGAGCTCGAGAAGGTGATCCCAAGCTTCGTAAGCCGGGTGGACCGACCCGATCGCGGCGGCGAGTGGATCGCCTATCTGCGTCGTCATCGCCAGGCAACCGAGCGCGCCGTCGCACGCCTGGGACTCGATCGCCGCGAGGGCGATCAGATGCCCTCGGTCGAGCTCACCCACGTCGACGGGTCGGAAGCCGACCTGCTCAGCGCATCGCTCTTCGAGGCCTCGGGCCTGCCCGAGACCGAGATCAGCCGCCGTATCGGCGCGCTCGATCCGATCGAGCGGGCCGAGCTGATCTCCGAGCTGGCCGGCGAGCGAGCCAACCGCCGCCACCGTCCCGGCCGTGGCTGGGAGGCGGTGCGCTACCGGTTCGAGATCGTCTCCGACTACGGTGGCTTTCGCGACCTTCAGCGGCATCGCATGCTCACCTGCCAGTGGCAGCGGCTCGGGCCAGAGCTCGGGGCCGGGGTGCCGGAGGAGGTGCGCACCGCCGGCGCTGGAGACGACTACGAGCGCGGGTTGGTGATCTCGCGGGTTGAGTTCGAGCGGCTCGAGGAGGGGGGGCTCGCCGAGGCCGCTCAGTACGCGCTCAGCCTGGGCTACCGGATCCGCTACGTGCTCGATCTCAACGCCCGTGAGGCGATGCACCTGTGCGAGCTTCGCTCCGGGCGCGAGGGCCATCCGACCTACCGGGCCGTCGCCCAGGCGATGCACGAGCGCATCGCCGCCGTGCACCCGGCAATTGCGGCAGCCATGAGCCACGTGGATTCGTCCACCGAGCCCAGGCTCGAGCGGATCCTGAGCGAGATCCGCACCCACCGCAAGCGCCTGCAGGCGCGCGACCCGGTCGACGCGCCGCCGGGCGTCAGCTCGCTCGGGTGACCGCGGGGCAATCCCTCGGGGCTCGGCGCCCGTATGGTCAGGGGGATGGCCTGGCCGACGCCGCCACACAGCCGACCGAGGCGCTCCGCTGCGCTCGTCGTCGGGGCCGCCCTGCTGGTGAGCCTCTGTGCGCCGACCGTGCTCCTCGCCCAGGACCCCGCTGCGCCGGCCGAGGGCGCCGAGGCGGAGCCGGCGACTCCGGCGCCAACCGCCCCGCCCAGCCCCGCGGACGGCGGCGAGACGACTCCGTCCGGCGAGCCACCCGCGCCCGAGGCTCCACCTGCCGGCGAGCCCGCCGATGCCGGTGCGCAGCCCGCCCCGCCCGAGCCGGCGCCGCAGCCCGAGGCGCCCGTGCCGACAGCCGTGGCAGCCGGTGGGACAACGGTGACGATGGCCGACTTCAGCTACTCGCCGACGACGGTCACCGTGAACTCGGGCGACACCGTGACCTGGACCAATGCGGGCCCCGACGAGCCGCACACGGCGACCGGGGATGGCTTCGACACCGGCACGGTCGCGGTGGGAGCGAGCGGCTCGGCCACGTTCAACGAGCCCGGCACGTTCCCGTACACCTGCACCCTCCACCCTGACCTGATGAACGGCACGGTGGAGGTGCTCGCCGCAGACACCGACGACCAGGAGGACGAAGGTGCCGCCGAAGCCGCCGCACCCGGCTCCGAGGCCGCTGCCGTCGCCGCACCCGATGCCGCGGGCACGGCGTCCAAGCTTCCGTCGACGGGCCTCGTGGCGCTCCCGCTGGCCGTGATCGGCCTCGCTCTGCTGGCGCTCGGCGTTCGCCTGCGCCGCGTCTAGATCTTCTTGCGCTTCTCGCAGCCCCGGGCGCGGTCGCGACCCTGGCCACCGTTGCAGCGGTCGAAGCCCGGGCCCCCGACCAGCACGTCCCTGCCCTTGCCGCCGCAGATCCGGTCGCGCCCCGACCCGCCGCGCCCCTTGTCGGGGCCGCCCCGCAGCTTGAACGAGTCGGCGTTAGCCGTCCCGCGGTAGTCGTCGCCTCCACCCCCGCCGAGGTTGGTCACCTCCGCCCCGGCGCACTTGCGCTTTCTGCCGCGGGCCGCCTCGTACAGGTTCTTGGCGGTGGTGCCCATGTAGGGCCCGAACAGGCTGTTGAAGTCGTCCTCGTATCCGTAGCTGGTCACGGAGTTGACGAAGCGGTTGTCGATCACCCATCCGCCGCCGCTCGACCCACCGGTCATGTCGCAGTTGATCTCCATCGGGTTCGGTCCTCCGCCCGGCGGCAGACTGTCGTCTCCGATGCGCGGCGACGTGCAGGCGTAGAGCCGCTGCCCGTCGAAGCTGCGAAATGGCGTCGAGACGGCGGGAAATCCGTAGGCGACGAAGGTTTGGTTTCGCGATTGGTTGAACGCGATCCCGCGTGCGCCGAGGACGTCCTGGACTCCGCGCCCCTCGCGATCGCGCGCCATCTCCGCGGCACCGAGATCGAACCGGAGGTTGAGGTTGTCCCGCCAGCCGGAGGTGGTGAACAACCGCCGCGCCACCCACTCGCCGAACGGTCGTCGCCCGTTGCGGTAACCGGGAACGAACTCGAAGTTCGTCGCGAACCCGCCGCCGAACTCGGGGTCGTTGACGCAGTGCCCCGCGGTCCAGACCAGCGTGTGGCTGCGGGAACGAACCGCGGTGCCGGAGCACAGGTAGTTGCCCGGTTCGGACCCACCGGAGATCGTGAAGAAGGCCTTTCCGTGCGCGCGCTCCGGAAAGCCCGTGTTGTTCGGGCCGGTGTCAACGGCGTCCCGGGCCTGCGGCCCGCCCTGACCGGTGAGCAGCCCGTCGAGGATCCCGGCGCGCGTGTCCGGAACCCCGGGACCGGCTGGAAGCACGTAGCTCGCCTCGCCGGCCGGCTCCGTCGCGGGGGCCTCATCCGTGGACGGCGAGCCCGCGATCCCCAGATCGACTGGCTCAGCGTGGCGCATGCGCCTCGCCGTCCAGTACTCGCGCACTTCGCCTGGGCTCTGGTCCACCACCTGCGAGACGACCCCCGCCGGGTCGCGCCCGCCAGGGGCTAAGGCGCCCTGGGTTGCCGCCGGAAGCCCGGCAGCGAGCACGGTCAGGAACGCGAGGGCGACCGCGAGCCGTCCTGCGTTGCGGTTGACCTCCTGCCCTGCCTCGCTCCCCGGCCGGCGGATCACGCGGACAAGCGTACGCGACGCACTTCGTGGGCACGCCGCTGCCGAGGGGTCGGACTCGTCAGCAGGTGAGGTGAAGCGCAGCCGCGACGGCGGCGGGGTTGTCTGCCTCGAGCTCCGAGTAGCGCTTCACGGCCTCGGCCGTTGGCAGGGCCTCGACCTCGACGCCCCGCCGAGCGAGCGCGTCGGCGACGCTCGGGTCGGGGTGAAGACGGCCGTCGGCGCCGCAGCCCACGACCAGGCGTTCGGGAAGCTCGTCCAGCACCTCGTCCAGATCGTCGACGACGAGCGAGTGGCCCTCCCGCCGGCGCCAGTTTCCGACCACACGGTCGGGCAGCACGATCACGTCCTTGGTGTGCTCGGTGCCGTCGACCGTCAGGTGGCCGAAGCCGTATGCCTCGATTCGCGCCATGCCGCGGCGTGGTCTCCTATGCCGCGACCGGCTCGCCCGAGCGCTCGGCGACACCGATCAGCTCGCGCATGAACGCGGGCAGATCGGGCGGGCGCCTGGAGGAGACCAGGTTGCCGTCGATCACCACCTCCGAGTCCTCCCAGTCGACGCCGGCGTTGCGCATGTCGTCGGCGATGGCGGGCACGGACGTGGCCCGCCGGCCCTCCAGGATTCCGGCCGAGATCGGCACCCAGCCCGCATGGCAGATGAAGGCGATCGGCTTGCCCTGCTCGTTCATCCCCTGCACCAGCGCCGTGGCGCCGGCATCGGTGCGCAGCTTGTCCGGGCCGAAGCCGCCAGCGATCACGAGCAGGTCGAGGTCGTCGGGAACGAGGTCGGCGGCCGCGTTCTCGGTTTGGAGCGGGACTCCGTGCTTGCCGGTGACGGTTGCATCCGCCTCGAGCCCGATCAGCGCGACCGTTGCGCCCGCCTCCTGCAGGCGGTAGTACGGGTAGATCGCCTCCGAGTCCTCGAACAGCGGGCCGATCATCACGGCGGCGCGCTTGCCTTCCAGCGGGCGATGGTCGTGGTGAGTCATCTGGTCGCCTCCTCGGGCTGGGTTGTCACCGGTCTCTTCGATGGTAGACCGCGGCGATCGGCAATCAACGCGTCCGCGCGAGCGAGCGCCCGCTCGCTGAGTCGCCCGCCCAGCCGGCCGCGGTTGCGTGCCGTCCAGGCGTATGTCCGTTCCACGGCGCCGGGCATCGCCGCAAGCAGGGCGGCGGGCGCTCGGCCTTCCGGCAGCAACCGCAGCAGCGGCGCCGCTGCCGCACCGGCGGAGTGGACGCCTCCGTCCGGAGCCACGAGGTGCCAGGACGAAAGTCGCTGCTCTGGGGCCATTTCGGGCAGCAGCTCCGCCGCACGCGGGTCCTGCAGCGCCACCGGCTCAAGCTCGTGAAGCCGGTCCCAGCGCAGGATCCAGCCGAGCGTCCAGCGGCAGAAACGACACTCGGCGTCGTACAGAATGAGGTGGGTGGCGCGCATTGCCTTGGCCCTCTCAGGGTAGATAGGTTTGAGCGAAGCGATCGAGGAGGAGAGATGGCTGACCAAACTGCTCAGCGGTCCGAGCTAGAGGTCCTGCTGGAGACGGAGCAAACGTTCGAGCCGCCGCCCGAGTTCGCAGCCGAGGCCAACGCCTCCGATCCTTCGATCTACGAGCGCGCCGAGGCGGATCCGGAGGCCTGGTGGGCGTCGTGGGCGGAAAAGCTGGATTGGATCGAGCCCTGGGACGAGGTCCTGGACTGGTCGGACCCGCCGTTTGCGAAGTGGTTCGTCGGCGGGAAGCTGAACGCGTCGGCCAACTGCCTGGATCGGCATGTCGGGACAGGGCGCGGCGATCGCGTCGCCTTCCACTGGGAGGCTGAGGATGCCGACGAGCTCGGCGCAGAGGGCCGGCGGGCGGTCACGTATGCCGAGCTGCTCGACAGCACGAAGCGGTTCGCGAACGTGCTGAAGGGCCTGGGGATTGGCAAGGGCGACGTGGTCGGGATCTACCTGCCGATGCTGCCCGAAACCGTGGCCGCGATGCTCGCGTGCGTCCGGATCGGAGCGATCCACAACGTGGTCTTCGGCGGCTTCTCAGCCGAGTCGGTGAGGGAGCGGATGGAGTTCTCGGACGCGAAGGCGCTGGTGACCGCGGACGCCACCCTCCGACGCGGCGAGCCGGTGCCGATGAAGGAGAAGGTCGACGAGATCCTCGGCGACCTGCTGAAGATGGAGCACCTGGTTGTGGTCGACCGGTGCGGGACCAACCCGCCCATGACCGAGGGGCGTGACGTGTTCTGGCACGACGCGGTCGCCGAGGCCGACGCCGAGTGCGAGCCCGAGCCGATGGACGCCGAGGACCCGCTGTTCATCCTCTACACGTCGGGCTCGACCGCCAAGCCGAAGGGGATCCTTCACACCACGGGCGGCTACCTGACCCATGTCACCGCAACGCACAAGCTGATCTTCGACCTCAAGGACTCCGACGTCTTCTGGTGCGGCGCCGACATCGGGTGGGTGACCGGCCACTCCTACATCGTTTACGGGCCGCTCGCCAACGGCGCTACGTCGGTGATGTACGAGGGCGCACCGAACTACCCGAAGGAGGACCGCTGGTGGGAGATCATCGAGCGCTACGGCGTGACGATCTTCTACACCGCCCCCACGGCGATCCGCGCCTGCATGAAGTGGGGCGTCGAGCATCCGCAGTCACACGACCTCTCGTCGCTGCGCCTGCTGGGGACGGTCGGCGAGCCGATCAACCCGCGCGCGTGGCTCTGGTACCACGAGCACATCGGCGGGGGCCGCTGCCCGATCGTCGACACCTGGTGGCAGACGGAAACCGGCGGGATCATGATCTCGCCGCTGCCCGGCCTGACGACCACGAAGCCGGGCTCCGCAACCGTTCCCTTCCCGGGTGTCCGCGCCGCGATCTACGACTCGGAGGGCAACGAGATCGCCGAAGGCGCGGGAACGCTTGTGCTGACCCGGCCGTGGCCCGGGATGACCCGGACCCTGTACAAGGAGCGCGACCGCTTCATCGAGACGTACTGGGATCGCTACGGCCGCGACACCTATCTGGTCGGCGACGCAGCGCGGCGCGACGAGGACGGGTACTTCTGGATCGTCGGCCGGATCGACGACGTGATCAACGTCTCCGGCCATCGCCTCTCGACGATGGAGGTCGAGTCGGCGATCGTATCCCACCCCAAGGTGGCCGAGGCGGCCGTGATCGGGCGCCCCGACGAGGACACCGGTCAGGCAATCGTTGCCTTCGTGACGCCGGAGGGGGGCAACACCGGCGACGAGGAGCTGGAGGCCGAACTGCGCGAGCATGTCGCCACGAAGATCGGCAAGCTGGCGCGGCCGAAGCAGATCGTGTTCGCCGACGACCTGCCCAAGACCCGCTCCGGAAAGATCATGCGGCGACTCTTGCGCGACATCGCCACCGGCAATGAGCTCGGCGACGTAACGACGCTCCGCGACCCGGGCGTGGTTGAGCAGCTCCAAGAGCAGGTGGCCGCGACTAACGAGTAGCGCCGGCGCGGGCGGGCTCGGCGCCGACGGCCTCTCGCAACCACTCGAGCAGCGGCGCAAGCGAGGCGTCCAGGTCGTCGAGGAAGAGCTGGTGACCAGCGCCAGGCACCTTCACGTAGGTGGTGGCCGGCGGCTGGGCGCGCGCGAGTGAGGCTTCGATGAATCGCGGCGAGACCATCCGGTCCTCCGCGCCGGCGATGACCAGCACCGGAATCGCCACGCGCTCCCACGGGACCTGAGGCCTGAAGCCGAGATAGCTGGCCGCCGAGCGCGCGCTGACCCCGAAGTTGAACAGCCTGTCCAGCTCGTCGTCGAAGTAGACCTTGGTCACGGGGTCGAGCGCCACGTGGTCGTAGTTCGCGATCCGCCTGATCGGAATCGTGAGCCGTGGCGCGACCGTCCCGAGCGCTCGCATCAGCGGGGCCTTGAACCGCATGGAGCGATCGAGGCTGACGTCGGGGTGGCTGATGTCGTGGCACACCGCCGCGGCGACGTCAGGATCCTGCGTCAGCCAGTACCAGATCATGATCCCGCCGAGCGAGTCCCCCAGCAGGACGACAGGGCCGGCGAACCGGCGCCGTGCCTCGGTGATCCCCAGCCGCAGCACCGCGAAGTCGTCCTCCAGGGTGGCGTCGCCCCGCCGGCCCTCGGAGAGACCGTGCCCCCGCCTATCGAGAGAGATGGCGTTGAAGCCCGCCTCACCCAGGGCCACGGCGAGCGGGGTAAGGCGTCGCGCGTGGTCGCCCAGGCCGTGAACGATGACGACGCTGGCGACGTCCGGGGCGACCGCGTGGACCTCTGCGTGGATCTGCGCGCCATCGCACTCGATCCACGCGTGCTCCAGGCGCTCGAGCGCACCGGGCAGGTCCAGGGCCGCGAGCGCCGGGTTGCGCTGGCGCGCATCGAGCAGGAGCGCAGTGGGGACCTCGAGCATGCGCTCGGCCGTCTCCCCGGTGGGCGGCGAGCCCCCATAGCGAAGCTCGGCGCCGGCCCGCGCCTGTCCCACCAGCCCCTCGTCGTGCTCGGTCACTGGCGCCGCTTGCGCTTGCGCTTGCGGGCGCGCTCGCGGCGCGCGGAGTGATCGCGGCCCACCTCGCCCACGAGCTCCTCGGCCTCGCCCTCGACCGCATCATCGCCGCCGTCCGGCTCCTTCGGCTCGTCTCCGGGCCGAGGCCAGGGAATCGCCACGCCCGCCTCCCACGCGGGCGGTCGGGGGCCTCCCGGGAGCTTGTCGATGAACATCAGCCCCAGCCACAGGAACCAGACCGTGATCGTCAGCAAAGCGATCGCCGGCACGATGAACAGCATCCCGGCCCCAAGCGCCATCCCCAAGGTGCCGAAGAACCGTGTCAGCAGGCCCGCGCGCATCGCCTGCAGCGGGATGTAGATCATCGCCACGAGCATCCCGAGGATCGCGGGGAACAGCAGGTTGGACGCAACGTCGAAGGCCCCCGAGTCCTCGACCAGGTCGTCGAGGAGCGTGTAGATGTCGCCGCCCGTGTCGGCCTGAGCAAGGAAGTCCGAGGCAACCTGGGTCTGCGCGACCCAGGCGATCGCCCCCTGGGCCGCGAGCAGGATCGGACCGATGAACGCAAAGCCGATCATCGCGCCACTGACGCGCTCGTTGCGCGCCCGCGCCGCGCGGAAGAGGTAGAGCAGCGGCACGCACAGGAGCACGAACGACAGCCCGCGCAGCACGGTCGAGGCTAGGAGGTCGCCCGCGCTCGCGTCGATCGCCCGGTACCGCTCGGTGTCGAACCCGGAGCCCGGCACGTCGGCGCTCTGGTCGAGGACCACCGACAAGATGTAGAGGGGGGCGGCCAAAATGGCGGCGGCGGCGGCCGGTCGGGCCCAGCGACGCTCGCTGTCGAGGATCTCCTGGCGCCCCAAAGTCCGCGTATCTTAGTTGCGTGGCATCGCTAGTCCGGGTAGGGAGCTGAAAGCCGTGACGGAGTACGCGGTGACCGCGATCGGCCGAGACAGGCCCGGCATCGTCGCCGCCGTCAGCCGCGCGCTGCTCGATGTGGACGGGAACATCGAGGACTCTCAGATGTCGATCCTGCGCGGCCATTTCGCCGTGATGCTGATCGTACGCGTTCCCGATTCGGTCTCGAGCGAGGAGCTGGCCGCGCAGCTCGGTCCCGTGCGGGACGAGATCGGGTTGGAGGCGATCACCTTCAATCCCGTCGACGAGCTGAAGGCGACGATGACGCCCGCGACGCACGTGCTGACTGTCTACGGCGCCGACCATCCGGGAATCGTGAGCGGGATCAGCCAGGTGCTTGCCGAGCTCGGCGTCAACATCACGGACCTCGAAACACGATTGACTGGCCACGGGGACAATCCCCTGTACGCGATGGTGATGGAAATCGCCCTCGGCAACGTCGACGAGGAGCGAGTCGAGTCGGAGCTGCGCGACGTGGCCCAACGTGAGGCCGTCGAGGTCAGCCTGCGACGCCTCGAGGCCGAGGCGCTCTAGCACGAGGGGAGGGGGCGTGGCGGTTCGTGAGGTCCTGCTGTACCCCCACCCGATCCTGAAGCAGATCGCCGCCCCGGCGCAGGCCGGTGATGCTGAGCTCGTGGCACGCGACCTCGTCGACACCATGCGTGCGTTCGAGCGCTGCGTGGGCCTGGCCGCCCCGCAGGTAGGCGCCCTGGTTCGCGTGGTCGCCGTGGACGTCAGCGAGCACCCGGCTGCCGAAACCTCCAACGGGCTGCTGGTGCTGGTCAACCCGAAGCTCACGGAGGCGGAAGGGTCGGTGGTAGCGCGCGAGGGCTGCCTCTCGATCCCCGACCTGACGGCGAACGTTCGCCGCGCGACGCGCATCGTCGTCGCGCACGCCGGTGGCCAGATTGAGTGCGAGGGGTTTGAGGCGCGCTGTGTCCAGCACGAGCTCGATCACCTCGACGGGGTGTTGTTCCTGGATCGGGTGGAGTCGCTCGTGGAGGACGTATTTCGCCGTCGCAGCTATTCCGAGAAGCCGACGGCCCCGTCGGAGGGGCGCTGAACGGGCCCGAGCTCGAATGCCTCGCCCGGCGCCCGAATCGGGTAGTAGTCGTCCTCGGAGCCGACGAGGCGCGAAACGCGATCGCCAGCGGCGAGCACGAGGTCGAGCGCCGGGGCCGCCAGCCCGATCAGGCCCTCGAACTGGCGACGACGGAGCCGCTGCCGTGGGGTCGGAGGCATCCGGGCTATCCGCGCTCGTGGAAGAAGAACTCCGGCATGGCGCCCTCGATCACCTCGGCGGTCATCCGCTGTGCGACCTCGAGGTTGCCGGTGCGAACGGCGACGTCGTCGATGGTGACGATGCCGACCAGCTCCCCACCGTCGACCACCGGAAGCCGGCGGATGCGGTGTCGCACCATCAGGGCAGCCGCCTCCTCCAGCTCCATCTCCAGCTCCCCGGTGACCAGGGGCTTGGAGACGTGCTCACGGACGGGCTCGGAGGGCGAGCGCGCCTCGGCCAGCGCGCGGATCGCAAGATCGCGATCGGTCACGATCGCCGCCGGCTCGCCCTCGGGATCGCACAACACCACCGAGCCGACACCACGGTCGCGCATCAGCTCAGCGACGCTGAGCACGTCGTCGTCCAGGCGTGCGGTCACCACTGACGTGGTCATGATCTCCCGGAGCTTCACGCGGGGAAACATACCCCGCGGCAGATTCGGCCACAGAGGGCGGTCACTAGCATCTCGCGGCTCATGGCCAACGAGCAGACGGGGCCGATCGCCGTGTACGGCGCCACGGGCTACACCGGGCGCCTGGTTGCAGCCGAGCTGAGGCGGCGCGACGCCGAGGCAGTGCTGTCGGGGCGCAACCCGGCAAAGCTCGAGATCGTGTCGGAGGACCTCGGCGGAGACTGGGCGATCTCACCCGCCTCGCTGGACGACCCCGCGGCGCTGCACCGGCTGCTTCTGCCCTGCGCCGCCGTGATCGCGTGTGCCGGGCCATTCGAGCGCCACGGAGAGCCCGTGCTGCGCGCCGCGATCGAGGCCGGCACTCACTACCTCGACACAACCGGCGAGCAGCGGTTCATGCGCCGGGTCTTCGAAGAGTTCGGTCCAGCGGCAGCGGACGCCGGCGTTGCGCTGATTCCCGCGATGGGCTTCGACTACGTGCCCGGGGACATGCTTGCGGCGTTGACGGCGGAGGGCATGGGGCCGCTCGACGAACTCGTCCTCGCCTACGGCGTCAGCGGATTCGGCGCCTCGCGGGGGACGCTGCGCTCTGTGCTCGAGGCGCTCAGCGGCGACACCGTGGAGTGGCGCGACTCCGCGCTGCGGCGTACGCCGCGCGGCCTGGGCGGCGCAAGCTTCGACTTCCCGGCGCCCCGTGGCCGCGAGCGCGTGGTTAGCTTTCCGTCGGGTGAACACCTGACCGTCCCGCGTCACCTCGAGACGCGGACCGTGCGGACCCTGCTGACAGCGAGCACCGTGCTTCCCTTCGCGGGGCTGCTGGCACCTGCGGCGCCGCTCGTCACTGTGCCGATCCAGCTTGTGGCGCGCACGCCGATGAGGCGGCTGATCGAGATGGCGATCGGCCGGCTGGGAGAGGGGCCCAGGCCCGAGGACCGCCGCGAGGCGCACTTCGACGTCGTGTGCGAGGCGATCGCCGGAGCGAGCCGACGACTGGGAACGGTGAGCGGCAGAGACGTCTACGGGCTCACCGCGCGCAGCACTGTGGAGGGCGCGGTGCGATGCGCGACGGCCGAGTTCGATCGCTCCGGGCCGCTCGCACCCTCCGAGGCGTTCGATCCTCACGAGTTTCTCGCCTCGGTTGGGCTTTCAGCCGAGGTCACGGACGTGGGAGCCGCATGAGCGCCAGTGACGCTTGCCCGCTCTGCGGCCAGGCCCTCTATCCCTGGATCGCGCTGCCCGATGAGCCTGGGCCGGCGCGGACGCTGGATCGGTGTGATAACTGCGGCGCGGCGGCCGAGCGGGGGGTGGCGGTGGACCTCAACGCGGAGCTCGAGGCAATCACCGTCGCGTCGCCGGACGGGGAGCGATCGGTGGAGACCCCGAATCGCGCCAGCCTGCAGGCCGGCATCGGGGGCGAGGGTTGGGCAGCAGCCGACATTGCGCCAGGCCGGCTGATCCACACGCCCCGCTCGCTCGAGCTGCTGGCCAAGCGCAGTGGGCATCGAGTGGGCGCCACCGGTTTCGCCATTCTGGGTCCCAACCAGGTCTGGATGTGGCAGACGCTGTTGAACGGGCTCACGCTGCACCCGAACTTCGCCCGTGAGGCGCGCGCCGGGAGACTGCGGCCGTCGACTGGGCGCGGACGACCTGCGTTCGCCGTTGATCTCGTGGCCACGGTGCTCGCCGCGCCCCTCGTGGCCCTCGTCTCCGTGCCGCTTGAGCTGGTTGGGGTTGCGCTGCGCCGCGGCGGCCTGATCCGCGCGCGCCTGACTAGGTTGCCTGGCGCCAGATCCGCTTGACGAGCGGCAGCGCCACCGCGCGCGGAGTGTGCTGGCCGGTGATCGCCCCGGCCCTGTTCAGGAGCCCGGGCACCACCACGCGCTTGCCCTTCGCCGCGCCTTCCACCGCTTCGCTGGCAACGGTCTCGACCGGCGTCCAGAACACCCCGGGTAGGTTCTCGGAGGCAGCGTCCAGGCCGGCCGCCTGCACGAACTCGGTCTTCACGGGCCCGGGGCAGACCGCGGTCACGGCGACCCCGGTGCCCTTGAGCTCTGCGTGGGCCGCCTCGCTGAGGCTGACCACGAACGCCTTGGTCGCCGCGTACACGGCACTTCCGGGCAGGGGCTGGAAGGCCGCCGTGGAGGCAACGTTGATCACCGCTCCCGTACCCCGCTCCACCATCCCGGCGAGATAGCGCGACTGCAGGTCTACCACCGCCTCGCAGTTGAGCCGAACCATCCGGACCAGGTACTCACGATCTGCCTGGGCGAACTCGCCCCCGCCGCCGAAGCCCGCGTTGTTGACCAGCACGCCGACCTCGAGACCGAGCTCGTCGATCCTGGCGGCAAGCGCGTCGCGCGCCGAGGGGTCGATGAGGTCGACCGTGACCGTCTCGACTCGGACGCCGTGCTCGGACGCCAGCTCGGACGCCAGCTGATCCAGGCGCTCGGCGCGTCGGGCAGCGAGCGTGAGGCCGTGCCCGCGACGCGCCAGCTCGCGCGCGATCTCGGCACCGATTCCCGACGACGCGCCAGTGACGAGGGCCGTCGAGGTCGGAGATGGTTCAGGGAGCATCAGAGGCTCAAGTGAGCGCCGTCCGGCGCGAAAGAAGCATGTGCCGTTGGTGATTGAGGCTATCCCAGGCCGGCGAACCCGGCTCTCTATGCTGGGATAAATGGAAGGAAGCGAGTTCAACATCTTCGGCGACCCGGATGAGCTGCGCTCCCGGCTCGGCGAGCTCGCCGAGCAGATGCAGGGCGCGCAGCGCGTCGCCTGGGCCGACAACGCGATCAAGCTCGCAGTCGAGATGACCGTCGCGGCGATCAACCGGCTCGAGCTAAACGGGTCCAGTGACGAGCAGGCGATGCAGGTACGCGATGCGATTCGCATCGTGTTCCCCGAGTCCTTGACACTCGTGCGCGAAGCGCGCGAAGGTCTCGGGTCCTAGCACCGGAACCGCTGCGTTCAGGCACTTTCGGCGCGCCACGCGCGCGTCCAACGCTGCTTTCCTCGCTGCGTGCCCAGCAGCCATGAGCGAGGCGCGGCATCGGTCGAGCAGGCGGGTCTGGCGCTGCTGGTGATGCTCCTGTTCGCCGTCGCAATCGCGGCGGCGGGCTCAGGGCCGGTGGACGGCGGCCGGGAACTGGGCTCTGCGGTGGCGCGAAAACTTCGCTGCGCGGCTCGGGCCCCGGCTCCTTGCTGGCGCGATCCGCTGACCGAGGCCTACGGCCGCTCGCTGGCGGGCGCCGTGCGTGCGCTCGCCCCCGCGCCCGTGGCGCTGCCCGGATCCGGCGCCACGAGCCTGTTGCCCGTGGACTTCCGCTACTGCCGCCGGGCGAGCTGCGCGGCTCCCGGGTCCCGCTCGCCGGCGCTGACCGCGTCGAACCGTCGCACGACCGCGTTCGTCTCGGTCGATGACCGAAGGCGCTCGAGCGGCCAGGTGACGATCAGCTATTGGCTCTACCGTCCCACGCTCGGGTGGGAGCTCACCCGACGGCGGGCCGACTCCGCGCGCGTGGCGGCCCTGCAGCGCACATCGCTCCTTGAGACCGACGTGCCGGTGTTGGTGTCGCTGGAGACACTCGACGGCCGCAACCACTACCGCTTTGCTCCGGACGAGGAGCCGCCGTGGCGATGGCGCGTGCAGGGCCTCTATCCCTGACTCGGTCCCGTCCTACCAGTGAGCCTCGTGGTGCTCCATCACCCCGAGGCCGCGCTCCAGCTCAAGTCCTCCGGGGAGAGTGCCGCTGAAACTGCCGAACGGCTGGCGGTGGCTGTAGCGCACGAACGGCTTGCGTTCCTGCTTGTGGCGCTCGCACTCAGCGGCGAACTCCAGCCGCGCGCCGTCGTCGAAGGCGATCGCGTCCAGGCCCTCGAAGGACACGGGCCCGGGCTCCTGCGGCTCTCCCTCGACCCAGATCGCGCGCTCGGAGTTGCGGGGCGGGTCGTTGATGCCGCTGGCGAGGTTCCAGCCGATCGAGCGACCGTCGGTGGACCGGCCGACTCCGGCCGACCAATCCCAAACCGTGTGGCGGGGGTGGTAGCCCTCTGACTCGTCCTCCATCCCGCGCGCCTCGAACCGGAAGCGCTCGTCGCCAACGCGAATGTCGGCCTCGACCGGAACGTCGGCGCGTTTGCGGGTCCAAACGTAGTTGCGGGGCCCGGCGGCGCACACCGACTCGGCCCATTGTCCCGGGCCGAGCCGCGCGAAGGCACGCACCGGCCCGGCCTTGGGATGCACGGCCTCGATGCGAAGCTGTGAGCCAGCGTCCGGCGCGTGGTCGCGCAGCCCGTCCTTGTCGAGAGCCTCGGTCCACACCTCGCCCCGCGCGCCGGGGAGCCTCGTCTTCGTCCGCTCCCACAACCGCTCGGCGCGGCGATCCCAAACGAGCCAGAACGTCTGTCCGATCGGCCCGACGCTGACCCGCGCGGCGCAGGCCAGGATCTCCTCGCCGAAGATCCCAACGTAGCGCCAGCGCTTGCGCCACGACCCTTGTCGGCGAAGCGGCAACCGGTCAGGGGGCAGGGGCACGTCGGGTCGCCTTGGCCCGGGGCCACGCCAGGGGAGCCCCTCGACGCTCATTCGATCTTTGCGATCAGGTCGCCGGTGGTGACCGAGCCGCCCTCGGAGACCTTGAGCTCGGTTATCACCCCGGCGCGATGTGCGGTGATCTCGTTCTCCATCTTCATCGCCTCGATGACGCAGACGAGCGCGCCCTCCTCAACCTCGGCGCCCTGCTCGACCGCGACTCGCAGCACGGTTCCCTGCAGCGGAGAGACGAGGGTCTCGGTTGCGCCGCCGCCCCCGGGCCCGCCGCCGCCGCGCTCGCGCTTGGGAGGGCGCATCAGTCCGGCGCCGGCGCCGGGGTTTACGCCCGCCGGCGCGGGCGCACCGATCACCTTCACGCGGTGCAGGCGCCCGTCGACCTCAACGCTGAACTCACGCTCGACCTCCTCTGACGGCTCGCCGTCCTCGGTCGGCGGGGGCGCGTGGTCGTCCGGGGCCAGCGACTTGAGCCACTTGCGGTCCTCGGTCAGGTCACGGCAGGTCTCGCCGCGCGCCCACTGCTCGGTGGCGAGGATCGCGCGATGGAACGGAATCAGCGTTTGAAGGGGCTCGATCTCGTACTCCTCGAGGGCCCTCAGCATTCGCGAGGTCGCCCGCTCGCGATCGTTGTCCCACACGATCAGCTTCGCCACCATCGGGTCGTAGAGCGGCGTGACCTCAGAGCCCGCCTCGAGCCCCGAGTCGACTCGAACGCCCGGGCCCGCCGGCTCGATGTAGTGGTCGATCTTCCCCGGGGCCGGCGCGAAGTTCTTGTGCGCAGCCTCGGCGTTGATCCGGCACTCGATCGCGTGCCCGCGCAACTCGACGTCGTCCTGGCTCACCGAGAGCTCTTCGCCGGCTCCAATGCGCACCTGCTCGCGGACGATGTCGATTCCGGTGACCATCTCTGTGACGCAGTGCTCCACCTGCACCCGGGTGTTCATCTCCAGGAAGAAGTAGTCGTCGCCCACCTGCAGGCCCTCGACGGTCCCGGCCGAGCGGTAGCCGACGGCGGCCGCGGCGTCGGTGGCGATCGCGCCGATTCGCTGTCTCATTTCGGCGTCCACGTGCGGAGCGGGCGCCTCCTCGATCAGCTTCTGGTGGCGACGCTGGATCGAGCAGTCGCGCTCGCCAAGGTGGATCACGTTGCCGTGTGAGTCGGCGAGCACCTGGACCTCGACGTGTCGTGGGTCCTCCAGGTAGCGCTCGATGTAGACCGTGGGGTCGGAGAAGAACTTCTCGCCCTCCCGCGAGGCGCCCTCGAACGCCTCCTCCAATTCGTCCTCGGACGTGGCCACGCGAAAGCCCTTGCCGCCTCCGCCTCCCGCCGCCTTGCAGGCGACCGGATAGCCGATCTCCTTCGCGGCCCGCTTGGCGTCCTCCACTGACTCCACGGGCGCGGTGGTCCCGGGCACGATCGGCACCCCTGCCTCGGACATGATCTCCCTGGCCCGCGTCTTTGACCCCATCGCCTCGATCGCGCTGGCGGGAGGGCCGATGAAGACCACGCCCGCCTTCTCGCAGGCCTCCGCGAAGCCGGCGTTCTCGGCCAAGAAGCCGTAGCCGGGATGGATCGCCTCCGCCCCCGCCTGCTCGGCGACGCCGAGGATCTTGTCGACCTTGAGATAGCTCTCCGCCGGCACCGCCGGCCCGAGCAGGAACGCCTCGTCGGCCTCGCGCACGTGCGGCGAGGAGCGATCGGCCTCGGAATAGACCCCAACTGAGGCGATACCCATCTCCTTCAGCGCCCGCATCACGCGGATCGCGATCTCGCCCCGGTTGGCGACCAGGACCTTCTCGAACATGGCGGGGGAGCCTACCGAGCGGGCCTACGCCGCCCGAAGCGTCGCCTTCGCGTCGTCAGTCCAGATCACCTGGTCGCGACCGCGCCCCACGCCCACCAGGCGGATCGGTACGCCGACGTGCGACTCGATGAAGGAGAGGTACTCCCGCGCCTCCCGGGGGAGGTCGGCGAGGCGACGGCAGGCGCCGATCTCGCTGTCGAAGCCGGGCAGCTCCTCGTACTCGGCCTCCGCCCCGTGCAGGATCGACTGGTGGTACGGGAATTCGTCCAGTACTGCTCCCTCTGAGCTGCGGTAGCGCACCGCAGCTCGCAGCGGGTCGATCCCGGCCAGCACGTCGAGCTTTGTGATCGCCAGCGCCGACAGCGTGTTCAGCCGTACGGCGTACCGCAGAGCGACGAGGTCGAGCCAGCCCGTGCGACGGTCACGGCCGGTTGTCGTGCCTCGCTCTCCGCCCCGCTCGCGCAGCACGGCCCCGAGGTCGTCGTCGAGCTCGGTCGGGAACGGGCCGGCCCCGACGCGTGTCGCGTAGGCCTTTGCCACGCCCCACACCTCGTCGATGTCGCCCGGGCCCACGCCTGCGCCGACGCAGGCCGTGCCCGCGACGGGGTTCGATGAGGTGACGAACGGATAGGTGCCGTGATCGAGGTCGAGCAGCGTGCCCTGGGCCCCCTCGAAGATCACCGTGCGGTTGGCGTCCAGAGCCTCCCAGCAAAGGCGGGCCGTGTCGGCGATGTGGGGCTCCAGCCGGTGGCCATAGCGCAGGTATTCCTCGGTCATGGCGTGGAGGTCGAGGCGTGGGTCCTTGGCGAACGGGCGCAGCATCTGCTGCTTAGGCTCCATCGCCGCCATGATCTTCTTGCGCAGGATCTTGGCGTCCAGCAGGTCCTGGACGCGGATTCCGAGGCGCGCGGCCTTGTCGGCGTAGCAGGGACCGATCCCGCGCTTGGTTGTCCCGATCTCGAGCTTGCCCAGCTTGGCCTCGCCCGCCGTGTCGAGCAGCACGTGGTAGGGCATGATCAGGTGGGCGTTGGCGGAGACTCGGAGCCCGCCCGCGTCGATCTGGCGCTGGCGCAGGCCCTCCAGCTCGCCGATCAGCACCCCGGGGTCGATCACCACCCCGTTGCCGATCACGCAGGTCTTGCCGGGGTAGAGGATGCCCGAAGGGATCAGGTGGAATTTGAACTCCTCGCCGTCGCGAACGATCGTGTGCCCGGCGTTGTTTCCGCCCTGAAAGCGCACCACGACCTCGGCCGGCTCCGCGAGCAGGTCGGTGATTTTGCCCTTGCCCTCGTCGCCCCACTGGGCGCCGACTATGACTATGCCTGGCATCGCCGGGTGATTATGAGTGCGCGACTAGATCTGCGCCGCGTCGCGCAGGTCTCGCCCGCTCATCGGGACCATGTGCTGGCCGCAGATCTCGATCAGGCGCGAGACAGTGCGCTCGCCGATCTGATCTCGGAGCTCGTGCTCGCCGAGGTTGCTGGTCACGAGGATGGCGCGTGTGGCTTCGTACCGCTCGTTGACGATCGAGTAGAGCTGCTCTAGGACCCAGTCGCTGCGCTTCTCGGTGCCGAGATCGTCGAGGTGGAGCAGGTCGACGCCGACGAGCCGGTCGACGAAGTCCAGGTAGGACGTCTCGCCAGGGTTGGAGTCGTAGGTGCGCCTGATCTCGGCCAGCAGCCGTGGGACGGAGTAGATCGCCACGGTGTGGCCGGCCTCGAGGGCGGACTTCGAGACCAGCATCGCGAGGGACGTCTTGCCGGTGCCGACGTCCCCGAACAGCCACGCTCCTCTCCCTGCCTCGAGGTTCTCTTCCAGGTTGTCGACGTAGCGGCGGATCTCCCCCACCGCCGCCGAGGGCAGGTTGCTGACGGGTGGGGCGTCGAAGCTGACCGACCGATACTTGCGCGGGATCGCCGAGGCGACGCCCCGGGCACGTCGGCGCGCGAGCTGTGACTCGCGGCACTCGCAGGGGCGGGCCACGTCCTCCGGCCCCAGGATCCAGCCCGAGCCGTCGCACACACCCAGCGGACAGGCCGGGCGGTCGCCGAGCGCTGCCCCAACGAGGCGCACCGGTTTGGGCTGGCCAGCGCTCACGCTTCGTCGGCCTCGGAGAGGTCGGTGAGCGGCGGCCCCTCTCCAGGTCGCTGCTCGACCGGAGGCTCGCCGCTGCGAGCCCGGTCGACGAAGCGGGGGTACTGCTCGAGGAAGACCACGGTGATCTTCCCGATGCGGCCGTTGCGGTGCTTGGCGACGATCAGCTCGGTCTCGCTGGGATCGGCCTCGTCGTTGTAGATCGCGTCGCGGTAGATGAACATGACCACGTCCGAGTCTGCCTCGATCTGGCCCGACTCCCTGAGGTCCGACAGCATCGGCCGCTTGTCGGGGCGCTGCTCGGGCGCGCGTGAGAGCTGCGAGAGCCCGATCACGGGCACGTTGAGCTCGCCGGCGAGGATCTTCAGCCCGCGCGAGATCTGGCTCACCTGCTCGACGCGGTTGATCCGGGGGTCCTCTGGGCGCATCAATTGCATGTAGTCCACGATCACGAGGCTCAGGCCCCCCTGGTTGGCTGCCAGGCGCCGCGCCTTGGCTCGCAGCTCGAGCAGGCTGAGGTCGGAGGAATCGTCGAGCCACAGGGGCGCGGACTCGAGCTCGTTGCAGGCGCGCAGCACGCGTGGCCAGTCGCGCGAGGAGACCTTGCCCATCCGCAGCTTGTCGTTTGAGATCCGCGAGCGGCTGGCGATGAACCTGTGGGCCAGCTCGGTCTCCGACATCTCCAGCGAGAAGAAGGCCACCGGCTTGCCCTGCTTGGCGGCGACGTTCTCGGCGATGTTGCAGACGAGTGCCGACTTCCCGACCGCGGGGCGCGCGGCGATCACGATCAGGTTGCCGTTCTGAAAGCCGCCCAGCATGTCGTCGAGGTCGCGGAAGCCCGACGGGGTGCCGGTGAGGGCGGTGTCGCCCTTGGCCAGAGCCTCGAGCTTCACGACCTCGTCGTGGAGGACCTCCGCGAGCTTGTTGAAGTCGCCCGCGCGCTCCTCGTGCGCGACGCGGAACAGCAGGCTCTCCGCCTGCTCAACCAGCTCCTGCGGTTCGGCCTCGCGCTCGTGGACCGACTTCTGGATCTTCTGCGAGGCGGTCAGCAGGCGCCGCAGCAGTGCGTTCTGCTTGACGATCCGCGCGTAGTGGCCGGCGTTGCCAGGCACCGGCACGGTGGAGGCGAGCTGCGAAACAGCCTCGCGCCCGCCGGCCTCCTCCAGCTCGCCCTGCTGGGTGAGCAGCTCCGAGACGGTCAGGGCGTCGATCGGCTCGCTGCGCTCGTACAGTCGCTTGATCGCCCTGAAGACCAGGCGGTGGCGCTCGCGATAGAAGTCCTCGTCCTCGAGGCGGACGTCGAGGATCACCGGGGTAATCGACCCCTCGGAGACCATCATCGCCCCCAGCACCGACTCCTCGGCCTCCAGGTTCTGGGGCGGTACGTATGCCTCGGTGGTCGCCATCTTCGGTCTCCAATTAGAGGCCCGAGGGCGGCGGAATCGCCCCTGGAGCGCTCTGCGTCGATCCAATCACGCCCGCTGAGGCGGCGTGCGGCGCGAATGCCGGTTTTGCGCGAAGAACCGGGGCGCCTACTTCTGTTCGGCGACGATCGTCTTCACGGACGCCGTCTCGCCGCCGCCGACTTCGATCTCGACCATGTAGGTGCCGGTCTCGCGGATGGGCTCCGGCAGCTTGATCTTCTTGCGGTCGATGCGCATCCCGCGCGCCTCGGCGATTGCTTCGGCGATCTCCGCGTTGGTGACCGAGCCGAAGAGCTTTCCGTCCTCGCCGGCCCGGTGCTGGATCGTCAGCACCGTCTTGGACAGCAGAGCGGCGGTCTCACCGGCCCGTTCGGCTGCCTCGCGAGCCGCCTTCTCGGCCGCTTCGCGGCGGCGTTGCGCCTCCTCGAGCGCGCCCTTGGTGGCGGGCTGGGCCAGCTTGCGCGGCAGCAGGTAGTTGCGCAGGTAGCCAGGCGAGACGTCGACGGCCTCCCCGGCGCTGCCGAGGTCCTCCACGTCCTTGAGCAGGATCGCCTGCGCCACGGGGCCCTAGCGCTCGCCAACGTACGGGAGCAGCGCGATCTCCCGCGCGCGCTTCACCGCCAGGGCGAGCTGCTGCTGGTGGCGCCGCGACAGGCCGGTGACCCGGCGCGAGCGCACCTTGCCGCGGTCCGAGATGAATCGCCGCATGGTCCCGAGATCCTTGTAGTCGATGTGCTCGACGTTGATCCGGGTGTACTTGCGCGGGCGGTAGCGGTCGGCGAATCGTCCCCGGCGGCGTCCGCCCGGAACCTGGGTCTGGGTGCGCTGGCGGCGCGCCATCAGCGCCCGACCTCGTGGATGTTCCGTCCGACTGTCATCTCGCAAAGACGCCGCCGAAAGGGCGGCGCGGCGACGCATGATAGCCAGCTTCGGGCGGCCCTCAACATGCCCGGGGCCGCCGCCAAGGCGGCGGCCCCGGAAGGGGGATCAGGAGATACGTCTAGAAGGGGATGTCGTCGTCGGACGCGGCGACGCCGGCGGGCTCGGAGCTGGAGAAGTCCGAGGTGTCGGCCGGGATGTCCGACTGTGCCGTGCCCGCGTTGCCGTTTCCGGCGGAGCCATCGCGGCTGCCGAGGAATTGAACAGAGTCGGCGATGATCTCGACCGCCTGCCTCTTCCCGGAGCCGTCCTGGGCCTCCCACTCGCGCCACTCGAGCCGACCGTCGATCGCGACCGGCCGACCCTTGGAGAGGTAGGTGCTGCAGTTCTCCCCCTGCGCGCCCCAGACGGTGACGTCGAAGTAGTTGGGCTTGTCGACCCACTCGCCGCTCTGGTCCTTGCGCCGGCTGTTGACGGCGATCCGCAGCTTGCAGACCGAAGTCCCGCTCGGCAGGGTTCGCAGCTCGGGATCGCGGGTGAGGTTCCCCGTGACGATCACTCTGTTTATGTTCGTGGCGGCCACTCGAATCAGTCCTTCCGTACTTGTTTAACCATTCTGGAGTCTAAGTCGGCGCCCGGCGCGTTCTCTCCCCCGGCCGTGGAGAAAGTCGGAGAGTGCGGCTTCAGTCGGGGGCTGCTATCAGATCGTGACTGCGCCCTTGACCAGGAAGATTGCCCCGAAGCCGAGGCCGACGACGATCGCGAGCATCCTGCTGTGGCCCAACCGCCAGTCGCTCGGACTCGGCCACCTCCTTCAGCGCTCCTGTGTAGACCGCGATCGCGTCCACGTTGAAGGCGGCGATTGCGCCGAGGCGGCCAGCGTGCTCCAAGACTGGGCCGACACGTCAGCGCCTTCTCCCGGCCCCGAGGGCTAGCCTCGAACCGCCCTGCCTCCAGAGCAAACAGGCGCGCCGCTCTGTCCTCACGCTTCCAAGCGAGGGGCACTTCTGCGTGCGCACGGCCGTTAGTGCTGGGGCTCGGCCGGCGGTGAATCCGGCGCGTCGGGCTCGGCGGGCTCGTCCGCTGGCGGAGAGTCGGGTGCGGGGGGCGCTTCCGCCGGTTCCTGGGCCGGAGAAGGCTCTGCCGGCGCCTCGGCCGGAGGGGAATCAGGTGGCGACCCCGGCGCCTCGGCCTCGGGGGCGCTTTCGCGCGGGCTGGCGCTGGGCGCGCCGCGCCGAGCCGTTCCACCGCGGGGAGCCGAGCCGGCGAGCGAGACCGGCGGCGGCGGCTCGATCGCTGGCGAGCTGGGCTCGACCTTGAAGATCCGGAATCGCAGCACACCGTCGGTGATCTTCAGGTTGTGGTCCAGCTCGTCGAGCAGCGGGCTCTGGGCCGCGAAGCGAAAGAAGCGGTAATCGGACTCGGTGCGCTGGCGGATCTCGTAGGCCATCTTGCGCATTCCCCACACCTGATCGTGCTTGAGCTCGCCGCTCGACGAGATCCGCTGGCGCGTCTCCTCGGCGATCTCGTCCCGCCGCTCGTCGGGGGTCTCGGGGTCGAGCATCAGCACGAGCTCGTATTCGGCGGTCTGTGTGGCGGTGGCCATGGCGGCGGGTGACTATAGCGGCCCGACATACACGGCCCGGGGGGCGCGGGGGTGGCCTCCGGGCTTGTAGCGCCCGGATGGATCGAAGCCGGATCCGGTGGACGAACGTGGGTCGGTTGGCCGCAGGAGCGGTCGCCGGCGGGGCGCTGCTCGTGGTCGCACCGAGCCTGCTCGACCCGCCAGAGCCGCCGCCGCTCCCGCCAGACGTCGGTCTCGCCACGAGCCCCGCCGGAGCGCTTGCCGCGAGCCAAGCCTCCTTGGATCCGGCTTCGCCTCCCGAGCCGGGCGCCGGCGGTCGGGCTCGCAACCCGCGCGAGCGGGCCGACCGACCGAGGTCGCCCGCTCAGCGCGGGCGCGAATCGGCTCAGCATCGGAAGCAGCCTCGCTCTGTCGCGAGGCGACCGGAGAACGTGCCGGCGGCGGTGCCCAAGACGCCGACGCCTCCCTCGCGCACCTCAGCGCCACCTCCCGCCCCGGCACCCTCACCGCCCCAGCCGGTCCGCGCACCCTCGTTCCAGCCATCTGCCGCCGCACCGCCGTCCCCGCAACCCGCCGCCACACACGCCCCGCCCGATCCCCCGGAGTTCGGATTCGAACGTTGACAAGGAGACCCATGAGCCACCGCATCCCGACATCCTCCAGTCCCGTTCGTCGGCGCCGAGTGCGCCTGGGGCTGCTCGCGATCGGAGCCACCACCATCGCGACTTTGATCGCGGCCCGGCCGGCGGAGGCCGGCAGCTACGTGACCACGCAGTGCAGCCCCGCCGACCAGGGCGCTGGCGCGGTCTGGGAAAGGACGTCCGAGGATTACCGCGAGCGCCGCCGGTGCGGCTCAGGCGACGGGCTTCAGGTCTACCAGGACGGCGGAGCGACGCTGCGCGGACGCTACGGCGCTTGGGTCTGGCGAGCGCCGGCGGGCACGATATTCAGCTCGCTGAAGGCGAACGCAAGCCTCACCAACGACGCCGGACACCACGGCGAGCTATGGGCAACCCGCACCAGCGGATCGCGCACCGAGTTCGGGAACGAGCACCGCGACTTCCGCGTCCACCAGCTGGCCGGAAGCTTCACGAGGCTCGAGGCGATGCTGCGGTGCGTCGCCGCCAACGGCTGCGGACGGGCTGCCGACGACAGCGCGCACGCCTACGTCAAGGGGGTGTTCATTCGCGTCGAAGATCAGACGGCGCCCACAGTGCAGCTCGAGGGTGGATCGCTGCTCGCGACGCCGGTCGTTCGGGGCGTCGAGACGCTCTCGTTCGAGGCCTCCGACAGAGGAGGCGGCGTGCGCCGGGTCTCTGTGGCGGCGAACGGCACGGAGCTCGCCTCCGACGTGCGCAACTGCGAGCTGGCCGACGGGTTCGCGACGGCGCTCGTGCCCTGCTCTCGCGCCACGAGCGGCACCTGGTCGGTCGACACGGCCCACGCCGCCTTCACGACCGGACCGAACGCCGTCGCCGCCTGCGCGGCCGACCTCGCGCTCGACGGGTCCGCCAATCGTGACTGCGAGCGCCGCCGGGTGTGGGTGGACAACGTGTGCCCGGCGTCGAGCGAGCCGGGAGCGCGGCTCACGGCCCGCTTCGCCAGCGGCGGCAACCGAACGGTGGTGCGGTCGGACCGCACCCCGACCATCGAGGGACGCGTGCTCGATGCCAACGGCTCAGCGGTGACGGGCGCCACCGTCTGTGTCCTGACGCGCGTCGAGCGAGCCGGCTCGCCCGTGTTACTGACAGCGACGGCCCGCAGCCGAGACGGCGGCCACTACCGCCTCGAGCTTTCGCCCGGCGCGAGCCGCGACGTCTTCGTGCACCACGTCGCGGGGTCGAACGTGATCGCCCGCCACGGCTTGCGACTGGGCTCGCGGGTGCGCCCCACCTTCGCCGTCCGGCCTCCCGCGGGCGCCAGCAACGGCGACCGGCTGCGCTTTGAGGGCCGCCTCCCGGGGCCCGGGTGCTCGCGGCGCATCGTCAAGGTCCAGGCGAATGTCGGCGACGACCACTGGCAGGTCTTTCGGACCGACCGCACCAACGGGCGCTGCCGCTTCGGCGCTCGCTATCGACTCCGGGCGACCACCGGTCGCACGACATACCGGTTCCGCGCCCTCGTCCCGCCCCAGGCCGGCTACCCGTACGAGCGGGGCAACTCGGCGGTGAGGAAGGTGACAGCGTCGGGTTGACCGCGCCACCGGAGCCTCGATAGGGTCGCCAAGGCTCACGAACAACCAGGGAGGCGCAAGGATGCGGCAGCTGGCGACGCGCACACGGAAGACGTACCTGGCGCTGGCGACGGTGGCGGCGCTGACACTCGGCGTTCTCGTGGGGGTCGCGGTTGGAGCTGGCCTGAACAAGAAGTCCGCGACGGTGGACGTCGATCCCGGGGAGATCGGCACTGTGACCGCGAAGTGCGAGCAGGGAGAGAAGCTGCTCTCCGGAGGCTTCAAGGACGCCGAGTTCACTGGCCAGCAGGACACGGCACCGCTGCTAGTTCCGAACGCTTCGCGAAAGCAGGGGGGAAAGAAGTGGACGGTGGAGGCGCAGAACTTCGGCGAGCAGGATGGCAACCTGACCGCCCACGTCTACTGCCGCGAAGGCAGGAAGTTGGCGAAGGAGTCCGCGAGCGTGAACGTCGCCGCTCAGGGCGCCGGCACGGCCACCGCGGAGTGCAACCAGGGGCAGAAGGTGCGCTCGGGCGGCTTCGAGAACCCGGACTACGGCCTCGACTTGGACCAAGTGCCCGCGCTACTTCCCTTCGAGTCGCGAAAGCAGGGCGGCCGTAAGTGGGTCGTTTCCGCGTTCAACTTCAGCGCGGCCACTGGCAAGCTCACCGCCTACGCGTACTGCGGCGACGGCAAGGGGCTGAAGAAGGTCTCCGAAACCACCGAGGTTCCGGTCTCTGACTTCGACACTGGTCAGCTTGGGAACAGCACCGCCACTGCCAAGTGCAACGAGGACCAGAGGGTGATCTCGGGCGGCTTCGACAACCCGGACTTCGGGGCCGAGAGCGAGACCGATCCGCAGCTCTTTCCCAACCTCTCGCAGAAAAGCGGAAGCAAGAAGTGGAAGGCGAGGGGAATCAACAACAGCTCGGTTGAGCCGGGCACCTGGAAGGTCTTCGCCTACTGCGAGAAGAAGTAGGCGCCCCGTACGCAGCCGCTAGCCCACCGCCGCGCCCTCGGTCTTGGCGCGGATGTCGGCGAGCTGCTCTTCGATCCAGACGCCCGGATCGCGGTCGCGCACGATATCCCGCAGGCGCGCGGCGCGCAGCCGCCGCTCCTCGGGGTCCATCGTCAGCGCCCGATACATGGTGTCGGCCTGCTCCTGGATGTCGAACGGGTTCACGGTCAGCGTGCAGTCGCCGAGCTCCTCGTGGGCGCCGGTGTTCTCGGACAGCATCACGACGCCGTCGCGGGTGTTGACGGCCGGCGCCTCCTTGGCAACCAGGTTCATGCCGTCGAACAGGGAGTTGACGATCAGCAGGTCGGACTGCTTGTAGCGCGCCACGGCCTCGGGGAAGTTCTCATAGATGCGCAGGTCGATCGGCATCCAGTCAGTCGTCCCGTGCCGGTGGTTGACCACCGCAACAAGCGCCTCGATCCGCTGCAGGTACTCCTGGTACTCCGGGACGTCCTGGCGTGACGGCTGCAGGTGGGCGATGAACGTCACGCGCTCGCGGAACTCCGGGTGCTGCTGGAGGAAGACGTCGAAGGCGGTGAACCCGCGTAGCACGTTCTTCGACAGGTCCGCACGGTCGACGCGCAGGATCATGTGGTCGCGACGTCGGGCGAGCACCTCCTCCTCGTATGCGAGCACCTCGGGCGAGGTGGCCGCGCGCTCCAGCCGCTTGGCGTCGATGCCCAGCGGGTAGGCGCGGACCCAGGTCTCACGGCCGCCGTGCAGGATCGCGCCACGCTGGTAGTCCACCTCGAGCTCGATCAGCTCGCGGCAACAGTGCAGAAAGTTGCGGCAGTAGGCCGTCGTGTGAAAGCCGATGATGTCGTTGGCGAGCAGGCCGCGGTAGATCTCCTCACGCATCCGAGCCGGCAGGATCCGCCAGCTGTCGGGCTGCGACCAGGGGATGTGGACGAAGTGCTGGAGCACCGCGTCCGGTCGCTCCGCGCGCACCAGCGCCGGCGCCGTGTAGAGGTGGTAGTCGTGGAACATCACCAGCGGGTCGTCGTCGGACTCGACCGCGCCGAGCACGGCCCGCGCCAGGTCCGCGTTGACGACGCGGTAGCCCTCGTCCCACGCCTCCGCCTCCTCACGGCGGATGTCCGGGGCGTTGGAGAGATCCCAGAGGTAGTGCTGGATGAACCACAGGATCGGGTTAGCGATCACGTTGTAGAAGCGGTCGTAAGCAGTTGTCTCGCTCTCGACCAGCAGCACGTCGTAGGACACGTCGTCGAGCTCAACAGAAACCGGTTCGCCCCCCGACTCGCGCGACACCACGATGTCCTCGTCGGTCATCGCGGAGGCGATCCACAGCGCGCCGCGATGGGCGACGAGGCCGGTGAGCGCGGTCACCAACCCGCCGCCACCCCGCTGCACCGTGCGCTCGCCATCCGGCCGGCGTTCGAACTGCGCAGGCCCCCGATTCGAAACGATCACGAGGCGGCGGTCCGGGAGCATCGCTAGATCTCCAGGTCCGTGAACAGCGTCAGCCAGTCGCGCAACAGGCGCGGGGTCAGAAAGTGCTCGCGCGCGTGTTCCTTGCCCGCTCGCCCGATGCGCTTGGCCAGCTCTGGGTCCTTGAGGATCTCGATCGTCCGCTGCGCCGTCTCCTCGGGAGTGGAGACCAGGAACCCGGTGACGCCGTCCGCGATCTGCAACGGGATCCCGCCGACGTTGCCCGCGACCGCGGGCCGGCCCTTCCACAGAGCCTCGGTGACCGTGAGCCCGAAGCCCTCTCGGATCGACTTCTGAATCACCACGTCCGACTGGGACTGAAACGCGTTCACCTCGATCGCGCCGACGTTGTTGAGGTTGTTGAGGATCTTGATGTCGGGGTCGCCGTCCGCGTGTCGGAACGTCTCGTGGAAGAACTCCCAGCCCTCGGGATCGTCGGTGGCCATCGAGCCAACCAGTGCCAGCTGCACCTCGGGGATCTCCTGCGTGACGATGCGGTACGCGTCGATGACGCCGATCGGGTCCTTCCAGGGGTCAAAGCGCGACACCTGACAGATGAGCGGGCGCTCTGTGTCGATTCCGAACTGATCGCAGACGTAGGCCGCGTCGTCGGGCGAAAGCGCCATGTTCTTCGGCGACAGGGGATCGATCGCCGGCGGGCAGATGCGGCGGATTCCACCGTCAAGCGCCGCGGGCACGTACTGGTCGAGGTGCCACACGCTGGCGTCGTAGTCGTGGATCAGCGGCAGCATGCGGGCCAGCGTGTCCGGGTTCGGCGTGGAGAGGTCGATGTGGCAGCGCCAGATCCACCGTCGCGCCTTGTCGGCGGCGTTGCGCTTCATCGCCGCCGGCTGTGGGTCGTGGACGATGATCGCGTCCCAGTCGCCCTCGAGGCTCTGCGCATTCATCGTGTTGTACGCCTCGAACACCTCCCACTGCTCGTCGGAGATCGCCTGCTCCGCCCCCTGCAGCGAGTTGTGCATCAGCTTGGTGACGTTGAAGAACTCCTCGCGGCCGATGATCACCTCCCAGTGAGCGTCGATGCCGACGTCGCGCATCAGCGGCACCAGCGTGTAGAGGATCTCCGACACCCCGCCCCCGAAAGCAGTGGCGCTGACGTGAAGGATCTTCTTGCCCTCGAGCGCAGCCGCCAGCTCCCTGATCTCATCGATCAGGCCGCGGCCGGCGATGTGCGTGTAGTCGGCAAGCGCGCGCTGGCCGAGGGCGACTTCCTGAAGCACCGGCGCAGGATAAAGCGCTGCGTCGCTAGCCCAGCCGGGCGAGCCGCTGGATTCCCTCTTCGACCGCGCGCAGGATCGCCGCGTGAAGCTCCGGGTTGGCCGCGGCGACGCATGACACCTGAAACTCGGCGCCGGAGCCGAGCAGGGACCGCTCCGAGAGCGGCCGCCCGTAGGCATCGGTGACCACCGCTCCCGCCTCGGCAAGGCATAGCGCGGCGGCGGCGACGTCGTACGGCGAGTTGTTGAGCACCGCGCCGCCCCCGATGCGCTCGAACTCTGCGCGCATTCCAGGCACGTCATCCACGATTCGCGGCCCGGGCTCGATGTAGGCGTCGAGCTGTCCGGTGGCGATCCGGGTCATGTCGAACGTCGCCGAGCCCAGGTCGAAGGTGGCGCCGCCCACGGACGAGGCGTCGAGCAGATCCCCCAGCACCTCGGCGATCACCCGCGCCGGCCGGCCTCGCAGGCCATACGACCAGAACATGCGCGTGGTGTCGGCGTTGGCCGACAGGGCGGGCGCCGGTTCGAGCCCTTTGTCGCGCTCGGCGACGAAGGCGCGGCCGGACTTGATCTCCACGATGCACCCCACCTGCACGTCGCCCAGCGTCGGTGCGGCGTCGTCCAGCGGCGCCGCCGCCACCGACACGCAGGCCGATTCGAGGCCGGCCATCGCCGGGCGCGTGCCGTCGATCGGGTCCACGACGAGCACCCAGCTCGGGTCGCCGGCGGGCGAGACGAGCCCGCGATCCTCCGAGTAGAAGGCGACGCGCGGAGCCCGCGCGGCCAGGTACTCCTCGAGGAACGACTCGGCGCGCGCGTCGATCGCGAACGTCACGTCGCCCCCCTCGCCCGTGCCGGCATGGACGCGACCCTCGTGTCGGCCGAGCTCTGGGAGCACCTGCTCGCGCAGCGCCAGCGCCAGCTCGCGCGTCAGCTCCCGCGTGTTGTCGCCGCTGGGGGCCATCCGCTGGTGATGCCTCTCGCGCCGGTCGCCCTAGGCGAGGTTGGCCGGGCGCTCCTCGAGGGTGACCTCGACCTCTTGGTGCTCGCCGTCGCGAATGATCTCCAGCGTGACCTCGTCGCCTGGGTCGAGTCGCGAGATCAGGCGGGGCAGGTCGCTCTCGTTGACGATCTCCTCCCCGTCGACGGCCACGATCACGTCCCCTCCTGCGTCGATGTCGACGCCCTGGAAGCGGATCGGCTCGTTGCCGGCCCGTAGCCCCGCGTCGTCGGCCGGGCCGCCGTTGACGACGCTGGAGATCAGCGCGCCGGTGTCGACGTCCAAGCCGAGGCGCTCGGCCAGCTGTGGGTACAGCGGCGTTGTCTCGACCCCGATGTAGGCGTAGGAGACCTCACCGTTCTCGCGCAGCTGGTCGATCGCGCGCTCCGCGAGGTCGATCGGAACCGCGAAGCCGACCCCCTCGTTGCCCCCTGACGTGGTGTTGATCTGCTGGTTGATCCCCACCACCTCGCCAACCGCGTCGAGCAGCGGCCCGCCCGAGTTCCCGGGATTGATCGAGGCGTCGGTCTGAATCGCGCCGTCGATCGCAAAGCGAGTCAGCGAATCGATCGTCCGGTCGCTCGCGGAGACCACGCCGATCGAAAGCGATTGCTGCTGGCCAAACGGACTCCCGATGGCGGCCACGGGCTCGCCCACCTCGACGTCGTTCTCCGAGCCGAGCGGCAGCGGCTGCAGGTCGAGGCCCTCCGCATCGACCTTCAACAGCGCCACGTCGGAGAAGGGGTCAAAGCCCACGACCTCCGCGGGGACCTGGTTGCGGTCGGCGAACTGGACGTAGACCTCGCGGGCCTCGCGGATCTCACCGCCCCCGCCGGCGGCACCGCCCGTCGTGACCACGTGCGCGTTGGTGACAACCTCGCCGTCGTCGGAGATCACGAACCCGGACCCCTGGCCCTGCCCTCCGCCGCCGCTCGGGTCGAGCAGCGTGGGCTCCGAATCGCCGAAGATCGAGCGGATGGTGACCACACCCGGCGCCGCCGCGTCATAGATCGTCCGCGAGTCGAAGGCCCCGTCCTGCGACTCCACCACGACCCGCCTCGTCTCGCCGTCCTGGGCCGCCATCCCCGCGTCGCCGTCGTCGTCGTCGCCGCAGGCGGCGAGTCCGAGCGCCAGCGCAACGGCGACCGCAAGCAGGGCCCCGAGGACGAGCTGGCGCAGCGCCGCCTGGTATCGGGCCGAGCCCACGGCCATCTACGCGCGCCTTCCGGCCGCCGCAACGGCGCCGGGCAGGCGCAACTCGAACTCGGTACGGCCATGACGGGAGCGCAGCTCCAGCGACCCGTCCATTCGCAGCGTCAACTCGCGGGCGATCGCCAGCCCAAGGCCCGAGCCGCCCACCTCGTCGCCGGTGTAGAAGCGTTCGAAGACGCGCTCGCGGGCGCGGGCATCGATCCCGGGGCCCCGGTCCCTGACGGTCAGGGCGGCGGCTCCGTCCTGCTGCTTGGCTGTGACCGAGATCGCGGTTCCCTTCGGGGTGTGGGTGAGCGCGTTGTCGATCAGGATACGGATGATCTGCGCCGTCCTATCGGCGTCTGCCAGAGCCAGCACCCCGCGCTGATCCGTGACTTCGACCCGCGAATCGTGCTGGTCGGCGGCTGGTCCGAACTCGGCGACGACCCGCCGCAGCAGCTCCCCGAGGTCCACCGGCTGCGCGCTCATCTCGATCGCGTCGGCGTCGAGCTTGGAGAGGTCGAGGAGGTCGGCGGTGAGCTTGGTCAGCCGCGCCACCTGCTCGCGCATCGTCCGCACGAACTCCTCGCGCGCGGCCGGGTCGGGATCCTCATCGTCTAGCAGCTCCACGAAGCCCCCGAGGGAGAAGATCGGAGTCCGTAGCTCGTGCGAGGCGTTGGCGATGAACTCCTTGCGCGCGCTGTCGAGCCGCGCGAGGCGCTTCTGCATCTCGTTGAAGCTCATCGCCAGCTGGCCGACCTCGTCGTTCGAGCCGATCGGGATCACGGTCGAAAAGTCGCCGTCGGCCACCTTCTCCGCGGCCTGCTCGAGTCGCCGCAGCCGCCGGGCGTGGGCGCCGGCCACGAACCAGCCGGCGGCGAGCGCCGCGAGCAGGGCGATCGCGCCGGCGATCAGGATCTGGCGGCGAATCAGCGCGACGTTGTCGTCCACCTCGTCGAGCGAGTCGGAGAGCACTGCCACCCAACGGGGCTCGCCCCCGTCGTAGAGCGCGATCGCGGTCTCGCCGATGCGCTCACCCTCGATCCGCTCGACCGCTGTCGCCACCGGGCCGGCTGCGGCCGCTGCTGCCGCGGCCGGATAGGAGGGGACCAGCGCCGTGCGCTCGACGGCGGAGTCACCGACCACGAAGGTCGGCTCGGGGCCGGAGGCTCCGGGGCGCACGCCGAGGACGGTCACCCGAGCCCCGGTGCGCTGGTCGATGTCGCGGATGAGCCGTCGAAGGTCCGGTTGGGAGATGCCGTCGCGCATCGCCGCGGCCAGCCGCGCGCTCTGCTCCGTCCCCACCGATTCAAGGTTGCGCAGCTTCTCAGCGGTGAGGCTCGAGCGGAGCTGCGGGACGACGTAAAGGTAGATGAAGCCAACGGCCGCGGCCGTGATCACGAAGAACAACAATGCGAGACGGTTTCTGACGCTGTTCATCGACCCGGCGCGGCGACGCCGCCGCAGCGGTCATTCATTCATCTCGGAATCGGTAACCGACTCCGCGCACGGTGAAGAGGTACCCCGGCTGGCGCGGGTCGCGCTCGAGCTTCTCGCGCAGGTGGCGGATGTGGACGTCGACGGTTCGGGGGTCCCTGTAGGCCGAGTCGCCCCACACCTGTTCCAGCAGCATCTCGCGCGTCAGCACCCGGCCGGGCGAACGAGCCAGGGCGGCGAGGATCTCGAACTCCACATAGGTGACGCGGACAGGCTCGTCTCGCATCGTGACCGCGCGGCGCTCGAAGTCGAGCCGCAGATCGCCGGAGGAGATCGGCTCCTCGGTGGTCGGATGCCCGCGCAGCATCTCGGCGCGGCGCAGGGCCGCGCGCACGCGACTGCGGAACTCGCGGACCGAGAAGGGCTTGGTGATGTAGTCGTCGGCGCCCATCTCCAGGCCCAGCACCTTGTCGATCTCGTCGTCCTTGGCCGTGAGCATGATGATCGGCACCTGGCTGCGGCTGCGCAGGCGCCGACAGACCTCGATCCCGTCGAGCTTCGGCAGCATGATGTCCAGCACCACGAGGTCGAAGCGCTGCTGGGCGAAGCGATCGAGCGCCTCGCGTCCGTCGAGGGCCGTCACGACCTCGTACCCGTCCTTGCGCAGGGGGTACGTGAGCAGCGTTTGCACGGACTGCTCGTCGTCGACGAGCAGGATTCGAGCCGACCCGTCGCTCGCTCCGCCCATGGCCAGAAGGGTAGTCCCGGGCTGCCGCTGGCCTCGGCCGCGGGATTGCACCGGCATGCACGCTCAGCCGGCCAGGCAGTATGCAGGCCCCTTGATCGTCGACTTTCGCCTCTACCGGGTCGCGTTTCTGCCTGCGCTGCTGGCCGCCGTGACGATGATGTTCTCGCTCCAGGGCGTGCCCGAGCACGTCGAGCCCGCGGTGCCCACGAGCGGGTTCGAGGCCGGGCCCGCGATGGCGCTGACCCGTGAGATCGTCGCCAGTGCCCCGGATCGCTCGCCCGGCTCGGAGGGAGACGACCTTGTCGCCGACCTGGTTGCCGAACGCTTCGGGGCGATCGAGGCGGGCACCTCCTCAGAGCAGACCTACGACTCCACGTTCGACGGCAACGACGTCAGCCTCCGCAACGTCGTGTTGACGCTGTCGGGCGAGTCCGACGCGACGATCGTCGTGCTGGCCGCCCGGGACGCGGCGCACGAACCCGCGGCCGCGTCGAGCGCTGCCGCAACCGGAGTCCTGGTGGAGCTGGCGGACGTGCTGTCCGTGGCCGGCCACGCCAAGACATACGTCCTCGCCTCCACCTCGGGCGGGAGCGACGGCGCCACCGGGGCGCGGGAGCTGCTCGACGGCCTGCTCGCGAGCGACCAGGTCGAGGCCGTGGTCGTGCTCTCCCAGCCCGGCGCCGCCGAGCCCAGCCAGCCCTATGTCGTTGCGACTTCCACGGACTCCGCCAGCGCGGCCGCACAGCTTCGACGTTCCGCCGACCGGGCCGTCGAGACCCAGTCCGGGCTCTCGCCTTACCGCCCGGCGGCATTCGAACAGCTCGCGCGGTTGGCAATCCCCTCCGGGCTCGGGGAGCAGGCGCCGCTGATCGCAATGGGAGTCGACGCCGTCGCGATCTCCTCCGCCGGCGAGCGCACGCTGGAGCCGTCACGCGACCAGGGGGAGGACCTCTCGGTTGCCACCGTGGGGGAGTTCGGCCGTGCTGCCCAGTCGCTGGTGCAGGCACTGGACGCGGCGCCCGGGCCCTTGGAGCACGGTCCCGCGACACACCTCGAGGTGGGCGGGAACCTCGTTCCCGGCTGGACCTTGTCGCTGCTCGCCATCGCGCTGCTGCTGCCGGGGCTCGTTGCGGCGGTCGACGCGTCGGCCAGGGCACTGCGCCGCTCGGAGCCCCTCGGCGCCGGGATCGCCTGGGCAGCGTCGCTGGCGTTGCCCGCAATCGGCGGGCTGGCCACTCTCTATCTCCTGTCGGTGCTCGGGGTCGTGCCCCGGCCCAGGTTCCCCTTCGATCCGGCCCCGTTCGAGGTGGGCACCGCCGCCGTCGCGACGTTCATCCTGGTGGCGGCCGCAATGGTCGCTAGCGCGCTGCCGATGCGCGGCCGCAGCCGCAGGACGACCGTCACGAGACCCGCCGCGGCAGCGGGCCTCGGAGTGGCGTCGGGGGTCGCTGTGCTGGTGATCTGGCTCGCGAACCCGTATCTGGGGTTGCTGCTCGTCCCGGCCGCGCACGTGTGGCTCCTCGTGGCGCGCTCCGAGCGGCCCGCCCACACGGTCACCACGGCCCTCGCGGCGGCCGCATCCGTCCTGCCGGTGCTCGCGGCGCTGGCGGAGGTCACGGCGGCGCTCGACCTTCGTGGCGACGCACCGTGGATCCTCGCGATCATGGTCGCCGACGGCCAGATCGGCTTCGGGGTGATGCTCGGGCTCTCGTTCGTCGCCGCTTCGCTTGCGGGCGCAATCCTCGTCTCCGGCCGAGAACCCTAGGTTCGCGGAGGACGGAACTAGGGTGTGGCCCCAGTCGAGACTGCGGGCGAGCACTCGATTTGCGTCTTTCTGGACACAAGTCCGATCCCGGTTTTGGCGTCTGCGGACGATCTATCGGAATGCAAGAGCATCCTGGGGGAAGGGATGACAGAGACAGACGTCAGGACGCGCGACGAAAGGTTGGCGAGGTTGAAGCGAGAGATTGCGCTGAACGGCTACGACATGGATTCGACCGCCGTCGCCGACGCGATCCGGCTCAAGCTGCGCCTGCTTCACCGCGGCCGGATCGCGATTGCCGCGGCGCAAGCTGGTCGAAGCCGCGAGCAGGCCTCGAGTTTCCACTCGGGTCGATGAGCTCGACGCCGCTGCCGGCTGTCACCTCACCCACTCGGGTGAGCGAAACACCGATCGCGTCGAGCGCGCCAATCGCACTCGAGAGCGCATCGGGGGCCAGCGCCGCGAGCAGCTCGTAGTCCTCGCCGCCGCCTGTCGCGAGCTCGAATCGCTCCACTCCCGCAGCCGCGGCGACGGCCTCCACTCCCGCTGCCAACGGCACTGAGCCCAGTTCGATCCGCGCGCCAACGCCGCCAGCCTCAGCGAGGTGTCGGGCGTCTCCGCCGAGGCCGTCGCTGAGGTCGATCATCGCTTTCGCTCCGGTCCGCGCCAATGTCCGACCCGCTTCGATCTGCGGCTGGGGTCGAAGCTGGCGACGCCGCAGCTCGTCGGCCACCGGTTCCGAGACCGCCCCGGCGAGCTCTGGCCTGCTCAGCACGAGCAGCCCGCCAGCGGCACCGCCGAGCTCTCCGGTCACCGCGAGGACATCTCCGGGTCGGGCTCCGGAGCGCAGCACGAGCTCCTCGGGGGAGGGCGCGTAGCCGACGGCGGTCACGGCCAGCAGCAGGACCGGCGCCCGGGTCACGTCGCCTCCCGCGATGACAAGGCCGTGATCGGTCGCCACGTCCGCGATCCCGTCGGCCAGCTCCAGGCACTCGGCCTCGCTCGGGCCCTTGGGCAGCCCGAGCTGCACGTAGGCCTCGCCCGGTTCGGCGCCCATCGCCGCGAGGTCGGACAGCGCGCCCGCCAGGGCCTTGTGCCCCACCGACCGCAGTGGACTCGTTGACCGCTCGAAGTGAACCCCTTCGATCACAGCGTCGACCGTGGTGGCCACCGCGCCGCGCACCTCCGTGACGGCGGCGTCGTCGCCGCTGCCGATCACCAGGCGCGAGCCCTTTTCGGGCACAGCCGCAGCCCCAAGCCGCTCCCGCAATGCGGCGATCAGCTCGACCTCGCCCTTCACGGGCTCATTGTGAACGCAGCCTGGCTAGCCGCCGGTGCCGCCCGAGGCGGGGCCGCCGCCGCCCTGGTTTCCGCCTCCACCGCCGGGGTTCGGCGACGGCGCCGCATCCTGGCCGGCTCCCGGGGCGTAGAGGTCGGGGTCGTACCCGTTGGTGTCCCCGCCGGTCTCGGGCGTCGTCGCATCGTCGCCCCCCCGGCGGTCGTCGGTGTCCTCGGGCGTAGTCGGCTCATACGGCTCGTAGTTGGGATCGACGGTGTGCTCGCTGTAGTAGCTCGACAGCTGTGCCGGGTTCTCGGGCTCGGGGAAGTCGTCGCAGGGCTCGCTCGCGGCCACGGTCATGAAGTCGTGCCAGATCGGCGCTGAGAGCTGAGCACCGTAGCCGGGCAACGGAACGCGGGCGTCCGGGTTGCCAGTCCAGACGGCGGTTGAGATGTGCGGCGTGAAACCGACGAACCACGCGTCCGATTGCTCCTCGGTGGTGCCGGTCTTGCCGGCGGCTGGGCAGGAGATGTCGTTGCCGTCCGCGGTGCCGTAGTCGAGGGTGCCGGTCATCACGTCGGCGACCTCGTAGGCCACCCCGTCGCTGAGCACGCGGCGGCCGTCGGTGTCCTCTGGCTCGTCAACCTCTCCGTCGGGGAACTCCACCCTGCTGATCGCCACAGGGTCGTGATGAACGCCGCCGCTGGCGATCGTCGCGTAGGCGTTCGACATCTCGAGCACGCTGCAGCAGGTGCTGGTGCCGCCGATCGCCTCCGCCGCGTAACCCTGCAGCTCGGACGTGATGCCCATCCGCTTCGCCATGTCCGCAAAGTTCTCCGGCCCAACGTCGAGTCCGAGCTGGGCGAAGATCGTGTTGATCGAGTTCGCCGTGGCCTGGCGCAGGCTCATCGTGCCGCCGCCCCCGCTCACGGACCAGGACTCGCAGTACACGCCCGAGTCGTCGCAGATGTCGAGCGTGATCGTGCTGGGGCCGTTGTAGTAGGTGGCGTCAGGGTCGATGCCCTGGTCGACGGCGGTCGTGAGCACGAACGGCTTGAACGCTGACCCGGGCTGGCGCGCGCCCTGAGCCGCAAGGTTGAACTGGCTCGAATCATAGGCCGAGGAGGAGGCCATGGCGAGGATCTCGCCGGTCTCGGTGTCAGTGGAGACGAGGGCATTCGCGGCGCCAGTTGTCGGATGGGCGACGATCGCGGCCTCGGCCGCAGCCTGGAGCTGGGGGTCGATCGTCGTGTGGACCTCCAGGCCGCCCTGGCGCACGGTGTTGACGCCGTACTCGTCGATCAGCTGCTGCTCGACGTAGTCGAAGAAGAAGCGCTCCCGCTTCTGCTCGTACCGGTAACCGCGCTCGAGGCCCAGCCCGTCCTGAAGAGCCTGATCGCGCTCGAACGCGTCGATGTAGGCCTCCTCGTACATTCGCTGCAGCACGGCATTGCGCCGCGCCTTGGCCGCCTCGGGGCTGAGGAACGGGTTGTACTCCGAGGGGGCCTGCGGGAGCCCGGCCAGCAGGGCGGCCTCGTCGAGGTCGAGCTCGGAGACATGCTTGTTGAAGTAGACCTGCGAGGCGGCCTCCACGCCGACGGCGGTGCGGCCGTCGTTGGTGCCGTACGACGCGGTGTTCAGGTACTCGCCGAGGATCCAGCGCTTGGAGCGCTGCTCCTCCAGCTCCTCCGCGAGCTTGCCCTCGATGATCTTGCGCTCGATCGTGTCCTCCGGGTCCTCCAGATAGAGGTTGCGGACGAGCTGCTGCGTGATCGTCGAGCCGCCCTGCTTGATCTCGAAGCCCGCCTCGACGTTCTCGATCGCTGCCCGGAGCACGGCCCCGTAGTCCACGCCGTCGTGCTCGTAGAAGTTCTCGTCCTCGATCGCCACCGTCGCCTGCTGAAGCGACTTCGGGATCTCGGATATGCCGACCTCCTCGCGAACGGCGTCGGAGTCGATGAATCCGAGCGACGTGCCGTCAGCGGCGAAGACCTCGGATGAATAGCCCTGGTCGATCGGCTTCAGGCTGTCGATCGATGGGGCCGACGCGCGGACGTCCAGCACCCAGAGCCCCACGCTGGCAACGCCAATGCCGATCAGACCCAGCAGGGCGCCGAAGGCGAGGAGGATCTTCTTGCCGACCGAGCCGCGCGAGCGCCTGAGGCGTCTGCGTGCGCTCTGAGTCATACCTACCCCGGAAAGGGTACTGAGACTGGGCCCATTCCCCTTCAGGTACGTGCGAGCGGCGTTGCAGGATCCCTCTAGTCGCTCTGAAGCACGCCCGCCTCGCGCAGCGCCCTGTGAGCGCGCTCGCGCAGGGCCGCCTCCTCGGCGGGGTCGCGCGTGGCGCCGGCGCGGCGGGGGCCGTGGACCTCGAGGCGCACGCCCTCGGGCGTCATCTCCGCAACCTCGACCGCGGAGGTCTCCAACGGCCTGAGCGCCTCTCTCGCTGCCTCCAGGTCAGCATCCGTCGGCACCCAGACCGAGACGATCGGGGGCGCGCTCAGGTCGCCCGTGGACCGGTTGACGATCACGTTCGTGGCCACCCTCTCGTTCGGCACGATCACCAGCCGTCCATCGCCGGTGTTGATGAACGTGTGCGAGAGCGTGAGGTCATCGACGCGCCCGGTCTCGTCCTCGATCGTGACCTTGTCGCCGATCCGGATCGGCTGCGTGATCGCGAGCATGATCCCCGCAAGCGGGTTCGCCAGCACCTTCTGGGCGGCGAACCCCAGCACGAGGCCCAGTACGACTCCCGAGGCGAGCACGGCGTTGGCGAGCTTGTTGAGGTGGTCGACCTGGCTGAGCGCGATCCCGACGCCGATCACGATGATCGTGACGAAGATCAGCCGCCGGATCATCCGCAGGCGCGTCTGAGCCGCTCGCGAGATCGTCGTGTCGCTCACCCGCGACGCCACCCGCGTGGCGCGGCCGATCACCAAGCGATCGACGACGTAAGCGAGCCCGAACGTGACCAGCAAGGTGATCCCGGCGGCGATCCACTCCCCGTTCTCCTGCCAGAACGTCTCTTCCACGGCCCCGATCCTGACAACCTTGGCCGCCGGATGAAGACGCGAGCAGTGTTCCTTGACGCGTTGGGGACCCTGGTCGAGCTCGAGCCGCCGTGGACGCACCTCGCCCCCGATCTCGGCATCGAGCCCGACGAACGGCTGCTCGGCGCCGTGCGCGCGGAGATGGGCTACTACAAGGAGCACGCCCACGAGGGCACCGACCCGGAGGCCCTCGCCGACCTGCGCGGCCGGTGCGCCGCCGTGCTCTCGCGCGAGCTGGGGCGCGACGTCACTGTCGACCAGATGATGGCCGCGATCCGGTTTCGCGCCTACCCCGACGCCAAACCGGCGCTGAGCGAGCTGCGCGCCCGGGGCCTGAAGCTCGTCTGCGTCTCCAACTGGGACATCTCGCTCCCGGAGGTACTCGAGCGCTGCGACCTGCTCGAGGCCGTCGACGGCGTCGTCACCTCGGCGGGAGCGGGTGCCCGCAAGCCCGACCCGGCGATCTTCGCCGCCGCCGTGGAGCTCGCCGGTTGCCAGGCCAGCGAGGTGCTCCACGTCGGCGACACCGAGGAGGAGGACCTCGCGGGGGCACGCGCTGCGGGGATCGACGTCCTGCTGCTCGACCGCGACGGCAACGGCGACATCGCGTCGCTGGGGGAGGTCCCGGAGCGGGTTTCCGGCAGGATGCCGGGACCGTGAACGACGTGCCGTCCTCCGAGACCGCTCCCACGCCGTACTCCCAGCCGGCGGCAACCGGCCCACCACCGGAGGAACCGACCCCGGCCTGGGGTCCGCGCCGCGTGCTCGGCGGGCTGGCGGTCCTCCTCGCGCTGGTGGTGGTGGAGGCGGGGATCGTCTCAGCCTTCGACCCGGACATCGAGAGCCTGGCCGCCACCCTCGTGCTGCAGGCGGCGCTGGCGGCGACGCTCGTCGGCGTGGCCTTCGCCGTGGCGCGGCCCGGGGGTGGAGTGGCGGCGCCGGCCGAGCTCGGCCTGCGGCGGCCGCTGCACCCCGCGATCAAGGCCTCGGCGATCGCCTACTTCGCCTACATCGGCTGCGCCCTGGTGATCGCCGCCCTGATCCAGCCCGAGCAGGAGGACGTCACCCGGGACCTCGGCGCGGATGAGGGCGTGCTGGGGTCGATCGCGGCCGGCCTGCTGATCATCGGCGCGGCGCCGATCACCGAGGAGATCTTCTTCCGTGGCTTCATGTTCGCGGGCCTGCGACGGGGAACGCCGTTCGCGGTCGCGGCGCTGGTTTCGGCCGGCATCTGGGGCGTCTTTCACTACACCGGCGCCGACACGTGGGGCGTGGTGCTGCAGCTCACGGTCTTCGGCGTTGCCCTTGCCTGGCTCTACGAGCGAACGGGCTCGCTGTGGCCACCGATCGCCGTGCACGCGCTCAACAACGCGCTCGCGTTCGCGATCCTCATGTCCTCGTGAGCCGGCAGCGATGGCCGAGTCGTATGCCAGAATGCCGCCAGTGAAGTCGAGGGGTGTCGCCATCGCAGGGGGGCTTTCGGTTGCAGTTCTGGCGTTACCCGGCGTTGCGGGGGCGCAGGACGAGCCGCTTGCGGACGCTCCGGCAACGCCCGAGCCCGCCCCGCGCCTCGCGCCCGGCGGCCCGAAGCCGTTCGACGTCAAGATCGACCTCAAGGGGGTCAAGAACGGCAAGGTCGCCGTGGGCGACCGCCTCAAGGCCATCGGCAAGGTGCGGCCCTTCGTCACCGGCCAGCGGGTGACGGTGAGCCTGATTCGCAAGGGCAAGGCAAGGCAGACCAAGCAGACCTTCGTCAAGGAGGTCCCCGGCAAGAACTTCGGACGCTTTGTGTTCCGCACAAACAGGCTGCTCAAGGGCGGGACCTACCGGGTGCGCGTCGACAAGGAGCGCACCAACAATCAGGCGGGGGGGAACTTCACCAGCCAGGGGTTCACGCTGCGGTACCCCGACCTCGATCCGGGTGACTCCAGCTCCGCCGTGAAGATGCTCAACCGGCTGCTTCGCAAGCGCGGCTACCACGCGCCGGGCGGCAAGCAGTACAGCGCCGGGACCGGGCGCGCGGTGCTCGCCTTTCACAAGGTGAACGGCAACGCGCGGACGCCGAACGCCAGCGCAGGGGACTTTGCGAAGCTCGCCGCCGGCAAGGGCGAGTTCAAGCTCAAGTACCCGGGGGCGGGCAAGCACGTCGAGGTCGACATCTCGCGCCAGGTGATGGTGCTCGCCAGGAAGGGCAAGCCGCAGTACACGTACCACATCTCCAGCGGCGCGCCGGCGACGCCGTCTGACCGCGGGCACTTCCGCTTCTACCGCAAGTCCCCGGGCTTCAACTCGCTCGGCATGTACTACTCGGTCTACTACAACCGCGGTGAGGCGACGCACGGCTACCACTCGGTGCCCACCTACCCGGCAAGCCACGGCTGCCTGCGCAACCCGATCCCGAACTCGATCTTCATCTACAACTGGATCGACCTCGGGGACCACATCTGGGTCTATAACTAGCGGCGGCTTGGCCTCCGCCTCCGCCGACCTCGACACCGCCCGCGAGACGCTCGTCGCCGAGTTGCACGACCACGCGCTGGTGATCGGCGACGTCACCCTCTCCAGCGGGCAGACCGCCTCCTACTACGTCGACGCCCGCCGCGCGCTGCTGCGGCCTCGCGGCTTTCGCGCCGCGGGGGAGTTGATCGCCGATGCTGCGGGACGGCTGGGGGCCGAGGCGGTGGGTGGGCCGGTGATGGCCGCCATTCCGCTCGCCTGCGCGGCTATCGCCGTGCCCGGCGGCCAGGGCCTGCGGGGGTTCTTCGTGCGCAAGGAGCGCAAGCAGCACGGGCTGCAGCGCTGGGTGGAGGGGCCGGTCGACGCCGGGACGCGGTGCCTCGTGGTGGAGGACACGGTGACCACGGGTGGATCTGTGCTGGAGGCGATCGACCGGATGCGGGGGGAGGGGCTCGAGATCGTCGGCGCCCTGTGTGTGGTGGATCGGCTGGCCGGCGGCGCCGCCGCAATCGCGGCCAGGGCCCCCTTCGAAGCGCTGACCACGATCGACGATCTCTATCCGGACCGCCCGGACCGGTAGATCCTCGGCGATTCTGCTACCGGTCGCCGCCCGGGCTCGGCGCTCCGATCGGGCGGCTGCGCAACGTCCGCACCATGCGTTCGGCGAGGCGCTCGCTGGGGCGCGCGGAGGGCTTGGCGTTGGCCGCGAGCACGACCGTGAACGTGACGAGGGAGTCGCGGCGCAGCACGATCAACCGAACCTGCTCTTTGACCCCGGACTCCGCCCGCCCCGACGCTCTCGCCTCGGCGCCCTGGTAGCGGTGGCGGAAGCGACGTGTCGGGCCGGGATCCAGCGCAGGGTCGAAGCCCGGGAGGGCCGCCAGAGCTCGCCTGGCGAAGTTCGCCAGCGGGATCTCGAAAGCCTCGGCGGTGCGGTCGGGGGTGATTGAAACCGCCACGAGGCGGTCAAACGACCGCACCGAGGTCGAGATCGCATGGTCCTTCGCCTTCCACCCCGGGGGCACTCCGAACCCGAAGCCGCCCGCGCTGTTGGTGTGAACCTTCCAGCCTCGGGGCAGGTCGCCCACCTTGTGGACCGTTTCTGAGGGCGGCGGCGGGGGTGGAGGCGGCCGGGGCGCGTCGGAGTCGTCGTCGCAGCCCACGAGGGCCAGACCGAGCACCGCGACCACTGCGGCGAGCTGGCTCCTCATGAGCCCGGACGAACCAGATACACCGTGATGTCGTCCGGAACCCCCTTGGCCCGGAAGTGCAGCTTCTTCTTCACCTTCAGCCCGTCGGAATCGAGCGCCTCAAGCGCCTGGCCCGAGACGAGCAGGTCTCCGGCCGAGGCCTCGTCGGCGACGCGCGCAGCGACGTTGACGTCGACGCCGAGGTAGTCGTCGCCCAGCCGCTTGGGGGTTCCGAGGTGCATCCCGGCGCGAATCTGCGGTTTGTAGCCCGGGGCTTCGACGCCGTCGAGGCGCCCGCGGGCCTCCAACACCGCGTCGAGCCCGTCCTGGGCGCTCGCGAACACGGCCATCATCCCGTCGCCGAGGCGCTTGACCACCTCGCCGCCGTGGTCGAGCACCGGTGGCTCGATCGCCTCACCGACATCTCGCAGGAGCTCCAGAGCCGCCTCGTCACCGGCCTCCAGCGCCCAGTTGGAGAACCCGACCAGGTCGGTGAACAGGATCGCGAGGCGACGTTCGCCGTCGTTTGGCCCCTCCCCCGCGGTGACGGCCTCCCAAACCTGAAGGGCGCCCATCCCAACCTCGCTCAGCAGGCCTGGGCGCCTGCTCGCCGCGTCCGCCAGCTGCCGGGCAAGCACGTGGCGCGGCTGGCTGCCGGAGGTCGAGAGGCGATCGCCGTAGCGGCTGTCGCCGGGCAGAAGCTCGCGGGCGACCTTCACCGCGGCGAGCAGCCGCTGCCTGCTCGACGACTCCTCCTCCCCGCGCTGCGCGGGCTGCTTCGAATCCGCCATCGACCGCGCGATTACACCACGCAGCAGGCGTTGCGGCGGCGGGCGGCTCGGGTTAGTCGGAGACCTCGACGGCCACGGACTCGCCGGACTGGCCGTGCTCGCGACGCTGGCGACCACGCGCACGGACACGCTCCTGTCCAGCGGTGAGTCCACAGCCGAGGCGCTGACGGACGGGTACCGGCTCGCGTTCCTGATCGGGGCCGGCCTGGTGGTCGCCGCGATCGGCGTCGCGCTGGCAGTCCTCAAGTCGGAGCCCGCCGTGGCCGCGGCTCCGCAGGAGGACGAGGCCGAGCTGGCGGAGGCCGAGGCGGCCTACTCAGAGGCGGCGTAGCGGCCGCTCGTTCGCGACAGGGGCGGCGCTGCGAGCATACGGCGCCCATGTCGGCTCGTCGCGACCTCACACCCCGCGAGCTGCTGCTCGTGGGCCTCGGCGCCTGCCTGCTCGCGGTCGTCATGCACTGGCCGCTGGTGCTCAACCTGGGCGAGACGATTCCCAAGGACCTGGGCGATCCCCTGCCGCAGTCTTGGCAGGTCGCCTGGGGCGGACACGCGCTCGGCCACCAGCCGCTCGACTTCTTCCAGTCGAACCAGTTCTGGCCGCTGGAGGACACGCTCGCGTTCTCCGACGCGCTGATCGGCTACGCGCCCGCAGGATTGATCGGGTCCGGCCCGGAGGCTGCCGTGGCGCGCTACGACCTGCTGTTCCTGTTCGCCTACGCGCTCGCCTTCGTCGGCGCCTATCTGCTGGGCCGCGAGCTCGGGCTGGGGCCGGCGGGCGCGGCCGTCGCCGGCGCCGCGTACGCGTTCGCGCCCTTCCGGCTGGAGCAGGACGGCCACATGCACGTGATCTCCAGCGGCGGCATCCCGCTCGCGTTCGCGCTGGCGCTGCGCGGCTACCGGCTGCGTAGCGCGGGCTGGTTGGTGGCTGGCTTCGCCGTCGCGGCCTGGCAGTTCTCGCTCGGCCCTACCCTCGGCCTGCCGCTGACCTACCTGCTGCTCTTGATGGGGGTGATCGCCTGTGTGGTGTGGCTTCGCCGCGGGCGCCCGCCGCTCGACCGGCGGCTCGTGGTCGCGACCGCGGCCGGCGCGGCGCTGTATCTCGCCGTTGTCGCGGTCATCGCTCAGCCCTACCTACGCGTGTCGGAGGATTACCCCGACGCCGACCGGCCCCCGTCGACGGTGGAGGCGTACTCGGATTCCCCCCGGGTCTTCGCCGTGGCGCCCGCCGAGAACCTCGTCTGGGGCGGCGCGACGAGCGAGATCCGCGACGAGCTCAACAACCATCAGGAGAAGACGCTGTTCCCCGGGCTGGTCGTGCTGGGGCTCGCGATCGCCGGGCTGGGCTCACGATCGCTCCGACGCGGGGTCCGGATCGGCCTCGGAGTCGGTGCCGCGGGGGCGGCCGTGCTTGCGCTCGGCTTCCAGGAGGACGACGGGCTGCTGTGGCCCTACCGGGTCGCCTATGAGCTCCTCCCCGGATGGGATGGGATGCGCACGCCGGGCCGCCTGTTCACATTCGCAAGCCTGGGGCTGGCCCTGCTCGCCGGCGCGGGTGCCGCGCGGCTGCTCGGGGCCCTGCGGGAGCGATTCGACCGGCGCGCGGCGTTGGCCGGGGTTGCCGCGGTCGCAATCGTCCTCCTCGTGGTGATCGAGGGCCGCGGATTGCCCTTCGATCCGACGGGCAGCCAAGCGCAGCCGGAGGTGCCCGAGGTGCCCGCTGACGTCTCCGAAGTGCCAGCGCCGCAGCTCCACCTCCCTGCGGAGCTGGCCGAGGACAATCGTCGCTACCTGCTCTGGTCAACGGACGGCTTCCCAGACCTCGTCAACGGCCGCTCGAGCATCCAGCCCGATTTCACGGGGAACCTGATCGAGGCGATGGACGAGTTTCCCGGCCGCGCCAGCGTCGCGGAGCTCCGCAGGGAGGGCGTGCGCAGCGTGATCCTGCACCTGGACCGTGTCGAGGGCACGGCGCAGAGCGGCGCGGCAAGCAAGCCGACCGCCGGACTAGGTCTCCGCCGAAGCCGCGTGGGGAGGGTGCTCGTCTACGAGATCGGCTCGCTGAGCGCCGGTCGGCGAGGGGGCTCGCCGAGCGGTTGAGGACGGCGCTCGCGCAGCCGCAGCAGGGCAAGCGTGACCAGGGACAGGGTCGCGCCGGCGCCGACCAGCGCCAGCGCCTCGGTGTCTCCGCCGAGCGGGGTCGCCTCGTCACCGGCAATCGACGGGCCGAGCACGGCGACGATCACCCAGATCCCCAGCGCTGCGAGCGCCGGTGCCAGCGATCCCAGAGGCGTGCTGGGCGTCGCCCGGACCGCGAAGGCGATCGCGAAGGCGATCGCCGCGAGCAACGGGACCGTCGCCAGCCAAGGATCGCTGACGCCGGCGGCCGTGAGCAGAGTGTGCTCGAGGCTTCCGTCTGAGAGCCATTCGACCCAGGTCCCGGTTCCCTGCTCGCCCAGCAGCGGATAGGTCAGCGACGCGGTCAGCATCGCCACGGCCGACGGGATTGCCAGGGCCAGGGTGAGCGCCGGCATCGTGCGATAGGCGAACGCGAGCCCAATCGCAAGGAAGGGGAGCCCTGGGATCAGGAACCGCGGCCCGGGCGTGCCCCCGCCGAACGGCTGCCAGTAGCCACTGTTGTAGACGAAGTAGGCGATCGCCACCGACGCGATCACATTCGCTTCGGCCCGGTGGCCCCGCCGGCGCATCAGCACCACTCCAACGACGGCCATGACCAGGATCGGGGTCAGCACCAACAGCCCGCGATTGGCCAGCAGGAGCTCGATGGCGGCGTCCGCGCGCGGCAGCGTGATCCCGAAGAACCCGTCGCTGTTCAGGCCCAGCTCCTCGTGGCCGGTGCGCCCCAGCTCCGCAACCGCCTCGCTGTAGGCGAGCTCGAACGGAGCACCAAGCGCCCAGGTGTTGAACGCCAGCGCCGGCAGGGCACCGGCCACGGCCCCCGTCGCGTAGGCGGCGGCCCGCGGCAGCCACCGCGCAGAGCGCGCCAGCGCGTAGAAGAACAGGATCAGGCCGACCAGCCCGACCTGGAACTCGAACGTCACCCCGAGACCGGCGAGGAGCCCGGCCAGCGCGACGGAGGCGAGCCGCGGAGGCCCACGGCGCTCGCGCATCAGCACCGCGAAGGCCGCGAAGCCGAGCGCGGCCGCGATCACGTGCGAGAAGTACTCGGCGGCGAAGATCATCAGGACCGTCCCGAGGCCGAGGCTGACCGCCGCGGCCGTCCCGTAGCCCGGCTCGAGGCGGTCCGCCACTCGGCGCACGCCGAGCAGGAGCAGGACGGCCGGGACCACGGCGACGAGCAGCGTCAGCGCCCAGACGACCGGCGCGTTGCGCTCGATACGCGCCTGCACCAGCATCGTGCGCACCGGGTCGTAGCCGTACAGCTCGTAATTGGGACGCTCGTCGGCAGCCCAGCGGGGATGAGCCGTGCGGCGTGCGTTCGTGATCGCGGTGCTGGCCAGATCGCGTCCGACCTCGGTGTCGAGCGCCTGGTAGAGCGGCAGCGAGAGCGCCGCCACGCCTGGCGACTTGACGGAGTAGAAGTGCCCGTCGATCCACGCCTTGTCGCCCGTCTCCCAGTGCCAGGGGTCGATCTCCGCCTGGCCCGCGTCGAACGCGCGGACCTGAGCGAAGTGCGCGAGCTGGGCCCAGCCCATCGAGTGCATCGCGAACCCCCAGGCCAGGCCCAGACAGACGATCGCAACCGTTCCCGGCCGGGCGCGGATCGAGCCCACCGCTGCGCGCACGCCGTTCACGAGTCGCCGATCATACGAACGCGGCAGAGGGCCATCGTCCAGGGCAGTGGGCTGCGAACCTCGACCACCTCGAGCTCGCCCTCGAGGAGCTCGAGAAAGCCGCGGCGCGACCAGTGATTGAGGTGTCCGGGCGTGTTGCCCAGCTCGCGCACGTACTTCAGCCGCGCGAGGTTGAGCGCTCGCCAGATGGGCTCGCGCGGGACGCTCACGACCAGCCAGGGCCGAGCCAGGGCCACCAGCACGCTCAGGGCGCGGCGCGGATCATCAAGGTGCTCGAGCACCTCGCAGCAGACGATCAGCTCCGCGGCATCGCGCGCGGCCTCGAGCGCCTGAATCGGCGCGGCTTGGTAGTCCACCTCGAGTCCGGCGGCCGTGGCGCGCTCGCGAGCATGCGCGATCACCTCCGCCGAGACGTCGGAGCCCCTGACCCGGAGCCCCCCGCCCGCGAGCCGCAGCGCCAGCTCACCCTCCCCGCAGCCCACCTCGTGCGCCTCGCGGGCGCCCGTGCGACCCACCATCCCGTCCAGGTCGGTGAGGAACCGGCCCACCAAGCGCCTCTCGATCGGGTTGCGGGAGGCGTACTTGTCGTAGACGTTTCCGGCCGGGCCGCTCACCCGGGCCTGCCAACGTCGGCCGACTCGCGCTCGGGCGTCGCGGCGGGCGCGCTGACTTCAGCCGGCGGCGAGCCGCGCTCGTAGTGGGAGGGTTCGATTCCCGCCGCCAGCTCCAGGCGTCGCACCCGCTCGTAGACGCGCTGGGCGATCACCCGCTGGCCAGCGAGGGCGTCGCCGATGATCCCGAGCCCGAACATCTGCACCGCGGTGAGCAGGAGGATCGCGCCGAGGATCAACGACTGGATGTGCCCCGCGGTGTCCCCGGTGCGGATGAAGTCGAGCAGGAAGGGCATGAACGCCCCCAACGCCGCGACCAGGAAGATCGCCGAGAGGACCATGAACACGCGCAACGGCTCGTAGAGCACGTACGCCCGGAAGAGAGCGAGCCCGTTGCGACGCACGTACGAGGCGTTGGAGCCGAACAGCCTCGACTCGCGAAGCTGCTCGTTGGTCGAGATCGGCAGATGCTCGACGGCCACAAGCATCTTCCCGGCCTGGACCAGGCTCTCGAGGGTGTAAGTGAAGTTCGAGACCACCAGCAGCTGGAGGGCCGCCTCGCGGTTGTAGGCGCGAAAGCCCGAGGTCGTGTCTTGAACGCCCGTGCCCGAGGCTCGCCGAACGACCCAGCTTCCGAGGCGCTGCAGCACCTTCTTCGAGGTCGAGAAGTGCTCGATCGTGTCCGTGCGGCGGTCGCCGACCACCATGTCGGCGCGGCCGGAGAGGATTGGCTCCACGAGCTTAGGGATATCGGCGGCGTCGTACTGGTTGTCAGCGTCGGTGTTGACGATCACGTCCGCCCCCAGCTTCAGCGCCGCATCGAGACCGGCCTGGAAAGCTGCCGCGAGGCCCTTGTTGTTGGTCAGCCGCACGAGGTGATCGACCCCACACTCACGGGCGACCTCCGCAGTGCGGTCGGTGGAGCCATCGTCGACCACCAGCCACTCGACCTGTTCGAACCCGGCCACCTGGCGGGGCAGCTCCGAGAGCACGCGCGGGAGCGTCGCCTCCTCGTTCAGGCACGGGACCTGGATGATCAGCTTCACCGCTGCGAGCCTAGATGTTTGATCCGGCGGTGCGCACCGTGGACAGCACGTGCTCGCGGAACGCCTCCGCGGCGGGTGTGGGGCGCTCGCCGGCGCGCCAGACGAGCGAAACGGGCAACGCGTGCCGCGGGCTCAGCGGACGGATCGCCAGACGGTCGCCGTGCGACGCGACGACGGTGCGCGGCATGAGCGTCACGCCGAGCCCGCGCGCGGTGAGCTCCCGCACGGTCTCCAGCTCGTTGGCCTCGGCAACGACGCGGCCGTTGGGCACCAGCGAAAGCAGCGCATTGCGCAGCGCCGACTCGGCCCCGTAGGCCACCAGCGCCTCGCCCGCCAGGCTTTCGACGGGCACGCGGTTGCCGCGCGCGAGCGGATGGTCCAGGGACGCGATGAGGACGAGCTCCTCGTCGACCAGCCGCACGCCCTCGAGTCCGTCGAGGGCGCCGGGGTCGACGAGCGCCATCACGAGGTCCAGGCTGCCGTCGCGGAGCAGGCCGAGCAGCGTGAAGGCGACGTCCTCTCGCACGGTGATGGCCAATCCCGGGTGGGCACGGCCGAAGTCGGCGATCAGCGCAGCGGTGTGCACCGGACCAGCCGGCGGGACGCCGCCGAGGCGCAGCGTGCCCCGGACCAGGCCCCGGAGTGCATCGAGGTCCGCCCGCACGCCGTCCACCTCGGTGAGCGCGCGCCGCGCCCGCGCCAGGAACAGCTCGCCCGCCTCGGTCACGTCGACGCGGCGGGTGGTGCGGCGCAGCAGCTCGACGCCCAGCTCGCGCTCGAGCCGGCCCACCTGCTGCGAGAGCGCCGACTGTGCGATGTGGAGGTCGAGCGCGGCCTGAGTGAACGAGCGGCGGCGGGCGACGGCGTCCAGATAACGAAGCTGGCGGAGCTCCATGCCGAAAATTTATCTCGTTACCTTCTAAGTGTCGGTAGCACTTCGCATTGTGCGATGGATCGTTTCGTGGCCCCGTTGGCCCATGCCAACCCCGCTCGGCTCTGCTCCGCCCGACGGCGTGCTCCTGCGCGCTGCGCGCGACGACGACGGCGCGGACCTCATCCGCTTGGCTGCACTGGACGGTGCGCCCCCGCTTGCGGGTCCCGCCCTCGTCACCGAGGAGAACCGCGCGATCGTCGCGGCGCTGTGCCTGTCGACCGGTCGCGCCGTCTCGGACCCGTTCGTCCCGTCCCTGCACCTCGTCGAGTTGTTGCGCCAGCACGTGGCCCGCCGGCACGCGCCCGCGGCCACGCTGCGCCGCCGGCCGCTGCACTCCCGTCTCGCGCTCCGGCGGGCGGAACGTTGATGGGGCGCAAAGCTTCCGTGGTGACGGCCGCGGTCAAGCAGGTTCCCCCCGACAAGGCCCGCGACGAGGCCCTCGTCAAGGAGCTCGCCCGCCTGATCAACGAGGCATACGCGGTCGGCGAAGCCGGGCTGTGGCTCGACGGGACGACGAGGACGGGACCGGGCGAGATCGCCGAGGCGATCCGCAGCGGTGGAATGCTCGCGGCCACGTTCGAGGGTCTGCTCGTCGGCTGCGCGTACGTGCGGTCGCTCGGCGCGGATGCGGCGGATCTGGGCATGGTGGCGGCGGCGACGGACCAGTGGGGCAGAGGCGTCGGCGGCGAGCTTGTGCGCTCCGCGGAGGAGTTGATGCGATCAAACGGCGTGGCGACGATGCAGCTCGAGCTCTTCGTCCCCAAGGGATGGGTCCACCCGGAGAAGGAGCGCCTCCACGGCTGGTACACCCGGCTCGGCTATCGGGTGATCCGGTCGGCGCCGTTCGAGGAAGCGGCGGCGCACCTTGCGTCCCAACTCGCCGTGCCGTGCGAGTTCCTCATCTTCCGCAAGCGGCTGCTCTAACGAGGCGCCCCGACCAGGATTCGAACCTGGGACCTACTCCTTAGGAGGGAGTCGCTCTATCCAACTGAGCTATCGGGGCCGGGTGCCAGTTTACGGCTTGACGAAGCCGTTTCCGCGACCCGCGGCGTCGATTACAGTGATGAGCCGGGTGGCGGAGGAGGGCGCCGGCGTGGCGTCGCCGCCGTCGCCGCCGTGGCGCAGTGGTTACGATCATTGCGCTGATCGCAACCCCGAACCTCATGGGAGCGCCTGGGATCGGTGGTCTCGAGTACGCCACCATCGAGATCGGGCCGACGGCGTATCGGCCCGGACGGGGGGCGTGGGCCCGGCCGTGCTGCTGCTGCACGGCTTTCCCGAGACGCACTATTGCTGGCATCGCGTCGCGCCGGCGCTGCTCGCTGAGCACACCGTCGTGGTCTGCGACCTGAAGGGCTACGGCGAAAGTCGCTCGGTGGTCGGCGGGCCCAAGGGCGAGGGCTACAGCAAGCGCGCGATGGCTGCGGAGCTCGTTGAGCAGATGGAACGGCTCGGGTTCGAGCGTTTCGCGGTCGTGGGCCACGACCGCGGTGGCCGGGTCGCCTACCGCATGGCCCTGGATCACCCCGAAGCCGTCGACAGGCTGGGTGTCCTGAACATCATCCCCACGGTGGACCAGTTCGAGCGGATGGCGACGGAGCCATCACCCGACTACTACCCCTGGTTCCTCTTGGCCCAGCCGCCACCCTTCGCGGAGCGCCTTGTGAGCGCTAGCGCCGAGTACTTCCTCCGCCACACGCTCGACGTGGGCAGCGGCCCCCGGCGCGATGGGGAGACGGGGAGGGCGGAATCTCTGACGGTCCGCTGGCCGTGTGGGGGCAATGGGCCGACGACGTCAAGGGAGGCCCACTTCCCTCTGGTCACTTCATCCCGGAAGAGGCGCCAGAGGCCCTGGCCGCATCGCTCAGGAGCTTCCTGTCCGGGCCCACGTGACCCACCGTGCCCCTCCCACAGCCCAGCTCCATCCCAGCCATGCGAACGAAACACTGAGCGCCATCCATGATTACGGGGGTCCGAGTCGGGGCAATAGGGCCATGGGGATCTGTGGGAGGTGAAGGGCGGCCGAGTCTCACCGAGAACGGCCGGCCGCCCTTGCGGGTGTTCGGAAGCGGTGGGGGATCCGGGCGCAGCCGTCCGCGGCGACGTCTCCACGTCAACAGCCCGGCTCCTGTAAATCGAGTGTTTGCCGGCGAGCGTGCGGGGAAGCTTGGACTGTTCATGCGTGGATCGCGGAGGGCCGGTCGGCAGCGATCAACCGCGGATAGGCGTAGCGGCTTCTAGAAAGGGAAAAGGCGGCTCGCGCCGCCTTCCCAGACTCCGCTAGGAGGTCAGCGCCGTCTCGTCAACCCCTGCAGAACGACCTCGATGGGCGAGCGCGAGCTTGAGCTCCTGCCGTCTGCAACGCCCTCGCGCACTCGGCGAATCTCGGCGGACAGTGAGCCCATTCCCTCGCCGAGGCGGCCGACGTTCTTGGTCGCTTCGGCGAGGTGCTTGCTCACCTCCTGGGTGCCGCTCTTCGTGGGCATCCGCATTCCGAGGACGCGCTTGCCGGAGCTCCGGCCCGCGAGCGCGATGCCTCCCGCAAGGCCGGCGATGCCGGCGCCCGCCGTGAGCGCGGGAACCTTGGCCTTCTTGGCTGCGTCCTCCAGGCGCCGCGTCACCGTCGAGCGGGAGTTCGTGCCAGCGCTGCCGGAACGCCCGTTGCGCGACTGGGTCGACGTCGAGCGCGACCGGCTGGAACTCGACCGCGACCGGCTCGAACTCGTCGTCGATCGGCCCGAGCCCGACCGCGCACGGTTCTTTGGACTCTTAGCCCGTGCTCGGGGCAACGCGCCTGCGGTTACGAATCGCAAGACCGGTCGCGCCCAACAGCGCCACGATGCCGAGTGCGGTGCCGGCGCCGATCGCCGCATCGCCCCAGTCGAAGTCGCTGCTGGCAGCAGCGGCGGACGACGTGCCGCTCACATCGGCGACGAAGGGAACCGCCTGGGATCCGTCCCGACGCACCACGATCGCGCTCTCAGGCGCGGCCGGCGGGGTCGACGCGGAAGTCGGTCCCGCAAGTTCGTCCCCGGTGGTCGAGTAACCGGATGCCGCGGCCGGAACCGCGAAGGCGGTCGCCGTGAGCGCAACAGCCAGCGTGCCGAGGGCGCGCCGCTTGAGCCTGGTCGGGACTCGGATGGTGTGTTCCTGGGTCATCGCTACCTCCTCTCTGACCCGACCGTAAGGCCGGCAGGAGGAGTGAGTCTGTGACGATCCACACATGACTGCCGCCGTGTGACCCCACCCACATGCCCGCGCGCCGGAAGCCCCGGGGCGGTGCAAAGGGGTTTCCGCTAGCTCACGCGGCAGCGGGCGGCGGGGGTGTCCCCTTAGTCGCGGCACGCTCGCGCATCGCCAGCATCACGCTGACCACCAGCACGAACAGCGCCGAGCCGAAGAAGGCGACGAACCCGATCGGCGTCCCGGCGAGGATCGCGATCGCGACTGCCGCCCAGCCCAGCCAGCTCGGCAGCACGCCGGTGCGGAGGATGGCAAGCCCGCTGGCGAGCATGAAGGTGAGGACCCCGACGGCGAACGGGAGCCAATCGTTGTTCCACAACCCCAGCATCGCCTGCATGGCGACCGGGTCAAAGCCTTCGGTGTCCACCTCCTCGGCGAGGGCGAGATTGATCGTGCCATCGATCGCGACGCCGGTCGCGAACACCACCGCACCCGCAAACGAGATGGCAGCGAGCGTGCCGCGCGCACCCGGGCCCTCGCGCAGCACCGTCCGCAGCACTCCGGCGAAGAACAGGAAGGCCACGGCGGCCAGACCCTGGATGATCGATCCGGCGACCACCGACCCCTCGTTGTCGCTGTAGAAGTCGACGATCGCCTGCGTGCCTTCGTCCGTGTCTGGCGGCTCACCGGCCACGGCGAAGCCGACGACCGCCAGGACGATGAAGAGGACACCCGTCAGCGGGGCCATCCAGCGATACTCGTTCACTCCCTCTACCTCCCTCGGGGACTGCGATCGCGCGGAAATATCCCAGGCCGTGCGGACGCCCCGGACCTACTCCTCGTCGTAGAGGCTCTCTGAGGCGATCTCTCGCAGGCCGCGATCCCAGAGTCGGATCTCGAGGTAGAGGTCGTCGCCGAAGCCATGCACCGCGTCGACAGCGACCAAGCTGAAGCGTCCGTCGGTCACGGCGGCCTGGTCGAGCACCTCGCCGTCGAGCTCGGCCGTCGCAGCGACAGCCCCACGGATCAGCGGCAATCCCCAGACGAGGGTGACATCGCCGCCCCGGTTGCCGTCGGCGCGCCAGCGGCCGATCACGTCGTCGTTGAGGTCGATGCGCCAGTCGGGGTTGTCCTCGGCGAGCACTCCGGTGAAGTCGGCCTTGGCCTGGAAGTCGGTGGGGTCGCCCTCGGCGGGCTGCACGTAGGAGACGTGGCCGAAGATCTCGATCGGCCCGTCCTCCGAGTCGGCGCGGGCGGCCGCGGGGATCCAGACGCGCCCGCCCCAGGCCCGCTCCGGGAACCAGGCGATCTCGGTCGGGACCTCGACCCCGGCCGGCAGGTCCTCGATCGCCGCGGCTCTCTCGCGGAGATGGTCGCCGAGGATCTCGGCGAATCGCCCATACGGAATGCCCTCCTGGGAGGAGCTGGCGACGAAGCTGGGAACGGGGCGGGCGACCGGCGGCACGGCGGCGGACCCTAGCCGATCACCTCGCGCAGATCGGCGGCCGCGCGCTCGGGCGGGTACACGTTGATGTCGACTCCCGTGCCGAGCTCAAAGCCGGCGCGGACCGTGAGCCGGGGGGCGATGTCGATGTGCCAGAGGAAGTACTCGGCGTCCCGCGGCGCGGTGCGGATCCAGAGGTTCATGTCCGGCGGCCCGTCGAAGCGCGAGCT
>DATAFO010000006.1:0-13108 GCA_036257465.1 Solirubrobacterales bacterium | reverse complement strand
GCTGGTTCCGGGTCGCGACTACGAGCCGGCGCGGCGGCTCGGCCATCAGCCCGGGGGCTTGGCGATCGCCGCCAGCTGGGCCTCGTAGAGCTCCGCGATCGCGGGCTCTGCGAGCTCGACCAGCTCGTCGAGTGATGCGCGCGAGAGCGGGGTGCGCTCGGCCGTCGCCTGCACCTCGACCAGCCCGCCTTCGCCGGTGATGACGACGTTCGCGTCGACCTCGGCCCGCCGGTCCTCCGAGTAGTCGAGGTCGCACAACAGCTCGCCGTCGACGATCCCCGAGCTCACGGCGGCGACGGAGCCGGTCAGAGGGTCGCCCTTGAGCTGTCCGTCCTCGCGCATCGCTGCCACGGCGAGGGCCAGGGCGACGAAACCGCCGGTGATCGCCGCGCACCGGGTGCCGCCGTCGGCCTGCAGGACGTCGCAATCGACGTAGATGGAGTGCTCCCCGAGCTCCTTGAGGTCAACGACGGCGCGCAGCGAGCGCCCGATCAGGCGCTGGATCTCGACCGCGCGTCCGTCCTGCCGGCCGCGGCTGATGTCGCGCTGCTTGCGGTCGCCGGTTGAGGCGGGCAGCATCGCGTACTCGGCGGTCACCCAGCCGCGCCCCGACCCCTCGAGCCAGCGAGGCACCGAGTCCGTTGCCGAGGCGGTGCAGATCACCCGGGTCTCCCCCTGCTCGTAGAGGCACGAGCCGGTGGCAGTGCGCACGTAGCTGGGCTCGATCTCCACCGGGCGCAGGTCTCCCGGCTTGCGGTCGTAACTGCGTGCGGCCATCGGCGCCAGTCTGCCAAGGGATGCGCCGCTCGGCGTCGCGGAGCAGCGGTCGCGGGTCGGCACGAGGCCGGGCGGCGCCGCCCGCTCTACCCCCGGACCATCGGGGCCGGGGACGCGGCGGGCGGCGGCCCAGCGCGATGGGAGCGGCGGCTAGCGGAACGTGATCGCGTTCACCGCTTGCTTGATCTTGGCGACGATGACCTCGGCGATCTCGGTTCCGGACGCGCCGTTGAACCCTTTCATCGCGGCCACCATCCCAACCATCAGCAGAGACACGAGCAGGATCAGGCCGACGTACTCGACCGTTCCCTGGCCCCGGCTGTCCGAAATGCTGGCGAGCCGATCGCGCAGGGCGAAGCCCCGCGCGTGCACGATTGCGAAAGCTGCGTACAAGTCCGCTCCTTTCTCGATTTGGCGACGGTGATCGTGCGCTCAGCCGGGCGACGAGACAAGACCCCGAGGTGCCGACTCGCGCGCCCTGGAATCGCGAAATCGCGCCGTTGCGCCGTGACCTACCGGTGATCGGCTAACCCGTTCCGGGTATTTCGGGCCCTTGGCTCTGGACTAGCCCTCTGGCCGCGACTAGGTTCGAGCCGTCCAACAGGGACTCAACGGGGATCGATCGGGGAGGTTCGATGCACGGAGGTTTTGCAGCATGATCAGGCCGAGGATCAGCACTCGGATCGCGGCCGGGTTGCTGGGTATCCGGATCGCGGGAGGCGATGGCAGGGATGCACGGCCGAAGAGGTTCGACCGCGAGCGACCTGACTGGCGCCAGGAGTTCGACGCGCACGACGCACACGATGAGCTGTCGCTGGCGCTGCATGCCGACCTGGGGAAGTTGCTCGAGGCGCGGATCTCCGGCTGGCCGCGGATGGCCATCGCAACCGCCGGAGCAACGCGCACGTGTGGCCGGCGCGAGCGGCGAATCAACGCCGACCTTGGGAGGAGAGGGCAATGCCCGAAGACGAGGCGCTAGATCAGATCCAGGCTCTCGACGCGATCGCAGCCGAGGAGGATGCCGTGCTGGCGTTCCGCGTCTGCGAGGAGACAGGCGACTTCGAGCCGGTGTTCCTGCGGCTGTTTCGGGCCAACGCCGAGGCCGATAACGAGACGGCGCTGGTCGCAATCAGCGACACGCGTGGACTGTCTCTGGGGCGCTACATCGTCCCGCGCGACCGGCTGGACCGGGCCCTCGAGCAGGCCGAGGCGATCGATGCGGAGCCCGGTGACGGAGAGCCCGAGCTGGGGGTGGTGCCGCACGACTGGGAGGAGCTCTCCTAGCGGTCTCGATCGCGGCGCCGGGGGTGGGTTCGGCGCCGAGGCCGCCGGCGAACGCCCGCGGCGTGTTGCGTAAAGTCTCGGCGGCATGGCAAAGCGCCGGCTAGGCCTTTTGGCCGAGATCCTCGCCCTCGAAGAGGACCTGGATCGCGCGAAGGAGCTGGGGGAGAAGGCCGCGATCATGGAGGCGTCCGACAGGCGCCTCGAGGAGGTCGAGCGACACGCCGCGGTGGCCAGCCGCGTGGCCGCAGCCGACCAGGAACTGGCCGAGGAGACCGAGCGCCTGCGCAGGCACGCGGAGCAGCGGATCGCAGAGCAGACTCGAGACCGCACGCGCGCGCGCGGAGGCCGGCCGGGCCGTGAGCGAGGCCGAGGCGAAGGTCAAGGACGAGATCGACCGCCTGTCAGGCCGAGCTGGCCGCACGCCACCGATTGCGGAACACGACCTCGAGCCGCCCGATTGGCTCAGTGAGACTCCCCCGACCGCCGACGTTGCCGAGGCCACTCCAGAGCCCGAACCGCCGGCTACCCCGGAGCCGGAGCCTGAATCGCCCGCCCCGGAGCTGGAGCTCAAGAACCGCTAGCCAGCCGAGGTGCCGGAGGGCATGGTCAGCCTCAGCGCGGTCAGCTTCGAGCGGCTGCGGGAGCTGGGCCTCTCGGTGACCCAGTCGAAGCGCGTTCTCAAATACCGCGACGAGCACGGCTTCGCATCGGTCGACGACCTCGACAACGTGCCGGGCTTCCCGCGGGTCTTTCTCGCGGAGCTGAAGGGCCGCCTCGTCCCGTAGCCCCGTCGGTCACCCAGCGGGCTGCGGCAGCTCCCACCGACGACGCACCCGGTCGAGATGGGCGGCGGCTGGCTCGAGCGGTGCGCGTGCCGGCACCCGGTCCCCGTCGAGTGCCTCGAGCGTCGCCACCACCGAGGCGGCGAGCGCCGCCGGCGCGTAACCGCCCTCCAGGCAGACGAGGATCGGAACACCGAGTTCGGCGGCCACGTCACGAACGCTCGCAGCCATGTCCGCGTACGCCTCCGTCTCCACCCGGCACGAGGCGAGCGGATCGTCGCGATGCGCGTCGTAGCCGGCGGAGATGGCAATCAGGCCCGGCTGGTAGGCGCGGGCGACGGGCACGACGAGGTGCTGAACCAGGGCGAGGAAATCCTCCGAGCCCGAGCCCGGCGGCACCGGCAGGTTGATCGTGTAGCCCTCCCCCGCTCCGGTGCCCTCGTACTCCGCCGGGCCCGTGCCCGGATAGAGCGGCCACTGGTGGATCGAGACGTAGAGCACTCGCGCGTCGGCGGCGAATATCTCCTCGGTGCCGTTGCCGTGGTGGACGTCCCAGTCGAGCACCAGCACGCGCTCGGCCCCGGCCTCGAGCGCTTCGGCCGCCGCCACCGCGACGTTGTTGAACAGGCAGAACCCCATCGCCCGGTCGGTCTCGGCGTGATGGCCAGGGGGCCTGAGGCCGCAGAAGGCAGTGCGTCGGCCGTCGGCGAGCAGCGTGCGAGCAGCCCACGCGGCCCCGCCCGCCGCGTGCAGGGCGGCATCCCAGGAGCCGGCGCTTGCAGTCGTGTCGAGGTCAATCATCCCGCCGCCGGCCTCGGTGAGCTCCCGGATCGCGTCGATGTGGGACGACGAGTGGACGCGGCTCAGCTGTTCGCGGGTCGAAGCCGGTGCCCGGACCCGCTCGATTCCCAGGTCGCCGGCGTCGGCGAGCGCTTCCTCGATCGCCCGGAGTCGACCCGCGTTCTCCGGGTGTGGCCCGGTGTCGTGCTCATAGGAGGAGGGATGCTCAACGTAGAGCGTGGTCACGGCTGACGGGTACCGTAGCCGCCACCTTGGCATCGCCGACCGAAGGACCAACGAGGCCTGCCGCTTTCGCACAACTTGGCGCCGACATCGCCGTCGTGGGCGGGGGCGCCGCGGGGCTGTACGTGGCCATCCGCGCAGCCGAGGCGGGCGCATCCACCGTGCTCGTGTCGCGGAAGCCGCTCGCCGAGAGCGCCAGCTACTGGGCTCAGGGGGGCCTCGCAGCCGCGCTGGGCGACGACGACTCGCCGGAACGCCACGCGGCGGACACGCTCGCCGCCGGCCGTGGCCTGTGCCGTCGCAGCGCCGTGGACGTGCTCGCCCGCGAGGCGCCCGCGGCCGTGCACGAGCTGCGCCGGCGTGGCGTCGAGTTCGACCGCGAGTCGAACGGCGGGTTGGCGCTGGGGCTGGAGGGCGGCCATTCGGCCCGGCGCATCGTCCATGCCGGAGGAAGCGAGACCGGCCGCGCGATCACCTCCCGCCTGGCCGAGCTCGCGGCCGAGGCAGCGAATCTCGAGGTGCTAGAGGGCGCCTCCGCGACGGCGCTGTGGAGCGACGGAAGCCGCTGCTTCGGCGTGATCACCGATGCCGGCTCCGTCGCGGCCCGCTCCACCGTGCTGGCAACGGGCGGCGGGGCGGCGCTGTGGAGCCGGACCACGAACCCGTGGGGGGCGATCGGAGCCGGCGCGGTTCTCGCTCACGCGGCGGGTGCCGAGCTCACCGATCTCGAGTTCTGTCAGTTCCACCCGACCGCCCTCGCCCTCCCGAACAGTGACCTGGACGGCAGGCTGATGACCGAGGCCGTTCGCGGCGAGGGGGCCTCCCTGCTGGACGCCTCGGGGCGACGGTTCACCTACGAGCTCGCCCCGCGCGATCAGGTCACCGCGGCGATCCTCGATCGCATGGAGGCGGACCAGTCAGACCATGTACTGCTCGACCTGCGAGGCCTGAACCCGAACCGCTTTCCCAACGTGTTCGCCGTGTGTCGCGAAGCCGGCCTCGATCCGGAGACCGAGCCGGTGCCGGTAGCCCCTGCCGCGCACTACCTGATCGGCGGGGTGGCGTGCGATCTCGAGGGGCGCACCAGCCTGCCCGGGCTGCTCGCGGTGGGCGAATGCGCGTGCACCGGGCTGCACGGGGCGAATCGGCTGGCTTCGAACTCGCTCAGCGAGTGCTTCGTGTTCGGCTCCCGGACCGCCGCCGCAGCCGTGGCCGAAACCGACGCAGGCGCAGGCGCAGATCGGCGGCCGGACCCGCCAACGCGGCGCTTCGAGCCGCCCACAACGGCGACCCGAGAGGCGATGTGGCGCCACGCGGGGCCGCGCCGCCACGAGCGCTCGCTCGAGCCGCTGCTCGACGACCCCTACCCTCTCGCCCGCCTGATCGCGCGTGCCGCGCTGGAGCGCCGGGAGTCCCGCGGCGTCCACGCGCGCGCCGACTACCCCCTGCCGACACGATCGCTCGACGGCATGCATCTCATAACCGGATCGGATGAGGCCATTCAGACGCGGGCGTGGAGTTGATCGAGCCCGCGTGCGCTCATCCAATCGAACGAGCAATTTCTCATTCGACCGTTAATCTCAATTTAATCCCAGGCCCTTTGCGCTTCACAAGCCGTTGGGATACTGGGCGCCGCCTCCCCCGCACAGAGACGGAAGGCTCGGAGGCCCGAAGGGAAAGGACGCGAGAGAGGATGTATCGCTTCAGCCGCTCGATCTACCGAGAATTGGCCTCCCGTGTGATCGAGGATCCCTCCGACCAGACGGGATGCAGGAACAAGCAGCGCGTGCTGGACGCCTGCGAGGCCGCGATTCGGCGTCTGACCACGGACCGCCGCTACTTCGCGCGACCCGCCCGCTCGCTGTTCAACGAGGTGCGCGTGCACTTCGCGATGAGCGACCAGCTCCGAGTCTGGATGGTGATCGAGCGCAACATCAACCTCGCGCAGGAGTTCCTGGCCCGGATGCCCGACGGGGCCGGCCTGGCCGGTCAGCCCCGTCGGTGCCAGGCCCACACTCGCAGGGGCACCGCCTGTCGCCGGGAGCCGCTGCCGAGCAAGGACTACTGCCCGTCGCACAAGCACTTGGAGGAGACGTTCGATGGCCCCGAGCTGGAACTCGAGCTGATCGATGATCCGGGAAAGGACGTGAACAGGGTACGCGCTGCTGCCTGACGGCCCCGCGCGGCGTGGGATAGGGAAACAAGGGAAGGGAACAGCGGCGCTTGGGGGTGCCGCCCTGGGGTGGACGGCGGCGCGGACACGGCCCCGGCTCGACAGCCGGGGCCGTTCCGTGTTGAGGACTGTTGCCCGAGCCGGCAGGCCGTAAGGGCTAGCGTCCGCCTCATGCTGTTGGGAGTCGATGTCGGCGGGACGTTCACCGACGCGGTTCTCTACGAGGGCGAAAGGCTCCACACCGCCAAGGCTCCCACGACCCCCGACGACCAGTCTCGGGGCGTGCTGGCCGCGGTCGACGCCGTCCTCGCCGAGGCCGAGGCGTCGAGCGACGCCGTGGAGGCATTCGCGCACGGGATGACGGTCGGCACCAATGCGCTGCTCGAGGAGCGCGGTGCTCGCACGGCGCTTGTGGCGACCGCAGGGTTCACCGACGTGCTGGACATTGCGCGCCAGGACCGCCCACGCCTGTACCACCTCTGCGCGCCAAAACCGCGACCGCTGGTCGACGAAGAGCTGCGCTTCGGCGCAGCCGAGCGCATTGGACCCAACGGCGTGATGGAGCCGCTCGCCGACGACGAGCTGGATCGAATCGTCATGGCGATCCGCGACAGCGGCGCCGAATCGGTGGCCGTCTGCCTGCTCTTCTCGTATCTCGAGCCCGCCCACGAGCGAGGGCTCGCCGAACGACTGCGAGCCGAGCTGCCCGAGGCGCACGTCTCCACCTCGCACGAGGTGCTGCCTCAGTTCCGCGAGTACGAGCGCTGCTCGACCACGGTCATCGACGCGTACCTCTCCCCCCTGCTGGCCCGGTACCTGGCCCGGCTGACCGAGAGCGCCGCTGGCCGCGGGCTGCCTGAGCCGCTGGTGATGAAGTCCTCCGGCGGAGTCGCGCCGGCGCGGGAGGCCGCCAGCGCGGGCGCCCAGACGGTGCTCTCGGGCCCGGCGGGCGGTGCCGTCGCGGCCGCGCTGCTCGCGACCCTCTCGGGCGACGGCAATGCCGTCGGACTCGACATGGGCGGTACCTCGTGTGACGTCTGCGTGGTGGAGGAGGGCCGGGTTCGCCGCACCGACTCGCGCCGGATCGGAGGCCGCGTGATCCAGCTGCCGATGGTCGACGTACACACGGTTGGTGCCGGCGGGGGGTCGATCGCGTGGCGCGACGACGGGGGCGCGCTGCGCGTCGGCCCGCGCTCCGCGGGGGCAGAACCGGGGCCTGCCTGCTACGGCCGCGGCGGCACCGAGCCCACCGTCACCGACGCGAACCTGCTGCTCGGGTACCTCGATGCGTCGTCCAACCTGGCCGGAGGGGTCGCGCTCGATCGCCAGGCGGCAGAGCGCGCTGTGGGCGCACTCGCCGACGACCTCGGCCTCTCCGAGCTGGCGGCGGCGGCGGGCATCGTGCGAGTCGCCAACCAGGAGATGGCGCGGGCGCTGCGGGTTGTGACCGTGGAGCGCGGGATCGACCCTCGGGAGTTCGCCCTCATGCCGTTCGGCGGCGCGGGGCCGATGCACGCGGCGGCCCTCGCCGAGGAGCTGGGAATGCCGCGCATCCTCTGCCCACGGGCAAGCGGGGTGCTGTCGGCGCTGGGCCTGGTGGCGGCGGAGCGCCGTCGCGACACAGCCCGCACAGTCCTGCTGAGCGGAGAGGAGCTCACGGGCGATCGGATCGCAGCCGAGGTCGACCGGCTGCGCGAGGCGATCGGGGCCGGCCTCGAAGGCGCCCAGCCGGAGGCCACCTACGAGCTTCGCTACCGCGGGCAGGCCTTCGAGCTGGCGGTCTCCGGCACACCGCGACCCGACCCGGCCGAGCTCAGGGAGCACTTTGGGGCCGAGCACGAGCGTCGTTACGGCTACCGCGACCCCGACGCCGAGGTCGAGCTCGTGAACGTGCGACTGGCGATGGCCGTGCCGGGTCCTGACCCACGGCCGGCCGCGGCCCCGGGGGGGAGGCTCGAGCGCTCGGCCCGCCGTGCCCGCTTCGGCGAGGAGTGGCTCGACGCGCAGGTGATGCGCGGCGAGCCGCCCGCGGGCGAGCGTGTCTCGGGCCCCGCCGTGCTCGAGCTGCCCGAGGCGACGCTGGTGCTCCCCCCGGCGTGGGACGCCGAGGTGGACGACCTGGGCACCGTGCTGGCCACGCACGCCGGAGGCGCGTCGTGACCAGTCCCAGTCTGGATCCAGTCGCCCTGCAGGTGCTGATCGGAGCGCTTCGGGCCGCCTGCGAGGAGATGGGCGCTGTCCTGGTTCGCTCGGCGCACTCGGCGAACATCAAGGAGCGCCGCGACTGCTCGAGCGCGCTGTTCGACGCGGCGGGCGAGCTGGTGATGCAGGCCGAGCACATCCCGGTTCACCTCGGCTCGATGCCCGACGCGGTCGCGGCTGTGCTTGACGAGGCCCATGCACCGGATGACCTCTGGGTGCTCAACGACCCCTTCCGCGGCGGCACGCACCTGCCCGACATCACCCTGATCTCCCCCGTCTTCGCTGACGGCGACGCTCCGTTGGGCTTCGCAGCGAGCCGCGCTCACCACGCCGACGTCGGCGGCCCGACGCCTGGTGGGATGCCCGTCGACTCAACCCGAATCGAGGACGAAGGTGTCGTGATCCCACCCACGCGCGTCGACGACGAGGCCCTGGCCGATCTCGCTTCGAGGATGCGGGCCCCCCAGCAGCGCCTGGCGGACCTGCGGGCCCAGCGTGCCGCCAACCTCACCGGGGTGCGCCGGCTGCTCGACCTCGCCGCACGGCACGGGGTCGCGTTTCTACGCGCCGGGATGGCCGAGATCCTCGATTACGCCGAGAGGCGCACACGCGCTCGGCTGGCCGAGCTCCCCGACGGCAGCTACGAGGCCGACGACGTGCTCGAGGGCGGCCCCGACGGCGAAACCGACCTGGCCCTGATGGTCACGGCCACCGTGTCCGGGGACCGCCTACGCCTGGACTTCGCCGGCACCGACCCCCAGGTCGAGGGCAACCTCAACTGCCCGCTCTCGGTCACCAAGTCGGCAGCGTTCTTCGCGGTGCGCGTGCTCGCCGACCCCGACGCGCCGCCGTCGGCCGGTGCGCACCGCCCGGTGGAGGTGAGCGCGCCCGAGGGCTGCCTGCTGAACGCAAGGCTTCCCGCTGCGGTCGCCGCCGGAAACGTCGAGACCTCGAGCCGGGTCGCCGACCTCGTGCTCGCCGCGCTCGGGAGGGCGACGCCCGCCCCGGCCCAGGGCCAGGGGACAATGAACAACCTCACTCTCGCGGGTGAGGGCTTCACGTACTACGAGACCGTGGGCGGCGGGCAGGGGGCGTGTCCGGGCGCCGACGGGCCAAGCGGGGTGCACGTGGCGATGTCGAACACGCTCAACACCCCAGTCGAGGCGCTCGAGACCGAGTATCCGCTGCGCGTGCGCGAGCTCGGCATCCGGCGCGGCAGCGGTGGCGCAGGGCGCCAGCGAGGCGGCGACGGGATCGTGCGTGAGATCGAGGCGCTGGAGCCGATGCGCTTCACGCTGCTCACCGAGCGCCGTCGGCACGCTCCGCGCGGCAGGGACGGCGGCGACGACGGCCAACCCGGCCGCAACCTGCTGAACGGCCAGGAGTTGCCCTCGAAGGCGGCCGGTGACCTGTCTGACGGCGACAGTTTGCGCCTGGAGACGCCTGGCGGCGGAGGGCTCGGACGACTTGCAACATAGATCACAAACTTGGACAAGAGCCGTGATTTCTCTAGAATCCGCTGCCTCAGCGGGCTCAAGCGCCCTTCGGCGGGCCGAATGAGCCCCGAACACGTTCACCCCCTCCCCCTAAACAAGCGATCTAAATCGATGCCTATTGCCTTCAAAGAGTGGGCTGTGACGGTCCGCGCCCTCGCCGAGGGCGAACAGCTCGTCACCCTGCGCAAGGGCGGAATCCGCGAGGAGAACAAGCATTTCGAGCTTGAGCACGAGCAGTTCTTCCTCTATCCGACCTTCGACCATCAGCGCAACGACCTCGTGCGCGAATCGCACCACCCCGAGCTGCGGCGCGCGCTCGAGGAGGGCGTCTGGCCCGATGAGGAGCCGGCGCCCCGCGCGCTGCTGCAGGACGGGGGCATCCCCCAGCCCGATCGCGTCCGGATCCGGGCCTGGGCGGAGGTCTCAGATCACTTCGAGACCGACGATCCGCGAATCGTCGACGCGCTGTCGCCGTTCCACGTCTGGACCCAGGACTACGCACAGAAGCGGCTGAGGTGGAAGCGGACCCACCCCCTGCACGTGCTGCTGCTGCGGGTGTACCGCATCCCGCGACCGGTCACGGTGCGGGTCAAGGACGAGTATCACGGCTGCCGCACCTGGGTTGAGATCGACCGGGAGCTGCCCTTCGAGGGCACCCCGGTGATGGCGGACGAGGAGTTCGAGCGGGCCGCTGCGACGATCCGCGAGCTCTGCCAAGCCGAGCCGGTTCCTGCGTAGCCGCGCCATAGCGCCAAGCTCGTTCGAAGCGGTCGTCCGCGGGGCGCGTCGCGTACTCGTGCTCGGAATCGGTGGCGGAGGCGACGTCATAGGCTCGCTGGCGCTGGCGCGCCGCTGCGAGGAGCTTGGAACGCAGTTCGTCCTCGGCGGCGTCGCCTGGGAGCGCATGCCCATCGACCCGCACCCGGGCCCGCGCCCGAGCGAGGAGATCCTGAACGGCCAGCCGCTCGGGCCACGGGCGGTGCTGGCCGGCCCGCAGACGTCGACGCCCGAGGGCGTGGCGTTCTCGGAGACGCACGCGGCTGGGCACCTCGGCGCCGAGACCGTTCTGATCGACGTCAGCCGTGGCGCCACGGGCGCCGCCAGAGGCATTCGCGACGCCGCCCGCGAGCTTGACTGCGATCTCGCCCTGTACGTCGACGTTGGCGGCGATGCCATCGCGCTGGGCGACGAGGATGGCCTGGCGAGCCCACTGTGCGACGCCGTGATGCTCGCCGCAGGGCTGAGGCTGAGCGACGAACTGCCTGGTCTGCTGGCCGTGCTGGGCCCAGGATGCGATGGCGAGCTCACTCCCGAGCAGGTCCTCGAGCGGATCGCGGCGCTGGCCCGCGCGGGTGCGTGGTGCGGAACCTGGAGCGTGAGCTCGTCCATCGCCGACGAGGTCGAGGTCGCTGCGCGCCGATCGAAGACCGAGGCGAGCATGCAGGTCGTGCGCTGCGCACGCGGTGAAACCGGGATGGCGGAGATCCGCGGCGGCCGGCGGCACGTGCCACTGGGGCCGGTGGGTGCCCTCGCATTTGTCTTCGAACTACCCGCGGCCGGGCCCGAGCTCGCCCTCGCGCGTGCCGTGAGCGAGTCGGGGGAGCTGGAGGCGGCAAGGGCAACGCTCGACGAGCTCGGCGTGCGCTCGGAGCTCGACTACGAGCGCTCGCGCGCAGGCGAGGGCCCCTAGATCGGCCGACGCACGTCGGAAGCCACAGCCCCGGCCGCAGAGTCACGCCCCGTGCGGCACTAACCTCGCCTACGGATGGCGTGGGTCGAAACCGAATCGCTGAGCTTCACGGCTCGGCACGAGAGTGATGACACCGGCTCGGCGCAGCGCATTCTCGACGAGCTCGAGGACACGCGACTGCGCCTCGAGGAGCGCTTCGACGACGCTCCGGGAGGGATCACGATCGTGATCCATCCGTCGCCGGGCTGGCTGGCCGCCGCGCACCCCTTCCTGCCCGCCGCGCGCCTGGCCGCGGCGCCCGCAGGCCGCCGCTACCTCGCAGGGTGGGCGATGGCCTCGGAGTTGCACGTTCTCAACGACGACTACCTCGACCGGCGGGCAGCCGGCGAGGACTCGCTGGCGGCGCTGCGCGGCACCGCCGCCCGGCTGTACTCCCAGATCGTGATCGCCGCCAACAACGACAGCCTGCCGCCACCCTGGGGCCCGCGCCGCTTCGCCCGCTATCTGCGCTGGGCGTGGCTGATCGAGGGCGGAGCCCAGTACTACGCGGGCCAGGTGCCGCTCTTTCGGGCCGCGGTCCACACCCGCATGCGGCGCGGCAGCCCGCCGTCGTTTCCGCCCTCGGCGCGCGACGCGATGGTCCTCGGGGGGACGCTGTTCGATCTGCTCGGGCGCGAGCGTGGGCCCGACGCCTGCCAGGTTCTGGTCTCCAGGCTCCGGCGAGAGGGCGCCCGAGGCAGCATCGAGCTCGCCTTCGACGCGCCGCTCGAAAAGGTCGAGCGGCAGTGGCGCCGCTACCTGCGGGAGGAGGTCCCACGGGCCGGCGGAGTCGAGGAGCCACTGGGCACCGACGACCCGTTCGCGTAGCGCCTAGGTCGCCAGCTGGTAGAGCAGCCAGACGATGGCGAACGCCCCCGCGACCGCGATCAGGATCCCGGCGGCCAGACGCGCGGGCGACGTGTCGCCCCGCCGATGTGGCACCGCGACCCCGCTTCCGGGCTCGATCCGCTGATCGGCGAGCAGCTCCATCGCGGCGTCGTGGGCGGCCTGGGGAACGAGGATGTCGCGCGGCCCTGCCGCCAGGAAATCTGGGACGTCGAACCCCCGGGTGCGGCGCTGGACGCTGGGGATCCCTTCCTCGAGCAGGATCCCCTGGATCAGCTCCGCTTCGGCCTGGTTGTGAGCCCAGGCAGCCTTGATGAGCTCGCCGCCCACGTACTGCGGCTTCACCTTGCGCGCGCGCTCGTGCTCCTCGGTGATCGGCCGCTCCTCCTGGCTGCCGACGTAGACGAGCGGCATCCCGCAGTCGGCGCAGAAGCGCTCGGTGAGCGGGTACTTGCGGGCGCAAGACGGGCACGCGAGCGGCTCGGCCCCGCCAGCCTCATTCGTCACGCAGATCGACCTCCTCGATCTGGCCGTCGCGGATCTTGAAGGCTCGCACCACCGGCTCGTCGACGGCGAGCGAGCAGATCAAGTACAGCGGATCCGGCCAGTTCGCGGCCAGGTTGACGTCGGTCTGCGACGGGTACGCCTGGCTGCGCGGATGCGAGTGGTAGATCGCTGCCAGCTCCTCGCCGCGGTGTTCGATCTCGTTGGTGATCCGGATCAGGTCCTGCGGGTGGACGTTGTAGCGCAACGGGCTCTCGAACTCGTTCCGCGCCCTGTAGACCCTGACCGCGCG
>DATAFO010000060.1:0-2779 GCA_036257465.1 Solirubrobacterales bacterium | reverse complement strand
ACGGGCACGAGCTGCTTCGCCGAGGTATGGGTGATCGGGCGCAGGCGCGTGCCTGCCCCACCGGAGAGGATCAACCCCTTGAGCGTCTCCATCAGCGGCGCGAAGGCTAGCGCGGGGGGCGCCGCGGCTCGCCCGCGCTCGTTAGTAGGTGCCGCCCAGCTTGCGGTGGTCCCACGTCGCGGTGCGTCGGGGGTGGAACTGGATCGCGACCCGCTTGGCGGCCTGCGCCTCGAGCGCGGCAGCGGCGTCGCCCTCGACCGACTCGATTCCCTCCGCGTACCGGACTGTGAGCTGCTTGCCGAAGGCGGACACGGTCGCGAGATCACGGTGGATCTCGGCTTCGGCCTCGATCATCACCCCCCTCAGCTCGGTGTACTCATGGCCGGTCTCGACGAGAACTGTCGCACGGGGGTCCCGCTCCAGGTTTCGCACCTTCTGGGACTTGGCGTAGGTCCAGGTCCATATCTCACCGTCGCGCGGGACATACCACATGGGCATCGAGTGCGGCCACCCACGCTGGCCGAGGCTCGACACGATCGCGACGCGCTCGTTCTCGACCAGCTCGCGCTGCTCGCCCTCGCTCAGCTTGATCTGGTCACGCCTGCTCACAGGGCGAGGCAGGATTGCACTCCGACCACGCCCGCGACCGCGCGGGCGGCGAGCAGCTCGTCGTGCGGTGCCTGCCCAGCGAGCGCTATCACCGCGCCCTCGAGCGCTCCGAGAAACGCCAGCGCGACCGCCCTGGCGGGCGGACCGGGCGGAATCGACCCGTGTCTGCGCCCTGCCTCGATCACGCGGGCGACGCGCTTGACGCCCGTCTCTGAGATCCGCTCGATCTCCCGTCCGACCGGATGATCCTGGCCGCTGAACTCGACCCTCAGCGCCATCACGACGCGGGCGATGTCTCGCCGGCAGAAGACGGCGTGACCGCGTGCCAGCGCGATCAGCTCAGCGACCGGATCTGGCTCATGCCTGGCCGGCCCGCCGACCTCCCGCATCCAGCTCTCGTTGACCCATTCGATCACCGCCAGGGCCAGATCCTCCTTGTCCTTGAACTGGTGATAGAGGGCGCCGCGCGTGTATCCCGCCTCGCGCGCCACCTGCTCGAGCACCAAATTGCCGTAGCCGTACCGGGAGAGGCGCCTCGCCGCCGACTCGAGCAACGCGCTCCTGGTGCGAGCGCTCCGGTCGGCCTGGGTTGGCCGGGGAACTGCCGGCGTCTGGGTCGTCGGGCGGCTCATCGAATCTGACGTACGTGCATGCATGTACGTATGTTAATCTGTCATCCGACGGCGACGACGAAGGCGAGGTCCGCGAATGAGGCTTCCGAACACCGCGCACACCTCCCGGTCCTGGCGGATCCACGAGCTCACGCGCGACTTCCGGCTGGAGGACGTCTGGGCGCTGCCGACGGCGGGCGGCTCGAACGACTTCCCTCGGCTGGTGGAGCGGATCGCCTCGGGCGACCCGTCGCGAAGCTCCTCGCGCGCTGCGCGCGCGCTCTTCGCAATCCGGTGGAAGATCGGGGAGCTGCTCGGTTGGGACAGCCCGGACGCCGGCCTCGGCTCCAGGGTGCCGACGCTGCGCGACCGATTGCCGATGGATCTGCGGGAGGCCCCATCCGGCCCGGACTTCGACGCGCTCCCGTTCACCTCGCTATACCTGCTCGAGGACGAGTGGGCGGCGGAGATCGCCAACCGGACCATGCACGGGGTCATGCACGTCGGCTGGGTCCCGGACGGGACGGGCGCCTACCGCGCCCAGTTCGCCGTCCTCGTGAAGCCAAATGGTCTGCTCGGGACCGTCTACATGGGCGCGATCAGGCCGTTCCGGCACCTGGTCGTGTACCCGGCGATAATGCGAGAGATCGGGCGGGAATGGCGGGCGCGTGCCGCCGAGCCGACACCGGCGCACGCCTAGTCCGACCTACGGCTCGAGCACCAGCTCCCGCCACGGCCCCTCGCCGACCATCGGCTGGGTGCGGCCCTCGAGCCAGTCGACCTGGAGGTCGTCGTAGTGCGGGCTTCCGGGCTGACCCGATTGGCCGGTAAACGCCTGCCATCGCGAGCTGTCCGGATCGCCGGGGTCGGCGACCATCCGCCAGCACGGCGCCCACACCGCCCGGAACGGGTCGTTGGGGTCGTGGGCGATCTGGCTCACGGTCTCCTGGCCGCCGCCGGCCTCGAGGCCGCGGTTGAAGACCTGCGCGAACACCGGGTTCGCCTCCCCAATCAGGTGTGGGAACTCGAGCCGGTGGACGCGTCCCCAGCGCCACCGCTCGGGGTCGGGGCCGAAGCGGTCCTCGAGGTCGTCGAGCGCCCCGCGCAGCGCGTCGAGGGCGAGCTCCTCCCACGGTCGGCCGACGAGCTCCTCGTCTCCCTCCTCCCACAGCGCGAGCAGGTGCGAGTGCCAGCGCCACGGGGAGGTGACGTGGTTGATGAACCCGCTGTCCGAGCGGTCGAGCCAGCGCTCGGTGAGGTCGCGGTCGCGGATCGCAGATCGCGCAACCTCTCGGGCGAGCCGCATAGTGAACGCCTGGTAGATCGAAGCGGCGACCGAGTCGGGCGCGAGCCGCCCGTCCCAGCTCTTCAGCCGCTCGATCGCGGTCACCTCCCGCTGGTCGCGGGGCCGGAGCCGGGCGAGCCGGTGGACCGACTCAACCCCCGGTATCGAGAAGTTGTCGGACTGCATCGCCTCGAAGCTCTCGGCGTCGTGCTCGGGCTGGGCGAGGAGCAGCGCCTCGATCCGGCGCGCGCGGTAGCCGTCGAGGTAGTCGCTG
>DATAFO010000021.1:0-38525 GCA_036257465.1 Solirubrobacterales bacterium | reverse complement strand
GTCTAGAGAACGTCAGCCCGGGGGCCGCGGTCGCAGCACCCGGGGATGAGTTGATCGCCGCCCAGCGAAACCTGCAGCCAAGCAGGTGGGCGGTTGCCTCGGCGAGTGCCGAGGAGCGATCCGACGATCTGAGCGATCCGATAGGTGGCCCGATTCGTTTCTCGCTGTGACGCACGGAGAGTCGAGCGTGTGGTGCTACCGGCCTAGCCGAAAGTGTCGCTTTGCATGCGCTCGCAAGGCGACAGGTCCACGGCTTAATCGGCGGCCTGTGGGGCTGTGGCGGTTGCCTGCTCGCACTCCAACCTACACGGGCGCTATCCGCGATTCATCGTCTGAATCGGGTGATTTCGACGCCAACCTGACCGAATCACCATTTCAGCTCGATCTCGAGCTCGCGCTCGTCGGTTTCCACCTCGAGCTCCACCTTGAGCTCGACCTCGTCGGGGACGTGGACCGTCATCGACATCCCACCTTGCTCGAACTTTACGTCGTTGCCCTTGGCGAGCATGTTCGCCAACCTCCGCAGCCGGCTCGCGACCTCCTTGCGGGTGACCTTTTCCTTCTGCTCAATCTCGACGATGTCCATCAGTTCTCCTTTGTTCGTGGTTGGGTCGACAGGCCGTGGTCGGCAGGCTGGCCATAGCTGACATCTGGTCCGCGCCCAGCCGCGATCCGCACGAGCGCGCGTAGGCCGTCGACGAAGCCTTCGGGCAGCAGCGCAGAGGGCGATGCCCCGGGATGCTGGGGGGCGATGCGCACTCGAAGGACCCTCGAGCGGATGCCGAATCGCAGAGGCGGCTCGAGCTTCGTGGCCTCGCCGTCGATTCCGGCGGGAACCGGGTCGTCGGCGCCAACCTCGAAGGTCGGCGCGCTCCACTCCCGCACCGGTCGCTGCGCTAGGCGCCCGCGCTCTCCACGCCCCGCGGGCGCGCCGGCGACCGTGACCCCGAGCAGGCCGTCATCGATTGCGGGACGGGTTCCGGAGCCGACCGCCCGCCCGAGCCGGTAGCGATTGTTCGAGACCAGGATCACGGCGCCCGAGTGATGCTCGTGTCCGCCCGGACCGGTCCACCGCAAGTCGAGGCCCGACCCGGAGGGCCCGAGAGCGTCGGGCACAGTGTCGAGCAGGGTGCGGAGCTTCGCGTTCCGGTAGCCGGCGCGCTGAACCGCCTCCGCGTAGACGCCCAGCGAGACGTTGTTGACGAACACCCGCCCGTTCACCTCCCCGAGATCCACCCGGCGCTCGCGGCCGGCCACGAAGGCGTCGAGGGCCCCGACGACGTCGTCGCGATTGACACCGAGGTCGAGGGCGAAATGGTTTCGCGTTCCGGCCGGCACGCACGCGTATGGAAGGTCGAGCTCCGCGGCGATCGCAGCCACGATCGCCTGGGAGCCGTCACCGCCGGCCATGGCGAGAGCGTCGGCGCCGCGGGCGACGGCATCCCGGGCGATCGCCTCGAGGTCCTGGCCTGGCCCGAGCTCGATCGCCTCGATGCCGCGCGCCTTCGCCTCGGTAGCGAGCGAGAATTTCTCTGCCTTGCCGCCGCCCGACTTCGGATTGAAGATCAGGACCGGGTGCCGAGGCGCCGGTACGGGCTGCAGGTGGGCGCGCTGGCTGACCGCCGCTCGCGCCCATGCGCCGGCCGCCACGAGCCCGCCGACGATCAGGGCGATCTCGACGGCGCGCTCGTCGAGGAGCAGCAGGATCGCCACCGCGAGCGCAATCGCGCCGCCGCCCAGGCCGGCGACCCGAACTGCGCCACGTCGCAGCGCCCCGTACCAGGCGGCCAGTCCGCCGACGCAGACCAAGCCGAGGACGATCAGGCCCTGCGGGAAGTCCTGGACCGCCACGATCACGGCGAGAGCGATGGCGGCAAACCCGATCACCAGGGCACCGCCTGCGGCGACCCGTCTGCCGCTCATAGGATCGCGTCCCCTTGAACTCCTCCGGCCCCGGACCCGAGCCATTCGCGACCGGAGTCGGTCACGTTCTCCCGGCGGCGGCGATCCCGCTCCAGGGCCTTGCTGCGCTGGTCGCTTACTCGCGCGTCCACGCCGGGGTGCACTACCCCGCCGACGTCATCAGCGGCGCTCTCGCCGGGACGGTCCTCGCCCAACTGACCACACACGCGCTCGACCGGCGCTGAACGCGCTCCGGCCCTAGCTGGCGTCCTCTCGAGCCGCCGCCTCGATCTCGCGCTTGAGCTCGTCGGCGTCGGCGTCGATCTGCTTCTCGATCAGCTTGTTCGCGCGCGTCACCGCCTTCTCGAGCTGCTCCTCGATCTTCGACTCGCCGATCACGATCACGGCCGCGTTTCCGGACTCGAGCTCCTCGCCGAGCTCCTCGAGGTCGCCACGCGAGATCCCGCCCCTGAGGTGTCCGACCAAGCCCCCGGCGCCGGCGCCGACGATCGCGCTGCCGAGGATCGCGGGCGGGAAGACGATCCCGACCAGGGCTCCGACCCCGGCCCCGGTCCAGGCGCCGTGCTGGGTCGGCTTCTCGGTCTTCGTCACCCGGACCTTGCCGTCCTCCTCCTTGCGGATCACCGCGGAGTCGAAGGTCCCGATCGCTCCCGCAGCGTGAAGGTCGAACACGGCCTCATAATCGGCCTCGGCGTCGGCGATCTCGTCGTAGACGGCTGCGTAGAGGAACACTGGTCTGTCGGCCACGGTCTTCCTTTCGGACGGGGGAGCCTGATCCCAGGCGTCTGCAAATGTCGACCCTACAAGAACCCGGGCGGGGCTTTCATCGCACAGATGGGGTGATGCGGTGCGTAGACGCCTAAGGCCAGAGTTGCGCTTGGACGAGAAGCGGTAGCGCTGTGAATGCCCTTCTCGTCAGCTCGCGACCACGCCAGCCGGCTCGCCGGCTCTCGCCGCATCCTCGGCCCGTTCAAGCTGAACGACGACGTCGGTATCCAGCAGCGCCGCGCCTTCCTCGACCGATCCCGGCAGGAGGTGTCGGTAGCGCTTGACGGTGATGTTGATGGTCGCGTGGCCCATGAACACCGACACAGCCTTGAGGTTGAGCCCGTTGGCGATGAAGTAGCTTCGCCTCGGTAGGTCGGGCCTAGTGCAGCGTGAGCGGGTCGAGCCCGGCGCGCTGCCAGGTCCGCTTCGCTCGCTGCCTGATCGTGTTCGGGGCGAAAGGAACCTCGGGATCGTCGCCCTGGGCGAACACGAGCCCGACGCCGCCGCGGCGCAGTCGGTGCTCGATCAGCCGCTCGCGCAGCAGGGAAACCGCGGAGCTTGCGGCATCAGAAAGCTGAAAACGGCTTGTCCATCGGATTCCGCGGCCCACGCTGCTACCCTCGCCTTGTCGGTTCCTTTAACCCGGTCCTGCGAGGCCAGGAAGGTGCCTGAATGAGCACTGACGACAAGGTCGTCCTCGACCGCGACGGTTTGCGCCGCACCCTGGTGCGGATCGCGCACGAGATCATAGAGAAGAACCCGGGCGCCGATTCGATCGCCCTGGTCGGCATCCACACCCGAGGCGCGGTGCTCGCCCGGCGGCTGCACGCGTTGGTCGGCGAGTTGACCGGCTCCGAGGTGCCACTCGGCGATCTGGACATCTCCTTTTACCGCGACGACATCCCCACCCGCGAGCCGGGCGCTCAACCGGTGGTCCACGCGTCGCACCTGGACTTCGACCTCGACGGGCGCACGGTGGTGCTCGTCGACGACGTTCTGTTCACCGGCCGCACGGTCCGGGCCGGGATCGACGCGCTGTTCGACTACGGCCGGCCAGCGCGAGTGCAGTTGGCGGTGCTGGCCGACCGCGGCCACAGGGAGCTGCCGATTCGCCCCGACTACGTGGGCAAGAACCTGCCTACTTCGCGGTCCGAGCGCGTGTACGTGCGCCTGGAGGAGACCGACGAGGTCGACGAGGTGACGATCGACCACACCCGCGAGACCGCTGGTGCCAGCACAACCGAGGAGGGAGCGTGAAGCACCTGTTGACGATCGAGGACCTCGAGCGCGCCGACGTGGAGCGCATCATGGCCCGCGCCGAGAGCTTTGCCGAGGTGGGCCGACGGGACATCAAGAAGGTACCGACGCTGCGCGGGCGCACCGTGGTCAACCTCTTCTACGAGGCGAGCACCCGCACGAGCTCGTCGTTTGAGCTGGCGGCCAAGCGCCTCTCTGCTGACGTCGTCTCCGTGAAGTCGGCCGGATCATCGGTTGACAAGGGCGAGTCGCTGAAGGACACGATCGCCACGCTCAGTGCCTACCGCCCCGAGGCGATCGTGATCCGCTCGCCGCACGCCGGGGCGGCGGGACTGGTTGCTCGGTGGACAGACGCCTCCGTCGTCAACGCGGGCGACGGCAAGCACGAGCACCCCAGCCAGGCACTGCTCGACGTCTACACGGTTCAGCAGCGCCTGGGATCGCTCGAGGGCAAGGCGATCTGGATCGTGGGCGACGTCACCCACAGCCGCGTCGCGCGGTCCTGCGCGCTTGCCTTTCGAATGATGGGGGCCGCCGTCACGCTCTGTGGACCCCCGACGCTGGTGCCGCGAGACGCGGAGGAGGCGCTGGGGTGCGAGGTGACCCACGATCTCGACCGGGTTTCCGAGGCGGACGTGATCTACGCGCTGCGAATGCAGCGCGAGCGGATGTCCGAGTCGTTCGTGCCCTCGATCCGCGAGTACGCGGCTCGGTACCAGATCGATGCGCGCCGCCTCGGGCCGCGGCAGCTCTTGATGCACCCGGGCCCGGTGAACCGTGGGGTCGAGCTCTCGCCCGAGGTGATCGACGGGCCGAACTCCCTGATCACCGCCCAGGTCGAAAGTGGCCTCGTGGTCCGGATGGCGATCCTGTACGAGCTGTTGGCCGGGGGCGAGCCGCGGGCGGAGGGCGCCCGGGCCGACGAGGAGCTTCCGGCACCGACGCCGATCGGGGAGCCGGCTTGAGCGCTGACGCGCGTCCGATCTCATCCCTGGACTGGCGCGGGTCGGGTGACCCGGCGGAGCGGGACCTGGTGCTGCGCCGGGCCTCGGTGCTCGACCCGAGGGCGGGTATCGACGCGGTCCACGACGTCGTGGTGCGAGGCGGAGAGGTCACCGAGCTCGCCGCGCCGGATGGCGGCAAGGCGCCGGGCGCCGAGGTCGTCGAGGCGGAGGGGCTGAGTCTGTTTCCCGCCTTCTTCGACCCGCACGTACACCTGCGAACCCCCGGTCAGGAGGAGGCCGAGGACATCGAGACGGGGACCCGTGCCGCCGCGGCGGGCGGATTCTGCGGAGTGCTCGCGATGGCCAACACGGAGCCGCCGACCGACGATGCGGTCGGCATCGTGTCCCTGCGCGAGCGCGCGCGCTCGGAGGCCGCGGTGCCAACGGGGTTCCTCGCCTGCGTGACCCGCGGGATGCGCGGCGAGGAGCTGACGGAGATGGCGGAGCTCGCGGACGCCGGGGCGGTGGGCCTGTCAGACGACGGCCTGCCGGTGCGAAGCGCCAGGGTCCTGCGGCGCGCGCTGCAGTACCAGCGGCTCGCCGGGCTACCGATCGCCCTCCACGAGGAGGACCCGGAGCTTTCAGCAGGCGGCGTGATGCACGAGGGCGGCGCGTCGGCTGCGTTGGGCCTGGCGGGGATTCCGTCGGTGTCCGAGTCGACGATGATCGCGCGCGACTCCGCGCTCGCCGCCTACGAGGACGCTCGCATCCACGTCCAGCACCTGTCGGCTCGCGAGTCGGTGGAGGCGGTCGAGGCTGCGAAGGCGGCGGGCGTCGAGCTCAGCTGCGAGGTCACTCCACATCACCTCACCCTCACTGACACCGAGGTCAAGAGCCTCGACTCTCGCTTCAAGATGAACCCGCCCCTACGCTCCGAAGACGACCGCCAGGCGCTGCTCGCCGGGCTGCGCTCGGGCGCCATCGACTGTGTGGCCACCGATCACGCCCCACACCCGGTCGAGCGCAAGGAAGTCCCGTTCGAGCAGGCGGCGATGGGCGTGACGGGGCTCGAGACGGCGTTCTCGGCCCTTTACACCGAGCTCGTGCTGCCCGGAGCCCTCGAGCTTGCGACGCTGGTCGAGCGGTTGAGCGGGGGGGCGGTCCCATTCGGCTTCCAGGCCCCGACGCTCGCGCGGGGGAGCCAGGCCAACCTGGTGCTGGTAGACCTGGACTCAGAGTGGGAGGCCGGTGCCGACGCCTGGGAAAGCCGGTCGCACAACTCCGCCTTCACCGGCGTCGCGCTGCGCGGACGCGTGCTGATGACGGTTGCCGCCGGCCGCGTCGCGTACAGGCAGCGCAGCTTTGCGATGGCGGTCGCCTCGTGAAGCTGGACGCCGATCGTGCCGCGCTGGTCGTGGTCGACGTGCAGGAGGCGTTTCGCAAGGCGATCCCCACGTTCGACGAGGTGGCTCGCGCAGTGGGGACGCTGGTCGAGGGTGCCGCGGCGACGGATATCCCGATCCTGGTCACCGAGCAGTACCCGCAGGGGCTCGGCGCGACCGTGCCGGAGGTAGCCGGTCACCTTCCGACCGGCACGCAGCCCATCTCGAAGGTTGTCTTCTCGGCGCCCGCGGCCGACGGCTTCGATCTTGCCGGGCGCGACCAGGCGATCGTCTGCGGGATCGAGGCGCACGTGTGCGTCAACCAGACCGTGCTCGACCTGCTCGAGTTGGGAATCGAGGTGCACGTGGTCGCCGACGCAGTCGGCTCGCGCACTGACGCCAACCGCGAGGTCGGCCTCCACAAGGCGGAGCGGGCGGGCGCCGTGCTCACGAGCGTAGAGACGGCACTCTTCGAGCTCGTGGGACGCGCCGGAACCGACGAGTTCAAGCGCGTGCAGAAGCTGGTTCTCGACTACGCGCCGAACCCCTGATGGACGGTTTCGTCCTGCTCAAAGACGGTACGCGGCTCGACGGCGAGCTCTGCGGTGCCGACGGCGTGGAGACGACCGGCGAGGTTGTGTTCAACACCTCGATCACCGGCTACCAGGAGGCGGTGACCGACCCGTCCTACGCGGGCCAGATCATCACTTTCACCTACCCGCTGGTCGGCAACTACGGCATCGCGGCGGCGGCGATGGAGTCCGAGCGCGCCCAGGCGCGCGGAGTGATCATGCGGGAGGCCAAGAACCGCGAGGACGCCGCGGATTCGGAGGGGGGATGGCTCGACTGGCTGCGCGACTGCGGCGTCAGCGCGATCTCCGGGGTCGACACGCGGGCGCTTGTGCGCCACATCCGCGACCGCGGAGCCATGCGGGGCGGCATCTTTAGGGCGGAGGTCTCCGAGGCCGAGGCCCGCGAGCGCGTCGCGGCCGAGCCGTCGATGGCGGGCGCCGACTTCGCCCGCACCGTGACCTCGCCCGAGCCCGTGGAGATCGCGGGCGACGGCCCGCACGTGGTGGGCATCGACACGGGGATCAAGCTCTCGATCGTTCGGCAGTTTCGGGAGCGAGGCTGCCGGCTGACCCTGCTCCCGTGCTCGGCATCGGCGGACGACGTGCTGGCGCGCGAGCCGGACCTCGTGTTCCTGGCTAATGGCCCTGGCGACCCAGCGGCGCTCGACTATGTCGTCGAAAGCGTCCGCGGCGTGGTGGGTCGCAAGCCCGTGGTCGGAATCTGCCTCGGCCACCAACTGCTCTGCCGGGCCGTCGGCCTGGAGACCTTCAAGCTGCCGTTCGGCCACCGGGGCGCCAACCACCCGGTCAAGGACCTGGAGAGCGGCAAGATCGACATCACCTCGCAGAACCATGGCTTCGCCGTGCGCCCGCCAGGCGGCGGCGAGACGATCGACTCCGACGAGCCCGTGCGCTGGGAAACCGACTTTGGCGACGCCGAGCTCTCGCACCTCAACCTCTACGACCGGACGGTCGAGGGACTGGTGCTTCGAGACGTGCCCGGCTGCACTGTTCAGTACCACCCAGAGGCCGGTCCGGGTCCCCACGACTCGCGCTACCTCTTCGACCGCTTTCTGGAGCTGGCGGCATGAACCGGCACGAGCGAATCGGCGAAGTGTTCGACGCCGTCGAGCGCAAGGACCTCGAGTTCGTCGAGGCCTGGTTCGAGCAGCACGCGCACCCGCAGATCGAGTTCACGTCGGCCTTGACCTCGGGAGTCGAGGGCCGCGTGTACCGAGGCAAGCGCGGACTGGTGGTTTGGGCGAACGACGTGTCCGACGCCGTGAACATCACCTACGGCGAGCGCGAGTTCCGAGACGTCGGGGACGACGTCGTGGTTGTGCTCGTCCGCCCACGCCTCGAGGGACGCGGAAGCGGGGTGGAGATTCAATTGGAAGTCGGATTCGTCATCGAGTTCGAGGAGGAGCTGGCGCGCAGAGGCGCTAGCTACCCGTCGCACCGCGAGGCCATCGCGGCGGCGGAGAGGACCGGGGCCCGGAGCTCGACGACCGACGTGAGGTCCTCCGGATGAGCGACAACGTGGAGCTCCTGCGCGAGTTCTGGCGCGTCTGGAGGGACGAGGGCGGCGCCGGGCTGGTCGAGCGCTACGACGAGTTCTTCATCGAGGACGCCGAGTGGAGTCCGCCGATGCGCGAGATGACCGGCAGTCGCTACGTCGGCCGGCACGGGATCGAGCAGTACGTCCACGATCTCGGCCACGTGTTGACCGATCTCCGTGGCGAGGTCGAGGAGGTGACAGAGGTCGCGCCGGACGTGGTCCGGAGCCGGGTTCGAATACACGGGCAGGGGAGGGTCAGCGGCATGACGCTCGATGCGCCGATGATCGGGATCGCGCGGCTTCGCGACGGGCGCATGTCGCTCGCCTGGGCCTCGTATGACCCGGAGGCTGCCAAGCGCGCCGAGACCGCGATCGTCAACGGGGAGCCGTTGCCCGTCTGATGCCCCGCCGGGACGACATCTCGAAGATCCTGCTCATCGGCTCGGGGCCGATCGTGATCGGACAGGCCGCGGAGTTCGACTATTCGGGGGTGCAGGCGTGCAAGGTCCTGCTGCAGGACGGCTACGAGGTCGTGCTCGTCAACTCCAACCCTGCCACGATCATGACCGACCCCGAGTTCGCCGACCGCACGTACGTCGAGCCACTGCTCCCCGACTCGGTGGCGGCGATCATCGAGCGGGAGCGCCCGGACGCCCTGCTGCCGACCCTCGGGGGTCAGACCGCCCTCAACCTCGCCAAGGCGCTGCAGGACGACGGCACGCTGGACCGCTTCGGGGTCGAGCTGATCGGAGCGAACTACGAGGCGATTCACCGCGCCGAGGACCGCGAGGCGTTCCGGCAGACGATGGAGGGCGCGGGCCTGCGCGTGCCCTGGTCGATGATCGCCCAGTCGGTCACCGAGGTCGAGCGGGCTCTCGAGGACGGAACCGTCGGACTGCCGGCGATCGTCAGGCCCGCGTTCACGCTCGGCGGCGAGGGCGGTGGTGTGGGCCGCACCGAAACCGAGCTCGCGCAGGTCGTCTCGGAGGGCCTCGCTGCGAGCCCGATAAATCAGGTGCTGGTAGAGGAGTCGGTGCTGGGCTGGGGCGAGTTCGAGTTGGAGGTGATGCGCGACCGAAACGACAACGTGGTCGTCATCTGCTCGATCGAGAACGTCGACCCGATGGGTGTCCACACCGGCGACAGCGTCACTGTCGCGCCCGCACAGACCCTCACCGACCGGCTCTACCAGGAGCTTCGCGACCAGGCGCTGCGGGTGATCCGCGCCGTCGGGGTCGAGACCGGAGGCTCGAACATCCAGTTCGCGGTTCATCCCCAAACCGGGGAGATCGTCGTGATCGAGATGAACCCGCGGGTGTCACGCTCCTCCGCGCTCGCGTCCAAGGCAACGGGCTTTCCGATCGCCAAGATCGCCGCCAAGCTCGCGGTCGGCTACGCGCTGGAGGAGATCCCGAACGACATCACCGAGGCGACTCCGGCGTCGTTCGAGCCGACGATCGACTACGTGGTCACGAAGGTGCCGCGGTTCGCGTTCGAGAAATTCCCCGGCGCCGAGGGGGCGCTGACCACGCAGATGAAGTCGGTTGGCGAGGCGATGGCGATCGGGCGCACCTTCCGCGAATCGTTTGCGAAGGCGATGCGCTCGCGAGAGCTCGATTCCGACGTCGAGCTGCCCTCCGATGATGCGGAGCTGTTGCGCCGTCTGGAAACGCCCCGGCCCGATCGGTTCGACCTCCTGCTGGAGGCGTTTCGGCGCGGGGTCCAGCCCGAGGAGGCCCACGCCCGAACGTCGATCGACCCCTGGTTCCTGCACGAGCTCCACGGCCTGGCCACCGAGGGGGACGGCACCGGAGGCCTCGAGCGTACGTTTCGCTCCGTCGACACCTGCGCAGCGGAGTTCGAGGCTCGCACGCCCTACTACTACTCAGCCCACGAGCGGCCGCCGACGTCCCTTCAGGGCGAGGTGCGCAGGGGCGACCGGGCCTCAGTGGTGATCCTCGGCTCGGGGCCGAATCGGATCGGGCAGGGCATCGAGTTCGACTACTGCTGCGTACACGCTGCGATGACCGTGCGCGAGTCCGGTCGCGACGCCGTGATGATCAACTGCAACCCGGAGACGGTCTCCACGGATTACGACACCTCAGACCGCCTCTACTTCGAGCCGCTGACGGTGCCCGACGTGCTCGCGGTGCTTGAGGTCGAGCGGCCAGAGGGAGTGATCGTCCAGTTCGGGGGACAGACCCCGTTGCGGTTGGCTAAGGCACTGGAGGAGGCAGGGGCGACGCTGCTGGGGACGCCGGTTGACGCGATCGACCTCGCTGAGGACCGTGGGCGCTTCGGGGCCCTGCTGAGGCGCCTGGAGATCGGCCATCCGCCGTACGGCACCGCCCACTCCGCAGAGGAGGCGGCAATGATCGCCGAGGACGTCGGGTTCCCGCTGCTCGTGCGGCCCTCGTACGTGCTGGGAGGGAGAGCGATGGAGATCTGCTACTCGGCCGAGGGGCTCGCAACGTATCTCGGGCAAAACGTCAAGGCCGACCAGGAGCACCCCCTGTTGCTCGACCGGTTTCTCGAGGACGCGATCGAGGTCGACGTGGACGCGCTTGCCGACGGGGAGCGGTGCGACGTTGCCGCGATCATGCAGCACGTCGAGGAGGCCGGCGTGCACTCGGGCGACTCGGCGTGCGTGATCCCGCCGATGAGCCTCGGCGAGGAGATGCTGGACGAGATCCGGGCCACCACCGCCCGCATCGCGCTCGAGCTCGGGGTCGTGGGCCTGATCAACATCCAGTACGCCGTGGCCGGGGGCGAGCTCTACGTGATCGAGGCCAATCCGCGCGCCTCGCGCACCGTTCCGTTCGTCTCGAAGGCGATCGGGGCGCCGCTCGCCAAGATCGCGTGTCTGCTGATGCTCGGCAAGTCGCTCTCCGAGGTCGAGCTTCCGGCGATGCGAAACGGCCACGTCTCGGTCAAGGAGGCGGTGCTGCCGTTTGCGCGCTTCGCCGGCGCCGACTCGGTGCTGGGCCCGGAGATGAAGTCCACCGGCGAGGTCATGGGCGTCGCCGACGACTTTCCGACGGCCTTCGGGAAGGCGCAGGCGGCGGCCGGCGTGTCGCTGCCGAACGAGGGGACGGTCTTCATCACGGTCACCGACCGCGACAAGGCGGCCGCGACCCAGCTTGCCGCTCGTTTCCACGACCTGGGTTTCCGGATCATCGCGACCTCGGGAACCGCCCAGGCGATCTCGCGGATGGGGATCCCGGTGAAGGCCATCAACAAGATCGCCGACGGCTCGCCGCACGTCGTCGACTACATCCGGAACCGCGAGGTCGACCTGGTGATCAACACGCCCACCGGCAGCGGCGCCCGCTCGGACGGCTATGAGATCCGGACGGCCGCGGTGCGCCAGGGCATCCCGTGCCTGACCACCATGACCGGCGCCTCCGCCGCCACGCGCGCGATCTTCGCCACCCGCGCGGGCGGCGCCGAGCCGCGCTCGCTTCAGGAGCTACAACCCGCGCAGCCAGAGCTGGACGTCTCCGTGGGAAAGGCGTCTAGGGCAGACTCGTGAGCGCCGACGCCCGCGTCCTGGCCCCGTTCGCCCGCCGACGGGCGGCCGTGAGCGCGAACGTCGCCACGGGCGGTTACCGGATCTTCTCGGCACTCGATGGGTCCGGGCCAGAGCCCGAGCCCGGCCAGTTCTACATGCTCGCGACCGAGCGCTGGGGCTCCAGCAGCGGCCGGCCGTACCTGCCGCGCGCGTTCTCCGTTGCCGATGCCGAGGCGGTCGAGGGCGGGGTGCGCCTTGATTTCCTGGTCGAGGCCGTGGGCCCGGGCACGGAGCTCCTCGCCGCCCTGGCCGAGGGCGAGGGTGTGCTCCTCACGGGTCCCCTGGGGCGGCCGTTCTCCGGGCCGGCCGAGCTCGCGCCGGGCGCCAGCGGCGCGGTTCTGGTGGGTGGCGGGATCGGAATCGCTCCCCTGGCGCTGCTGCGGCGGCGGCTGGCGAGCGCCGGGGTGCCACAACGGGTGCTGCTGGGCTTTCGCGACCGCGAGCACTCGGGCGCCGTCGAGGAGCTCGTTCGCTGCGAGGAGGTGCGGCTGGCCACTGAGGATGGCCACGCCGGGCACAGGGGCTACGTGACCGACCTGCTCGCGGTGCTCCTCGCCGGCGACGACGCCCAGACCGCCGCGGTGTATGCGTGCGGCCCGCCGGCGATGCTCGAAGCGGTGCGGGCGCTGTGCGCCCAGCGGGAGGTCGCCGCCGAGCTCGCGATGGAGGCTCCGATGGCCTGCGGGTTCGGCTCGTGCTTCGGCTGCGCGATTCCGCTGGCGTCCGGCGGCTACATGCGCCTCTGTGTGGACGGCCCGGTCGTCCGGGCGGACGAGATCTCCACAGCGCTGGTGGAGGGGTCGGGACATCGATGAGCGCTGACCTCTCGCTCGATCTCTGCGGGCTGCGGCTCGCGCATCCGGTCCTCAATGGCTCCGGCACCTTCGACGCCATCGCGGCTCGGAGGGCGTTCGGAGACGCGGTGGCCGAGCGGTTCCCGTTCAGCGCCTACGTCTCCAAGACCATCACCCCCGAGCCGCGGGCGGGCAACCCACCGCCGCGGCTGTTCGAGACCCCGGCCGGGATGATCAATTCGATCGGGCTTCCCAACAAAGGGCTCGACGGCTTCCTGCTGGAGGACCTGCCCGCCCTGGCGGAGCTCTCCGTGCCGCTGATCGTGTCGGTCATGGCGCCGAGTCGCGACGGCTTCGCACACCTGGTGGAGGGCGTCGGCGGACGTGACGACGTCGCGGCGATCGAGCTCAACGTCTCCTGCCCGAACGTCGAGTCCGGCCTCATCGTGGGCGAGCAGCCAACCGAGACTCACGCTCTTTTGCAGGCAGTTCGCTCTCTCACCGCGAAGCAGTTGATCGTCAAGCTCACTCCCAACTGCGGCGATCCGGCCGCGGTGGCCCGAGCCGCCGAGGAAGGGGGCGCGGACGCCGTCTCGCTGATCAATACGCTGCGAGCGACCGCTCGCGATCCCGTCGGGCTTCAGCCCTGGCTTGGCGCGGGCGGCGGCGGCCTCTCGGGTCCCGCGATCCGCCCCATTGCACTCGATCAGGTCCGGCGAGTTGCCGAAGCCGTGTCGATCCCGGTGATCGGGATGGGCGGGATCGAGTCGGGAGCTCATGCGATCGAGTTCCTGTCCTCCGGGGCGACGGCGATCGCGGTCGGAACCGCCAACTTTCGCGATCCGTCCGCCGGAGAGCGGATCGTCTCCGAGCTCGCCGATGAGCTGCTGGCACGGGGGATGGAGGGGCGGCCCGGCGCGATTGCAGGGTCCACCTCGACTTGAGGTCGAATCGAATTTCCCGGAAAACGGTGGGTACCCCCTTGCGCCCCACGTGAGCGGGGATATACTCGCCGCCGCAGTGGCCCCCTCGGTCGAGACCCCCGCCGCCGTTCCCGAAAGAACACACGCGCAGCGGATGCGGGCTCTCCGGAGAGCGAACGAGATTCGCACCAAGCGGGCTCAGCTCAAGCGTGACCTCAAGGCGGGCAAGACGAAGATCGAGCGTCTGCTCTCCGATCCACCGGACTATGTGCTCTCGGCCAAGGCCTTCGACATGATCCTCGCGGTGCCGAAGTACGGGCGCGTGAAGGCGAACAAGATCCTGACCCAGTGCAGGATCTCCCCGTCGAAGACGATCGGCGGGCTGTCGGAGCGCCAGCGCGTCGAGCTGGTCCAGTTCCTGCGCCGCTAACGCCTGCAAATCACGAACTGGGGGAGAGGCGGTGGGGTCCCGCCGCTCTACCGATCAGGATGGCACGATGGCGGAGGGCACCACGGCGAAGGTCTTCGTGGTCACGGGCCCCTCGGGGGTAGGCAAGGGGACACTGATTCGCGCCCTGCGAGAACGGGTGCCCGGCCTGGAGCTCTCGGTGTCGGCGACCACCCGCCAACCGCGGGACGGGGAGAAGGACGGCCGCGAATATCACTTCCTCAGCCGCGAGGAGTTCGAGCGCCGCGCCGAGGCGAACGAGTTCCTCGAGCACGCCATTTACAGCGGCAACCGCTATGGCACCCTGCGCTCGGAGGTGGAGCGGCGCTTGGAGGACGGGGTCTCAGTCGTCCTCGAGATCGAGGTGCAGGGGGCGAGGCAGGTGCGCGCGGCGATGCCGGAGGCGGTGCTGGTGTTCATCGCTCCGCCGTCTCCTGAGGCGTTGCGCGAGCGGCTCGAGGGCCGAGGCACCGACACCGATGTGGCCATCGACGAGCGGCTGCGCACCGCCGAGCTCGAGCTCGCCGCACAGCAGGAGTTCCAGCACGTCGTCGTCAACGACGATCTCGAGCGTGCCGCGGACGAGTTGGAGCGCATCGTGCGCGGCGAGCCGGGCCGCGATTAGTTCTGGTTGGGGAGACAGTCTCAATTCCGACCGTGGCGCAACGCAAAAGGAGTCGCAGATGAACTGGACGCTCGAGGTGGTCGTCGTCCCCGTCGCCGATGTGGACCGGGCCAAGGAGTTCTACTCCGAGCAGCTGGGTTTCAACGTCGATCACGACTCGGAGTTCAGCCAGGACATGCGGGTCGTCCAGCTGACGCCGCCCGGGTCGGGCTGCTCCATCGTCGTCGGCGAGGGCATCTCCGAGATGGCGCCGGGCTCACTACAGGGGCTCCAGCTGGTGGTCCCTGACATTCGCGCAGCCCGCACGGAGCTCCTGGAGCGCGGCGTCGAGGCGGGCGAGATTCGGGTCGTCGGGCCGGATGGGCAGCGGCCCGCCGGCGAGGACGATGAGCTCGACAACGTCGGCTTCCTGTTCTTCCACGATCCCGACGGCAACGGCTGGGCCGTGCAGCAGATCTCCTCCCGGGCTTAGCCGGCGGTCCGCCCACTACAATTCCGCGCCGATGATCAAGCCACGCGTTGACGAGCTCCTCGAGCGCACCGACTCGCACTACGCCGCCGTGCTGGTGGCCGCAAAGCGCGCTCGGCAGCTGAACAGCTACTACCGCGCTCTGGGCGAGGGCAGCTACGAGGAGTACACGCCCCCGATGGTCGAGACCGGCTCGGGCAACTACCTGACGATCGCCCTCGAGGAGCTGGCGGCCGGCAAGCTGAACTACCGCCACCGGGCGTAAGGGACGCAAGCGCCCACCCGGCGGCTGACGTTCCCCGCCGTAGCATTTGACGCATGGCTCGAGTTCTCCTGGGCGTGACGGGCGGGATCGCCGCCTACAAGGCGCTGGAGTTCGCGCGGCTTGCCACCAAGGCCGGTCACGGCGTGCGCGTGCTGATGACCCCAACCGCGCACCGCTTCGTGGGTGCCGCGTCGTTCGAGGGCATCGTCGGAGCCCCGGTGCTCACCGACGAGTTCGAGCGTGACCCCATTCGGGGCAGCTTCCCCGGCGACCCGGTGCCCGGGCACGACCCAATCTCGCACCTCGAGCTGGTCGCCAACGCCGACGTCTTGCTCGTCGCCCCCGCGTCGGCGAACACGATCGCGAAGCTAGCCGCCGGAATGGCCGACTCGATGCTCACCACGGCGTTCCTGGCCTGCACGGCTCCACGCGTTGTGGCCCCGGCGATGAACGACCGCATGTACACGGACGCGGCCACGCAAGCGAACCTGAGCACGCTGCGCGAGCGCGGCGTGGCCGTGATCGAGCCCGATTCGGGGGCCCTCGCGTCGCGCGGCGAACAGGGGATCGGGCGGTTGCCCGAGCCGGAGCGCCTGCTCGTGGAAATCGAGGCGCTCGCGGGGACCAGCGGTCCGTGGGACGGGCTTTCGGTCCTGGTCACCGCCGGCGGCACCCGGGAGGCGATTGACCCGGTCCGTTTCATCGGCAACCGCTCGAGCGGGCGCATGGGGCTGGCCCTGGCGGCCGCTGCAACGCGACGCGGCGCCGAGGTGACGTTGGTTGCCGCCAACGTGGCCCTGCCCGCCCCGCCCGGCGTCGATCGGGTGGACGTCTCCAGCACCGCCGAGCTGGCCGATGCGGTCGCGGAGCGCTTCGCGTCGGCGCACGTGCTGCTGATGGCGGCCGCGGTGGCGGACTTCCGGCCGGTCGGCGCGGTTGCGGACAAGATCGCTCGCGAGGGCGGTGGCCTGGAGCTGAGGCTGGAGGAAACCGAGGACGTGCTCGCTGGCGTCGGGGCCACGCGGAGGCCGGGTCAGGTGCTCGTCGGGTTCGCGGCCGAGCATGGTCCTGAGGCGATCGAGCGCGCCCGTGCCAAGCTCGAGCGTAAGGCCGTCGACGCGATCGTCTTCAACGACGTCTCACGGCCTGAGATCGGCTTCGACTCCGATCAGAACGAGGTCACGATCGTCGAGCGCGGCGCCGAGCACCAGGTGGCGCTGGCCCCCAAGGAGGAGGTCGCCGAGGCGATCCTGGACCGCGTCGAGGCGCTTCGCCACGACGCCCCGGCGCGCACCTGAGCCGTTTGGCGCGGCGCCTACACTGATGTATTCCGAAGAGGGGCATGCGTGCCCCGAAACCAGCGTGTAGATACTGAACTGATGGCTCAGAACGAGGAATCCCTCTACAACCTCTACAGGCGGGGCGTCGAGCTGCTCGAGGACGGCAGCTTCGGCGAGGCCACGGTGCCCCTCGCCGAGGCGGCGCGCCGCGCCCCTGAGAAGAGCTCCGTGCGCGAGGCGCTCGGCCGCGCGTACTTCCGCAACCGCCAGTTCGCGGAGGCCGCGACGGAGTTCGAGGCCGTGGTGGAGACGCATCCGGTCAACGACTACGCACACTTCTGCCTCGGTCGCGCGCTCAGCCTGACCGGCCGACGCGACCGTGCCCGCCATCACCTCGCACTGGCGTCGAACCTGCGTCCCGAGCGCAAGGACTACCGCATCTACCGGGAGCGCCTGGCGCAGAGCGGTTGAGGGCGCTCGTCCAGCGCGTCAGCCGTGCATCGGTATCGGTTGACGGCGACGAGATCGCGGCGATCGGCCCCGGGCTGGTGGTGCTGCTCGGCGTGCACCGCGACGACGCCCCCGACGATGCCGATCGCCTGGCCGCCAAGGTCCGCGCGCTGCGGATCTTCGACGATGCCGACGCACGCATGAACGAGCCGCTTGGCGACCGCGAGGTCCTCGCGGTGAGCCAGTTCACCCTGTACGCCGACACCCGCAAGGGCAACCGGCCCAGCTTCACCGCCGCCGCCCCGCCCGAGCTCGCCGAGCCCCTTTATGACCGGTTCTGCAACGCCCTGAGCGCCGCCCGAGGGCGGTTCGGCGCCCGGATGTCGGTGGAGCTCGCCAACGACGGACCGGTGACGCTGCTGTTGTCCAGCTAGGCGCGGGCCACGCCTGCCCAAGCCGAAAGGCCGCGGTTATACTCAGCGTGCTTCTCTCAGTACCCGAACCCTGTACGTGGTGGGCCCGGGCCCACCATTTTTTTGGCCAATGACGGACTTGACACAGCTTCAGAACACAATTGAGACCCGCATCGCAGACCTCGAGCCAGAGGTCGAGCTGATCGCGCTCGAGCGGCCGGCCGCAGAGACCCTACGCCTCTACATCGACCATCCCGACGGGGTCGATCTCGCGCTTTGCGAGCGCATGACGGGCCACCTCCGCGACCTGCTGACGTCCTGGTCGCTGGAGGTCTCCTCGCCTGGAGTGGACCGCCCGCTCACCAAGCCCGATCACTTCCGTCGTTTCCTCGGTCGCCGCGTTCGCGTTCGCACCCACGATGCGATCGACGGCCGTCGCAACTTCACCGGAACCCTTACCGCCGCCGACGATGACAGCGTCTCCGTGGATGCCGACGGCGCGACGGTCACGATTCCGCTGGCGGACGTCCGCCGTTCGAACCTCGTCCCCGACTTCTCTGGAGGTACCGCATGAGCCGCGAGATCGTCGAGGCGATCAAGGGCCTCGAGCAGGAGAAGGGAATCGATGCCGAGACGCTGATGGCTGCGCTCGAGGACGCACTCCTCTCCGCCTACAAGAAGACCCCGGGGGCCGCGAAGTACGCGCGCGTCGACCTCGACCGCGGGACGGCGGACTTTCGCGTCTATGAGCTCACGCTGCCGCCGGAGCTCGAGGAGAAGCTGCTCGAGCAGGCGGCCGAGGAGCAGGAGCAGGAGATCGATCCCGAAACGGGCGAGCTGCGCGAGCCCGAGGAGCCGGAGCTCGACCCCGTGATGCTGAAGCCTTACGAGGACCAGATCAAGAGCACGGACGTCACGCCTGACGACTTCGGCCGGATCGCCGCTCAGACGGCGAAGCAGGTGATCCTGCAGCGGATCCGCGAGGCCGAGCGCCAGATGATGTTCGACGAATACCAGGACCGGGTCGGCGAGCTGATCACGGGCATCATCCAGCAGTCGGATAACCGCTACACGCTGGTGCAGCTGCGCGAGCGCGTCGAGGCGCTGCTGCCGCGTTCCGAGCAGGTCTGGAACGAGCGTTACGACCACGGCATGCGGGTGAAGGCCGTGATCACGGACGTTTCCGCCGAGGGCAAGGGCCCGAGCATCGTGGTCTCGCGCCGCAACCCCGAGCTGATCAAGCAGCTGTTCGAGCTCGAGGTGCCCGAGATCGCCGACGGCCTGGTCGAGATCGTGGGCGTCGCGCGCGAGCCGGGCTACCGGTCCAAGATCGCGGTGATATCCCACGCGGACGGCGTCGACCCCGTCGGCGCCTGCGTCGGGCCTCGCGGCTCCCGCGTGCGGATGGTCGTCTCCGAGCTCCGCGGGGAGAAGATCGACATCATCCCGTACAACGAGGAGCCCGCCCGCTTCGTCGCCAAGGCCCTGTCTCCCGCGCGGGTGCGCGAGGTGCTGGTCGACGACGAGACCAAGGAGGCGACGGTGATCGTCCCCGACGACCAGCTCTCACTCGCGATCGGGCGCGAGGGCCAGAACGCGCGCCTGGCGGCCAAGCTGACCGGTTGGAAGGTGGACATCAAGTCCGAGACCGAGTTCAGCCAGGAGGACGAGCTCGAGTACGAGGAGGGCGAGGAGGCCGATGGCCGCTGCGCGGCGGTGCTCTCTGCCGGTCGCCGGTGCCCGAACGCGGCCCTGGAGGGTTCGCGCTACTGCGGCCTGCCGCAGCATCAGGCGCTGGCCCGCTTCGACACGAATCAGGTCACCGTTCTCTCCGGACTTAGCGACGAGGAGGTTGCCTTGCTGGCTGACCCTGACGCGGACGAGTCCGAAATGGCCGTGTTGGTTGAGCGTGCGCAGGCGTCGTTCTCCGAGCAGGAGGCCGTGGCGGAGGAGGCCGTGGAAGAGGAAGAGCCCGGCCAGGTGACCGTCGAAGAGGAAGAGCCCGGCGTAGAGCCTGAGGAGGAGGCTGCGGTGAGCGACGCCGGCGCACCGGATGGCGCTTCGGATTCTGAGGAGGCCGCTCCTGTCGGAGCTGCCCCCTCCGAGGAGTCCGACCAGAGCGAGGACTCCGAGGATTGAGCAAGAAGCGCGTTCACGAGATCGCCAAGGCCAAGGGGCTGACCAGCAAGGAAGTGATCGCTGCCCTGAAGCGGGCAGGAATCGAGGTAACGGCCGCGGCGTCCAGCGTCGAGGAGGAGGTTGCGCTCAAGGCCCTCGACGGTGCTGACGGCGCCGGCTCCGACCAGGCGGAACAGTCGACCCAGAAGCCCGCTGCGTCCAAGCAGGAGGCCCCGCCGAAGCAGGCCCCCGCAGAAGCGTCAGCAAAGGCAGCGCCGAAGCCCAGGGCCGAGGCCACCAAGCCCGTTCAGCCGGGCCGGACTGAAGGTGCGTCCAAGTCCGCGTCGGGTCAGAAGAAGCGCCGTCGGGTGGTCATCGACTCCCAGGCATCGCGCCGCGATGAGATGCGCCAGGCGCCGCCGCCGCGCCCGCCCCGGCGACGCGGGGGACGCCGCCGCCGGCCGCTTCTCGAAGAGCCTGTGGAGAAGGCGCCGGTCGAGGAGGTCGAACCCGAGGCGCTGAAGGTCCCTTCGGGCGCGACCGTGCGCGAGGTGGCGGAGACCCTTGGCGTCGGCAGCGCCGAGGTGATCAAGAAGCTCATGGGGATGGGGGAGATGGCCACTCTCACCCAAACGCTGTCCGACGAGACCATCCAGGCGCTGGCAAAGGAGTTCGACCAGAAGGTCGAGGTCGTGAGCGCCGCCGAGGAGGAGGTCGAGGAGCCCGCGTACGAGGACTCACCGGACGAGCTCGCGGAGCGACCGCCGGTGGTCACGATCATGGGCCACGTCGACCACGGCAAGACCTCGCTTCTCGACGCTATCCGCGAGACGGAGGTGGTCGCCGGAGAGGCGGGTGGAATCACCCAGCACATCGGCGCCTACCAGGTGCGGCGTGACGGCAAGACGATCAGCTTCATCGACACCCCGGGCCACGAGGCGTTCACCGCCATGCGAGCCCGGGGCGCGAAGGTCACCGACATCGCGGTGATCGTGGTGGCGGCCGACGACGGCGTGATGCCGCAGACCGTCGAGGCGATCGACCACGCCAAGGCGGCCGACGTCCCGATCCTGGTGGCGATCAACAAGATCGACCTTCCGAGCGCCAACCCCGACAAGGTCAAGGGGGAGCTCGCCAACCACGATCTGACGCCCGAGGACTGGGGCGGCGACACGGTGTTCGCGAACGTCTCCGCCAAGACCAAGGAGGGGCTGGACAACCTGCTGGAGCTGATCCTGCTCGTCGCTGAGGTCGAGGAGCTGAAGGCGAACCCCACGGCGCCGGCGTCGGGAACGGTGATCGAGTCGCATCTGGATCCAGGGCGTGGCCCGGTAGTGACCGTGCTGGTGCAGCGCGGAGCGCTGCACGTGGGCGACGCGCTCATCGCGGGCCCCCAGTGGGGCAAGGTCCGCGCGATGCAGGACTTCACCGGCGCCCGCCTGGAGGAGGCCGGTCCTGGTGACCCGGTCGAGGTGCTCGGCTTCGACGGTGTCTGCGAGGCTGGCGAGCGGGTGGAAGCCGTGGAAAACGAGCGCCGCGCGCGCCAGCTCGCCAATGAGCGCGCGCAGCGACTGAAGACCGAGCAGCTTGCCCGACGTCAGGCGCGCAAGGTCAGCCTCGAGGAGGTGTTCGCCAAGGCGCAGGAGGGCGAAATCAACGAGCTCAACATCGTGCTCAAGAGCGACGTCTCGGGCTCGCTGGAGGCGCTCCAGGACGAGATCGCGAAGCTGCCGCAGGATGAGATCGTTGTCAACGTCATTCGCGCCGCGGCGGGCGGGATCAACGAGTCCGACGTGATGCTCGCGGCCGCCTCCGACGCGGTAATCATCGGCTTCAACGTCCGACCTCTCGCCGATGCCCGGCGCGCCGCCGAGCAGGAGGGCGTGGAGATCCGCACCTACTCGGTGATCTACAAGGTGACCGAGGACCTGCGGGGCGCGATGGAGGGAATGCTGAAGCCCGAGGAGGTCGAGGAGACCCTGGGCCAGGCGGAGGTCAAGGAGCTGTTCAAGGCCTCGCGCGTGGGCACGATCGCCGGCTGTCAGGTCACCGACGGCAAGGTCGTGCGTGGCGCCGAGGTGCGCCTGGTGCGCGACGGAACGGTCGTCTGGACCGGTCGGATCGGGTCGCTGCGCCGCTTCAAGGACGACGTCGCCGAGGTCGAGGAGGGGCTCGAGTGCGGGATCGTGCTCGAGGGCTTCCAGGACGTCAAGGTCGGCGACGTGCTTGAGGTCTTCGAGACCAAGCAGATCGAGAAGACGCTCGAGTAGCGCTCACAGCAGGTGGACCGGTCTCCCTGCCCAGCTAATCCGCGACGGTTGGCCGCCCGTTGCGGCCGTGAAGTGAGCGCCCTACGCTTGACGCATGGCCGCGTACGTGTGCCTCGTCGAAGTTCGCCTGCACCTCAACGACTCGGGGAGCCTGAAGTCGAAGCGCAAGGTGCTGAGCTCGCTCAAGGCGCAGGTGCGACAGCGGTTCGGCGCCTCGGTCGCGGAGGTGGACGGCCACGACACATGGCAGCGCGCGGTGATCTTGTGTGCGCTCGTGGGCGGCCCGGAGGTCAGCGCCCGCGCCAACGACCTCGAGCGCTTCGTCCAGGCGCGGTGTCCCGACGAGTGCTCGTTCGAGCGCGACCTGCTCAGCCTGGCCGACGTGCGAGAGCTATAGTCGCCTCCCTCATGACCGAGCGCATGAGGCGCATCAACGAGGTCATGCGCAAGGTGCTCGGGGGCGCCATCCCGCGGGATCTGGAGGACCCGCGCATCGGGTTCGTGACCGTGACCGCCGTCGAGACCAGCCCCGACCTCCGTTCCGCGCGCGTCTACGTGAGCGTGTTGGGCGACGACGCCGAGAAGGAGGCGACGCTGGCCGCGCTGCGCTCCTCGCACGGTCTGCTGCAGGCAGCGGTGGCGCGGGAGATCCGGATGAAGCGCACGCCTACCCTGAGCTTCCATTACGACGAGGGTCCGGAGCGCGCTGCGCGGCTCTCGAAGCTGCTGGACGGGGAATCTTGAGCAAGGTGGCGACGGTGACGGCGAGCGAGCTGGACCGGGTTGCTGACGAACTCCGGTCTTCAGACCGGTTCCTGCTCACGACTCACGAAGGGCCCGACGGTGACGCCCTGGGATCCCTGCTGGCCCTGAACCAGATCCTCGGCCAGCTCGGCAAGGACTCGGTGATGTTCCTTGGCGCGAAGGAGTTCCCGCTCCCGGTCGAGTACCGGTTCATGCCGATGGAGGAGGTCTTTCACGAGCCACCGGCCGACGTCGTCGACCGCGTGATCGTGTTCCTGGACTGCGGCAACATCGATCGCATGCCCGTCGAGTTCCTGCAGCGCGACGGCGCCCGCGTGATCAACATCGACCACCATCACGACAACACCCGCTTCGGAACCCTCAACCTGGTCGACACCGAGGCGTCCTGCACTGCCGAGATCGTGTTCGAGCTCTCCAAGCGGCTGGGGACGACCCTGACCCCGGCGATCGCCTCGGCGCTCTACGTCGGCTTGGTCACCGACACCGGCCGCTTCTCCTACGAGAACACACGGGCCCCCGCGCACCGCATGGCGGCCGAGCTGATCGAGGCCGGCGTCAACGTCGACGACACGAACCGCCGTCTGTACGAGCGCGTTCCGATCGAGAAGCTGAAGCTGGTGGCGCGGGCGCTCGACAAGGTCGAGCGGTTCGACGGCGGGCGCCTGGCGGCGACCTACATCAGCCTCGACGACTACGCCGAGACCGGCGGCGGCGAGGTGCTCACCGAGGGAATCATCGACTTCGTCCGCCCACTCGAGGGCACGAAGGTGGCGGCCGTGATCCGCGACAAGACGGACGGGGGTCTTTCGGCCCGCAAGGTCAGCCTCCGCTCCAGCGACGGCTCGGTGGACGTGTCGGCGATCGCCCGCGTGCATGGCGGCGGGGGCCACCGGCGCGCGGCCGGCTTCGGCACCGACCTGTCCTACGGCGAGCTGATCCGGTTCCTGCGCGCGGAGGTCGCGAAGCAGCTTGGCGGCTGAGGCGAGCGTCCTGCTCGTCGACAAGCCGGCCGGAGTCACCTCCCACGACGTCGTTTCGCGCGTGCGCCGCGAGCGGGACTCCAAGACCGGCCACGCCGGCACCCTGGACCCGTTCGCCACCGGTCTGCTGATCGTGCTGGTGGGGCGCGAGGCGACAAGGGAGCAGCGCCGCTTCATGGAGCTGCCGAAGACGTACCGCGCCGTGGCGCGCTTCGGGGCGGTCTCGACCACCGGCGACCCCGAGGGCGAGATCACCGAAACCGGCGTCATGCCGCCCGAGTGGCTGGACCTCCCGCACGGCGAGCTACGCCAGCTCCCGCCCGCTCACTCGGCGATCAAGCTTGGGGGCGAGCGCGCCTACGCCAGAGCGCGCCGAGGGGAGGAGCTGGACATGCCCCCGCGCTTGGTCACCGTGCATCGCTTCGTCGAGCTCTGGCGGGAAGGGGATCGCGCGGGCTTTGAGATCGAGTGCTCGTCCGGGACCTACGTGCGCAGCCTGATCGCCGACCTCGGCGACGCCTACTGCGTGGAGCTGCGCCGCACTGCGATCGGCCCGTTCTCTGTGGAGGAGGCGGACGTGGAGCTGTCGCTGGACGGCGCCCTTGGGCGGCTGCACGGCAAATGAACCGACTTGAGAGAGTTCCGCGGCGATGAGCGTTCGCGTCACCAACCTACCCGAGGCGGAGCGCCGCCCGCGACACGTTGCCATCGGGACCTTCGACGGCGTGCACGTCGGCCACCGACAGGTGATCGACAAGGCCGACACCGTGCTCACCTTCGAGCCGCATCCCCTGCGTGTGATTCACCCCGAGGCCGCTCCGAAGCTGATCATGCCGTTTGAGATCAAACGGGACGTGATCGAGGGTCTGGCCGTCTCCGAGTTCGTCGTGATCCCGTTCGACGAGGCGTTCTCCCAGATCTCGCCGCAGGAGTTCTGCTCGCGGGTGCTGATCGAGACGCTCGGGGCGGAGAAGGTGTCGGTGGGGGAGAACTTTCGTTTCGGGGCGAAAGCAAAAGGCGGGCCCGCGCTGCTCGGCGCGCAGACGGAGTTCGAAACCCGGGTCGTGCCGCTGGTTGAGGTGGACGGCGAGACGGTGTCCTCCACACGCATCAGGGCGCTCGTGGCCGCGGGTGAGGTGGAGGCCGCGATGCGGTGCCTGGGTGCGCCGTTCCTGCTCGAGGGCGACGTCGTCGAGGGCGATCGTCGTGGCCGCGAGCTGGGCTTTCCGACTGCCAACATCGTCCCCTCCGACGAGCTCATCTGTCCCGGACACGGCGTGTACGCGGCGTTTGCGAACGGTCAGCCGGCGGCCGTGAACGTTGGCGTGCGCCCGACGTTCGAGACGGGACGCGGCGTGCTCGTGGAGGCCTATCTGATCGACTACGAAGGCGACCTCTACGGCAGAACGCTCCGCATCGCGTTCATCGCTCGACTGCGAGGGGAGAAGCGCTTTGCGTCGGTCGAGGACCTGGTCGCGCAGATGCACCGCGACGTCGAGGAGGCGCGCGAGCTCTGTGCTAGCTTCTCCCCGCCGTAGCTCCTTCCGGGGCGCGGCATCTTTACATCAGGAACTGACCTTGACTCTGACGACTGATAAGAAGCGCGAGCTGATCCACAAGTACGGTCGCTCCGAGGGCGACACCGGCTCCACCGAGGTGCAGGTGGCGCTGCTGACCGAGCGCATCAACGAGCTCACCGAGCATCTGCGCTCACACAGCAAGGACCATCACTCGCGTCGCGGCCTCCTGATGCTCGTCGGCAAGCGGCGCCGACTGCTTCGGTACCTGGAGCGCTCCGATCTGGAGCGCTACCGCGGCCTGGTCGCGGACCTGGGCCTGCGACGCTGATCGAGCCCGGCGCCAGCGCCCCGGAGTTCACGCTCTCCGACCACCGCGGCGAGCCGGTCAGCCTCGCGGACCTTCGCGGCGGCAAGGTCGTGCTCTGCTTTTACCCGAACGACTTCAGCCCGGTCTGCAGCGACCAGCTCTCCATCTACCAGGAGGTCAAGCCGGAGCTCGACGCCGCGGGCGTGACCCTGCTGGGAATCAGCGTCGATCACACGTGGGCGCACCGGGCGTTCCGCAAGGCGCTGGGAATCGAGTTCACCCTGCTGGCGGACTTCCACCCCAAGGGCCAGGTCAGTGTCGCCTATGGCGCGTATCTGGACGACTGGGGTACCGCCAACCGCTCGCTCGTGCTCGTGGACGAGGAGGGTGTGGTGCGCTGGGTGCACGAATCGCCGTCACCGCTCGAGATTCCGGGCGCGAACCTGATCTTCGACGCGCTCAAGAACTGAAACAACTAACGCACATGCCGCTTTCGCCCCTAAAGGGGCTCATCTGAACGCGTGAATGCCAACCCCTGACTCCCGAGGTCGATCGCGAGGTCGACCCGGGGGTCGGCGGCGATCCGCTCCCACGCTCTCAGCATCCCGTCCGACCACCGGATGTCGTCGAAGACAAGGAGCGCGCCCGGGGCGTGTGGAAGCAGGAGCTCGAAGTAGTCCAGCGTCGCCTGCTCCTGGTGGTGGCCGTCGACGAAGGCGTAGGCAAGCGGGCCCTCCTCGAGCACTGGCGGCAGCGTCTCGCTGAACGGTCCCACCCGGACGTCGATCTGATCGAGTCCGAGCGCCGCGAAGGTCTCGGCCGCGACCGCCGCGAGGTCCGGCGCCCCCTCCAGCGCGATCATCTCGCCCTCCGATCCGCCGTGGCGCAGCGCCGTCCCCTGGTACGCGCCTGAGATGCCGACGCACGTCCCCATCTCGAGCGCGCGACCGGGCGCGAACCCTCGCACCAGGCCGTAGAGGGTCATCGCCTTGTATCGCGGCGCCGAAGCGCGCCGGCAGACCTCGCCCAGTGGCTCGAACCGGCTGCTCCAGCTCGACTCCCCAGAGCCCCCCGCGCCAGGCGTCGGGTAGAAGCGCAGCTCGACCTCGCGCCGCTCTTCCGATAGCTCCTCCCGGCGAGCCTCGATTCGCTCGATGTCCGCGCGTTCGGAGTCGGTCAAATGACGCCTTCGAATCGCCACCGCGGCGACGACGGCGCGCGCGCGCGCATCCTCTGAGGCGGACAGCGCGGTGGCGGTCAGGGTCGGCATGCGGGGCACAAGTGATAGCGGGCGACGGGCGCGCACTAACGTCTCGGGCGTGACCGACCTCAGCAGCGCGCCCGTGCCGGCCGTCGGGTCCGACGACCACGTGCGCGGGCAGGGCGCCGATGCAATCCTCTATTTCGACCTCGCGTGCCCCCACTGCGCCGCGGCTTGGAGGCGTGTGCGCGCGTTGCCGCTGCGCCTGTGCTTTCGCCACTTCCCGGTCGCCAGCAAGCACGCGCGGGCCCCGGTCCTGCACGCGGCAGCCGAGGCCGCCGCCCAGCAGCGCCAGGATGCGTTCTTCGAGTTCTGCGACTCGCTCTACGCCGACCACGGACATCAGGACGATCCCCACCTGTGGGAACGCGCCCTGGAGCTCGAGCTCGAGCTCGACCGCTTCGAGCGCGACCGCCGTTCTGAGGCGGTGGCGGAGCGCGTGCGACGGGACTTTCAGGGAGGGATCCGAGCTGGGATAACGGGCACCCCCGCAGCCTTCCTCGACGGGCAGCTGGTTGCCCGAAACGTGCCTGAAACCCTTGCCGCGACCGTCGCGGAGCCGGCGTGACGTTGCCACCCCTGTAACATCGGCTCCGTTAGAGAACGAGAGTTCTGAAGTTTGAGCGGCCGTCATCCGGACGCGCCGGAAGGGTTGTAAATGAGCATGTTTGACGTACGCCGCGTCTCGGTGGAGATCGGCAGCGAGGAGATCACCTTCGAGACGGGCAAGCTCGCCCGACAGGCGAGCGGATCCGTCGTCGTGCGCGAGGGGGAGACGATGGTCCTCTGCACGGCGACCATCGGAAACCTTCGCGACGTCGACTTTCTGCCACTCACGGTGGACGTCGAGGAGAAGCACTACGCGGCGGGCAAGATCCCTGGATCGTTCTTCCGCCGTGAGGCACGGGCGGGCGAGAAGGCGACGCTGACGGCGAGGATGATCGACCGTCCGGTTCGCCCCCTGTTCCCGAAGGGGTGGCACTACGAGACCCAGATCGTCTGCCAGCCGCTGTCGGTGGACAACGTCCACAGCTACGACATCCTGGCGATGAACGGCGCCTCCGCCGCGATCGCCATTTCTCCGATCCCAGTGTCGACCAACGTTGGCGCGGTGAGGATCGGCAAGCTCGCGGGCGACTTCGTCGTCAACCCCGAGGAGGAGACCCTCGAGGACCTGGAGATGGACCTGATCGTTTCGGGCTCGCCCGAGGCCCTGCTGATGGTCGAGTGCGGTGCCCACGGCGTGACCGAGGCCGAGGTGCTCGACGCGCTCGACATCGCCCACGCCGAGATCAAGAAGGTCTGCCAGGCGATGGACGAGCTTCGCGAGAAGGCCGGCAAGGAGAAGCTCGAGATCGAGACGCCGAAGGTCGACGAGGAGCTGGCTGAGAAGATCCGTGCCTCTCACGGCGCCAGGATCGACGAGGCCACGCAGGTTCCCGACAAGCTGGCCCGCCAGGAGGCGGCCAGGGCCGTCGAGGAGGAGGTGCAGGCGGAGTACGCACCAGCCCCGGTCGATGGCGACCCAGACCCGGAGCTGCGGGCCGAGGTCACGCGAGCCTTCGATGCGCTCGAGAAGGAGATTGTGAGGCGGCGGATCGCGGTGGACAAGAAGCGGCCGGACGGCCGTGCCACCGACGAGATTCGGCCGATCGAGTGCGAGATCGACGTGGCCCCGCGCGTGCACGGCTCGGCGCTGTTCACCCGCGGTGAGACGCAGATCCTCTCGAGCGTCGCCCTCGGCACCAGCCGCATGGACATGAAGGTCGACAACCTGACCTTGGTCGAGAGCAAGCGCTTCTGGCACCACTACAACTTCCCGCCGTTCTCGGTCGGGGAGGCCGGGTTCATGCGCGGCCCGAAGCGCCGCGACATCGGGCACGGCGCGCTCGCCGAGCGGGCGCTGGCGGCGACGATCCCGTCCGAGGAGGAGTTCCCCTACGTGATCAGGGTCGTCTCCGACACGCTGGAGTCGAACGGGTCCTCGTCGATGGGCTCGGTGTGCGCCTCCTCGATGGCACTGATGGCGGCGGGCGTTCCCGTGTCTCAGCCGGTCGCCGGCGTGGCGATGGGCCTGATCAAGGAGGGCGACGACTACGTCGTGCTCACCGACATCGCGGGCGTCGAGGATCACCTGGGCGACATGGATTTCAAGGTCGCCGGCGGCGCCGAGGGGATCACCGCGCTGCAGATGGACATCAAGATCTCGGGCGTCACCTTCGAGATCCTGCGCGACGCTCTGGAGCAGGCGCGTCGCGGCCGGCTGTTCATCCTCGAGCGGATGGCGGTGACGATCCCCGAGCCGCGCAAGGAGATGTCGCCGTTCGCGCCGCGGATCGAGTCGATCAAGATCGACCCCGAGAAGATCGGCGCCGTGATCGGCAAGGGCGGGGAGACCATCCGCGCCCTGCAGGAGGAGTTCGAGGCCGAGATCGACATCGACGACGACGGCACGGTGCGCGTCTACGCGCCCACCGGCGCGCTCGTCGAGGCGGCCATCGACCGCATTCGCGCGATGACCAAGGAGGCCGAGGTCGGCGATCGCTACACCGGCAAGGTGGTCAAGACCACCACGTTCGGCGCCTTCGTCGAGCTGACCAAGGGCACCGACGGCCTGCTTCACATCTCAAACGTGAAGCCCGGCGAGCGAGTCGGCGCGGTGGAGGACGTGCTCTCCCCTGGCGATGAGCTCGACGTGACCGTGGCTGAGGTGGATCCGGAGCGCGGCAGGATCGGCCTGCGCCTGAGCGACGACCCCGCGATCGAGGGTAAGAGCCCGGAGGAGATCTCCCAGCTCGGCACCGGCGATCCCCAGATGGGAGGCGGGGGCAAGCGCGAGGGCGGTCGCCGCGACGGACGAGGCGGAAGCGGCCGCCAGCGTGAGCGGCTCGATGGCGGTGGCGGCCGAGGCCGCGACCGCGGACGCCGTTGAGCTCTCTGCCAGAGGGCGTTGAGCTGACAGAGCTCGACGGCGGCCTGAGGGTCGTCACCGAGACCGTGCTGTCGGTGCGCTCGGTCGCCTTGGGCCTCTGGGTTCGCACCGGCTCTCGAGACGAGACGCCCGACCACGCGGGCGTCTCGCACTTCCTCGAGCACCTGCTGTTCAAGGGCACGGAGCGCCATTCGGCGATCGGGATCTCCGAGCTCTTCGACGGCATGGGCGCCGCCGTGAACGCCGCCACCAGCAAGGAGTCGACCCACCTGCACGCCCGGATGCTCGACGAGCACGTGGCCGAAGCGTTCGACCTGGCCTCCGAGATGTTCCTCGAGCCGGCGCTGCCCCCGGACGAGATCGACTCCGAGCGCGAGGTCGTGCTCGAGGAGATCGCGATGTACGAGGACGAGCCCCAGGACCGCGTCCACGACGTGCTGGCCGAGGCAATCTTCGGGGAGCACCCGCTCGGCCGCCGCGTGCTGGGGACAGCCGAGGTGATCGGGTCGATCCCCGTGCCCGAGATCGCCGCCTATCACCGTGCGCGCTACACCGCGCCCGGAATCGTGGTCGCGGCGGCCGGCCACCTCGATCACGGGCAGATCGTCGCCCTCGCCCGCGAGCACGTGCGACCGCCGGCCAACTCGAGCGCGAGCCCCAACGGCGCCGTCGATGGCGAGGCGGTGCGCTTTCGTTTCTACCCCAAGGAGACCGAGCAGTACCACGTCTGTTTTGGCGGGCCGGGGATCGCCCGAGACGACGAGCGGCGCTACGCCCTCTCGGTGCTGGATTCCGCCTTCGGCGGCTCGGTGTCCTCCCGCCTCTTCACCGAGGTTCGCGAGAAGCGCGGGCTCGCCTATGCGGTCGGCTCGTACACCGAGCAGTACGTCGACAGCGGCCTGGTCGCGCTCTATGTCGGTACGCGCGAGGACAACGTGGCGGAGGCCTGCGAGATCATCGGCCGCGAGCTGGCACGCCTGCGCGACAGCGGCCTCTCGGAGGATGAGCTGCAGCGAGCCAAGGAACACATCAAGGGCCGGATGGTCCTGTCGCTGGAGTCCACCAGCGCCCGGGCGTCGAGGATCGCACGCGGCGTCCTCTTCGATGTGCCGGTGCTGTCCATCGACGAGATGCTCGGGCGCGTCGACGCGGTGACCGCAGAGGACGTAAGCGAGCTGGCCCAGGAGCTGTACGACCCGGCGCGCCTGTCCGCGGCCTGCGTTGGCCCAGACGAGGAGTGCTTTCGCGCGGCCGCGGGCCACGTCAGCGAGGCCCTCGCGGTGATATGAGCGCGGTGCCGGAGCCGGGCGGCAACGCGGTCACCGTACGCGTACACGTCGGCGCCGCGAGCAGCATGCGGCAGGTTCTGTGATCCGTGTTGCCGTAGCGGGCGCTGCGGGCCGGATGGGGGGGACCGTCTGCGAGGCGGTCGAAGGCGCCGATGACCTGGAGCTGAGCGGCCGCGCCGATCCTGCACTCGACACGGCGCTGCCTGACGTCCTCGATGGTGCTGACGTGGTCGTCGACTTCACGACGCCAGACTCGGCGGCGCAGAACGTGCGCGACTGCGTCGCCCGAGGGGTGCACGCCGTTGTCGGGACGACAGGATTCGACCTCGACGCGCTTCGGGCCGATGTCGGGGAGTCACGGTCCGGCGGCGCCAACGTCTTCATTGCGCCCAACTTCGCCATCGGCGCCGTGTTGATGATGCGCTTCGCCCGCGAGGCCGCCGCCCAGATGCCAGAGGTCGAAATCATCGAGCTGCACCACGACGGCAAGATCGATGCGCCCTCGGGCACGGCGAAGCGGACGGCCGCGCTGGTGCGGGAGGCGGGCGGGAACGTCCACGAGCCGATCCACTCCGTGCGGTTGCCCGGCCTGGTCGCCCACCACGAGGTGATCCTCGGCGGGGAGGGCCAGACGCTCACGATCCGCCACGACTCCGTCGATCGCCGCTCGTTCATGCCCGGAGTGCTGCTCGCGGTCAGGCGGGTCGGCGAGCTGCGGGATCCCTTCACGGTCGGGCTCGAGGCCCTGCTCTGAGGCTGAGGCTCTCTAAGGTTTCGCCGCGATGACCCAGGGGGAGCTGGCGGGAATGGACGCGACCGCGCAGGCGGAGCTCGTCCGCACCGGGAAGGCGAGCCCGGCGGAGCTGGCCGAGGCCGCGATCGCGCGTATCGAGGCGCTTGACCCGCAGCTGAACGCGGTCATCCATCCGCTGTTCGAGGAGGGGCGCGCGGCGGCCGCAAACGACCTGCCCGATGGACCGTTTCGCGGCGTGCCGTTCCTGTTCAAGGACATCGGCGCGATGCTCGCCGGCCAGCCCCTGCACATGGGCATGACAGCCCTCAAGGAGGCGGGTTTCCGAGCGCCACTCGACACGTACCTCGGCCAGCGCTTTCGCGACGCCGGTTTCGTCACGGTTGGCAAGACCAACGTGCCCGAGCTCGGGATCCTGCCGACAACCGAGCCGCGCGCCTATGGGCCGACGCGCAACCCGTGGGACATCGAGCGCACGCCGGGCGGGTCGAGCGGCGGCGCGGCCGCCGCCGTGGCAGCCGGAATGGTCCCGGTCGCTCACGCAAACGACGGCGGCGGCTCGATCCGAATCCCTGCGAGCCACTGCGGTCTCGTGGGCCTCAAGCCAACGCGCCAGCGGATCTCCGAGGGCCCGATCGTCGGCGACAACATGTCGGGCATGACCTGCGAGCTGGTCCTCTCGCGGTCGGTTCGCGACGTGGCGCGAGTGCTCGACGCAGTCCAGGGGCCGGCACCCGGAGACCCATACGTGGCGCCCGAGCCGGCCCGGGCGTACGTCGAGGAGCTTGATGCCGACCCCGGCCGGTTTCGCATCGTTCTCGCGACCTCCTCGGCCGCTCAGATCGACGTCGAGCCCACCGTGGTCGAAGCGGCGCGCGACGCCGCGCACCTGCTCGAGTCGCTCGGCCACTCGGTCTCGGAGCGCGGGCTGACCGAGATCACCGGCGGAATCGGTGACGACGGGGGCGAGCTCGTCGACGGCTTCATGACCCGGTGGATGGCCGGGCAGGCGTCCGCGCTGGACCAGCTCGGCATCGTGCTGGGCCGCAAGCTCGGTCCCGACGACGTCGAACCACTGACTTGGGCGCTGGCCGAGGAGGGACGTCGGCGCAGCGCCGGCGACTACCTGACCGCGGTTGGGCGCCACCACCTCGTCACCCGCGCGATCTCCGCCACGTTCGTAGCGGGCACCGATCTGTTGCTGACGCCCGCGACGGGCGAGCCGGCGCCGCCGCTGGGCAGCTACGACGACTCGGGACCCGATCCGCTCGCGGCCATCCGCCGCGCCTGGACGACGGCGGCGTTCACGGGCCTCTTCAACGCCACCGGCCACCCCGCGATCTCGCTGCCGCTGCAGTGGACCGACGACGGCCTGCCCGTCGGTGCCCAGCTCGTCGCCCCGCACGGGCGCGAGGACCTGCTGATCCGCGTCGCGGCGCAACTCGAACGCGCCCGCCCATGGGCGGACCGCACGCCACCCGTCTTCGCGTCAAGCGATACTTAGGCCTGTATGCCGGAGATCAAAGGCGTGATCACGGCGATGGTGACGCCGTTCGCCGCCGACGAATCCCTCGACCTCGACGCCGCGAGGCGCCTGGCCCGATACCTCGTCGAGAACGGATCGCACGGCCTCGTCGTGTCCGGGACGACGGGCGAAGCGCCAACGCTCTCCGACGACGAGAAGCTGCGGTTGTTGGACGCCGTCTTGGACGAAGTCGGCGACCAGGCCACGGTGATCTGTGGCACCGGCTCGAACGACACCAGGCACAGCGCAGGCCTGACCGCGAAGGCCCACGACGTCGGCGCCCACGCCGTCCTGGTCGTCACGCCCTATTACAACAAGCCGAACCGATCCGGTCTGCTCGCGCATTTCGCCGCCGTCGCCGAGGCGGCACAGGAGACGCCGGTGGTGCTCTACAACATCCCGTCGCGCACGGTGATCAACATGCCGCCCGACCTGCTTGCGGAGCTTGCGGCCGGGCACGCCAACATCGTCGCCGTGAAGCAGGCCAACAACGAGGACCTAGGACCGATCGAGGGCCTGGACGTGCTCGCCGGCAACGACGAGGTCTTCGCGCGCACGCTCGAGTTCGGTGGCCCCGGCGGGATCCTCGTCTCCGCGCACGTGGTCGGGCCGCGAATGCGGGCGGTCTACGAGGCGGCCCAGGAGGGCGACCACGACCGCGCCGGCGAGATCGACGCCGAGCTGAGGCCGATCTACGAGGCGATGACCGTGACCGCGAACCCGATCCCGGTCAAGACGGCACTTGAGCTGCTCGGGGTGATCGAGGCGACGCTGCGACTGCCGATGGTCCCGGCTTCTGCCGACGAGCGAGAGGCAGTGCGAACGGCGCTCGAGCGTCAGGGGTTGCTCGTCGCGGGCGGGGCAGGTTAGAGGCGGGTTGAGCGGCACCGTGCGCATCCTCCCCCTCGGGGGACTGGGGGAGATCGGCAAGAACATGACCGCCGTCGAGTGCGACGGCCGGATCGTGGTCGTCGACGCGGGCCTGATGTTCCCGACCTCCGAGATGCACGGCATCGACCTCGTGTTGCCGGATTTCTCCTATCTGCGTGAGCGGGCCGGCGACATCGAGGCGATCGTGCTCACCCACGGCCACGAGGACCACGTCGGCGCGCTCCCCTACATCCTGCGCGAGCTGGGCATGCCGGAAACGATCTACGGCGGCCCGCTGACGATCGGCCTGGTGCGCTCCAAGCTCGAGGAGCACAAGCTGCGCGACGCGCCGCTGGAGGTGCTGGACCCGGGCCAGCAGGTGCAGGGCGGCCCGTTCGGCATCGAGACGGTGCACCTGTCCCACTCGATCCCGGATTCCAGAGGGGTGGCGCTGACCACCGACGTCGGCACAGTGCTGGTGACGGGCGACTACAAGTTCGATCAGACGCCGGTGGACGGCAATCCCGCCGACATGTCACGTCTGGCCGAGTTCGGGCGCGAGGGGCTGCTCTGTCTGTGCGGCGATTCCACCAACGCCGATCGGCCGGGGGTGGCGCCGTCTGAGTCGAGCGTCGGGCCGGCGCTGCTCGATGTTTTCTCCCGCTGTCAGGGCCGGATCATCGTCACCTGCTTTGCGTCGAACGTGCACCGCGTCCAGCAGGTGATCGACGCCGCCGTCCGGCTCGACCGCAAGGTTGCCCTGGTCGGCCGCTCGATGCGCAAGAACTTCAACATTGCATCCAACCTCGGCATTGCCGCGGCGCCCTCGGGGCTGCTGATCTCGCCCAAGGAGATCGCCGACTTCCCGGATCACAAGGTGATCGCGATCTCCACCGGAAGCCAGGGCGAGCCGCTGTCGGCGCTGCGCCGGATGGCGCACGCCGATCACCCGGACGTCGAGCTGCATTCGGGCGACACCGTGATCTTCTCGGCAACCCCGATTCCGGGCAACGAGCGCTCGGTGAACGAGACGATCGACCGCATCTTCCAGATCGGAGCCCAGGTGGTGACGGCTTCTGATGCGCCGATCCACGCTTCGGGCCACGGCTGGCAGGAGGAGCTGAAGCTGATGCTCAACCTGACCAAACCCCGCTACGTGTTCCCCTTCCACGGCGATCACAAGCGGCTTCGCCTGCACGCCGAGCTCGCCGAGGCCGTCGGCCTCGATCGGGACCGCGTGTTCCGTGGCCGCAACGGCGTACCGCTTGAGATCGACGCGAGCGGCGCCCGCTTCGGCGCGGACATCCACGCGGGCATGATCTTCGTCGACGGAGTCGACATCGGCGATCCCGACGACGTCGCGCTGCGCGACCGGCGGATGCTGTCGGCAGACGGCATCTTCATCGTCGTCGCGACCGTGTCGTCCGACGACGGGTCGTCCGTCGCTCCGCCGGAGATCATCTTCCGCGGCGTGCCGTTCCTCGAGGACGCAGCGGCGGACGGGCTCGTCGACGAGCTGCGTGAGGTCGTCGAGTCGTCGCTGGCGTCCAAGGCTCAGGACGGCGTGCGCGAGCCGACCCTGCTCGAGGAGGACCTGCACGACGACATCGCGGGGTTTGTCTACGACCGCCTGCGGCGCCGCCCGATGGTGCTGCCCGTGGTGGTGGAGGTATGAACGCGTCGGGAGCTGCGCTCGTGGGCAGCGCACTGGCCTGCGCGTCCCTGGTCGCGGCGTCCGCGCCCGCGAGCGCGGCCCCGCAGCTTCGCTCCGCCGCGGCGCCGGCCGCCGAGCTGAGGCCGTCCGCCGCCCACGCGATCCCGCGGGGTGGTGAGATTCGCCGCTTCCAGCAGCGCGTGGCCGGCTACCGCGTGTTCGACGCCGAGGCGGTCGTGGCCGATCCAGCCGAGGGCTCGGCGGACCTCGTGGTCGACCAAACGGTCGCCGGGATCGATCCGCCTCGCCCGGCCACCGTCGGTCGCGACACGGCAGTCGCGTTGGCGAGAGTGGCCTCGCAGGCGGGAGCGTTGCGAGTCGCTCCGCTCGCGCGGCTCGGCATCGAGCCTCAAACCGGCGGGCTCGCCTGGCGGGTGCTGCTGGCCTCGGGGTGGCCGCTGGCCGACTACGAGGTCACGGTCGACGCTCGCTCCGCGCGCGTGCTCGAGACGCGCGACCTGCTGCGGCGAGGGACGGGCACCTCGGCGCTGTTCGACCCGAACCCGCTCGTAACCCACGGCAGCTCCAAACGCTTGCGCGATCGCAAGGACCGCAACTCGCGGCTGCTCCAAGCGTTGCGCGTGCCCGTCGAGCTGCCCCGGCTGACCAATCCGCGGGGTTGCCTGAAGGGCGCCTTCGTCAAGGTCGATCTCGGACACAAGGGGCGACTCGTATGCAAGCGCTCACGTAATTGGACCGTGGGACGTTCGGCGAACCGCTTCGAGGCGCTGATGGCCTACTACCACGTCGACCGCACGCGGGTCTACATCGAGAGCCTGGGACTCGACAACGGCCTCCGTGACCGGCCCATGCCCGTGCACGCGAACGCGATCCGCGCCGACCAGTCCTTCTACACGCCTATCGGCCACGACGTCACCCTGGGCACCGGTGGGGTCGACGACGGCGAGGACGGCGATGTGATCGTCCACGAGTACGGACACGCGATACAGGACCAGCAGGTGTCCCGGTTCGGCCGGCGCCCGCAGGGAGTGGCGATGGGGGAGGGGTTCGGCGACTACATCGCCGCGGTGATGTCGGGCGTCTCGACCGGCGGCAGCGAGCGGTTCGATCCGTGCATGTTCGAGTGGGACGCGACGTCCTACACCCGCAACCGCTGCCTGCGGCGAACCGACACGGACATAACCAAGACGCAGGCCAAGCGTCGCTGCTTCGGCGACCCGCACTGCGTCGGCGAAGCTTGGTCCGGCGCGTTGTGGGAGTTGCGGGCGCTGCTGGGATCCGACGGCGCCGGGCGCTCGGTGATGGACAGGGTCCTGATCCAATCGCACCTGCTGCTGACTCGCAACTCCAACCTGCGCGATGGGGCCCGGGCGCTGATCGCCGCCGACCGACTGCTCTACTCGGGAACGCACGCAGCAGCGATCGAGGCCGAGATGGTGCAGCGGCGGTTCTGCTCGACCACCGGCTGCTAGCTACAAGCTGCGCCAGCTCGAGGAATTCACGATCAAAACGCCCCGTGCGGTGGGAGCCTGCGACGGCTCGCAGGCCCCGAAAAAGAAGGGCCGCCGGCTCAGGGAGGGGGAAGCCGGCGGCCCGATTGGCTCAGACTGGCCAATTCACCTGTCCAGGTGGTGTCGGGGGTTCCTCGACAGGCTTGTCTCGTCCAGTCGTAAACCTTAGACGAACTACGTAAACAAACCCTAAAACTCCATCTACAGGGCCGTGGCCTTCGCCTGCGCGTCGACCGCGGCGCGCTGGGCGAGTGGTAGCCGGACCTCAAACCGCGCACCGCCGTGGGGGGCCTCGCCGGCCGTCACTCGGCCGCCGTGGGAGGCGGCCACCGCCTGAACGATCGCCAGGCCGAGGCCAGTGGCGCCGTCCGCGGCCGTGTCAGCCGCCCCAGCGCCACGCACGAACCGCGAGAACACCTGCTCCTCCATCCCCGGCGGGATTCCGGGCCCGTCATCGGCGACCTCGAGCACCGCCTCGTCGCCGTCGCGTCGCACGTCGACCTGGATCCGGGTTCCCGCGGGCGTGTGCCGGATCCCGTTCTCGAGCAGGTTGACCACGAGGCGATGGAGCTCGTCAGGGTTGCCCTCGATCGGAAGCGGCTCCGACGTGGTGGCGATGAGCTCGTGATCGTCGGCCACCGGCTTCACCTCGGCGAGAGCCGAGGAGGCGATCTCGGCCAGGTCGCACTCGCTGCGGGCCCCGGCACGGCCAGCATCGGCGCGGGCAAGCAAGAGCAGGTCGGAGACCAGGCGGCGCATGCGCCGTGACGAGCTCAGGGCGCCATCGACCATCTCGCTCTCTTCGCCGTTCGCTCCCTGCACGCCCAGGCGCTCCTGCAGCAGCTCGAGGTTGGCGAGGATGCTGGTCAGCGGCGTCCGCAGCTCGTGGGAGGCGTCGGCAACGAACTCACGCTGCGCCTGCGCCATCTGCTCGGTCTCACCCCGCGCCGCGTCGAGCTCGCGCAACATCTCGTCCAGCGTTCTCGCGAGCTCGGCGATCTCGTCGTTGCTCTGCGGCATCGGCACCCGCCGCGAGGGGTCGCGCGTGGCGGCGATCTCGCGCGCTGTCTGGGTCAGGTCCTTGATGGGCCGCATCGCCCTGTTGGCGA
>DATAFO010000056.1:0-4101 GCA_036257465.1 Solirubrobacterales bacterium | reverse complement strand
CCTGGCGCAGGTCCACGCGCGGGCGGATGGTCGGCGCGGGGGCGCTGGCCGCGCCTACTTCTTCGCGGCCTCGAAGTAGGGGTTTGTGCCGCTTTGGTGGTCGGTCACGTCCACTACGCTCGTGATCTCCGGCACGGCCTGGATGATGGCCGCCTCGATGCCCTGGCTGAGCGTGACGGTGGCCATCGCGCAGCCCTGACAGCCGCCACCCAGCCTGAGGTAGGCGGTTCCCTGCTCGACCGCCACGAGCTCGGCACGGCCGCCGTGCGCGGCGATCGACGGGTTCACCTGCTGGTCGAGCACCTGGATCACGCGCTGGGCTACGTCGCCGCTCAGGTCGGCGGGCGGTGGCACGCCGATCGCCGGGCTCGGCGTGTTGGGGTTATCTACGCGCAGGCCACCGCCACCGAACGGGTCGTCCAGCCAGTCGATCGTCGCGCCGCGGACCTTGTCGAAGTCGCACTCGGGGACCACGATCGCGAGGTCGCGGTGGCGGATGACGGCGTCGTACGGCGCCGCCGCGTCGAGCGGCTTGAGCGCGAGGCGGCAGGTCCACTGGTTGGCGGAGGTGCCCGACACCTCGAGCCACATCGCCTGGCGCTCGGGCTCCGCCTCCCGGAGCAGGAAGCCCATGACCTTGTCATAGGCGGCGTCGGTGATGGCGAGCATCGACTCGCCGGAGGACTGATCGTCGGCGCTCATCGGCCCGGGCCTACGATACCGGCGTGGCTCGCTTGCTCCTCCTGCTGCCGACGGCCAGCTACCGGGCGGCCGACTTCCTCGCCGCCGCCCGGGACCGGCCCCGCTCGCTCTCGCGACGGACTGCGATGAAAGAGGGCCTCCTCGGTGACACGCTCCGGCGTGTGATCGAGGAACGAGCACACGGAGGCCCGTTTTCATGTTGCACGCGCGGCGATGTGGAAGACAATCCCCTGCACCCTGCACCTGGCGTGGGCGAATACGGGAGGCGTCAGGCGGCGTGCATTTACCTGCGGCCGGGGCGCCAGAAACGCCCGGCGCACTCGGAGCAGCAGTCACCGGTGACGTGATCGACGCGCTCCCCCACGGGCTGACGCTCCGATAGTCTCGCCCGCGGCATGCGAGACGTACGAGACATCATGGATTCGAGTCCGGCCAGCGTGCGCCCCGACGCGCCCGTGGAGGAGGTCGTGGCGCTGCTGCGCGAGCAGGGGCTGCCGGGCGTGCCCGTGGTGGACGACGAGGGGCGCTGCGTCGGGATCGTCACCGAGGCCGACCTAGTCGTGTCCGATGAGGAGGGCGACCTACATCTCCCCCACTACATCAACCTCTTCGGGAGCACGGTCTTCGTCGAGCCGCTGGGCCGCTATGACCAGCGCCTGCGCAAGGCGTTCGCCTCCACGGCCGAGGACATGATGACCCGGGACCCCGACACGGTCGGCCCGGATACGAGCGCGAAGGAAGCGGCTCTCCTCATCCACGAGACGGGTCACAACCGCCTGCCCGTGGTGGAAGACGGGCGTCTGGTCGGCGTGGTCACGCGCCTGGAAGTGCTCGGCGCCCTCGCGAAGTGAGCGTTCCCGAGCGCGCCCTGGCCACGTCGAGCCCCTGGGCGCGATCGAGCGCCCTGCAGACTCGCGCCGAGCAGCGTACGGGATGGTCGGTCATCAATAGCTGGGCTGACTACAGATTGGTGCCTGATTGGTCGCGTCCCTTAGCGTGGTGTAGGACGCGGTCGGACGGAATCGTCGGGGGTCGGGATCGAAACGAGGCTCTGTAAGCCGTTCTGAGGGCCTTGGGGGAGGTGACGCGGGGTTTCGGTCGCCGGGATTTCGGCCCCTGGGGGTGGTTCCGGCCACCGCGGCGCCCATGATCGTCGGTCTGTTCCAAGAGATCGACGAAGGGAGAGCTACCGCGATGGCCGAGAGAAGAGCATGACGGTTGAGCAGGTCGTCAGGGAGGTGATGGCTGACGAGCACGCGGACGTGTTGCGCGAGTCGGTGCGGCTGGTCGTGCAGGAGCTGATGGAGCTGGAGGTGTCGGAGCTGATCGGCGCCGCCCACGGCGAGCGCAACCCCGACGGCCGGTTGACCCAGCGCAAGGGCTACCGGCCCAGGCAGTGGGACACCAGGGCCGGGATGATCGAGCTCGAGATCCCGAAGCTGCGTCGGGGCAGCTACTTCCCGCACGGGTTGCTCGAGCCGCGCAAGCGCGGCGAGCAGGCGCTGCTGTCGGTCGTCCAGCAGGCGTACGTGTGCGGGGTCTCGACCCGCCGCGTCGACCAGCTGGTCGAGAGCCTGGGTCTGCGCATCTCGCGCTCGGAGGTGTCCAGGATCTGTGGCCTGCTCGACGAGCAGGTCGACGCCTTCCGCCGCCGCCCACTCGAGGGCGACTACCCCTACCTGTGGCTCGACGGCAAGGCCGAGAAGGTCAGGGACGGCGGCCGCGTCGTGAACGAGTGCGTGGTGATCGCCTACGGCGTGCACGAGTCGGGGCGCAGGGAGATCCTCGGCGTCGATGTCGGCGAGGCCGAGACCGAGGCGTTCTGGACCGACTTCGTGCGCTCGCTGATCGCGCGCGGCCTGACCGGCGTGCAGCTCCTCGTCTCGGACGCCCACGAGGGGCTGAAGGCCGCGATCGCGCGCCTGCTTTGCTGCCCCTGGCAGCGCTGCACGGTGCACTATGCCGACCTCCGGGTTATGCCCACTCGGTCCTTGAACGGGCTGCAAATAGCGCGATTGGCGGCTTGAGGGTCGGCATAATCGGGCCGGGCTGATCGACGCTCGCCTCTCCACAACCGAGAGGAGAGCGGGTGATGGGAGATCCTTCGCGGGTTCGGGTGATCGGGCCGTTGGAGCCGTACGCGTCCGGGTTCGCGGGCGAGCTTGCGCGGTTGGGCTACACGCCGAACTCGGGTGCCGCGGGCCACGGGATAGGCGTACACCGCGATGCTCGAGACGAAGGTGTAGTGGTCGACCGAGGGCGCCAGGACTCGCATGCTCGAGCGCCGGTGAGGCCACGTGGGCGCCCCACGAAACGCGTGCCGCCGAGGAGGAGGAGCCGCACAGCCATCGAGCCTACGCCGCGGGTCGGGGCGGGTCCGAGCGCGTCGTACCCACGAGCGGCGCGGAGGCGGATCCGAGCGCGTCGCGCCCACGAGCGGCGCGGGGGAGCCTATTAGGCTTGTCGGGGTGGACGCGCGGTACCACCCGGGCGAGCTGGAGGTGCAGCGCCGCGCGGGTCTTTCGGACGAGGCGGAGCGGATCCGCGACAGCATCGCTTCGTTGCTCTCGGTCGACAGCGCCTCGTTTCTCGTGGCCCGTCGGTTCGTCGTGCTGGGAGCGACGGACGACGACGGCCGGGTGTGGGCCACCGCACTGGCGGGCCCACGCGGCTTCGTAGGGGTGCTGGACGCGCGCACCGTCCGGCTCGCGGCTCAGCCCCCGGACGGCGACCCGCTGAGCGCGGCCCTACACCGCCCGGCGCCCACGCCGCTCGCGCTGATCGCGCTCGACCCGACCACGCGCACACGGGTTCGCATCAACGGCTATGGCGGCTACGTCGACGACGCGCTGTACGTACGGGTCGAGCAGGGGTACACGAACTGCCGGAAGTACATCGCAACACGCCGCCTCGCGGCCCGGGAGGAGGCGGGTCCGACCGAGGCCTCGCAGCGCGGGAGCGAGCTCTCGCAACCTCAGCGGCGGTTGATCACAGAAACCGACAGTTTCTTCATCGCGTCCGTGGCGGGCGCAGGCGCCGACGTCTCCCACCGCGGCGGCAACCCCGGGTTCGTGCGGGTCGTTAGCGCGCGCCGGCTGAGCTGGCCTGACTACCGCGGCAACGCGATGTTCAACACGCTCGGCAACCTATCGCTGAAGCCGCGCGCAGGGCTGCTGTTCATCGACTGGGAGAGCGGCGACACGCTGCAGCTGGCGGGCAGCGCGCAGGTCGACTGGTCCCCGGAGCGAGCCCGCGAGGTCGCAGGCGCCCAGCGAATGGTCGACTTCACCGTGGAGGCGGTCGTCGAGGCTCCGCGGGCGCTGCCCCTGAGCTGGGAGCTCGTGGCCAGGTCGCCCTTCAACCCGTAAGTAGCCGCGCGCCGCCCCGCGGCGGGGCGGC
>DATAFO010000029.1:0-4548 GCA_036257465.1 Solirubrobacterales bacterium | reverse complement strand
GGTCTGGGAGCAGCAGGTACTCCGGCTCGTGCGCGCCCGGCCACTTCTGCGACAGGAAGGGTCCCTCGAGATGCACGCCGCAGATCAGCGGCAAGCCGGCGGCGCGCGCGCCCTCGGCGGCCTCCTGAGCGATCGCGAGCGGCTCCGCGTACGACTCCGCGGGCGATGAGACGAACGACGGCTGGTAGGCCACCACGCCGGTGCGCGCCAGCGCCTCACCGGCGCGGCGGTAGTCGGACGGGTCGGCGGTGAGGAAGTCGACACCGGCCACTCCGTTGAGGTGAAGATCGACGAAGCCCGGCACCGCGATGCCCTCGCCGCCCGCCGGCTCGACGCCCACCGCGGTGATCACACCGTCGTCGATTGTCAGATCTCCGTCGACCAGCCGGCCATCGACGAGCGCAGCTTTCACGCCGAGCCGCAAGAGCCCACCTCCGGTCTATACCACCGACTCTACACGCGCTCTTCGGGGTCGCGGGCGGGCGGTGGCGGTGTGGGAGGGCACACCGCCGCCGGGCACGCCCGGCCCCGGGGGGCGCCTATCCGGTCACGCGCGCGACCCGGCTCGTGCGCCCGTCGACGGCCTTCGTCCGCACCCAGACGGCGTCGCCGACCCGCACCGGACCCCGGTAGACAGACCAGCGCTGCCCGTCCCGCGAGTACTCGATCGTCAGGCCCGGGTTGCGAACGTTCGCGCTCAGCACACCTGCCTGGATGCGTCCGCCCGGCAGCGGGATCCTGTAGTTGACGCCCGTCCCCTCCAGCCCGACCGGCCGGTACCAGGACAGCAGCGGGAAGGTCACCTGGCCGAGCGTGTTCGAGAACACCTCCCAGGCCGCCGGCATCTGCGCCGGCGTGGGCGTCTCCCGGTTCCAGGCCCGCTCCGCCACGCCCAGCAGCTTCGGGAACGCCTGGTACTCGCGGATCTCGGGCGACTTGCCGTTCTCGGCCCAGAGCTGAGCCTCGAGGCCGAGGATGTTGCGCCTCCCCTCGGCGGTCAGCCGCTCCCAGCCCGGGTCGGGCGTGAACGGGGCGCCCCAGCGATCGTGGGTCGCGTTCGCGTAGACGTCGAACGGCTGGTAGGTGAACGTCTTCTCCTCGTCGACGAAGTTCGCCCAGTAGTAGCCCGGCTCGTCCGGGTCCTTGTTGTAGGCGAGGTCCATGTAGAGGTTGGTGGCATGGGCGAGGATCACCGGGATCCCGTCGTTGGCGAACTTGTACGCCTCCTGCTCGCGCCCCCATCCCCACACGTTCTGCCACGGCAGCGGCACGAAGTTGTCGAGCCGCAGACCGCCGCCGCCCGCCAACAGCACGTCCTCCCAGCCGGCGGTGCGGGGCGCCACCGTCAGGGCGATCTCGTTCCAGCGGGTGAAGAAGAGGTCCATCAGCTGGGCGTCCGTCTTGCCGGCCGTATCGGGGTTCGCCTGGCACAGCGGCGAGCCCTGCCAGCGGTTGGGACCGGGCGCCTCGTCGCCGCCGAGGTTCACCATCGGGAGCGGCACGTCCGCCGCGTCGTACACCGCACGCACCTCGGTCACCACCTTCTCCAGGAATCGGTAGGTGCTCTCGATGCATGGATTGACGAGGTTGTCGCTGTAGTACTGGACGCTGCGGTGCACGGAGGTGTCGCCGGGGTCGAGCAGCCGGTAGCGGTTCGCCTCCACCGGATCGGTCGGGGCCAGATTCTCGAAGCGGCGCTCCATCGCCTGCACCGCGGCCCTTGCGTGCGCCGGGAAGTCGAACTCCGGGATCACCTGGATGTGCCGCTCCGCGGCGTACCTGAGGATCTCCTCGTAGTCCCGGGTCGTGTAGAAGCCGCTGCCGTCGCCGACGTAGTTGAGTGTCGCCTGCTCGAAGCCCTGGTAGGCGGGCGTGCGGCCGAGGTTCGCCTCGCGCTCGCTGCGCGGCTTGCCGAACACGTTGTCACCGCCGAACAGGTCGTTGCCCGAGCCCATGGCCTGATGCAGCATCGTGTCTTCCGTGAGGTCGAAGCCGCGCCGGGCGCCGTAGGACGTCAACTCGGGGAGACCGGGGATCTGCAGCCGCCAGCCCTCGTCGTCGGTGAGGTGGAAGTGCAGCCGGTTGAGCTTCAGGAAGGCCATCAGGTCGAGCAGCTTCCTGATCGTCTGCGTCGACTCGAAGTGGCGCGCGACGTCGATCCCCATGCCGCGATAGCCGAACAGCGGGGCGTCGGAGATCCGCGCCTGCGGCACGCGTACGCTGCGCTGCTCGTTGCCGCGTGCGGCGGCCTCGTAGGCCCCCGCCGGGATCAGCTGCCTGAGCGTCTGGATGCCGTACAGCACCCCGGCGCGGTCCGCGCCGACGATGCGGACCCCGGTGTCGGAGATGCGGAGCGTGTAGCCCTCGGCGTCGAGGCGCGGATCGAGGGCGAGCTCGATGCTCCCACTTCCTCCTCCGCCCCTGCGCTCTCGCGCGAAGTCCCCGCCGAGCACGTCGGCGAGCGCCGACTCGAGATAGGCCGCCTCGGCGCGCAGCGCGAGCGGATGGCTGATCGCGGTCCGGCGGGGATCGATCCTGAAGGTTCCGCTCCGCCGCTCCGCGCTGAGCGGCTGCGGCAGGATCCGCTCGCGCAGCTCGAGCTCCGTCAGCTCCGCCGTGTTCTGGGCGAAGCGGGTTGCCGGAGTCTCGACCGGCCGCTTGTCGCCCTCGAAAACCGTCGTCTGCCGCGGGTCGCTCGCGTCCAGCAGCCCCCTGGCGGGCACCCAACGAGCGGGGCCACCGTCGAAGGAAATGTGCCAGCCGGCCGGGCCGTCCGTCTTGAGGATCGCCCACAGCTCGACGTCCAGCGTGACCTCCCGCGTCGCCCCCGGGCCGATCGGATCGAAGTCGCTCGTCGGTTCTAGCACGTAGTAGTCGCCGCTCTGGGCGTCGTCCGCACGCTTCAGGGTCAAGCCCTGCTCGGCCAGCTGCCGGCGTGCCCCGTCGCCGAGCTCCCCCGGCGGATACACCGCCAGCGGCTGGCGCACGAAGTTGAAGAACAGCCTCCAGTCGCCTGTGAGGGCACATTCGCGGTCGCCGTTGCGCAACGTAAGGCGCGCGCGGAACCACGAGGCCGGCGCGATCGAATGGTCGACCGGCTGGAACGTCACACGCAGCTCGTCGGCAGCGGGATTGCAGTCGACGGGCGCGGCCGACGCTCCGGGCGCCGCGGCGAGCAGCGGCACCGCGGCGAGCAGCGCGACCGCGAGCAAGGGTGAGACCCGCTTCGTCATCTGGAGAGCCTCCATTGGGCGAGGCGGGCGATGGCCAGGGCCCGCCATTCACGGAACCTCGCCCGCCAATCACTGGTCTAGACCAGTGACCCTACTGGTCTAGAACAGTTGATGCAAGGCCGGAGTGAGCGACTGTTCCATCCGGATCGTGAGCGAACATATGTTCGTGTCGAGAAGCAAGGCCACCATCCTGCACGCGGACGTCGACTCGTTCTTCGCGTCCGTCGAGCAGCGTGACGACCCGAGCCTTCGCGGCCGCCCCGTCATCGTCGGGAAGGGCGTGGTGCTCGCCGCGAGCTACGAGGCCAAGGCATTCGGTGTGCACAGCGCGATGGGGGGCACGCGGGCACGCCGCCTGTGTCCTCAGGCGGTGGTCGTGGAGCCGCGTATGTCGGCGTACGTGGAGGCGAGCGAGGCGATGTTCGAGGTGTTCGCCGAGACCTCTCCCACGGTCGAGGCGCTCTCGATCGACGAGGCGTTCCTCGACGTGGCCGGGATGGAGCGCATCGCCGGACCGCCCGCCGAGATCGCGGTGCGGCTGCGGCGTGTGCTGCGCGAGCGGGTGGGGCTGCCGGTGACCGTCGGGGTCGCGAGCACGAAGTTCCTCGCCAAGGTGGCGAGCGGCGTCGCGAAGCCCGACGGCCTGCTGGTGGTGCCCGCGGGCGGCGAGCTCGCGTTTCTCCACCCCCTGCCGGTGGAGCGGCTGTGGGGGGTGGGCCGGGTCACCGCTCAGAAGCTTCGGGAGCGAGAAATCGAGACGGTCGCCCAGGTTGCGGAGCTGGGCGAGGCCGAGCTCGTGTCGATTCTGGGGCGAGCCTCGGGTCGGCATCTTCACGCGCTGGCGCACAACCACGATCCGCGCCCTGTCCGGCGCCGCCGGCGACGCAGGTCGATGGGCACGCAGCGCGCACTCGGGCGTCGCTCGCCGAAGTCGCCGGAGGCCCTCGATACTGTGCTCGTCGCGCTCGTGGACCGTCTGGCCCGGCGGCTGCGCAAGGCGGAGCGCGTCTGCCGCACCGTTGTGCTCAGGCTGCGCTTCGACGACTTCGCGCGGGCAACCCGGTCGCACACCCTGCCCGAATCGACCGCGGAGACCCGGACGATCCTGGTCACCGCGCGCGAGCTTCTGGCCGCCGCCATGCCGACGATCGAGCAACGGGGCGTGACGCTCGTGGGCATCAGCCTCGCCAACCTCGACGACGACGCCGTCCAGCTGGCGCTGGCGGTCGAGCGCCGGAGCGCCAGCGCGCTGGACGCGACCGTCGACGACGTGCGGGACCGCTACGGCTCAGCGGCTATCACGCGCGCGGTGCTG
>DATAFO010000077.1:0-8151 GCA_036257465.1 Solirubrobacterales bacterium | reverse complement strand
CGAGCTCGGCAGACTGACCGAGCGCCAGCGGAGCGTTCTCGCCGGCGAGCTGGAGGCGAAGGTCTTTCGCGGTCAAGCGATCTAGGCGACAAAGCCGCCGCTACGACCGAGCGGGCGCCCCGGCGCCCGCTTTGTCGTTCTGGGATCGTGCGCGCCCATGGATTCGGCGAGAGTCGAATAACTCCGGATGGTTCGTGGTTATTCGACGCTCGGCGCGTGCGTGCGTCAGCGCAGCTTGAACGCCTGGCCCGAGCGGCGGCGGAAGGCGGCCGTCAGCGCCCAGGCCGCCGCCGCGAAGACCGCCGCCGCGGCGCCGAAGCGAACGCCGGCCGAGAGGTCGTCGGGGCCGAGGTAATACAGCCCCGCGAGCACCGCGATCGAGGCGGCTCCCGCGAGCAGCAGCGTGTGCGACCGATAGCCGGCGAAGTGCTCGCGCACCGAGAGCTCCAGCCCGGCGAGGGAGCCGAGCACGAGCCCGATGGCGATCAGCAGCGAGCCGCGCGTACCCTGGACGATGAAGCCGGTCACCAGCATCACCACGCCAACCAGCACACAGATCTCAACGAGCGGGAACGATCCCCAGGGCGCGGGCGGGCGCTCGTCGGGCTCCCTCCGCCGCGCGGCGCGCCTGCGCGAAGATTCGTCGCGGGCGACTGCTGCGGGATTCGGTGTCGTCTCCGCGGCTGCGGCCGGAGGACGACGCGGACGGCGCTTGCGACGCTTTTTAGAGCTCACCGCTGCGGATACGGTTGTCGGTGAGCGAGCGAAGATCAAGCATGGCCAGGACGCAGGAAGCCCGAATAGCTAGATGCTATTCGGGCGACCGAGGGCGATGCCAGGCGCAGATCTGCAGCCGCCCAACGGCGGCCGTAGTCGCCGCGGTGAGCTCTCAGCCAGGGCCCTTAGGGGCTAGGGGGCCGGAGCCCCGTGGCTAACGGACACCCAGACGAGACTTTGACTCGCCACCAGTTGAGCAGCATGCCGAGTACGCCCCACCGTGGCCGGGAATGCCAGTGGCGGCATCCGGGCTCGCCCACGTCCTCGTTCGAGATCCGGACCCACCGGTAGCGCTCGGGCTCGGCGATCATCAACTCGAGCACTCCCCGGTTGGCCTCTTCGACGTCGACGCGACGGGCGAGCTCCGACTGCGCCTCGCTCAGGCGATAGGCCAGCGCATCGCGAACCCGCTCCAGCTCCTCGACGCCCAGCACACGCGGGCCGCCGATCGCGCCAACCCGCCACTCGATCCCCTCCCTGGGGAACGCGGTCGCGAAGACCTGGCTCAGGCGAAGCTCCAGGCGCGCGATCTGAGCCCTGAGGTCCTCGCGAACGCGGCGCTCCACAAGCGCGCCTGCCTCGGTCCCGAACTCGACCTCGAGCGGCGTCCGTGCGGGCTCGAGCGCGACCTCCGCCGGCTCGCTGTCCAGTAGTTGCTCCGCCATCGGGCTCCCTTCGGGACTGCGGACGGCCAATTCTATCCCTCGAGTACCCCGGTGGCCAGCCAGATCGCCTCCTCGACGGCGATATCGGGAACTCCCTTGACCTGAAGCCCGCAGAGCAGCGTGCGCCTGGTGCGCGGGACGACGCCCCTGCCCGAGGCCGTCGCGCCCACCAGCAGCGCCAGCGGGCGGATCTCGTCGGCGATCACCAGCGTTCCGGCCGGCAGCTCGCCCGGCCTGCCCTCGAGCTCCTCGCCGGGCTGGCTGGGGCGGATCCCGGGCGCGCCGGACGCCTTGTCGGCGTCGAAGGCCCGCAGCGCTACTCCCGACTCCATGATCGCGATCGTGAGCGCGTCGTCGAGCGTGCTCCGGGACCGGAATCCCCCGTGTTTGATCCGCTCCAGTGCCAGCTCCTCCACGGGCGTCGGCTGCTCGTCGGGATCGAGCCCGATGTGGCGGTAAAAGACGCGGTACGCCCACGGGATCGGCTGGTTGCGGAGGTTGATCGCCTGAGGCCCCGAGAACCGATCGGAGAGCTTGCGCAGCCTCCCCTTGAGGGCCCGCGAGCTGCGACCCGAGCCGCGCTCGACCAGCGCGTACCGCAGGCCCAGCCCCGGCAGCTCCTCGCGCAGCTCCGGCGCCACCCAGCCGGCTTCGGTGGACGCCGTGGTCATCTCGCGGTCGCCGCGCGACGCCTGGACGCGGAGATCAGCGCCTCGAGCTCGGCCACCATCCGCTCCTCGGTGAGCTCCTCGTTGCCGATTACCGCTGTGCGCAGGATCCCGCCTGGGTAGGCGAAAGCGATCGTGGGACACACGCCCACGCGATACAGGTTCGAGACTGCGCCGTCGGCGTCGTAGCCGACCGGCACCCTCCACCCGCGCTCGGTGACGATGCCCCGGGCCTCGTCGCGGTCGTCGCGGACGTTGATCGAGACGAAGTTCACGCGGTCTCGATAACGAGCGGCCACGGTGTCGAACGTGTCCTGGGTCTGCAGGCAGTCGGCCCCCCGCGTGAACCAGAACGAGAGCGCGAGCGGGCGGTCGAAGTAGTCGCAGATCCTGATCGCACCGGCTGGGTCGATCTCACACGCCGGCTGGCGCGATTCCGACTCGGGGCACGGCGACTCCGAGGTCTCACAATCGTCCTGGTAGACATTCGCGTCGCCCTCAAGCGAACCGAGGAGCTCGGGCACCGCGAACTCAGGCAGGGACATGCCGGCGTCGGCTTCGTCGGTTCCGAGGATGCCCCCCTCGTTGGTGTTGATCGTGTTCACGGTCGCGACCACGATCACGATCAGAAACGCGATCCCGACGAACGTCGCGTAGCGCGACCCCGGTCGGTACTTCCGCTCCTCCTGCTCTTCGCCCGCCACGCGCTAGCGACGAAATCTCGGTAAGAGCGCTCGGGCCTGCCGGGTCAGGCTGGCGCCCTCGCCCGCCGACACCGGACCCGAAGCGGAGGATGTCAACGGAGTTCTTCTTCGTCCGAAGGGCTGGAATCCGTTTTCGGCCCAGACCAGCGCGGCGGGCAGCACGAGCAGCACTCCCAGCAGCGCGACGGTGAGGTCGAGCACCGTGACGAGGCCGAGGTCGCGAAGCATCCGGATGTCGGTGGCGATCAGGGCGGCGAACCCCGCGATCGCCGTGATCCCCGATGCGGCGACGGCAGTTCCCGTGCGCGTATAGGCCGTGCGCAGCGCCTCGCCGACCGACAATCCCGCGCCTCGCTCTTCGTGGTACCTGGCCGAAAGCAGAACGCTGAACTCGGTCGAGATCGCGATCACCAGCGCACCCAGCGTCGCCGACATCGGGTTGAGCGGGATGCCTGCGATCCACAGCACCAGCGAGGACCAACCGGTGGCAAAGACGATCGGGATCAGGGGCACCAGCGCTCGCTGCGCCGAGCGATAGACGGCGAACAGCACCACCGCGACAGCGAGCAGGCCGGCGAGCGCGAGCAGGTAGCTGTTGCTCTCCAGCGCGGAGTTGGCGTCGGCCGCGAGCACCGGCAGGCCGACGACCTCGGCATCCACGCCAGCTGGCGGGTCGTTCTCGCTGCCGGACGGGTCGATCTCCTCACGAATCGAGTCGATCAGGCGCTTCTGCTCGTCGAATGGCATCACCTTGATCCCGAACGCGATCACGGCGGTGTTGCCGAACTCCCCGCTTTCGGGATCGCGGCTGATGACCGCCTGCGAGAAGTAGGCGGGAAGCAGGCCGAGCACGCGCCTGATGCGCGCCTGGGTCAGGTCCCCGCCCGACTCGGCGCCGAACAGGTCGGGCAGCGCAACCGATGGGCAGAGCTGCGTGTTCTGGTCGAGGCACGAGGTGGGCTCACCCTCGAACCCCGAGCGTTCGAGGACACGAGCCTTGAAATCGGCCATCCACGCCACGACCTCCGGATCTGTCAGGTCGGGCGCCGTGACGGTCACGTCAACCTCCCCCGAAACGCCCGTCGCGTCCTGGAGCGCGTCGACGTCGCGAAGCGCCGGCAACTCGGCCGGAACGAGCTCGCGCAAGTCGGAGATCACCTCGGTACGCGTGCCCGCAAACCAGCCACCGGCCGCGATCACGGCCGCGACAGCGATCGTGACGCCCGGGGCGGCGATCGTGGCGCCCAACGCCCGCCTGCCCGCGGCCCGGACCCCCTCGGCCACGCGCTGCCGCGCGGCGCCGACCGTGGCCAATCGATCCGATCCCCCCGACGCCCGCGGAAGCCACCGCCGCGGCCCCTCGCGGCTCACGTAGGAGAGCGTGGCGAGCCCCGCCGTCAACGCAAGCCCAAAGGCGATCGCGATGCCGAGCACGACGAGAAGACCGAAGCCGCGCACCTGGGGAATCGGCGACAGCAGCAACACCAGGAACCCAACCCCGGTGGCCAGCGCAGCGGTGGCGATCACCGGTCCGCCCCTCGCGGCGGCCTCGACCGCGGCCCGAGGCGGCGAGGACCCCGACGCCCTCGCCTCGCGGCACCGGGCTTGAAGCTGGATCGCGTAGTCGACGGCGAGCCCGATCAAGACCGGCAGCACCGCCACCGCCGCCATTGTCAGCGAGCCTCCGATGGCAGCCAGGACGCCGAATGCGATTGCCGCGGCGCCCAGGGCGATCGCCAACGGCAGCAGCCGCAGCGGCGGCCCGAAAACCAGGGCCAGGGTGATCGTCATCACCGCCAGCGCAACCGCGAGCAGGATGAAAATCTCGTTTGAGATCTCCTCGGCGAGCCCATCGGTGACCACCGGGACGCCGCTGACCACGTAGCTCGCGTCCTCGATCTCAAACGCCGGGTCCGCGACCGCCTCGCGAATCAGCTTGATCGCCTCGCGGCGCTCGGCATCGTCCAGGTCCGGGCGAAGCCGCACCGAGATCAGTGCAGCCTCGCTGGAAGGAAACAGGTACGCGAACCGTGCCTTCGGCTGCCCCGGCTCGCGGCTGTCGAAGACGACCGAGCTGACGAACTTCGGGTCGTCGAGTCGGGGCAGGCCGGACTGTCCGTACTCGGCGCCCAGCCTGAGGATGCGCTGGACGAAAGCTGTGTAGACCTCCTGCGCGGCCGCCTCTCCGGCGGCCGTCGCCGCGTCTCTGGAGAGTCCGTCGCGCCGTGCCTCGATCACGGCCTGCGCCGCCGCAGCCTGCGCCTGGCGCCGCGTTGCGTCGGCCTGCTGTTCGAGCAGTCGAGACGCCTGAAGCACCGCCTGGTTGAGGAACGTCGCCGGCCCGTAGACGACCTTCGCGGGCTTGGCGTCGGCGAGTTCGCCGCACGGCGCGGGCGATCGGGTGTTGCCCGCGGTCTGCCCGCTGGCGAGGTTGCCCGCCAGGCAGCTCTCGAGGGTCAACAGCGTCCCGAGGTTCTCGGTCAGCACGAGCCGTTCGAGGTCACCGCGCACGAGGACCACCACGGGGTCGTCGCCGAACTCCTGCTTGAAGTCCTCGGTCGCCTCGGCTGTCTCGGAACCGGTGCCCACGAGGCTGTCGGTTCCGGCCTCGGGCTCCAGGCGCAGCGCGGCCACGGCGCCGACCAGCGCCACCAGCACCGTCGCCGCGAGCACAGGCGCCGGACGCTCCACCGCCCAGCCGGCAATCCTTGCCAGCAGGTCTTTCACCCCAGGAACATTACGGAGGGCCCAACCGGCCTAGTGCCGGGTTCGCGCCCACTAGTCCATTGCGAGCGGACCCTCAGTTTCGGCGTTGAGGAACTGGGAGACGAACTCGTTGTCGGAGTTGAAGAGCTCGTCGGAGGGCCCCGACTCGACGATCTTGCCCTTCCACAGGACGGCGATGAAGTCAGCGATCCGCCGGGCGGTGCCGAGGTCGTGGCTGATCACGAGGTAGCAGCCCCCGTTCTCCTCGTGCACCTCGCGGATCAGCTCGCACAGCAGTGCCGTGCGAACCGGATCGAGGCCCGAGTCGGGCTCGTCGAACATGACGATCGCGGGGTCGAGCACCAGCGCCCGGGCGAAACCGGCGCGCTTGCGCATCCCGCCGGAGAGCTCGTTGGGCATCTTCTCCATCGCCTCCGCCAAGCCGACCTCGCGCAGGCGCCGGTTGACGATCTCGCCGATCTCCTCCTCGCCCTTGTCGGTGTGCTGGCGCAGCGGGAACGCGACGTTGTCGTACACGCTCATGGAGCCGAAGAGGGCGCCGTCCTGGAACAGCAGGCCGAACTTCTTGCGCATCTCGAACAGCTCGTCGTCGGTCATGTTCGGCACCGACTCGCCGTGCACCAGGAGGTCGCCGGAGTCCGGGTACAGGAGGCCGACGATGTGCTTGATCAGCACGCTTTTGCCGGTGCCCGACGGGCCGAGCACCATCGAGATCTGATCGTCGGGGAGGCCGAGGTTGAGTCCGTTGAGGATCCTGGTGCGGCCGAACTGCTTGACCACGTCGATGACCTCGATCGCGTCCTCGCCGCCGTGGTCGCGCTTCGCGCCGGTGTGCCAGCGGTACGGGTTCGACTCCGAAGGGTTGACGCCTGGGATCGAGTAGTCGCGGTGCAGCGAGCCGAGTTCCGGGGCCGGCTCGTCGTATTCCCCGTCGCCGCCTCCCTCGATCTCCTCGGCGAACCGCCTCTCCTCCTCGCCGAGTTCTGCCTGCTCTTCGCTGCGCTCGTCTTGTCCCTCAGCCACTTCTCACTCCTTGAATAACCAACGTCATCACCCACCTATCGGGGCTCTCGGGTTCGCCCCCCAGAAGACGAGGGTTCCCATCATGCCGATGATGTGCACCAAGACGATGTTAAGGACCATCGACTTCGCGGTCGCCGTGCCCACGCCCACCGGGCCGCCCGAGGCCGTGTAGCCGTAGTAGCAGCCGACCAGCACGATGACCGTGGCCATGAACATGGCCTTGATCAAGCTGAATATGAGGTCGGGTGGGTTCTGGAACATCCAGAAGATCAGGAAGTAGCCGCCCGCCGACACCTCCCCGATCTGCTCGACGACCGCCAGGTAGCTGGCGAAGTAGCCGACCCCGATCGCCGCCAGGTACATGAACGGCAGCGTCATCCAGGCGCCCAGCAGCCGGGTGCCGCAGAGGAAGATCATCGGGTTGACTCCCATCACCTCGAGCGCGTCGATCTCATCGGAGATGCGCATCGCGCCCAGCTCGGCGACGATCCCCGTGCCCACCTTGGCGGCCATCATGTACCCGAATGCGTAGGGGATCACCTCGCGCAGGTCACACCAAGCAGCGAACACACCCGCGTAGGCCGGAGCCCCCACGGAGCGGTTGAAGTACGCACCCTCGATCCCGCACTGCAGGCCGAGGATGAACACCAGGCCCCAGATCACGATCGTCGAGCCGAGGATCAGGATCCCCGCCTGGCGCAGCGCCTCGCCGAAGAAGCGCATCACGCGCCCCGAGTAGACGATCCCCATCACCTTGCCGGAGAAGCGCGCGATCTCGCCCAGCGAGCTGAGCCAATCGCGGGGAACTGCAAGCCAGCCGGGCATCAGAACGCCTTTGCTCGCGCTTCGCCCATCACAAATCTCTCTTGCCGTGGCTCCGCGCTCACTTGATCACCGAAATTTCGGGATGGGTTGCCAGCAACGTTTGGGTGAAGACGTAGTTGAACGCGAACACGCCGAGGAAGGCGATCACCACCGCTTCGTTCACGGCCCTACCCACGCCTTCGGCGCCTCCGGACGCATTCATCCCCTTGTAACAGCAGACGACAGCGATGATCGCGCCGAAGATCGTGCATTTGAGGATCGAGCCCCATAAGTCGGTCACCGAGGCGTTGTTGAATAAGGTGGCGAAGAAACCGCCGAGCGGCTGGCCGTAGGCGATCTCGGCGAACAGGCCGCCGGAGATCCCGAACAACAGCGCGTAGATGTCCATCAGCCCGGTGATCAGCATCAGCGCCAGGAAGCGGGGCACGACCAGGTTCTTGATCGGGTCGACGCCGAGCACCTGGAGCGCGTCGAGCTCCTCGCGGATCTTTCGCGCTCCGAGGTCGGCGGTGATCGCGGTACCGGCGACCCCGGCGACGACCACGGCGGTGACGAAGGGCGCGAACTCGCGCACCGAGGCGAGGATGAAGAAGCCCCCGAGCCGGTCGAGGGCGCCGAACAGGCTGAGGAAGTTGGCCGCCTGGAGCCCGGGGGCGCCGAACCCGAAGGCGATCGTCGAGATCATCATCGGGAACCAGCAGAGCTGGAGGGCGAAGAGGAACTGCGAGATGAACTCGCCCCCGTACGGGTACGGTGGCTTCA
>DATAFO010000059.1:0-97026 GCA_036257465.1 Solirubrobacterales bacterium | reverse complement strand
AGCCCGTCGAGGAGGCGCCGGTTCTGCGCACGGGTGCCGTAGCTGACGCGGATGTGGCCGGGTCCGCCCAGGGGCTGCCCGGGGCGCACGACCACGCCGCGATTGGCGAGCGCGGACACGACCTCCGCCTCGTCCGCATCGCCGAGCTCCACCCACGAGAAGTTGGTTTGCGAGTCGGGCGTGACCAGGCCGAGCTCGCGCAGCCCTTCCTCCACGAAGACCCGCTCGATGATCGTGCGCTCGACGCGCTCGGCGACGTCGTCCTGGTGACGGATTGCCTCGGAGCCGGCGGCCTGGGCGATCGCATTGACGCTGAACGGCTGGCGGACGGCGTCGACGGCCGCGCGAAATCCGGGCGAGCACAGGGCGTAACCCACCCTCAGCCCGGCGAGGCCGTAGCACTTGCTGAACGTGCGCAGCAGGACGAGGTTGGGAAATTGGCGCCGCAGGTCCACGGTGGTGTCGGGATCGTCGTCGAGCTGAAACTCGACGTACGCCTCGTCGACGATCACCGTGACGTGGTCGGGCACCGACTGCATCAGCTCGGCGATGCGCGCCGCGGGCAGGTGGGTGGACGTCGGGTTGTTGGGGTTGCAGACGACCAGCAGCTGGGTCGCGGCCGTGACCTCGGCCACCATCGCCTCCGGGTCGTGGGTGTCGCGGTCGAGTGAAACCCGGATCTCGCGCGCTCCGGAGAGCGGCGCCAGATAGGGATAGATCGAAAACGATGGCCAGGCGTAGACGATCTCGGCGCCCGGCTCGCAGAGGGCGACGGCGGCCGCCAACAGGAGCTCGCAGGAGCCGTTGGCGACGGCGATCTGCGCCGGGTCCGAATCGAAGCGCTCGGCGATGCGGCGCCTCAGCAGCGTGGCCGCGGGATCGGGATAGCGATTCGAGGCCGCTGCCGCGCGGGCGATCGCCTCGACCACCTCCGGGTGCGGGCCCCACGGCGACTCGTTGGAGGCGAGCTGCGCGATATCGGAGTCGGCGATCGCCTCCGGCGCCTTGCCTGCGGGCACGCCCGCGGTATAGCCGGGGATCGAAGCGAGCTTCTGGGCGAACGTGACGCTCATTCGGCGCCCATTCTGGCGCGCCGCGTGGCTACTGCGCGCTGTGCAGGTCCGATCGCAGGCGTCGCGCCTCGCCCAGGTAGGTGTGGGCGGGCGTGTGATCGGGTGGCGCATGGTAGTGGACGATGACCCTGATCACCCGCTCCATCGCCCCCGGGACGTCGATCTCGCGGGCGCAGATCAGGGGTACCTTGTCGAGCCCGAGCGCCCGCGCCGCGACCGCCGGAAACTGCGCGTCCAGGTCGTCCGTGACCGTGAAGATGCAGCTCACGATGCGATCGGCAGCGAGCCCGTTGCGCTCGATCAGGTCGCGCATGAGCTCCTCGGTCGCCTCGAGGATCGCCTCCTCATCGTTGCGCTCGGCCTGAACCGCTCCCCGCACCGCCCACAGCCGCTCTGCGTCAGTCACCGAACCACCATTTCCCTCGCGCTCCGCCCAAACCAGTTCTCCTTTATCGAGCTTCGCGCTCGGAGGCATCCTTCCAGAGCCGACGCAGCGCGGAGTCGCGGACTCGGCGGGCCTCGCCTTCCGGGAGGTCGCCAAGCCGCAACGGGCCGAAGCGGACGCGCTGCAGCGAAAGCACCTCGTTGCCGATCGCCTCGGCCATGCGGCGGACCTGGCGGTTTCGCCCTTCGCGAATCGTCAACTCTATGACCCGTGTCGAGATGCGCCGAACCTTGGCCGGGGCGGTTGGGCCGTCGTCGAGCTCAACCCCCCGCCGCAGGCGGCGCAGCTCCGCGTCGGTGGGACCCCTCCTCAGCCGCGCTCGATACGTGCGCGGGACCTCGTACCGCGGGTGCGTCAGCCGGTTCGCGAGCTCGCCGTCGTTGGTGAGCAGGATCAGGCCCGTGGAGTCGGCGTCGAGGCGGCCGACCGGATACAGGCGCCGGTTTGACGCGACCAGATCGGTGACCGCCCGGCGCCTGCCCGGCTCACGCGCGGTCGAGACCACCCCGGCGGGCTTGTTGAGCATCCAGACCTCCCGCGGCTCGGGGCTGACCGGCCTCCCGTCAACCTCGATGCCGCTCGAGTGGCCGACATCGCGGGCCGGGTCGGTGACGACCTGCCCCCCCACCGTCACGCGCCCGTCGGCGATCAGTTGCTCGGCCCGGCGCCGGGAAGCGACGCCGCTGTGTGCGAGGTACTTGGCGAGCCGCACCTATTCCGCGCGCTGCTCGCCGGCCTTGAGCAGCCGCTCGCGCAACTCGCGCTCGTCCTCGGGCGAGGGATCAAAGCGCGCCGGGTCGGGCAGCGCGTCGAGCCCGGCGAGGCCGAACAGCCGCTCGAAGAGAGGCGTCGTGCGGTGGATCACGGCGCCGAAGCGCGAGCGGCCGGACTCCTCGATCAGCCCGCGCTCGGTCAGCGTCTGCACCGCCGACTCCGATGAGACCCCGCGGATGCGCGCGATCTCAGGGCGGGAGACCGGCTGCAGGTAGGCCACAATCGCCAGCGTCTCGGCCTGTGCCTGGGTCAGCGGCGGGGTGCGGGGCTTGGCGAGCAGTCGCCGCGCGGCCGCCTCAGCGTCGGGGTGCGCAGCAAGGGTCCAGCCTCCCGCCACCTGGCGCAGCACCACACCGCGCCCGTCCAGCGTCGGCTCGAGCGCGTCGATGGCCCGGTCGATCTCGGCCTCGGTCGACTCGCACGCCTCTGCGAGCTCCGCCGTGGAGACCGGCTCCGGAGAAAGAAAGAGCAAGGCCTCGACAATTCGTTGAAGTGCGGTCATCGCGAGTCCGCTGAGTCCCCTCCGCTGGCGCCCGAACCCGACGACACCGGACGCGAAGCGGAGGATGTCGTCGGAGTTGTTATCTCGATCGGCCCGAAGGTCTGCTTCTGGTTCCAGGTCGCCTCCCCGCGCTTGTGCATCTCCAGCAGCGCGAACAAGGTCACCGCTTGCGTCAGCCGGTCCTCTGTGCCAAAGGCCTCGTCGAAGTCGAGCCTGGCCCGTCGCGACAGCAGCTCGCGCAGCACCGTCAGGCGTCTCTCGAGCGAAACGGTCGGGCGGATGTGCGTGGTGTCGGGCGCGGGCGGAACCCGCAGCAGGTCGCCTATCGCCGAGGCGAGCCGGTCGGGCTGGTACGAGGGCTTCGCAGCGTCGAGGGCCACCCGCCGAAGCTCGGGCGGCAGCGGCGCCGAGCGGTAGAGGTAGCGGCGCCCGTCGACGAACAACCTGTGAAGGTGCTCCGCGGCACCACGGTAGCGCCGGTACTCGAGCATCCGGGCGAGGAGCTCTTCCGCCGCCTCCTGGGGCGCGAGTTCGAGCCGCTCTTCTTCGGGGGCCGGCAGGAGCAGCCGTGACTTCAGCTCGAGGAGCGAGGCGATCAGGACCAGGAACTCCGTCGCGGCCTCGAGATCGAGGTCGCCCTGTTCCTCAACGTGTTCGAGATACGCGAGCACGATCTCGCCCAACTCGACCTCCGCCAGGGCGATCTCCTCGCGCAGCACGACGGTCATCAGGAGGTCGAACGGGCCCGCGAAGACGTCGAGGTCCAGATCGAGCTCTGCGGCACGCATAGATCCAGGTGAGCGGCTTTAGCCGCGAAAGCAGCATGTGTCGTTGGTGGTGGGCCAGGTGAGCGGCTTTAGCCGCGAAAGCAGCAAGTGCCGGACGATGATTCTCAGATTAGAGCGGCGTGGGGACGGCTCGTTCCCCTGAGTCGAGCCGCCCCGCACCATCACCCGGGCAAGCGCGGGCGCTGCGGCCCCCACCAACAGCGCTCGCGCTCCCCGCGGAATGTGATTGTCCGCTGCGATCCCCCGTTCGCAGGCTCAGCATCCCAGGGTTCGCCACGGACGCAAGGCCAATTAACTGGGTTGCGGTAGCGGATTCCTCGTCTTGGAGTAGAACGAACGGCCAGGCGCCTACTTGGCTCGAGGCCCGGGGGCCCTGACCGGCCCGATCCCCATCGCGTCGCGCACCTCCGCGACTGTCTCCGAGGCGATGGCGCGCGCCTTGGATGCGCCCGCCTCGAGCGTGGTCTCCAGGCGCGCCTCGTCCGGCCGCAGCTCCTCGTAGCGCTCGCGCACCGGCGCCAGGCGATCGACGACCCCGTCCGCCACGGCCGACTTGAAGTCGCCGTAGCCCGAGTCGGCGAACTCCCGCTCGACCTCTTCCGCGGTGCTCCCGCGCACGGCCGAGAGGATCGAGATCAGGTTGGTGATCCCGGGCTTGTCCTCGCCGCGCACGACGTCGGAGCCCGAGTCGGTGACCGCGCTCATCACCTTCTTGCGCATCTTCTCCGGCTCGTCGAGGATGTAGACGGTGCCCTGCTCGGAGCCGTAGGTGGTCGACATCCGTGTGGTCGGCTCCTGGAGGTTCATGATCCGCGCCCCGACCTCCGGAATGCGGTGCTCCGGCACCACGAGGAGCTCACCGAACCGGGCGTTGAAGCGCTCGGCGATGTCGCGCATCAGCTCGATGTGCTGGCGCTGGTCCTCGCCCACGGGGACCTCGTGTGCCCTGTAGGCGAGCACGTCCGCCGCCTGCAGCACCGGGTAGAAGAACAGCGCCGCCGAGACCAGCTCGCGCTGCTGCGCGGACTTCTCCTTGAACTGGTGCATCCGGTTGAGGTCGCCGTGCGCCGTGACAGCCGACAGCAGCCAAGCGAGCTCCGTGTGCTCGCGAACGTCGGACTGGCGAAAGAGGATGCAGCGGTCGGGATCGAGCCCGGCGGCGAGCAGGATCGCGCTGGTGTCGTAGAGCCGTTCGCGAAGCTGCGCGGGCTCGTAGGCGACCGAGATCGCGTGCAGGTCGACGATGCAGTAGATCGCCTCGCCCCTGTCCTGGCCCTCGACGTAGTGGAGGATCGCCCCGATGTAGTTGCCGAGGTGCTTGCGCCCAGTGGGCTGGATGCCTGAGAAGATGCGGGTCACGCGGGGGAATCTAGTCGGCGCCCTGCGCGGTCAGAGCAGCGGGTCTCCGCCCGACCCGGCCGGCTCGGGCTCGAGCGCGCCGGGCACCGGGCTCGGCGGCCCCAGATCACGACTCGACCGCCCGCACTCGCCGGCGGCCGCCGCGGCGCCGGGAGCGTGCTCGCGCTCGGGCGTAGCCTCGCGCTCGGGGTTGCGCACGCCCACGAGCGCGATCAGGCCGCCGAGAACCATCAGCGCCGCCGCGATCCCGGCACCGAGGTGAAACGCGCTCTCGGAGGAGGCGACGATGTCGTCGGCAAGCGCGTCGCGCTCGTTAACCGGGACCGACCCCACGTCCTCCCCGGCCAGCGGCTGCGCCTTCGCCTCGTCGACGGCCGCGGCGGCCTCGGGGCTGAGCGACTCGCCCGCGAGCCGATTGTCGAGCGAGGACTCAAACTGGGCCGAGATCACGGCACCGAGCGCCGCGATCGCGATCAGCCCGGCGACGCGCGCGACAGCGTTGTTGACCCCGGAGGCGACCCCGGCGTGGCGCTCTTCAACCGAGTTGAGGACGGTGGTGGTCAGTGGCGCGACGGTGATCGACAGGCCCAGGCCGAAGAGCACCATGGCCGGGAAGACGTCGATCAGGTAGTCGACGTTCTGATCGAGCCGCACGAGCAGGGCGATGCCGGCGGCGCCGATGATCGGGCCGATCGTCAGGGGCACGCGAGGCCCGACGCGCGCCGAGAGTGCGCCGAAGCGCCCCGAGAGCAAGAACATGAGCACCGTCGTCGGGGTGGTCGCGAGCCCCGCCTCGAACGGGGAGTAGCCGGCGACCTGCTGGAGGTACAGCGTGAGGAAGAAGAAGGAGGCGATCAGCCCGGCGTAGACGCACAGCGTCGCGAGGTTCACCATCGCGAAGTTGCGAATCCGGAACAGGCTGAGCTGGAGCATCGGCGCCCGCGCCCTGGACTCCCACCAGATGAAGGCGGCGAACGAGGCGGCGCCGACGATCAGCGGAATCGCAACCAGGGGATCGCTCCAGCCGTGCGTCGGCTGCTCGATCAAAGCGAACACCGGCCCGCCGAGTCCCACGGCCGAGAGCCCGATCCCCACCGCGTCGATGCCGCGGATCGCCTCCGGGTCGGAGCTCTCGTCCACGAAGCGGTGCGCCAGCCAGAGCGTCACGGCGACCAGCGGCACGTTGACCCAGAAGATCCAGCGCCAGTCGACCTCGACGAGCAGGCCGCCGCCGGCCGGCCCGAGCAGGGTCGAGATCCCGCTCCAGGCCGTCCAGAGGCCCACCGCCTTGCCCCGCGCTTCGCCCTCGAAGGTGGCGGCGAGGATCGCCAGCGACCCGGGGACCAGAAGCGCGCCGGCCATGCCCTGCAGCGCCCGCGCGCCGATCAGCGCCTCCTCGGTGGGCGCGATCGCGCACAGGATCGAGGTCACCCCGAAGCCCGCCAATCCGATCGTGAACATGCGCCGCCGCCCGTAGAGGTCGCCGAGCGAGCCGCCGACGAGCAGCAGCGAGACCAGCGTGAGCATGTAGGCCTCCACAACCCACTGCTGTCCGGCCAGCCCGGTGTCGAGGTCCTCCTGGATCGCCGGCAGGGCGACGTTGACGACCGTGGAGTCGAGGAAGACGATCGTCGACCCGAGGATCGTCGCGACCAGCGTCAGGCGCTCGCGGCGACTCACCGACCCCAGTCTGGCAGGGACCTCGGGACGCCTCCGAGCCGTATCACCCGCGTCACGCCATCAGAGGAGGACGCTGATGAACCGCAAGCTTCAGGTCACCGGGGTGGGGATGCTGGCGCTGCTTGCCTGCGCCGCAACCGCGGGAGCGGCAGCCTTCCCGGCACAGAAGGGCGCCTTGGGCTTTGGGGCTGATCCGCAGGCCGGGATCGTCGACCCCAACCCGGGCGGTAGCCGCTACACGGCGATCAAGGCGGGATCCGGCACCCTGGTCCAGCGGATCAGTACGAGCGACGGGCACATCGAAGCGTCGGTTTTCCACGGCGGCCAGCTCGCAATCCCGGCTGTGGCGTACGACGGCTCGCCGGGAGGCCTATCGGCCGATGGCAACAGGCTCGTGCTGTCGGAGCCCGGGCTCCGCTTCCCCCAGCGCGACAGTGCATTCACGGTGCTCGACCCGGATCGCCTCCACATCCTCGACACGGTGACGCTCCCAGGCACCTGGACCTATGACGCGCTCTCGCCCAACGGTCGCTGGCTCTATCTCATCGAGTACACGTCGCAGAGGGACATCACCCAGTACGAGGTACGGCGCTACGACCTCGACCGCGGCCGGCTCGACCCCAAGCCGATCGTCGATCCCGAGGAGTCCGCAGAGGAGATGTACGGGTCGCCGATGACACGGGCGACAAGTCCGGACAGCCGGTGGGCCTACACGCTGTACGACGCGTCCGAGCATCCGTTCATCCACGCTCTCGACACCGCGCGGGGGACCGCGGTCTGCATCGACCTCGACTCGGGCTCGGTGCCTCCCCGGCGCATTTCCAGGATGTCACTCGAACCCAGTCCCAGCGGCTCAACGCTGTCGGTGCTCGATCGCGGTAACCCCGTCGCGATCGTGGACACAAGGAGCTTCGACGTCAGCACGCCTGCGGTCGACGACGAGTCAACCGCCTCGAACGCGGCTGGAACCCCGGATGAGTCGGGCCCACCGTGGCTCCTGATCGGCCTCGGCGCGCTCGGCGTCGGTGCGCTGACCGCCCTGGTTATCCGCCGCCGGCGCCGCGCGGGGGATGTCGCGTCGGACGAGCTCGAGCGCCTGGTGAGGCTCGAGAGCAACGCCCCGCGCGAACAGGGAGAGAAGGAGGAGGCGCGCAAGAAGAATTGGCACCCGGTTTCCTGATCGCTCTGATCGTTGGCGGCATCGTGCTTGCCGTCCTCGCGGTTTCCGACCGCTGGGGCGGCGTCTCGGCGCCGCCTCGCGTAGAGACGCAGCCCTCCACCCCGCCTTCACCCCTGCCGCGTGGTGAATCGGCTCGCGGCCAACCGGTGCGCGCGCTCGCGGTGGGAAACCCAGCCGACAGGCCACTGCTGCTCGTGGTCGGCTGCATCCATGGCAACGAGCGCGCGGGCACCGAGGTGGTGCGCTCAATTCGCCATCGCGCTCCGTCTCGGGGCAGCATCGTCGCGGTGCCGAACCTCAACCCGGACGGCCTCGCGGTGGGCACCCGCACCAACGCCCGCGGCGTCGACTTGAACCGCAACTTCGGCTCCGGCTGGCGCCCGATCGGGGCGCCCGGCGATCCCGAACACTCCGGAGCCCGGCCGTTCTCGGAGCCCGAAACGCGCTTTGCGCGGCGCCTGATCCGGGTGCTGCGGCCCGACGCTACGGTCTGGTTTCACCAGCAGGTCGAACCGCCGCTCGTGCGCGCCTGGGGACACAGCCGCACCGCCGCACGCGCCTACGCCCGCATTGCCGGCGCCCCGTTCAGCGCTCTGCGGTGGCAGCCGGGCAGCGCGCCCAACTGGCAGAACCATCGCTTCCGGAAGGCGAGCTCGTTCGTCGTCGAGCTGCCCTGGGGCGAGGTCGCCGATAGCGTGGTACGGCGGAACGCCGCCGCGCTGCTGGCGCTCGTCCGCAGGCTGGAGCGTGGCGCATGACCGCTGCTGCGGTTCGGTTGCCGGTTGCCCTGCGGTTGGTCACCGCGGGACAATCCGTGGCCCCGATGAGCGCCGAGCCGGCCTCCGAGCGCCTGCCGCAGCTTCCGCGGCCAGGTCTGCTGCGCGGCCGGGGAGAAGCGGGGTTGGTTCGGGAGGCGCAGCGTGGCTCCGAGGACGCGCTCGAGGAGCTGTTCCGGCGCCACTGGCGCCGCGCCCACCGGGGCGCGTATCTCGTGGTCGGCGACTCGGCGGCCGCCGAGGACATCGCCCAGGAGGCGTTCCTGGCGGCGATCCGCGCGCTCGACCGCTTCGATCGCACCCGCCCGTTCGGCCCCTGGCTTCACCGGATCACCGTCAACCGGGCGATCGACTTCGCCCGCGCGCGCAAGCTGCGCCGCGAGAGCGCGATGGCGGTCGAGGCGGAGGACATAGCGCCGGTCGAGGCCGGGCTGTCCGACGAGCTCATGGCCGCGCTCGCGGATCTCTCCCCGGAGCACCGCGCCGTGATCGTGCTCCGGCACCTGCTGGGCTATACGCCCGGTGAGATCGGCGCCATCCTCGGGCTGCCGCGCGGAACGGTCAACTCGCGACTGCGACGCGCGCTCGACCGGCTCCGCCCGGTCCTGGAAGGCGAGGAGCGATGAGGCGCGAGCGCGAACTCGAGCGACAGCTCCGCGAGACGCCCATTCCGGAGGAGGCCGAGGCCGAGGAGCGGTCGTGGGAGGTGGTTCGCGCCGCGTACTCAGAGCGCGTGCCAGTGGTTCCGTCCCATCGCACCCGCCGGCTCGTCCTCGCCGTCGCGGTCGGTGCCGCGCTGCTCGCCCTCGGTTTCAGCCCAGCGGGTGCGAAGATGGGCGACTGGGTGCGCGACGTGGTGGGCGAGGAGGACGCGAAGCCTCGCCTCACCTCCCTGCCTGCGGCCGGCGAGATCCTGGTCGAATCCGACGGAGCGTGGATCGTTCGATCGGACGGGTCACAGCGGCGTCTCGGCGACTACGACGAGGCGGCGTGGTCGCCGCGCGGGCTCTACGTCGCTGTAACGGACGGCGCAGACCTCTTCGCGGTCGATCCAGCAGGTGAGGTCAGGTGGAAGGTATCCGCGCCGAGCCAGGTCCAGGACCCGGTGTGGGGCGGAATCGGGTTCGACACCCGAATCGCATACCGCAGCGGCGACGACCTTTGGGTTGTCGCAGGCGACGGGACGGACAAGCGAGTGGTCGCACGAAACGTCGCTCACGTTGCACCGGCGTGGCGACCGCTGTTCCCGGAGGCGAAGGTGAACGCAGCCCCCGAGGGCGCGGGCGGCATCCATCTCCTCACCTACGTCGACATGGCCAAGCAGACCCACACGGTCGATGTCGACACGCGCCGTCCGGGCCCGACGACTCGGGAGGACTTCGAGCGTCTCTCGGCGTCGCCATCGGGCGCCCCCGCCGGTCGCGCGCTTTCGCCGGACGGGCAGAGCTTCGCAGTCGTGCGCCGCGTCGGCGGTCGGGACGAGCTCGTCCTGACGCATCCCAACCAGGAAGAAGAGCAGGTGCTGTTCTCGGCGCCCGGAAACCTGACGGGCCCGACGTGGTCCCCCGACGGCCGCTGGATCCTGACCGGCTGGCCCGAGGCGGATCAGTGGGTGTTCATTCGCGCCGAAGAGGAGTGTCTCGCCCGGCCTGAGCAGCCGCGGTGCGTTGAGGCCATCGGCGAGATCTCGAGCCAGTTCGCCTCTGGCGACGACGGCGACGCCCCCTTCCCACGCGTCAGCGGCTGGATTCTGCCGGAGCGCTAGGAGAAGGAGCGGCCGTGGCCGGCTCGCTGACGTCTAGATTCGGCACCGACGCGAACGCCTGGCCGTTCCCCGTCACGAGCGTTCGCCGGTATCGGAGTGCCGTCGCTGCGATCAGCGCATCGCGCAGGCGGACCCCCGTCTCGCGATGCAGCTGTCCGGCCCGCTCGGCGATATCCCGCTCGACCTCGAGCTCACGAAACGGGCCGAGTAGGCGATCGACCTCATCCTCGCGTTCGGCGCGTCCAGCGAAGAGCTCGGCCCGCGTGATCACCGAGTAGGCGATCGAGTCGTCGCCGGCACGCAGTTCCCGAGTGCCGCGCAGGTGGTCGGCGAAGACATCGGTGTCGACCAGGAGGTCACCCACGCCGCGACCACTCGGCGCGCGTGGGCACCTCGAGGTCGGGCGCCGACCCGAAGGTCGCCTTCAGCGTCGAATCCGGATCCGGCGCCTGTTCGCCCAGGAACATGTCGACCGCCTCGCGCACCAACTCCGCGAGCGAGCGGTCGTGCCGGTCGGCGAGGCCGTCGAGCTTCTCGCGCTGTTCCTCGGTGAGGTAGATCTGCGTGCGCTTCGCCGCCATATACAGCGCAGCATACAGCGCCTTTCCGATTCGCTAGGGTTCCGGCGGCTCGCGCAGCTGGTGAGCAGGCGTGAAGAAGTTGCGATAGGCGAGCGTCGTCGCCAGCAGCGCCGCGATCGCGACAGCACCCAGCAACACCCACAGGAGGATCAGCTGGAGACGGACGGCGTCGGTCGGATCGGCGCCCGCGAGCAACATCCCCACCATGGTCCCGGGGAAGAAGATCAGGCCGGTCGTCTTGGTCGAGTCGATCAGCGCGATCGTGCCCGAGCGCAGGCTGCGGCGGAGGATCGGCGCCGCGGCCTGGGTGGAGGTCGCGCCGAGCGCCAGCGTCGCCTCGATCTCGCGCGCCCGATCGTTCATCTCGTCGCCCAGCCGATTCAGCGCCACCGCCGCGGCGGTCATCGAGTTCCCGACCACCATCCCACCGACCGGCACCAGGAACTGCGGTTCGGGCTCGAAGATCCCGAGGGCGACGACGAGTCCGAGCGTGGCGCTGCCGGCGACCCCGAGCGCGATCAGCAGCGGCCAGAAGGCGTTGGGCACCCGGCGGGCGCGAAGCCGCGCCTGGAACGCCCCGAACAGCACCATCACCGCGATCAGCGCGAATACGAGCAAGAGGCTGTCTTCATCGAAGATCGCCTGGATCACGTAGCCGATCGCGATCAGCTGGACCAGCGAGCGGACGACTGCGACCGCGATGTCCTCCTCGAGTTCGGTGCGCCGCCATAGCGAGACGGCGATGGCCACAGCCACCAGGGCCAGGCTGGCGGCGACCTCCCCCAGGCTGACGTCGATCGCGCCTCCGTCCATCAGCCGCCCGCCACGCCGATCAACTGCTTCACCGGCCCCTCCGCAATCGCCCGCCCGGCGTCTATCCGCACTACCCAATCAGCCATTCGCCGGGCCTGGGCCAGGTCGTGGGTGACGAGGACGAGCGAGATGTCCAGGCGACTGCGCAGGTCGAGCAGCGTCGCCTCAACGGCATCGCGGACGCCGGCATCGAGTGCCGAGGTCGGCTCGTCGAGCAGGAGCACGCGGGGCTCGAGGGCCAGGGCCCGAGCCAGCATCACGCGCTGCTGCTCGCCGACCGAGAGCCGGCCGGCGTCCCGATCGGCGTATGAGGCGTCGAGGCCCGCCAGTTCGAGCAGCCGGTTGATGTCGGGCTCGCGGCTGGCGCAGCGTCCGGCGAAGCTGACGTTGTCGGCCACCGTCCCCTCGAGCAGGGCCGGGAGCTGGGGCACGAGGCAGACCTCGCGGCGCAGTTCGAGCACGTCGTATTCACGGACATCCGCCTCTCGGTACCGCACCGTGCCGGTGTCGGGATCTGAGAGCCGGTTGAGCAGTCGCAGCAACGTCGACTTGCCCGAGCCAGAGGGCCCCGCGACGCAGCCTGCCCCCTCCGGAAGGCACGCGTTCAGGTCAACGAGCACCTGCTTGCCGGCACGGGTGAGGCTGACGCCCTCCAGCTCGAACAGCACGGGCGCCGATTATCGGTCCGCGGCCGGACCAGCGCATAATCGAGACATGGCGATTGCTCCTCTGCCGAGGACATTCGAGCCGATGCTGGCCCGCGCGGTCGAGCGCCTTCCAACCGGCGCCGGCTGGGCGTTCGAGCTCAAGTGGGACGGCGTGCGGGCTTTCGCCCAGGTGGAGGGCGGCCACGCGCGCATCACCAGCCGGCGGGGCGAGGACATCACGCCGCGCTACCCCGAGCTCGCCGCGATCGGAGACGCCCTGGGAGACACAGACGCGGTCTTCGACGGCGAGATCGTGGCCTTCGACCCCGAGGGCAGGCCGAGCTTCGGCCGCCTGCAGCAACGGATGGGTCTGGTCAACGAGGCGATGATCCGCAGGCGGGTCGCCGAGACACCGGTGACCTACGTCGCCTTCGACCTGCTGTCGCTCGACGGGCGATCCCTGCTGGACGAGCCCTACGAGGAGCGGCGGCGCCTGCTCGACGGGCTTGGCTTCGACGGCCCCTCGTGGCAGACACCCCGCAACCACCTCGGCGACGGCGAGGCGCTCCTGAACCTGGTGCGCCAGCGCCGACTGGAGGGGGTTGTCGCGAAGCGGCTTCAAAGCCCGTACCGCCCCGGCCGGCGAAGCACGGAGTGGGTGAAGGTGAAGGTGCGCCGCCGCCAGGAGGTTGTGATCGGCGGCTACATGCCGGGCGAGGGTGGGCGCTCAGGGAGCGTGGGTTCCCTGCTGGTCGGCTACTGGGACGCCACGCCGGCGGAGGCGGAGCGGTTTGGGCGCGGGCAGCGGCTCGTCTATGCGGGCGGGGTCGGCAGCGGGTTCACCCAGAGCACGCTCGATGAGCTGAGCGCGAGGCTCGGGCCGCTGCGCCGCGAGACGAGCCCGTTCGAGCTTGGATGGGACCCGACCGAGAAGTACCGGGCCCGGGTGCGCGAGCGTGGCCCGCTGGTCTGGTGTGAGCCCGAACTCGTATGCGAGGTCGAGTTCACCGAGTGGACGCACGAGGACACGCTGCGGGCTGCCGCCTTCAAGGGCCTGCGGGACGACAAGGACCCGCGTGAGGTCGTGCGCGAGGCATAGAACGGACCGATGAGTTCTCCGCCTGCGTGCGGTCGTAACGCAAGAACGGCCGCAAGAACCCATCCGCCAGCGTTTGCCGGCAGGGTTGCGGCGGTACCCTCACAATAGGAACGTATGCCACGCGCCATCTGGTCAGGATCAATCAGCTTCGGGCTCCTCAACGTGCCCGTGAAGCTCTATTCCGCCGTCTCGAAGAAGAACGTCAGCTTCCGCGAGCTTCGAGCCGAGGACGGCTCGCGGATCCGCCACAAGCGGGTCGCCGAGGCCGATGGCGAGGAGGTCCCATACGAGGAGATCGTCAAGGGATATGAGATCGCGCCCGAGCAGTACGTCGTCCTGACGCGCGAGGAGCTCGAGGAGCTCGACCCGAAGAAGACCCGCGCGATCGAGATTCAGGACTTCGTCGACCTCGACGAGATCGACCCGATCTACTTCGACCATCCCTACTACCTGGGTCCCGACAAGGGCGCCGAGAAGGCCTACGCACTGCTGGTCAAGGCGATGAAGGAATCGAACAAGGTGGCGATCGCCCGCTTCGTGCTGCGCAACAAGGAGAACCTCGCAGCGATTCGCGCGATGGACGACGTGCTGACGATGGCGACCATGCGCTTCGCGGACGAGGTCGTCTCGCCCAAGGAGCTCGAGGAGGTCAGCTCCGAGAACGGCGAGGAGCCAAAAAAGCAGGAGCTGGAGATGGCCAAGCAGCTCATTGAGTCGCTTGCCGGAGATTTCGACCCGTCCAAGTACGAGGACGAGTACCGCAACGAGCTCCTCGACCTGATCGAGCGCAAGGCCAAGGGCGAGAAGGTGGTCTCGGCCGTCTCCGAGGAGCCTGAGCCGACCAAGGCCCCCGACCTGATGGCCGCTCTCGAGGAGAGCCTCGCCGCCGTCAAGGGCGAGGACCTGGCCAAGGGAGCGAAGGGCGACGGCGCGCGCAAGAAGCCCTCCACTCGCAAGCCTCAGACGAAGAAGTCCTCCTCCTCGTCATCGTCCTCGTCGCGCTCCAAGACCACCAAGAGCCGATCGCGAAGCAAGGCAAAGGCCGCGAAGTAGAGGTCGACGGGCGAACTCTCGCCCTGACCAACCTCGACAAGGTGCTGTGGCCGAAGGCCGGCTTCACCAAGGGTGAGGCGATCGACTACTACGCGCAGGTCGCCGACACGATCCTGCCCCACCTGAGGAACCGGCCCCTGACTCGGGTCCGGTTTCCCAACGGGACCGAGGCGCAGCGCTTCTATGAGAAGCGAGCGCCCAAGGGAACGCCCGATTGGGTACACACCGCGGCGATCGAGATGGGCACCGCCGGGGTGATCGATTTCATCGTCTGCGACGACAAGCCGACGCTGATCTGGCTCGCTCAGCTCGCTGCACTGGAGCTGCACCCCTCCCTGTCGCTCGCGGACGATCCGGACACGCCGACGGTGCTCGCCTTCGATCTCGACCCGGGCGCCCCGGCCACGATCGTGGAGTGCTCGCAGGTCGGGCTCCGAATCCGGGACCTTTTCGGTGAGCTCGGGCTGGAGTCGTTCGCCAAGAACTCGGGATCGAAGGGCCTGCAGGTCTACGTGCCTCTGAACACGGACACCGACTACGAGCACACCAAGACCTTCGCGCGCGCGCTGGCCCAGGCGCTCGAGCGCGCCGAGCCGGACCGGGTCGTCTCCAAACAGAAGAAGGAGCTTCGAAAGGGCAAGGTCCTCGTGGACTGGAGCCAGAACGACCGTGCCAAGACCACCGTGGCCGTCTACTCGTTGCGCTGCCGCGACCGCCCCTGGGTATCCACGCCGCTGACCTGGCAGGAGGTTGAAAAGCTCGCCGATGACGGCGACCCCGACTCGGTCCGCTTCGAGGCGCCGCAGGTGCTCAAGCGGATCAAAAAGCATGGCGATCTCTTCGCCGGAGTGCTCGAGCTCGAGCAGGAGCTGCCCGAAGTTCCTGAGCGGGTGTCCAGCGCGTAAATGCCGCGATCGGATACAAGACGAACGCGGCGACATCCAGACTGATGGAGGGGAAATGGAACTGACGGATGCCATGCAACGGGCGCGCGCGACCTGGTCGGCCGGCGACTACGACGCGATCGTCGACTACATCTGGAGCGTCGGCGGCGACCTGGTCGAGCGCGTGGGCGTCGGGCCCGGCGACGACGTGCTCGACGTCGCGTGCGGCACGGGGCAACGCCTCGATCCCGGCGGCCGCAGCAGGCGGCCGCGTCGTCGGGCTTGACGCGACCCCCGAGCTGTTCGAGGACGCACGCAGGCGGGCCGGCGACGCCGAGGTCGAGGTTGAGTGGGCCGAGGGCGACGCGCAGGCGCTGCCCTTCGACGACGAGAGCTTCGACGTGGTGCTCTCGACCTTCGGGTGCATGTTCGCTCCCGACCACGAGCGCGCGGCCGCTGAGATCGTGCGCGTCCTGCGCCCTGGCGGCAGGTTCGGGATCGCGAGCTGGGCTCCGGACGGCAATATCGGGCGGTTCTTCGCGGCCATGGCGCCGTTTGCGCCGGAGTCCCCGCCCGGCTTCCAAGCCCACCGCTGTGGGGATCCCGGGAGCACGTCTCCGGGCTGTTCGAGGGCAATGGCGTCGAGCTTCGGTTCGAGGACGCGGCGGTGGACTTTCGCTTCGCCTCCGTGGAAGCCGCCGCCGACGAGTACTGGGACAGCTTTCCGCCGATCGTCCTGCTGCGCGCCAGTCTGGAGCCCGAGGGCCGAGCCGACGAGTTCCGCGCGGCACTCGAGAAGACGTTCGAGGACTCGAACCAGTCCGACGGCGACGATGTCGCTTACCCCGGCGAGTACCTGATCGTGCTCGGGGCGGGGGTCTCGGGCGCCTAGGCAGGGTCCGAGCTAGATCGGCACCGCGGCCCGACGGGCCGGGCGGGCGCTCAGAGATTGGAGCGCGGCTGCGATCCTGCGCACGCCCTCGACCAGCTGATCGGGCTCGAGGAAGCCATAGGAGAGGCGCATCGCGAGCTCCGGGCGGCGCTCGATCCGGAGCGCTCCGCCGGGCACGAACGCGACGCCCTGGCGCACGGCCTCGTCGGCGAGCTCGCGCTCGTCGACGTCGCTGTCGAGCTGCAGCCAGAGGTGGCCGCCGCCCAGCGGCATGACGTAGGAGGCGATCGATCCGAACTGCTGGTCGATCGCGTCGCGCAGGACATCCAGGCGCTCGGCGTAGAACGCTCGTGCCCGCTCCGCCTGAGCCGGATAGGCGCCCGAGGCGAGATAGCGGGCGACCGCAAGCTGGGTCAGGGTCGGGCTGTGGATGTCGTCGGCGCGCTTCGCGGCAATGATCCGATCCAGGACCGGTCCGCTGGCCGCCACCCATCCGATCCGCAGTCCGCCGCCGACGGTCTTCGCAAGCGAGTCGACGTAAACAACGTGCGCAGGCGCCTCGGAACGCAGCGAGGCGAGTTCCGGGCCCTCGAACCGCAGGTCGGCGTAGACGCCGTCCTCGAGGATGAAGAAACCGTGGCGGCGCGCGAGCTCGAGCAGCTGCTCGCGGCGGGCGGGCATCAGATCGCGGCCGGTCGGATTGTGGAGGCGCGACTGCAGGGCGAGGACCTTGATCTCCTCGCGCGCCACCAGTCCAGCCAGGGCGTCGACGTCGAGGCCGTCGTCCTCGACCGGCACCGACTCGATTCGGGCGCCCGTCTCCTCTATGGCCCTGATCACGGAGGGAAAGCTCGGGTCCTCGCAGGCCACGACGTCGCCTGGACGCAAGATCGCGCGGCAGGCAAGGGTTAGGCCCTGGGCCGCGCCGTTGGTGATCAGGATGTCGTCCGGGTCCTCGGGGGCCCCGCGCGAGGCGCTCAACGCGGCGAGCTGCCCGGCGAGGTCGGGCAGTCCCTGCACGTCGGAGTACTGAAGCGCACGGTCGGCCTCCTCGCGCAGCGTCGCATCGATCGCCCCGCGAAGACCGTCGACCGGAAACAGGCGGGCGGAGGGGTAGCCGACCGAGAGCGCGATCAGCTCCTCGCTCGTTGCCTGCCGATGCATTTCCGCGAGCACGCGGTCGCCGTAGCTGAGCTCGTGCTCGGGGAGCGCGAGCCGCTGCCAGGAGATCGAGTCGGGCACGCGACCGGCCGGCGCCCCGGCCGCCTCGCGCACGAAGGTCCCACGCCCGACGTGCGCGGTCACGAGACCCAGCTCCCGCAGCCTCCGGTACGCACGCACCGCCGTCAGATGGTTCACGCCTGCGAGCTCGGCGAGCTCGCGGGTGGGCGGAAGCTTGTCGCCCGGTTCGAGGTCGCCGCGGTCGATCGCCTGGCTCACTGAGTCAACCAGCTGCTGCGTGATCGAGCGGTCGCCTTCCCGCTTCAGGTCAGACAATTCAAGTTTGTATGACATTGAACCCCTCTCCGTGATTTGTATGATCATACACCGACAGACCACAATCCGGCTTCTACCCGGGGAGATTGTTTCAGGTGCCCAGAACAATGTCAACCAATATCGCCAAGGATAGTCATACAGGTGTCGTCATCCGAGAGTCGACACACGCCGACGCGGAGCACCTGCGGCGGCTCGCCCAGCTCGATTCCGCCCACGTTCAAAAGGGACCGATGGTGGTGGCCGAGGTGGATGGCGAGTTGCGGGCCGCGGTGGCGATCGAGCATGGGTCGGTGATCGCCGATCCGTTCCATCGCACCGCCGACGTGGTCGCGCTGGCCGAGATGCGCGCGACGCAGCTGCGCGCGGCCCGCTCGAGGCCGGTACGGGGGGTCGCTCAGACTCCGTCGACGCCGGCAGTGCCGCCACGAGCGCTGCGCGGCGCGGCTTAGTCGAGAGGCTGGCGCAGGACCGGTTTGCGGCTGGCCTGCGCCTCGTCGAGACGCCGGACCGGCGTCGTGAATGGGGCCTGACGCAGGATCTCCGGGTCGCGCTCGGCCTCGGCGAGGATCTGCTCGAACGCGTCGGCGAGCGCGTCGAGGCCCTCCTTGGTCTCGGTCTCCGTCGGCTCGACCATCAGCGCCTCTTCGACAAGCAGCGGGAAGTAGATCGTCGGAGGGTGAAAGCCGTAGTCGAGCAGGCGCTTGGCCACGTCGAGCGTCTTCACGCCGAGCTCGTGCTTCGCAGGCGAGCCCGAGAGCACGAACTCGTGCATGCACAGGCGGTCGAAGGCCAGGGGGAGGTACTTCCCCCCGCGTCCCTGTCGCAGCCGCGCGAGCAGGTAGTTGGCGTTGAGCACGGCGGTCTCCGATGCGTCGCGCAGGCCGTCGCCGCCGAGGCTGCGGATGTACGCGTAGGCCCTCGCGAAGACCCCGAAGTTGCCCTGAAACCCCCGCAGGCGCCCGATCGACTTCGGCCCGGAGTAGTCGAGGTCGAATCGCCGCTCCGCGCCGTTGGCGCCGTCGCCGCGAACGATCCGCGGCACAGGTAGGTAGGGCTCGATCCGATCAGAGACGGCAATGGGCCCCGCTCCCGGACCGCCGCCGCCGTGCGGCTGGGAGAACGACTTGTGGAGGTTGACGTGGACGATGTCGAAGCCCATGTCGCCCGGCCTCGACCAGCCCATGATCGCGTTCAGGTTGGCCCCGTCGTAGTACAGCGTCCCCCCCACCCCATGCACGATCCGAGCGATCTCGACGATGTTCTCGTCGAAGACGCCAAGGGTGTTGGGGTTGGTGAGCATCAGGCAGGCGACGCTCTCGTCGGACTTCGAGCGCAGGTCGTCGAGGTCCACGCCGCCGCGCTCGTCGGTTGCGACCTTGACGACCTCGTAGCCGGCCATCGTCACCGTCGCCGGGTTGGTGCCGTGGGACGTGTCGGGCGTCAGCACGCGCGTCCGCTCCTCGCCTCGGTCCTCGTGGTAGGCGCGGGTCAGCAGCAGGCCGGCCAGCTCCCCGTGTGAGCCCGCCGACGGCTGCAGGCTGACGTGCGGCAGCCCGCAGATCTCTGAGAGCGCCCGCTCCAGCCGCCACATCAGCTCGAGCGCGCCCTGGGCGCGCTTCGGCTCCTGGGCTGGGTGCAGCCGGGCGTGGCCCGGCAGCGCTGCGACGCGCTCGTTGACCCGTGGGTTGTGCTTCATCGTGCACGAGCCCAGCGGGTACGGCCCGGTGTCGAGGTCGAAGTTGCGCCGGGAGAGCCGGTTGTAATGGCGCACGAGCTCGGGCTCGGAGACCTCAGGAAGCTCGGCCGGCCGCTCGCGCAACAGGCGGGCCGGGATCAGCTCGTCAAGGGGGCGCTCGTCGACGTCGGTCGGCGGGACTGTCGCGGCGCGCCGGCCCCGAACGGAGCGCTCGAAGATCGTCGTCACCGGTTCACTTTGCTGCGGGGTCGGGACCTCGGCCGTGGCGCGCGGGGTGCGGGTGGTGTGATCAGACATCAAGCCCCCACCTCCTCGGCCACTGACGCCTTAGTCTCGCTATCCGTGACCTTCGCGTCGTTGGCGGCCGGGATCGCGCGGGCGAGAGAGTTTGCGAGGCGGTCGATGTCCTCTGTGGAGCGGCGCTCCGTGATCGCCACCAGGAGTCCGTCCTCGTGCTCGGGGTATTCCCTGCCCAGCCAGTACCCGGCGGCTACTCCCTCGTGCGCGACACGGTCCAGAACCTCAGGCACCGGGGCGGCAAGTCTCACCGCGAACTCCCGCGCGACCGGAGCGTCATGAAGGAGCTCCACTCCCTCAACGGAAGCGAGCCGCTCGCGAGCGTAGGCGGTGCGGCGCACGATCAGCTCACCGAGCTCGACCAGGCCCTGTTTTCCGAGCCAGCTGAGGTAGATCACCCCGCCCAGCGCGTTCAGTGCCTGAGCGGTGCAGATGTTGTGCGTCGCCTTCTCGCGGCGGATGTGCTGTTCGCGCGCCTGCAGGGCGAGCACGAACCCGCGGCGTCCGTCGACGTCGGTTGTCTCGCCCGCGATGCGGCCGGGCATTCGGCGCAGGTGCTCTTCCGTTGCGGCGAAGAACCCGAAAGAGGGTCCGCCGTAGTCGAGGCGACCCCCGAGTGGCTGCCCCTCGCCCACGGCGACGTCGATTCCGCAGTCGCCGGGCGGGCGGAGCACGCCGAGAGTGATTGCGTCCACCGAGGCGACCGCGAGGGCGCCGTGCGCGTGCGCAGCCTCGGCCAGCTCCTCCAGGTCCTCGATCGCGCCGAGGAAGTTCGGGTTCTGGACGAACACGGCCGCTGTTTGATCGTCGAGCGTTGCAGCGAGCTCGCCGGCGTCGGTGAGACCACCTTCCAAGCCCACCTCGACGACCTCGGCGCCAAAGCCGCGGGCGTATGTCTGAAGCGTCTGGCGCGAGTGCGGATGGAGGCCGCGCGAGACGACCATGCGGCTGCGCTTGGTGGCGCCGATCGCGAGATAAGCCGCCGAGGCGACCGACGAGGGCCCCTCGTACAGCGACGCGTTTGCGACCGGCAACCCGGTGAGCTCCGAGATCGCGGTCTGAAACTCGAACATCACCTGCAGCCCGCCCTGGGAAACCTCGGGCTGGTAGGGGGTGTACGGGGTCAGGAACTCCGAGCGCTGGGTGATCGCGTCGACGACCGCGGGCGAGTAGTGGTCGTACATCCCCGCACCGAGGAAACAGACCTCCGAGTCGGCGTCGGCGTTGCGGCCGGCCAGCGCGGCGAGCTCCTCGACGACCTCGCTCTCGCTGAGCCCGTCCGGAAGCTCGAGCAGACGGTCGAGGCGGACCTCGGCGGGTAGCTCGGCGAACAGCCCCTCGATCGACCCCACGCCGATCGCCTCGAGCATCGCCTTGCGGTCGGCGTCGGTGGCTGACGTGTAGCGGCTCACCGATCTGATGCTAGCCAGCGGCGCGGCGAGGGCCGCGTTTCAGAGGCGACCTCGGAGGAGGCTCAGTCGTTTGAAAGCAGCTCGCGATAGGCGGCGGCGTCGAGCAGCTCGTCCGCCTCGGAGAGGTCTGACAGCCTGACCTTGACCATCCAGCCCTCGCCGTACGGGTCCTCGTTGATGGTCTCAGGGCTGTCGGCGAGGATCTCGTTGACTGCCGTGATCTCGCCCGACAGGGGCGCGTAAACGTCCGACACCGCCTTCACCGATTCGACTTCGGCGTAGGGCTTGTCCTTCGACACCTCCGCGCCCACCTCCGGCGGCTCGTAGAAGACCACCTCGCCCAGTGCGTCCTGGGCGTACCAGGTGATGCCGAAGGTCGCCTCGTCTCCCTCCGTGCGCGCCCAGTCGTGCTCGGGGTGGTACCTGAGGTCCTCGGGGTAGGTCTCTTCGGCCAACTAGCCCTCCTTCGGGTCATACAGCGGCTTGGACTCTACGCGCGCAGGGCGCCGGCGTCCGCGAACGTCGATCTCGAGCTCGGCCCCCGGCTCGGCGAGGTCGGCTCGCACGTAGGCCATGCCGATGCCGGTGTCCAAGCACGGGGACAGGGTCCCGCTCGTGACGACGCCAGCGGGTTCACCATCTTCGAGCACCGCGTTGCCCTGGCGGGGGATCCCGGGTCCTGTGAGCACGAGGGGAGCCAGTCGCTCGTCGGTGCCGTCTGCCCGCCCAGCGGCCACGGCCTCGGAGCCGATGAACCCGGTCTCCTCCTTGCAGCACCAGCCGAGCCCGGCCTCGATCGGGTTCCGCGACTCGTCCATGTCGTTGCCGTAGAGGTGAAAGCAGACCTCCAGCCGGAGCGTGTCGCGTGCCCCCAGGCCGGCGGGCGTGGCCCCGCCCTCGAGCAAGGCGCCCCAGAGGTCGAGGGCGATGCCCGGCTCGACGAGGATCTCCACCCCGTCCTCCCCGGTGTAGCCCGTCCCGCACACGAGCCCCTCCGCGACTCGGAGGCCAACGCGCGCCGTGTGCATCCGGGGCGGCAGTTCGGATGACGCGAGGGCCGAGACGACCTCCCGCGCCTTCGGCCCCTGGACCGCGAGCATCGCGTACGACTCGAGCGCGTCGCCGACCTCGGCTTCGAACTCCACCGCGTGGGCCTGAAACCACTCCAGGTCTCGCTCGTGGTTGGCGGCGTTGGTGACCGTGAGGTAGCGGTGCTCGGCGAGCCGGTAGGTGAAGAGGTCATCGAGGATGCCGCCGTCGGGCCGGCACAGCACCGAGTATTGGGCGCCGCCCACCTCGAGCTTGGAAACGTCGTTGGACAGCAGGCGCTGAAGCAGTGCCTCGGCCTGTGGGCCAGAGGTGTCGATCTCGCCCATGTGAGAGACGTCGAACACGCCGCAGCCCCTGCGAACGGCGATGTGCTCTGAGCGCACGCCCTCGTACTGCACCGGCATCTCCCAGCCGGCGAAGGGAACGAGCTTCGCCCCCGCCGCGGCGTGTGCCTCATATAAGGGGGTCCGTCTCAGCGCTGCGGTTGCCATCACGAAATCGGAGCGACGCTCTGGGTCAGGTCTCGACGCCACGCCGGCGGCTCGTACGCCTCCGGCCAGTACTCGACCTGGCGAGCGATTCGATCGCCGTCGACCTCGCTGAAGGCGATCACTCGCGCCTCCTGCTCGCCGTCGCTGACCGTCGCCTCGCTGACCGCCACATCGCCTTCGATCACCAGGCGGTGGACGTCGAAGCGCCACCGGCCGGCCGCCGGGTAGCGTCGCTGGACCTCGGCCCAGGCGGCAGGGCTGGCGAACCGCTCGCCGGAGCACGGCCACTCGATCGTCGCGTCGTCCGCGAACAGGCCGGCCGCGGCGTCCCAGTCGTTGGCCGCCATCGCGGCCCAGAACGACTCCACGACCTCGCGTGCGGACACGCACCGCAGGCTAGTGGCCCCGGGCTGGCGACGAAGTCGCGTCGGAATTACTACGTGTCCCGGAGGAACGCCGGGACGTCGATCTCGTCCTCGGCCACCTGGAGCTCGCGGCGCTCGCGGTCCTCGAGGGCGCCCACCTGGCGCCGGCGGCTGCGCTCGCGCACCCGCATCGGGCTGCGGGCCATGGTCTCGAAGCCTTCGAAGCCGGTGGCGATCACGGTCACGCGGATCTCATCGCCCATCGACGGGTCGATCACAGTGCCGAAGATGATGTTTGCGCCCTTGTCGGCGGTGGAGACGACGATGTCGGCAGCCTCGTTGACCTCGAACAGGTTGAGATCGTCGGACCCGGTGAAGTTGAGCAGCATCCCGGTGGCGCCCTCGATCGACTCCTCCATCAGCGGTGACGAGATCGCCATCTTCGCGGCCTCGAGCGCCCGGCTCTCACCGGAGGCCGTGCCGACGCCCATCATCGCCGAGCCCGCGTCGGACATCACGGTGCGGACGTCGGCGAAGTCGAGGTTGATCTGGCCTGGCGTCGTGATCAAGTCCGTGATCCCCTGTACGCCCTGGCGCAGGATGTCGTCGGCCATCCGGAACGCCTCCTGCACGGAGGTCCGGCGCTCGACGACCTGAAGCAGCTTCTCGTTGGGGACGATGATCAGCGTGTCGACCTTGGCGCGGAGCTTGTCGATTCCGTCGAGCGCTTGCTGCATCCGGCGACCGCCCTCGAACTCGAACGGCTTGGTGATCACTCCGACGGTCAGCGCGCCGATTTCCTCCTTGGCGATCTCCGCGATCACCGGGGCCGCGCCCGTTCCCGTGCCGCCGCCCTCGCCTGCGGTGACGAAGACCATGTCGGCGCCCTTCAGCGCCTCCTTGATGTCATCGCGCGACTCCGCGGCGGCCCCGGCGCCGACCTCGGGGTTGGCGCCCGCACCCAGGCCGTGGGTGAGGTTGTGGCCGATCGAGAGCTTGATATCGGCCTCGCAGGCCTGGAGCGCCTGCACGTCGGTGTTGATCGCGATGAACTCGACCCCCTTGAGGCCAGCGTCCACCATCCGGCTGACGGCATTGGTGCCGCCGCCGCCTGCGCCGACGACCTTGATCACCGCGAGATAAGAGGATTCGACCATTGACCCAGTTCTCTGGTAGAGCCCAGATATCCGTCCGAGGCTGAAGCGAGACTTGAGTGTTTACCGCTAGTCGCAGCCTAGACGTAAAGCGAAGGTACGGCATTCCGGGGCCCCTGTCAACGCACGGCTCGGGCCACGGCACGGAATCGTGCATCCTGCAGACACTCGACTCTGGGTCGAGACTTCGCCGAAGACGGTAACTCTCAACCCGTGGTCAAGGCTATGGTCGCGCCCCCGGCCGCCGGCCGCTCCGGCACGCGGACGTCGACGTACGACAGCGACTGCAGCTTCGGGTCGGCGAGCACGGCCGCCGCTGCGGCCCACTTGGCTGCGCCCCGGGCGCCCGGACCGAAGCGGATCGGGATCGCGCCCTCCATCGAGATGACCACCCCATAGTCCTTCGCGTAGTCGATGCTTTCGATCAGCGGCCGGAGCTCCTCAGGGGTGGCTCCGACGACCAGCGCCTGATCGAGCGCCTCGCCCTCGAGGCGGCCGGACGCGGGCAGCTGCTGCACCCGAAGCACCGGCAGGTCGAGCTCCTTGGTGGCGGTCAAGCCCGCCAACACGGTGCCGTCATCCGCGATCGGCACTTCACGGCCATCGGCCTGAGCGATGACGGTCGGGGGTCGCTCCGCGACTTCGATCAACAGGCCGTGCGGGAACTCGGCGTCGGCCCGCACCGACTCAACCGTCGGGAAAGCGGCGACGGCCGCTTCCAGCCGATCCGCCTCCAAGTGCAGGGTCGTCATCTCCTCGCCGGCTTCCTCAAGGGCCACGATGATGGCCTCGCGATCGCCGCTTCGCACGCCCTCGACCTGGACGTCGGTGACGGCGACCAGTGAGGAGTCGCGCAGATAGAAGAAGTAGCCGGATGTCAGCGCCACGCCGGCCGCCACCGCCAGCACGACCATGCGACGCCAGCCGATCGCCGGACGGGCCAGTCGCGGAAGGCCCGGCCGGCGAAGTCGGAGCCAGGCCAGGCGGGAGGAGCGAGTGCCGCGACGCGGCGGCCGCGGCGAGCGCTTCGGGCGCCTTCGTCGCACCGACTTGACGCTCGCGGCCGAGCGCTTTCGCGGGCGCCGGGCACTCGGCGGTCGCTTGGGCGGCGCCTGCTTGGTCGGAGGGCGCTGGGCAGACCGCTTCGCGGGCGCGCTGCCGGTGCGCGTCAGCGCGCCGGGGCGGCCACGCCCAGACGTGCGCGCGGCCCCGCGTTGCCTGCCGGCTGGAGTCGCCGCGCGTGAAGCCATCTGGAGGAAGGTTCCCGGCGCCCCGCCGGGCTCCTGCTCTAAAGCTCCCAGCCCTCGGGCCACTGGACCTCGCCGAGGACCTGCACCTCCGGCTCGAGCACGATCCCGAACTTCTCGTGCACGCGCCGGCGAGCCTCGGCCATCAGCGCCAACACGTCGGCGGTCGTCGCGTCGCCGGTGTTCTCGACGAAGTTCGCGTGCTTCGCCGAGAGGCGCGCCCCTCCGACCTGGAGGCCTCGGCAGCCCGCGCCCTCGAGGAGCTGGCCCGCCGTGCGCCCGTCCGATTGGGCGGGATCCGGGTTGACGAAGGTTGAGCCGAAGGTCTTGATCCCGGACGGCTGCGCCTCGCGACGCCGGTTGCGCATCCCGCCCATCGTCGCCTTGATCTGCTCGGGGTCGCCCTCGCGCAGGTGAAACGTGGCCCGTGACACCACCTCGCCGGGACCGAGGTTCGAGCTTCTATAGGCGAAGCCCAGTGCCACCGGAGGCCGTTCGGTCGCTCCGCTCGCGGTGCACACGCGCACGGATTCCAGCACCCTGCCGAGCTCGCCCCCGTACGCGTTGGCGTTCATGCGCACCGCGCCCCCAACCGTGCCCGGGATGTTGATCCCGAACTCGAGCCCGGCGAGCCCCCAGCGGGCCACCTGCGCGGCCAGGGACGGGAGCCGGGCGCCGCCTCCGCCGATCACACGCACTCCGATGCGCTCGGAGGCAGTCAACTCGCCGTCGAGCTTCAGCACCAGGCCGCGAACGCCCGCGTCGGCGATCAGCAGGTTGGAACCGGAGCCGACGACCTCCACTGGGTGGCCGTCGTCCGTCGCCCAAGCGAGCAGCTCCACGAGCTCGGCCTCGCTCGCGGGCCGGGCGAACAGCTCCGCCTCGCCGCCGGCCCGAAGGGTGGTCAGCCGCACGAGCGGAAAGTCGCGCTCAACCTTCATCGTCCACCAGCGCCTCGGCGAGCTCGTGGATGTCGCCGGCTCCGATCGTGACCAGCAGGTCGCCCTCGCCCACGCGATCGGCCAAGACCCGCCGCGCCGTGGCGGGGTCGCGCAGCCACCACACGGGACGGCCTCCGACGCGCTCGGCGGCCGCGCGCGCCACGTCGAGGCCGCTGACGCCGGCCAACGGGCCCACCGGCTCCTCGCGCGCCGGGTACACGTCGAGTACGCCGATGCGGTCGGCGACCGCGAGCGCTTTACCGAACGCGGGCGCGAGCGCCTTCGTGCGCGAGTAGAGATGCGGCTGAAAGACGGCGATCAGGCGCCGCGGGGCAAGCCCGCGCAGCGCCGCGAGCGCGGCGGAGACCTCGGTGGGGTGATGCGCGTAGTCGTCGTAGATCAGGGCGCCGCCGCGTCTGCCCTTGAACTCGAGGCGGCGCAACACGCCTCCAAACGACCTCAGGGGCGGCGCGGCGCGCTCCGGCTCGAAGCCCGCCAGCTCGAGGGCGGCCAGCGCCGCGCGGGCGTTGAGCAGGTTGTGCCTGCCCGGAACCGCCAGCTCGAGCTCCGGACCCGGGTGGTCCTCGTCGAAGCGGATCACCCGCTGGGAGCCGACGAGCCCGTCGAGCCGAGGGTCGGTGAACAGGGCCAGGCCCTCGGCTGGCTCGGCAAACCGCCGGAACGCATCGGACAGCTCACCGCGCGAACTCCAGTGCGAGTGATGGTCCAGCTCCACGTTGGTGATCACCGCGACCTCAGGACGAAGCCGTAGGAAGCTCGCGTCCGACTCGTCCGCCTCGGCGACGACCCACTCTCCCTCGCCCCACCCGGCGTTTGCCGCCTCGCCGTCGGCGCCCGCGCCGGACAGCTCCCCGCCGAGCAGGAAGGCCGGGTCTGCGTCCAGCGCTCGCAACGCGTGGACAACCATGCCCGCGGTCGTGGTCTTGCCGTGCGTCCCGGCGACCGCGATCAGCCGCTTCAGCGCACAGACCTCGGCCAACAGCTCGCCGCGGTGGAGCACCCGCTGCCCGCGCTCGCTGGCCCTGGCGAGCTCGGGGTTCGAGTCGCCGATCGCGGTCGAGACGACGACCTCGGCACGCTCCCCAACCGCGTTCGCCTCGTGCCCGACGCGCGGCTCAAGCCCTGCCCGCCGCAGGCGCCGCAGGTAGGAGCTTGAGGCACGGTCGCTGCCCGTCACCCGTGCGCCCAGTTGGTGTGCGATCAGGGCCAGCCCGCTCATGCCGGCTCCGCCGATGCCGATGAAGTGCAGCTCGCGGCCCTTCCAGTCAGCCTCGCTCATGAGACAGATCTTCCTCGGCGGTCATCCATCGCCGGCGGCGGACAAAACCTCCGCCGCGACGCGATCGGCGGCCTCCGGCTTGGCGAGCGACGCGGAGGCAGCGCCCATGCGCGCCAGGCGCGGCGGGTCGGCGAGCAGCTCGCCGGCCAGCCGGCTGACCAACTCGCCGTTCAGCTCGGAGTCCTCGACCGCGACGGCGGCGCCCGCGTGGGCCATCCACTCCGCGTTGGAGTGCTGGTGGCGGGCAGACGCGTATGGATAGGGAACGAGGATCGCGGGACGCCCGGCGGCGGCGATCTCGAAGATCGAGCCGCCCGCCCGCGCGAGAACGAGGTCGGAGGCGGCGAGCGCGTCGGCCAGGTCGGGCTCGTAGGAGAGCAGGGTGTAACGCTCCACGCCGCCGACGGCTTCGAGCGCGCGGTGGGCCTCCGCGTAGTCGCGATGACCGGCGATGTGGAGCACGTGGTAGGAACGCTCCTTGGACGCGGTGTGAGCGAACGCGTCGAGCGCCGCAAGGTTGATCGACCGCGCTCCCTGGCTGCCGCCGAAGACCAGCAGGCAACGGTCGTCGGCCGCGACCTCGAAGCGGCGTCGCACGGCGTCGCGGTCGGCGGTGCCGATCGCGGCCGGGACCGGACGCCCTGTGACGAGGTAGCGCTCGCCCTCGCGTCCCGAGATCGGGAACGCCAGACAGACGCGCCGCGCGCGGCGGGCCAGCCACCGGTTGGTGAGACCGAGATGGCGATCGGCCTCGGTGAGCACCAGCGGCAGCCCGAGCGAGACGGCCGCCAGGCCGCCGGCTCCCGCCACGTAGCCGCCCCCTCCGAGCAGGGCCTCAGCACCGCGCTCGCGCAGCACCTTGCGGGCGGCTGGCACCGCGCGGACGGCGAGGGCGAGCGCGCCCGCGGCACGGACGGGGTTGCGGCGGTCGAGGCCGCGCACCTTCAGGAAATCGATCTCGTATCCCGCGGCCGAGACAAGCTGGGCCTCGGCGCGCTCGCGGGTGCCGAGGAAAGAGACCTCGGCGCCCCTAGCCCGGAGCGCGTCCGCGACGGCCAGCGCCGGCACTACGTGTCCGGCGGTCCCTCCCGCGGCTATGACGACCCTTGGCAACGGTTCGCGAGCTCCTCTTGGGGGCGGGGGCGCCGCGCCGGTGTGCCCGGGCCCCGTCGACGACGCGAAGTCTCGCATCGGCGGTCCACGGTCGCGTGGCCATCCCCCGTGTCCCGCCTCGAGAGATGTTGAGCAGCAGGCCGACAGCGGCGAGCATCACCAGCATGTTGCTGTTGCCGTAGGAGACGAACGGCAGCGGCACGCCGGTCAGCGGCGCAAGGCCGAGCACCGCGAACAGGTTGATCACCGCCTGCAGCACGATCAACGAGGTGAGCCCGGCGGCAAGCAGCTTTCCGTAGCGGTCGCGAGCCCGTTGAGCGATCCGCAGGCCGGCATAGCCGAGCATGCCGTAGAGACCGACCAGGGCGATGATCCCGACCAGCCCCATCTCCTCGCCGATCACAGCGGCGATCATGTCCGTGTGAGCCTCGGGCAGGTAGAAGGCCTTCTGGAGACTCTCGCCGAGGCCGACGCCGAAGATGCCTCCCGAACCGAGGGCGATCTTCGCCTGGATCGCCTGGAAGCCCGCCCCGCCCGGGTCTCCGGCCGGGTCCAGGAACCCGGTCAGGCGCTCCATCCGGTAGGGCTCGAACACGATCGCCAGCAGCACCGCAACCCCGAGGGCTCCCGCGAGCAGGCCGAGGTCACGCATCCGAGCGCCCGCCGCGATCAGCAGTGCGGCCGTTGCAAGGCAAGCCACCATCGCCGTCCCCAGGTCGGGCTCGATCACGACCAGAAAGCAGACCAGCGCAACGACCCCGAGGAACGGCCGCATGGTGCCGATCCCGCCCACCATCTGCGGCCGCGACGCGAGCAGGTGGGCTCCGTAGAGCACCAGGGCGAGCTTGGCGATCTCCGAGGGCTGGATCTGAAACAGTCCCGCCCCGATCCAGCGCTGGGCGCCGTTGGCCTGCACGCCGATTCCCGGCATCAGCACCACCACGAGCAGGCAGATGGAGCCGACCAGGACCATCGGGGTGAGCGCGCGCGCCACCTTCGCCCCGTGCAGCGACAGGACCCGCATCAACAGCAGTCCCGCGATGCCGAACAGAACGGTGCGCTTGAGGTAGTAGGCGCTATCTCCGCTCTCGCCCAGCAGCGACGTGGTCGAGCTGGCGCTGAACACCATGACCACCCCGAACGCCAGGAGGCAGAGCGTCGCCGTCAGCAACAGCGAGTACTCAATCGGCGGGGGAGATCCTCCCGACTTCGGGCGCATCAGAAGTGGATTCGCCCTCAGCGGTCAAATCCCTAGCGGGGCGCTGAGCGCCCCCCGTGATGACGGCGTGGCAGCCTCTCGGAATGCGGCCTTCGCGGATCCTCGTCGGCCTGACCGGGTTCGCCGTTTCTGTGGCGGCGATCGAGAGGGTGTACCGCCGCTTCTCCGAGACTGGGTGCTCACCCGGGGCGCCACCGCCGAAGAGGCGGCTCGACGCCTGCCCGGAGACGAGCTCCTCGAGCCGGCCGACATCGTCGCAACCCGAGCGATCGGGATCGACGCGCCGCCGTCGGCGATCTGGCCCTGGCTGGTCCAGATGGGTCCGGGACGTGGCGGCGCCTACACCTACGACTGGATCGAGAACCTCTTCGGCATCGACATGCACAGCGCCGATCGGATCGTTCCGGAGTGGCAGACGCTCGAGGTGGGAGATGTGCTGCGCAGCGGAGATGGTCGGCGCGGAATGCGGGTTGAGATCCTCGAGCCGGAGCGCGTCCTCTCGAGCCGCTCGGAAGCCGGCGACTGGGTCTGGACGTTTGCGCTCACGGCAGAGAACGGCTCCACCCGCCTGATCAGCCGCAACCGAATCTCGATGCAGCGCGCAGCGGCCGGCCAGCGTCTCGGAATGTTGCTGATGGAGCCCGGTCCCTGGTGATGGAGCGCAAGCTGCTGCACGGGATCAAGCAGCGAGCGGAACGGGTTGCGCGGAACAGAGCGGGCGACGGCGGCGGTCGACGCTCGGCAGACCTATGACCATTTGGGTCGCAGGACAACCCCTGGGCAGGACACTTGTCGGGATCGGTGCTAGGCCCGTGCGCGCAGTCGCGAGACGAGCTCGCGGAAGCGCTCGCCCCGCTGCTCAAAGTCTCGATAGGCGTCGAAGCTGGCGCAGGCAGGGGCGAGAAGGACGACCTCCCCGGCCGCGGCGTCCGCCGCAGCGCCGCCAACGGCATCGGCGAGGTCGTCGCAGCGCCTGTGCTCGACGCCGGCGTCCCACGCGGGCCCGAGGTCGCGCTCGAGCGCGTCGGCCGCGGGGCCGATCAGATAGCAGGCCACGCAACGCTCGGCCACCGGCTGCGCCAGCTCGGTGAAGTCGTCGCCCTTCAACGACCCGCCGAGGATCGCCCGCACGCCGCCGTCGAAGGAGCGCAGGGCGGCCCCAGCCGCGGCGACATTGGTGGCCTTGGAGTCGTTGACATAGGTCACGCCGTCGATCTCGTCCACGCGCTCGAGGCGGTGTGGCACGCCCGGGAAGCTGCGCAGCCCTTGGGCGAGCGACTGGCGGTCGATCCCCATCGCCAACGCAACAGCGGCCGCGGCGCGCGCGTTGCGGGCGTTGTGGGGGCCGAGGAGTGCTGAGCCCGCCAGCGCCTCGCCGAGATCGTCGATAGGCGCCTCGGCTAGGTCCACCAGCCGTCCTCTGCCGCCGACCCTGCGTCCCGCCAGCGCCGGCTCCGAGCTGTCGAAGATCGCCCAATCCCCGGGCACCTGGCGCTCGAAGATCCGCAGCTTCGCCTCGACGTAGTCGTCGAGGTCGCGGTGGCGGTCGAGGTGGTCCGGCGCGACGTTGAGCAGCACGGCGCACTCGGGCGCGAACTCGCTGGCATCTTCCAGCTGAAAGCTCGAGCACTCGCAGATCACGGTCGCGTCGCCGTCCACCTCGCCCACCAGCGAGGCGAGCGGTGTGCCGACGTTGCCGGCCACCGCCACGGGCCGTCCGGCGGTGCGCCAGACGTGGCCGAGCAGCTCGACCACGGTGGTCTTGCCATTCGTGCCGGTGACCCCGACGAAGCGGTTTGGCAGCAGCCGCCACGCAAGCTCGAGCTCGCCGATCACCTCCATGCCGCGGCCGATCGCCGCGGCGACCGGAGGCGCCTCGCGGGGAACGCCGGGGCTCTTGACCACCGCGCCCGCATCCTCGACCGGCTCGGTGCCCTCGGTTTCGAGGTGAACCTCAACCCCAAGCTCGGCGAGCTCGGCGGCGCCCTCGGGCGAGGCGGCGTCGCAGGCGATCACGCGCTCGCCGCGGGCCGCGAGCATTCGGGCAGCCGCCTGCCCCGAGCGCGCCAGGCCAACGATCAGGTACGGGCCCGCGGGGAGGGGCGGGCGGTGCCGGGAGGGGACGTTCACCCTCATATCTTCGCCGTCGGCAAAGATTCCCCGCATCTTCGAGGTGAGCCACACCGACCGCAGCTCCGCCGCAGCATCCGCGGTGTGGGCCCTGTGGAGCGACCCGTCGCGCTGGCCCGAGTGGAACGATCAGCTCGAGTCGGGCGAGCTCGAGGGGGAGTTCGCGGTTGGCGAGAAGCTGCGGGTGAAGTTCCGCCGAGGAGGGCGGATGCAGTTCGAGATCGTTGCGCTCGAGCCCGAACGCCTGCTGGTCGACGAGGCCCGCATGCCTGGCGCCCGTCTGGGCCACGAGCATCGACTCGAGCCGGCTGGCGAGGGCGTCGAGATCACGCACCGCATCTACGTGAGGGGGGCGCTCTCGGGGCTCTTCGCGCTGCTGCTCGGCCGCACCCGGATGCGCGAATCGGTAGTGCGCTTCGTGGAACGCGAGAGGGAACTAGCGGAATAATCGGCCAGGGCGAGCGACGGAGTCGCGGTCGAATCGCTTGTTGCATCGGGTCAGCCGATGCTGTTTTGGTAGAGGACGTAGCCAATTCCGGCGCAGACGGCGGCGACGATCCAGAAGCGCAGCATGATCTTCGTCTCCGACCACGCAAGCAGCTCGAAGTGGTGGTGAACCGGCGCCATCAGCAGCACGCGGCGGCCGAAGAGCTTGAAGGAGACGACCTGCACGGCGACTGAGAGCGCCTCGATCACGAAAATCCCGCCGAGGATGATCAGCAGGAGCTCGGTCTGGGTCATCACCGCCAGCGCGCCGATCGCCCCGCCGAGGCCAAGCGAGCCCGTGTCGCCCATGAAGATCGATGCCGGAAAGGCGTTGAACCAGAGGAAACCGATCGAGGCCCCCACCAGGCAGGCGGACAGCAGCGCCAGGCCCTCCTGGCCGTTCGTGATCGTGATTGCCATGTAGGCGAGCAGCACGATCGCGCAGGAGCCCGCCGCCAGCCCGTCGAGACCGTCTGTGAGGTTGACGGCGTTGGAGGCGCCGGCGATGACCAGGAACGTGAACAGGACGTAGAGCACCGGGCCGATGTAGACCTCGGCGTCGAAGAGGCGCACCTCAAGCTCGGGATCGAGCCCGACCTCTTCGGTTGCGACCCACCACAGTCCCACCGCGAGCCCAACCTGGAGCACGAGCTTCCAGCGCGCCGAGAGGCCCAGCGAACGACGCTTGGAGATCTTGATCCAGTCGTCCGCGAAACCGAGAGCGGCGCAGCCGAGCGCAACACCGAGTACAGCCAGGCTCTCGGTGTCTCGTTCCGACAGCACCAGGTACGGCACCGCGATCGCGACGAAAACGATCAGGCCACCCATCGTCGGCGTTCCCGCCTTCGTGTGATGCTCCTGCGGGCCCTCCTCGCGGATCTGCTGGCCGAACTCCTGAACCCGCAGCCACTCGATGAACTTCGGCCCGAGGAAGATCGTGATCAGCATCGCGGCCATGCCGGCGATCAGAACCTCGCCGCGGTCGATCGCGTTCGACGCGACCTCGTTCACGACCTGGCCGGACGGCAGGCTCACGTGCCGCGGCGTTTCAGCAGCTCATCCGTGAGGCGCTCGAGCTCGATCGCCCTCGAGCCCTTCACCAGCACGGTGTCGCCCGGCTCGAGCATCCGCGAGACCGGACGGGCCGCCGCCTCCGCGTCCCGCGCCCAGTGATCGGGCGCGTAATCGCGCGCGAGCTCGCCGACGCCGACGATCGGCGCGATCCCGAGCTGCCTTGCGTGCGCGCCGGCCTCGCGATGGTAGGTCGGTCCATCCGGGCCGAGCTCGGCCATCCCGCCGAGCACCGCAACGTGCCGGCCAGCCGCGTCGAGTGACGCGAGGTGGTCGAGCGCCGCCCACATCGAGATCGGATTTGCGTTGTAGCAGTCGTTGATCACGACGATGTCGTCTGCGAGCTCCAGCAGCTCGCCCCGCAGGCGCGAGAAGGCTACCTGTGGCGCCCGACGCGCCATCTGCTCCGGCGGCGCGTCGAGGGCGACGCCGATCGCGACCGCGCAGGTCGCGTTGGTCAGGTTGTACTGCTCGCGGAACGGGAACTCGAAGTTGGCGCCGCCGGCCGGGCTCCCGATCCGAGCCAGGATCCCGCGCTGCGTTGGCTCCGAGGAGAGCACGAAGACGTCGCCCCCGGGCCCGAAGGTGATCGTCAGCATGCTGTCATCGAGGTGTGGCTCGAGCGCCTCGGCGTCGACCGGGATCACGGCGTGTCCCCTGTCGCCGACGCCGGTGAGGATCTCGCTCTTGGCCTCGGCGATCGCCTCCATCGTGCCCAGGAGCTCGAGGTGCACGGGACCGATGTTTGTGATCGCCGCGACATCGGGTTCGGCGATCTCGCACAGCTTGGCGATCTGCCCCATGCCCCTCATCGCCATCTCGAGCACGAGCACCTCGGTCTCCGGTGGCGCCGAGAGAACCGCCAGCGGCAGCCCGATCTCCGTGTTGTAGTTCTCGGGGCTCGCGTGCACGCGGAAGGGCAGGATCGCGCGGCAGATGTCCTTCACCGACGTCTTGCCGGTGGAGCCGGTGATGCCCACAACCGGACATGCCAGCTCTCTCCGCCACGCACGCGCCAGCGACTGCAGCGCGTGCAGCGGCTCCTCCGAGGCGAACACCCAGCTTGACCCCCCTGAGGCGGGGCCCGCGGCGATGCGCTGCGCACGCTCGGGCGCGAGCACCGCTCCCCAGGCGCCCTGATCGACGGCGGACTGCGCGAACTCGCCGCCGTCGGCACGGGTGCCTGGAAGGCCGAAGAAGAGGTCGCCGGCACGCGCGTCACGCGAGTCCACCGTCGCTCGCTCTGGGCGACCGCCACCACCTTGACGCAGGACCGTGGCCCCCATCACCGAGGCGATCGTGTCTGGGGAGAGCTCGATCACGCGCCGCGCGCGGGAGCGGCCAGGCGCCTCAGCTCCTGGCGGGCCACATCGCGGTCGTCGAAGGGGAGCTTGCGCCCGCCCTCGAACTCCTGGCCCTGCTCGTGGCCCTTGCCCGCGATCACAACCGTGTCGCTCGGCTGGGCGGCGTCCAGGGCGGCAGCGATCGCGGCGGTTCGATCGGGCTCGACCTCGACCTCGGCTTGGGCATCGCCGGGGATGCCCTCGAGGATCTCGTCGATGATCGCCCTGGGCTCCTCCGAGCGGGGGTTGTCGGAAGTCACGATGCAGCCGTCAGAGAGCCGGGCAGCGATCTCGCCCATGAGCGGGCGCTTGTCGCGATCGCGATCGCCACCGCACCCGAACACGGCGATCAGACGGCCATCGGTGACCTCGCGGGCGGCGCGCAGCACGTTGGAGAGCGAATCGGGTGTGTGTGCGTAGTCGACTAGGACCGCGAAGGGCTGGCCCTCGTCGACCGGCTCAAAGCGTCCCGGGACGCGCTCAGCCGATGCGAAGGCGCGAGCCGCGGCCTGGACCTCGAGGCCGAGCTCGGCGACGATCGCGATTGCCGCGAGCGAGTTGGCGACGTTGAACTGGCCCGGGAGCGACGTGCTCACCTCGACCTCGCCCCCTGGATGCCGGCAGAGGAACCGTGACCCCGCGGCGTCGAACACGACGTCGAGCGCGCGGTAGTCGGCGCGCGGATCGCCCTCGGCGGAGAACGTGACCGCGTCGAACTCGGCAACGAGCCGCTCCCCGTACGCGTCGTCGAGGTTGAGCACCGCGCGGTCCGCCACGTCGGCGACGAACAGCCGCCGCTTGGCCTGGAAGTAGTCCTCCATGTCGGCGTGGAAGTCGAGGTGGTCTTGAGTCAGGTTGGTGAACGCGGCCACCGCGTATCGAACGCCATCGCTGCGCCGCAGCGCGAGAGCGTGTGAGGACACCTCCATCGCGCACGCTTGGTCGCCGCCCGCGAGCATCCGACGGAAGGTGGCCTGCAGGTCGATCGCCTCCGGCGTCGTCCGCTCGACCTCCTCCTCCACTCCTCCGACGATCCGCTTCACGGTGCCGAGAAGCCCGGTCTGAACGCCCGCGGCCTCCAGCAGGTGGCGCACCAGGAACGCGGTCGTCGTCTTGCCGTTCGTGCCGGTGATCCCGACCACTCGCAGCTCCGCCGTCGGGTCGCCGTAGAAGCGCACCGCCGCGTGCGCCATCGCTGCGCGGGCGTCGCCGACCACCGCCTGGGTCGCGGGAACGTCGAGCTCCAGCGGGCGCTCCACGACGAGCGCAGAGGCCCCGGCCTGCACCGCCAGCGGCGCGAAGGCGTGGCCGTCCGACGTATGGCCGGGCACGCAGAAGAACAGCGTCCCCGGCTCGACCCTCCGACTGTCGTAAGCGAGGCCCTGGACCTCCACGTCGGGGTCGCCCTTGACCTCGACGACGTCGGCACCTGCAAGCAGCTCGCGAAGCTCCATGGGAGCGATTCTAGGAACCGCGGCCGCCGTGACCGCGTCGGGGGGCTACTGCGGCGGGATGCCCAGGTACGGAAGCGCGAACTTGGCGATCTCCCCGAAGGCGGGGGCTGCGACGTCGGCCCCGTAGTAGCTGCCCTGTGTGGGGTTGTCGACCACAACCGTCACCAGCAGCTGCGGATTCTCCGCCGGGGCATAGCCGACGAACGAAGCCACGAACTCGCTGTCGGAGTAGGTGCCGTCGACGACCTTCTGTGCTGTCCCGGTCTTGCCGGCCAGCGTGTACCCCGACACGCTCACGTCGGAGGCGGTGCCCCCTGCGGCTTCGCTGAGGACGCCCTCGAGCATCTGCGAAAGCTTGTCGGCGGTCGCCCTGCTCATCACACGCCTCCCGTCGGCCTGGTCGGCCGGCTCGCCGCCTTCGGAGAGGACAAGCCGGGGCGGTCGCAGGATCCCTCCGTTGGCGATCGCAGCGAAGCCGGCGGCCATCTGGACCGGGGTCACCGAGAGGCCCTGGCCGATTGGCAGGTTGCCCATTGTCGAGCCGGAGTACTCCTCGGGCGGGATCACGATCCCGCGCTCCTCGGCGGGAAACTCGATTCCGGTCGGCTCTCCGAAGCCGAACCGTCGGATCCAGTGGTCAAAGCGCTCGCCGCCGAGCTCGAGCCCGATCTTCACCGCGCCGACGTTCGAGGACTGAGCCAGAATCTGGGCGACGGTGAGGCTGACGTACCCGCGCTCGTGCGCCTCCTCGATAGTCCGGTCGTAGATCCTGATCGTCGGCGGCAGGTCGAAGACGGTCTGTGGCGTGACGAGGCCCTCCTCCAGCGCCCCTGCAACCGTGAACGCCTTGAAGGTCGACCCCGGCTCATACGTGAACCCGGTCGCCATGTTGAGGAGGTCGTCCGGGTCGGTCGACTCCAGCTCGTCGGGGTCGACAGGCGGCCAGTTCGCCATCGACAGCACCTCGGAGGTCTGCGGATCCATCACGATCGCGGTCGCTCCATCGGGCTTGAAGGTCCGGCCAACATCCGCCAGCACCCGCTCCGTCTCGGCCTGAAGGTCGCCGTCGATGGTCAGACGAAGGTCCTTGCCCTGCGTCGCGCCCTCGATCGTGTCGCGCTCAAGCTCGTCACCGAACCCGTCGCGGACGATCTGCCGCTCCCCGTTCCCGCCACGCAACACGTCGTCTTCTGACGCCTCGAGGCCTGTCAGCCCCTGGTTTTCGGTCCCAATCGCCCCGATCACCTGCCCCGCCAGCTCGCCCTGGGGGTACACCCGCCGGCTGTCGGGAAGCAGGTCGATCCCGTGGATCTTGAGCTCGCGGACGCGATCGGCCGTGGGCAGGTCCACCTTGCGCGCCAGGTAGCCGAAGCCCGACTCGCGATCCGCGAGCGTCTTCAGCAGCTCTTCCTCCGGCAGGTCGAGGATCGGAGCGAGCGTGCGCGCGGCCGCCTCCGGGTCCTTGACCTGGTACGGCGTCGCGAACACGGTCGCCGCGTCCTCCGAGACGGCGAGGTCCTTGCCGTTGCGGTCCAAAATCGCGCCGCGCACCCCCGGAACGACGACCGTCTCGGTCTGCTGGCCCTGCGCGTCCGCACTCAGGTCGCCGCCCCGGACCGCCTGCACCCAGGCCGCCCGGGCGATCACGATCCCGAACAGGACCACGAAGGCTGCGAACAGGAGCCCGAGCCGGCGGTCGATAAGGGTCACGAGAGCCGTCCTGGCGGCGCTTCAGCCAGGCCACGCCTCACGGAGAGGCCACCCCTCCCCCGCCCGCGCCGCCGCCGGCGGCCGCCGGGGGCGGCTGCGTGGGCGCCGTTTCTGTCGTGCCAGGTGTCGTCGTGGGAGCCTCGACCGGCGCCTCCTCAGTCACCGGTGGCGCCGTGGGCTCAACCGGCGTGGCGCCGACCGGCGTTTCGGCCACGGGTGCAGCCGGTACGTAGTCGCTCAGCGCGAGCTCGCCGGAGCGCAGCCGGCGCGCGGCCTCCGCTGCGTCACCGTGCTCGGGGTTCGGGTAGCGGATCGCGTCCGGCTCGGGGAAGACGAGCCCGAGCGCCGAGGCGAGGCGCTGGACCCTCTCCCTGGAGATCTCGCCTGCAAGCTGGGCCCGGAGCGCCGAGTTCTGTTGTTTGAGCTCATCGGCTTGACTGCCCGTCTTGCTCGAGGCGGCGTTCAGGCTCAGCGCCATGACGTTGAGGGCGACGATCCCGACCAGGAGCACTGCCAGGGCACCGATCCACAGCCGGCCGCGAGTGAGGCGCACGACGACGCCCGAGTCGGCCAGGCCACCGACGGCGCCGGCGGTGCGACTCACGGCGATGGGCACCAGCCGGCCCGGGATTGGGGTGAGGTGTGAGCGACGGGGGCGCTGCGCCGAAGCCGGGCGCGCGGACTTGCGGGTCGTCGCCGAAGCCGAGCGCGGGAGCTTTCGTGCTGTCGCGGTCCCGGCCACGGCCTACCTTTCGCCCTGCGTGGCTCGAATCTTCCGCGCGCACCGCAGTCGCGCCGACCGCGAGCGCGGGTTAGCTTCCGCCTCCTCCTCGCTCGGCGATACCGCCCGGCGCACGACGAGCTCCGCTTCGGGCTCGCGGCCGCACTGGCACACCGGCAGCTCGGGTGGGCAGATGCAGCCCCGCGCCCGGTCGGCGAGAAAACGCTTGGCGCGCCGATCCTCGAGCGAGTGAAACGAGATCACGGCCAACCTGCCGCCGACCAGAAGCAGCTCCCAGGCCGCGGGCAGCGCTCGGTCGAGCGACTCGAGCTCGCCGTTGACCGCGATCCGGATCGCCTGGAAGCTTCGCTTGGCCGGGTGACCGCGGCCGAACCGGTAGGCGGGCGGGACAGCCTCGCGAATCGCGTCCGCGAGCTGGCCCGTTGTCTCCAGCGGGCGTCGCGCGACGATCTCCGCGGCGATCGAGCGGGCGTGGCGCTCCTCACCGAACTCACGCAGGACCGAGGCCAGTCGCTCCTGCGGCCAGTCGTTGACAACCTGTCGCGCCGAGAGCTCCTGCGCCGGGTCCATGCGCATGTCCAGCGGCGCGTCGTAGGAGTAGGAGAAGCCGCGCTCCCACGCGTCGAGCTGAAGCGAGGAGACGCCCAGGTCCATGTAGACGGCGTCCGCGGTCACGCCTTCGCGACGGAGCTCGGTCAGGGCGTCGGCGAAGTCCGCGCCGATGAAGCGAGTCCGGCATGGAGCCTCGGCCTGGAAGCCGGCGAATCGCTCCCCGGCCGCAGGGTCGCGGTCGACACAGATCAGCGTCCCGGTCGGCCCCAGGCGCTCTGCCACCGCGCGCGCATGGCCGCCGCCGCCGAAGGTGCAGTCCACAACCAGCTCGCCCGGCTGCGGATCGAGGATGGCGACGAGTTCGGGGGCGAGGGCTGGAACGTGCTCCGTGGGCATGTACGTCAGTGTGGCCATCGCCGCGTTGCTGCCCACGCTCACTCCGAACCTGACTCGCCCGCGAGCTCCTCGGCCATCCGCTCGGCCTGCTCGGAGATCTCGGTGTAGTGCTCGTTCCAGCGCCCCGGGTTCCAGACCTCGAGGTGATCGTCGGCGCCGACCACGACGCAGGCGCCGTCGAGCTCGGCGTGGTCGATCAGGTGCTTGGCCAGCCGCACGCGCCCGGCCGAGTCGAGCGACTCGTCCTGTGCAGTGGCGTTGAAGCGGCGGACCATCATGCGGCCCCTGCGTCCCAGCGGGCTGAGCCCGCCGAGCACCTCCGCCGTGAACTTCTCGTAGCCGCTGGTTGAGAACACAGCGACGCAGGAGTCGAGGAACGCAACGAGTACCACTCCCTCATCGAGCGCGGCGCGAAACCGCGCTGGGATGGTGAGCCGGTCCTTGGAGTCGAGGGAGTGCTCGTATTGACCGCGAAACGCCACCGGTGGGGTCCTCTCTCATCTGGATGCGAGCCTGCGGCCACTCTGGCCGGAAAGAAAAATTTGGACCGGGGTGGTGAGGTGGGAGGAACCTCGCCACCCCGGTCCCTGGGTCAACTCGTGTGCGCCACGCTAGCCCACTCTGCCCCACTTTGCAACACAACAGTGATCGCGGATTGGACCCGATCCGTCGGACGGAACTGCTACCGCTCCGCACCTCGGGCGGATTTCCGCATCGCAATGCCGTTTTCGGCCCCTGAGGCAAGCCGCGGCCGAGTCGTGCCGCCGGCCGGTTCTGCAACGTCCGTTGCAGGGAACGCTGCCGATGGCTCGCGCGGCCGATGAGTCAGGCAGCGCCCAGGGCGACCTCTCGCGTGCCCGACGATGCCGGCGACACCCGCGGCTACCACTTTCGGCGCCTGCTGGGTAAGTCCCTGACGTGGATCCTGGGCGGGCCGTGGCGCTGATCGCGTTCGTGTCGCCCCTGCAAGCTGCGCCGGGATCGGCGGCACGGGCCGCAGCGGTCATGCTGCTGATCAAGCCAACTAGAAGCCGGCGAGCAGCGCGTCCGAGTGGGCGACGATCGCGGCCAGGATCGTGAGCAGCACCGACGGGACCAGCACGAGCGCGACCACCAGCTGGATCTTCGGCGCCGCCCGCGCAGCCCGCTCGCCGATTCGGCGTCGTGCCTCGCCTCGCAGCCCCAACGCCTGGGCTTGCAGCTGCTCGGCGAGCGGCGACCCGTAACGGCGCGAGCGCTCGAGCGCGGCGGCAAGGGCGCCCACCTCTGCTCCCGGCACGCGACGCCGCATGCCCTCAAGGGCGTCTTGCTGCGACACGCCGCACTCGATCTGGGCCACCGCGATCGCAAGTTCGCCGGCGAGTGGCCCCGCGGTTTGCGTGGAGATCTGAATGAGTCCGTTCGCCGGGCTGCGTCCGGTGGCGGCGGCGACGGCGAGCAGGTCGAGCGCATCGGGAAGGGCGGTGATGAGATCCTCGCGGCGCTTGCGCGCCCGGCGCTCGAGCAGGGCGTCGGGCGCCAGGAACCCGCCGGCCGCGAGCAGGATCAGGCAGCCCAGGCCCAGCCGGCCCGGGAGGACCGGCGCAACGAGGGCGCCCAGCGGCAGCGCAAGAACGGCCCCCGTGAGCTTGGCGACGACGACGGCCGCCGGGGCGAAGCGTCCCTCAACGCCCGCCCGCGTGAGGCGGCCAGGCACCCCGAGGCGAAGCGCCGCCTCCCCGAGCGAGCGCACCCGACCACCGGACAGCGAGCCCAGCGCGCTGCGAACGCTTCGGCCGGCTGCGGCCTCGGAGGCGCCGAAGAGCTCCCACGCTGCGCCGAAGCCGAGCAGCACCGCCACAGCAAGCAGAGCTGCGGTCATCGTCCGCGTGCGCTCACGGCCCAGCGACGCGGCTGAGGCGTCGAATCGCGGCGAAGCCCCCGAGCTGCAGCGCCGCCGCGCAGGCAAGGATCGTCGCCGAGGTCGGATGCTCCAGCAGGCCGGCGATGAAGCGCGGCTCGAGCAGCTCGGCGAGCACGGCGGCGCCCGCAGGCATCGCGACAACAAGCAGGCCGGTGAACCGGGCCTGAGCGGTGGCCGAGCGCGCATCGGCGTCGGTGCGATCGCGCTCGGCGGCAGCGGCGGCAAACCGCCCCAGAAGCCGCGCCAGGTCACCGCCGCCGAGTTGCTCGGACAGCAGCGCCGCGGCAAGCGCGTCGACGCGCTGGGAGCGCACTCGCCGCTGCAGGCCGAGGAGCGCCGTGCGTGTCGGCACGCCGAGCTCGAGCTCTGCCCGAACCCGGGCCATCTCGACCGCCGGTGGACCTTCGACCGAGGCCGCCACGGTAACGAGCGCGGCGCGAACCGAGCGCCCGGCGGAAAGCGTGTCCGCGAGCGAGGTGGCGACCTCCGGCAGGCCGCGCTCCACCGCGCGCCGATATCGGCGATGGCGTCGCGCGATCGCCCAGGTCGCCGCTGCCGGACCTGCGACGGCCAGCAACGGGGCAGGTGCCGGACCCGCCAGCACCAGGCCGGCGCCAGGCAGCGCCAGCGCGCCGACGAGCGCGAGACGGCGCCGCTCGGCCTCCGTGGGCGCATAGCCCTCGCGCCCGGCGCGGCGCAGGGGCTCGATCGCCCGCGCGAGCCAGCGAGCGGCCGCCGGCGTGCCGGCCAGCGCCTCCCGGGCTGCGACCAAGGCGAGGCCCCCGGCGAGTGCCGCCAGCAGCACGGGCCCCGCGCCGATCACCGCCGCCACAGCTCGCGAACTCCGACGGCGCCCGCCGTCGACAGCACCTCGGCGACCTCCGTGACGCGTCGCTCGCCCCCAAGCTCTCTAACCAGGTGGACGACGAGCTCGACCCCGCGGGCGATCTGCTCGCGAACCGCGGCGTGCGGGAGACCGACGCCGGCCATCATCGCCAGGGTTTCAAGGCGGCGCAGCGCGTCCTCGGGCGAGTTGGCGTGCACCGTTGAGAGCGCTCCGGAGTGACCGGTGTTGAGCGCCGTCAGCAGGTCGAGCGCCTCGGCGCCCCGCACCTCGCCGATCACGATCCGGTCCGGCCGCATCCGCAGGGCATTTCTGAGCAGATCGCGGATCGTCACGGCGCCGCGACCCTCAACGCTGGCGGGCCGGCTTTCGAGGCGCACCACGTGAGGCTGTCGCAGGCGCAGCTCCGCGGCGTCCTCGATCGTCACCACCCGCTCGGCGGAATCGATCCAGCTCGAAAGCGCGTTCAGCAGTGTCGTCTTTCCGGATCCGGTGCCCCCCGAGATGAGGATGCTGCGCCGCGCTCGCACAGCATCTGCCAGGAGCTCGGCAAGCTCGGGCGTGAGGGTGCCGCCGGCGACCAGCTCGTCCGGGTCGGGCCTCACGGCGGTGAAGCGCCGCACGCAAAGGGTCGGCCCGTCGATGGCAAGCGGCGGGATCACCACGTTCACGCGCGAGCCGTCCGCGAGTCGGGCGTCGGCCATCGGGTTGAGCTCGTCGACGCGGCGACCGACGGGAGCCAGGATTCGCTCGATCGCGTCACGAAGCGCGCGCTCGGACTCGAAGCGCACGTCGGCGGGCTCGATCTTCCCGCGCCGCTCGACATAGACCACGTCAGGGCCGTTCACCATCAGCTCCTCCACCTCGGGGTCGGCGAGCAGCTCCTCCAGGGGGCCGAGTCCAATCGTGTCGCGGAGGATCAGGTCGGTGAGCTTTACCCGCCAGAGATCCGAGAGCACGGCCGCCTGCTCGTCGACGAGTCGCTCGACTGCAGTCGGCAGGTCGTACTCAGGCTGGCGCCCTGCCGCGGCGTCGGCGCGGCGCCGTTCGACGAGCTCGACCCGCAGCTCGGCAGCGAGGGCGCTGGCGTGATCGTCCGCGGTCGCCACGTCCGTTTGAGCGCGCGGGGGCGCGGATCTCTCCCCGCACCGACTGTCAACGGCGCGCAGCCTCTGCTCGCGTCAGAGCCTGCCCGGCTACTCGCGGATGTTGGGCGTAAGCTCGGCACGTGGCCGAGATCGAGGTACGGCAGGGCGACATCACCGAGCTCGAGGTCGATGCGATCGCCAACGCGGCGAACACGGACCTCAAGCACGGAGGCGGGGTCGCTGGCGCGATCGTCCGCGCCGGCGGACGCGAGATCCAGGAGGAGTCGGATCGCAACGCTCCGATCGATCTGGGCGAGGCGATCGCAACGGGCGGCGGCGAGCTGCCGGCCAACTGGGTGATCCACGCGGCAACCATGCACCTCGGCGGCCCGACGTCGGCGGAGATCATCCGCGACGCGACGGCGAGCACTCTGCGCGTCGCCGACGAGGTCGGCGCCGCGTCGCTCGGCCTCGTCGCCTTTGGAACAGGGGTAGGCGGTTTTCCGGTGGAAGAGGCGGCTCGCATCGAGGTGGAGGAGGTCCGCCGTCATCTGGCCGGCGACACCGGTCTGAAGCGGGTGGTGTTCTGCGTCTTCGGCGATGAGGCCAGTCAGGCGTTCGAGGCCGCGGTCTCCGAAGGGTCCTGAGCCCCACCCCTCACAGCGGGATCAGCCGCACCGAGCGGGCGAAGCTCTCCGCCTGGATCAGCCGCAGGGCCTGGGCGCGGGTGAGGGCCAGGGTCGCCATCCAGGTCTCGGCGGGTGAGCCCGGAACGGCCTGGGACGGCGCGTTCCCACCCGCACTGCGGAGGTCGAGCAGCTCCACGTCTTCCGCCGCGACGTAGGTGCGCCCGGGGCCTCCGCCCGGGCCCGGCTCGGTCGTCACGACCACGTCGACGCGACGCCCTCGTGCAGATCCTGTCGTGAGCGCTCCCGCCGCCGCCACCATGATCTCCACCGGACGGCGCCCGGAGTCGAGCCGCGGTTCCTGACGCTGGCGCTCGGCGGCGGGCGCGTCGAGCTGATCCGCCAAGACGTACGCGCCTGCCGGGATGGGCGCCGCGGGCGCGAGTCCGACAGCCTGGCTCGCGGCGACCAGGGCGCCGGGCGGCGCAAAACGCGAAGGGACGCGCCGGATTTCCGTGGCTCGGCCCAGGGCCTCTGGCTCGAGCACACGGCCCGCGGGCAGCGGCTGGCGAGCCACCAGCACCGGCCGCAGAGGCCCGAGTTGATCAGCGACGTCGGCGCGATAACCGCCGGTGAGTCCGGCCGACAGCCCGGCGCAGACGAGCGCGGCCGCCGCGAACGCGGCGGCACGTGCGCGTCGACTCATGCCTCAGCGAGTGGCAGCTCGAGCAGGGCGACCGAGCCGGTGTCGCCGCGACGAAGCGCGAACCGTCCACCGTGCTCGGCTGCGAACCGCGCGACGATGCCGAGTCCATGCCCGCGGCGTGGATCCCTACCCCCGGCAGGAGATTTCCTCAACGGTCCCGCGATGCAGGCGACGGGCCGCCCTGCGACGCCGTCGGCGACGACGATCCGCAGGCGGCCGGGCAGCACTCGCGCCGTCACCCGAACCCGGCTGGCGCCGTGCTCGAGCGAGTTGGCGATCAGGTTGTCGAGCGCCCGCGCAATCTCGTCGCCGCGCACGCGAACGCGCGGCTCGCCGATGGGAAGCTGGAGCTCGAGCTCGCGACCCATCAACGCCGCCGACGACCGCCACCGGCCAACCGCCTCGGCGAGCAGCGGCCGCGCCGCCAGGGCCGGGCGGTCCTGGCGCACAGGCCCGCCGTTGATCTCGGCGTCGAGGTCGGCGAGCGCAGCGAGCGCGGCGTCCAGCTGGCCGGAGTCGGGCCGCGGCCTGGCGTCGCCCTCGCCCGATCGCGTCAGGGCCATGACCTGCAGCGGCCTTCGGAGCTCGTGCAGCGCGCGGTTGAGTGCCTCTCTGCGGCGGCCGGTTCGGACCCGGTCGACGGTTACCGCGCACGCCAAAGTCGCGGCGAGCGGCCACGCGACACTCGCCACTTCAGAGATCGGCCCCATCGACTTCCCCTGGCGCGTCGATGAGCCGGTATCCGACGCCCCAGCAATTGACCACATACCTGGCCGACGCGGGGTCGAGCTTTCGCCTCAGCCTGCTGGCGTGGGAGTCGAGTGTCCGCGTGCGCCCCATCGACCGAAAGCCCCAGACGTCGCGAAGCAACTCTTCCTTGGTGAACACACGCCTCGGCTCCGCGGCCAGGGCGCGGAGCAGAGCGAACTCCTTGTTGGCCAGCTTCACCGGCCGGTCGCCGACCCTGACCTCTCGGCGAGCCGTGTCGACGACGATGTCTCCGACGCGAAGCGGGCCCTGGCGCCGCGCGGCGCGACGCCAGAGCACCGCTCGCACCCGCGCCGCGACCTCCGGGTAGTGGAAAGGCTTGACGACGTAGTCATCAGCGCCCTCCGCGAACCCGCGCACGCGATCGGCGTCGCTGCCGCGCCCGCTGAGCACGATCACCGGCAGCTCGGGGTCGTAGCGGCCAGTGGCGCCCTCGGACGCACGGACCTCTCGCAGCACGTCGAGCCCGAAGGCGTCCGGCAGGCGGAGGTCCAGGAGCAGCAGGTCGGGCTGCTTGTAGTGGCAGAGGCGCAGCGCGTCGGCGGCGGTAGGCGCCGGAAGCGCGCGATACCGATCCGCCTCGAGGTGATCGCAAAGGAGCTCCAGCGTCGGCGGGTCGTCTTCGCAAACGACGACGATCGGCAGCGGGTCCAGCTCGCGGAGCACGTTGTCCATGCCCCCGACAACCCCGGCTCGACCGAACGCGCCCCTTCGACTGGCGCGTCGTGTCTCCGGGTAGGTTATGGGCCGAGGGGCGGCGCCGGCGATCTACGGTTTGCGCAAGAAATGCCAGGGTCGCATAACCTCTGGCGGTCATCCGTCGCTGATTGGAGTATCGAATCCGGGCGGGAACAGCGTCCTGTGGAGCGAAGATGGAGCCTCGTGTGCTGCACCGAAAGCGACGAGTTGCGTGTGCCGCGCTCGCTGCGATCGTTGCATCCGCAATCGGGACCGCGCCAGCCCTAATTGCCGACGCCGGCGCCTCCGGTGACCTCGACACGGATCTACGCGGGGCCCTTGGGGAGGACGGCGAGCAATCGCTCGAATTGTTTGTGAGTCGGAGTCCCGAGGCGTATCAGCGTGCGTCCATCCGGGCCGAGGGCTTTGCCGAATCGCCGCTCGAACTCTGGGTGTATGAAGACCTGCTGGGCGGGGCTTGTTCGGCCACCCCGGCGGGACGGACGTCACGAACGCGGTTGGTGTTCGGTGGCTTAAACGTCAGCGGAGCTTTTGCCGCAGCGCGCCAGCTGAGAATGAAAAAGCCCGGACGGCACACCTACTGTGCGTACTTGGGACCAGATCAGAACACGGCGTTGAACGTTCTGGGCGCCGCGCGCCAGATCCGCCGCCCGCTTCTACGCGCTGGCCGTGCCCGCAGGACCGTCGCCACCGCGCTGCGACGCCACAAATTCGCAGACCGCGTCGTCGCGAGCCTCCAACAAGGCTGCGATCGTCGTACTCGGTCCAAGTTCCAGTGCCGGTTCTCCTCCGCCTTCCCGGGCTACAGGTTGCAGGGAAGCGGGCCCGTCGGACTCAAGAAGCGCCTCTCATACCGGTTCGAGGTTTCGGCCCAGGGCCGAACCTTTGTCCTGACCGACGAGAACGAGGGACACTTCCCGGGCTAGCTGCTCCGTCAGCAGGGAATCCTGCGGGGGTCGACTGCGCCCCACTTTCGCTGAGACCTGGATCGGGAAAGGCGAGTTCGCGAAAAGGGCGCGCTGGAAAGGGCCGATCTGAGCGCGCTGAGGCTGAAACGCAACCTGGTCGCTGAAACACCCGTCCGCAGTTACCCGGACATGGCTGCCGCGCTCGAAGGCGCCGGGCTTCGGGAGTAGGCCCTCACTCACTCGAACCTCGAACGTCGCGACCCCGGACCGGGCCGGACGGACTTGCGCGCGGGCGCCGCCTCCTATGCATGGAGAGTCGGGCGGCGGGTACCCGAAGCAGACGATGCCTTCTCCCATGCGCCTTTGGACACACGTGCGAGCCGTCCCGTGGGCCGTGGTGTGGGAGATCGGCCGCGCGCTGTGGCAGAACGCGCGCGACCGCGTCAACGACACTCTCAGCTCAAGCGAGCGCCGGGATTTCGCGCGCATCGTTCGGAAGGGGCGGAGTCCCTGGAACCTCAGCAGCCAAGAGCGCAATCGACTCGTGTCTCTCGTGAAGAAGGCCGCAACGGGATCCAGCGACAGCAGTTGGGACGCGGTTGGGCGATCGCTGCTGACGCTTCTTCCTCCTCGCATGGTCACGTCGATCTGGGAGCAACGCGCAGGGCCGCGTACACCCTGATGTCTAGCAGGGCGTCAGAGAGCCCAAGCGGACTGCCGCGGAGCGGGCCACGCTTGCGTTCAGACCAGTTAGTTCCCTCGGAGCCCGCTGCGTGACCGCTTCGTGGAACCCCACATCGTTAGGGTCTGTTAAGCGGGAAGCTCGCCAGCAGGGCAGGCTGCTGGGAGGGCCTGCTGCTGCATCGAGACCGACCCGGCAGAGCGGCCAAGTCCAATCCCAGCCGCAGCCCACGCTTAAAGGCCGGGGTCTTTGGGAACTCGGTGGTGCTTGGGGAGCTGTGGGAGGGTGAAGGGGCGGCCGAGTTTGACCGAGAACCGGGCCGCCCCTTTCGCTGCGTCGTCACGCGTCCCGCTCACCCGTCTCGGCCGAGAGGCAGCTTGGGCTCTGTGGGCTGGGGTCCTGGGCGGCTACGCTGTAGCGCTGCGCAAGCGCAACACTCCCGATCGTGTCGACGCTCGAATGGACCCTGGTCGGCTGCGGCGGACTCCTCTTGATCTACCTCGCTGTCGTCCTGGGGCTGATCGTGGTCGGCCGGCGCCACCGAGCCCGAGCGTTCGCCGGGTTCATCCCGCACTGCGTCGTCCTGTTGCGTCGGCTCTTGGCTGATAGCCGGGTGTCGCGGGGGCGGAAGCTCATCGTGTTCGGGCTGATCGCCTACCTCGTGGTACCGATCGATCTCGTGCCCGACTTCATTCCCGTCGCGGGGCAGCTCGATGACGCGATCATCGCTGCGATCGCACTTCGCTTCGTCCTTCGCGCGGGCCGTCCGGAACTCCTCAAGGAGCATTGGCCGGGTCCGCCGGAGTCCCTCGCGGTGGTGAGCCGCCTGGCATACGGTGTGGAAAGCCGAGTCGCCGGAGGGTCTGGGCGGGAACGACCGATTTGGGGCTCTGAGAGCTGAAACGCAACGGTCGCTGAAACGCCCCTTTTGGGCCTCAATCTCAGTCTGGGGGCGAGCACGGGATCGAGCGAGTCTCGGTGGACGCGCTCATCCTCAGCGAGCGACTTTGCGAGCCGATGGTCGAAGCCGGGCTCACCATCAGCGTGGGTGCCGTGAACTCGAGTGAGCAACTCGAGCGGGTGCTGCCGTTCCAACCCGAAATCGTTGTCAGCGACTGCCCGCTCGAGCTCCGCGACGAGCACGACGGCGAGGCAGCCCGAGCAGCCGACTCCGGCTAGAGGCGCCGACCGGCAGCTCCAGAACCGCGTCGGCGGTCGGCTCGCGGTAGATCCGGTTGGACGGCGCCGCGTCCCGGACCGAGATCGGGACGCGCCGCTCGTCGAGGAAGATCAGGTGCACCGGGAAGCGCATACCGAAGGTATGGACGCTGCTACACCGAGGGATCAGCAGTCCCTCCCCTGCTCGGTCGCCCCGCAGCAGCGCCAGCCCGAGGAGCCGGGAGAAGCCCGTCGAGGCAACCGGCACCTGCCGACCGGCGAGCTCGACCCGCGGCAGACGTCGGAACCGCAGCGCTGGACGTCCATTCACATCCCCGCGAAGCCCGCGAGCAAGAGCGGCGCCCCTCATTGTCAGCCGTGCAAACCCTCGTTCAGGGCCGGGGCTACGCTGGCACCGGGCCCAACGCATGGGCAAAGATGTCGGAGCCGCTGGACACCCGGCGGCGATTGCTCTTCAATCGGGCCGGAGGAACCGCAACAAAGTGGAAAAGGCAACTCGCAGAGGCAACTACGAGTCGGGTTCCGACTACGTCCTCGAGTACGGCGAGTTGCGGTTCTCCTTCAACGAGCAGGACTTCGCTCAGCGCGTTGAGCAAGCCGCGGTGAAGCTGGACTTCGTCGACCACGGCCTGTCCAGCGAGGAGCTCGCGGACCTGCTGGAGCTGGCGGTGAACGGCGAGATACGCGAGCCGACCTCGGAGCTGGGCGAACACATCAACGAGCACTGGACGGAGCTCGTCGGCCCGGCGAACCGCAGCCTGGTGCACTGGATCCGCCGGCTCGTCTTCCGCGGCGCCTGGCTCGACCAGCGCGTCAAGGAGGGCGAGCTGGACGTCGTCTTCGACCCCGACACACAGACCTTCGGTTACGTGCAGCCGGAGCGCGACTCCGAGCCGATCGAGCTCTCCCGCGAGCCGTCCTGGGCGCGGCTGGCTTACAGGCGCTAGACGAGCCCACTCACGATCGGCGCGTGGCGGCGCCTCCCGAACTCAGCGGGCCTCGCGTGAGGCTGGTCCCCTGCGTCCCCGAGCATCACGCCCGCCTGCGGGACCTTCACCTCGAGCCAGAGGTCCGCCGCTGGTGGCAGGACCCTGCCGAGGACTGGCCGGAGTCAGACGGCGACGCCGTGCACTACACGGTCACCCTCGAGGGGGAGATCGTCGGCTTCGTCGAATGGGATGAGAGGACGACCCGATGTTTCAGCATGCCAGCTGGACTTTTTTCCGATCCGGCGGTGGACGGTCGGTGAGGGCCTGATCCACGCGGTGCGTGATCCGGTGATCAGCCGGACTCGGGATCGAGACCGTGCGCGTTGTGCGCCCACCTGATTGACGACCACGGATTCCACGGCATCGTGGGCGACCCGGAAGTCGATAACGAGGTCTCGATCGGCTGCTTTCGGAAGGCTGGATTCAAACCGGTCGGAGTCATGTGCCAGTACGCGCGAGATCGCTTCGGCGTCTGGACGGACGGCCTTCTGCTCGACCTGGTGGCCGACGCGTTCATCCGGTGAGCCACGTCGGAGAACTCGACCTCCGTGCCGCTGATCCGCGGCGAGCCGTTGCGACGGAGGGTGGCGATCGTCTTGTGCGGGTGCGCCTCGAAGATCGCGAGGGCCCTCGGGGCCAGCTCCGGGGCGTCAGCCTCGACCTCGCGCCAGCTTGCCACGGTGATCAGAGGCGTTCGATGAGCTCGGCGTTGGAGGCCGAGCCCTCGATCCGCTCGCGAAGCTCGCAAGCCGCCTCTTCCGGGTCCATGTCGGCGAGGGATGAGCGCAGCCGGCGAATCGCGTCGAGCTCGTCCGCGCCGCGAAGCTGGTCCTCATTGGAGACGCGGCACTCGCGCGGGTCGATCGCCGGGTAGGTTCCGCGCGCCGCCAGTTCGGGGTCGAGAGTGATCAGCGAGCTCTCCGTGGTCAGCACCGCCCGCTCGGCCTCGCCTTCGTCCAGCGCGTCGGCCAGCACAGTCCCGACAACGGTCAACGACCCGCCCCCGGCCAGGTTGCGGCCGGACCCGAACAGCCGCTTGACCTCGTTCGGGTTCCCCGCGGCCAGTGCAAGTCGCGACAGCGAATCGGCGAGCACCACAACGTCCGCTCCGATCTCGGCCAGACGGCGGGCCCGGTCGAGAGCGAGCTCGGCCACGTGCACTTGGTCGCGAGGCGCCATCTCCACCGTCGCGATCGCAAGCTCCGAGTCCGGCCGTGCCTCCCGCCACAAGGTTGCCTCCTCGGGGCGCTCGTCGATGAGCAACACGATCAGGTGGAGGCGGGCCTCCGTTGCGGCGCGGCCGAGCCCGAGCAGCAGCGACGTGCGTCCCGACCGCGGCGCTCCGCGTGCGAGCACCCGCTGGCCAAGCGCGAACGGCGCAAACAGGTCCACCGCGCGCAGCAGGACGTCGGCCGGATCGGTGTCGAGAGGTACCCGGCGTTCCGGCGGCACGGGGGCCAGGGCATCGAACTCGGGCCGCTCCTCGCTAAGCGGCTCCACGCCGTTTACCCGATCGACGTGGACGAGGGCGCGGTGCCGCTCGCCCCGGCGAGGCTCACGGGCCGGGCCCGCCACCTCGTCGCCGGGCCGCAGCTCGCAGCGGCGCACTTGCGACGCGGAGATGTAGACGTCGTCCGGGTGCGGGTGAAGCCCGTTCAGGCGCAGGAAGCCGAACCTTTGTCGGGTCAGCTCGAGGATCCCCACCACCTCGACTGTCGGTTCCTCAGCCTCCGGCTCAAGCGGACCCTCGGCGTCGGTTTCGAGGGCTGCCTCCTGGTCGGCTGCCAGCAGCGTGCCGGCGGCCGGGATCTCGTCCGGCTCGAGCACGGCGATCAGTTCCTCGCGGCAAAGCTTTCGGTAGCCCTCGATCCCCTGCTCCGCCGCGCGCTCGTGCAGGTCGGCGAGGTGAAGGTCGCTCAGGTCCCGTGCAGCCATCGGCCGCGGAGGCTATCGAGCGGGGGCCGTCAGTCTGCCCGCGACGCTGCGGGGCTGCGCTCGGTCAGCCCGCGCAGCCACTCGCCGAACTCTGGGCGCGACTCCCAGTCCGCCCGGAACCGTTCCGCACCCGCGTCGGTGAGTGGGTGGGCGAGCATCTGCTTGAGCACCTTGCCGGGAACAGTCGCGATCTCGCAGCCCAGCCGGGCGGCCGTGATCACGTGCTCAGGATGGCGGATCGAGGCGGCGATGATCTCCGAGGTGACGCCGCCGGCCCGGAAGCATTCGACGATCTCCGCCACTACCTGGCCCGAGTCGACCGAGATGTCGTCGAGCCGGCCCATGAAGCAGGAGACGTAGGTCGCGCCGGCGCTGGCCGCCAGCATCGCCTGGTTGGAGGAGAAGACGAGCGTCATGTTGACCGGGATTCCCTCGGAGGTCATGGTGTGGGTCGCGGCCAGCCCCTGCTCGCAGAACGGGACCTTGACCGTGACGTGCTCGTGCAGCTCGCGCAGCGCCCGCCCCTCGGCGACCATCCCCTTGGGATCCGTGGAGACGACCTCCGCCGAGACGGGCCCGCCGACCAGATCGCAGATCCGCCTGATGATCTCGCTCGGGTCGCCGTCCTCCTTGGCAAGCAAAGACGGGTTGGTGGTCGCGCCGGCGAGCACGCCCCAGGCGGCGACCTCCTCCACCTCGGAAACGCTGCCGGTATCGATGAAGAGCCTCATGGGTTCAGGTGAGCGCCTTTAGGCGCGAAACCAGCTGGTGCCGGTGGTTGTTCATCGGTGAGCGCCTGGAGGCGCGAAAGCAGCATGTGAATTGTTCAGGAACCTAGCGCCTTCGCCGGATCAATCCCTTCGGCCTCGGCCTCGGCGACCCAGCCCTCGGCCTCCCGGCGGACGCGTTCCGCGTCCCACCCGAGCTCCGCGCCCATCGCTTCGGCGACGGGCCGGACCGATTCGGCGGTGCGGAGCTGCGGCGCGGCGAGGATCCCGAGGCGGGTGCGACGCAGGAGCACGTCGGCTAGCGAGCGCGCCTGCTCGAGCCGGGCGGCGATCGCCGCCTCCGCGAGCAGATCGGGCTGGTCCTCGACGATCGGCCCGGCCAGCTCGGGTCGCTCACCGGCGAGGCGCAGCACGTCGCGCCCGGCGTGGCCGTAGCGGAACGCGAGCAGGTCGCGGTACCCCTCGGGAAGGTCGTCTTCGGAGAGTCCCTCGGGGGGATCGAGGTCGCCGTCGGCGACCGCCAGTCCCAGCGGGATGTCGTCGGTGCGGCACAGCGCCTCTCGCCCCTCGCGCTCGACCATTCGGTCGACCACCAGCTTCGCCATCCGCCGCCAGGTGGTCAGCTTGCCACCCGTGATCGTGAGCAAGCCCGATGAGGTCTCATAGAGCTCCGCCTTGCGCGAGATGTCAACCGACTTGCGCGGGTCGCCAGTCGAGATCAGCGGGCGCACCCCTGCGTAGGCCCCGGTCACGTCAGCGGGCCCCAGCTCCATCCTGAAGAAGGTGTTGGCGGCGCCGAGCAGGTAGTCGACATCCTCGGCGGCGGGTTGGACGTGCGCGATCTCGCCGTCGTAGTCGTTGTCAGTGGTGCCGATCAGAGTCCGCCCGTACCAGGGTAGGGCGAAGATCGTTCGCTCCTCGCCGGCGGGAACGACGCACGCGGCGTGGTGCAGCGGCAGCCGGGAAGCGGAAACCGTCACGTGGGTGCCCCGGCTCGGAGCGATTCGCGGCACCTCCTCCTCTTCGAGGATCTCCTCGGGACGGATCCGGTCTGCCCAGACCCCGGTAGCGTTGATCACGTTGTCGGCCTCGATCTCGAACTCATCGCCAGTTTCGAGGTCCCGGCAGAGCACACCGTCCGCCCCGCCGGAGCGGTCGATCAGGCCCGTGACCTCGCTCCGGTTCACCGACACCGCGCCGTAGCGCTCGGCCTCGCCGAGGATCGTCAGGACCAACCTCACGTCGTCGGTCTGACAGTCGTAGAACAGATACGCGCTCTTGGGGTCTCGCGATGCGAGCGCGGGAATCAGCTCGACCACCTCCTCGGCAGGGATCGTCCGGTGACGGTCGGGCGCCCAGTAGTCCTCGCCTTGCTCTCGCTCGGTTCGCTCGCGGCGGCTCATGCCGACCCGCGTCGTGGCCATCACGTCGTACATGTTCAGGCCGATCCCGATCATGCGCGAACGGCGGTCCTCGCCCAGAGTGGGCACGAGGAAGGGGGTCGGATAGACCAAGTGCGGCGCGAGCTGGACCATCAGCTGCCGCTCGAGCAGCGCCTCGCGCACCAGGCCGAGGTCGAAGTTCTGGAGGTATCGCAGCCCGCCGTGGACCATCTTCGATGAGCGGCTCGAGGTGCCCACCGCGTAGTCGTCGCGCTCCACGAGAGCGACGGTGTAGCCGCGGGAGGCAGCGTCGAGCGCGGTGCCCGCCCCGGTGATCCCCCCGCCGATCACCACGACGTCGAAGCGCTCTCCGGTCACCGCCTCGAGGGCGTCCTCGCGAGCCAGCATTGCTAGTCGAGGTACGAAACCACGCTCGCGGCCGGTTCGCGCTCGGGTGGCTGGCGCTCCTGCACCGGATGGCCCAGGTGGATGAGACTCACGAACCGTTCGTCATCCTCCATGCCAACGGCGGCGCGACCAGCGTCCGTGCGAAGCACATCCGGGGTGCGCCAGTAGCCTGCGAGCCCGCGAGCGTGGGCGGCGAGCAGCACGATGTACGCGGCGCAGGCGGTCGCGTGCAGGTCTTCCTCGTCCTGGATCCCGTCACCGCTGAGCCGTGCCGAGCAGACGACCAACGTCGGCGCGCGGTGGAGCTTGGTCGCCGTCTCCGGACCGGCCGCATCCTTCAAGCGCTCGAGCGCCTCGGGGCCCAGGACCCGAAACCGCCACGGGTTGGTCAGATGGTGGTTAGGGGCCCAGCGCGCGAGCTCGAACAGCTCGTCGAGGACCTCGCGCGGAACCGCACCAGGCTTGTAAGCCTTGTGGGTGCGCCGGGTGCGGATCGCAGTGTCGACATCCATGGCGACAAACGTACCGACCTCGAATGGGGCGCCCCACGAGCGCGAGTGGACGCTTGTGTAGTCCCTGGACCACAACACGACCACTCGTCAGAACAGGCTCACGGCAGGCGGCGCCGGTACCAGAGGAAGCCGCCGCCGAGGGCGATCGCCAGTGTGCCGAGGCCGGCGCCGACGAGAAGTCCGGTGCTTGCGCCGTCGTCGTGCCCAGGGGGAGGGGTGGTTGTGGGCACTCCGACCGACGCCACCGTCTCGGAGCCAACCGCGCCCTCGGCCGCACCTCGCCGGTCGCGGGAGCTCGCGGAAATACGTCGAGAGTTGCCGTGCCGACCGTTCGTCTCGCCGCGGCCCGTACCTGGCTTGCCGCCTTCCCGGGCCTCGCTCCCGCCCCCGTCACCTGATCCCGACCCACCACCGCCCACCGAAGACCCCCCACCGCTCGGGGCCGTCGGTGCGGGCTCGTCTGCTGATCGCGAGGCCGAGGGCTTCCGGCGATCCGCCCGCGGAACGGAGGCCAGTGGGAACGCCTTGCGCTTCACCGCCAGCAGCACCTGCGCCGTGACCCAGATCGGCGTCTGGTCGCTGGCTGAGGAGTAGCTGTAGTGGCCGTCGGGTGCCTGGCGGGCCGCGAGGTAGTCGAGTGGGCTGCGACGCCCCTTGCGCACGCTCTTCGGCGACACGCCGGCGGCCACGAGGCCCTGCACCGCCCACGCGGTCGACTGGGTGTTCGTGATTCCAGTCTCGTTCAGTCCCCAGCCGCCCTCGGGCTTCTGAGTCCTGCGCAGGTAGTCAGCGCCCGAGCGGACGGCGCCGCTCCCGCCGGCCACTGAGAGCGCCTGCAGTGCCGCACCGGTCGAGTCGGGATCGCTGGGCGCGCCCGGGTTAAAGCCCCAACCGCCGTCGCCGTTCTGCGCGTCGCGGAGCCAGGCGGCGGAGCGCTCGAGCTCGGAGGCCGAGGCGCCGGTGGAGCGCAGCGCGAGGACCCCGAACGCGGTCAGGTTGACCTGTCCCTGGAACGACCCGTCACCAGAGCGCTTGGAGCGCAGCTGCGCGACCAGGTCGCGGCCCGCGAAGCGTCGCGCGTTCCGTCCCGCGGCGTCGAGGGCGAGGATCGTGCGCTCCAGGTCACCAGTGGAGCGCAGGCGGCCGACGCGCGACCGCAGGAAGTCCAGGGGCGACCGTCCGCCGTTGCTCACGTCGAGCGGGTTGCGTCCGCCCGCCTCGAGTCCGAGCATCGCCCACCCGGTCATCGCGGGATTCGTGCGGTAGCCAGGAGCGGCCGCGAATCCGCCGTCGGAGGCCTGGCTTCGCTCCAGGTAGGCGCGCCCCGAACCCGCGCCAGCGGCTTCGGCGGGGGCCCCGACGGCGGGCGTTCCCGGGCCAAGCAGCGTTAAAGGCACGGCCAGCGCCAGCAGCACGATGGGTAACGCCGGCGACGCGCGCCACTCAAATTCGAGCCGGGTCCGGTAGCGCGAGATCATTCGCACGAGCGCCGGGCCCGCAACGATCGCGATCGCGAAGTTCCCGGCCGCGTGTGCGACGTTGAACGGCACGCCGCGGCCCGACAGCGCCAGGTAGCGGTCGAGCGACTGCTCGCCGCCGTAGGTGACCATGACCGAGAGGTCGAGCAGCACCCCGTAGGCCAGGCCAGCGAGGGCGCAAGCGACGGCCAGGCCCAGGCGCCCGACGCGGCGGCCGGTCGTGGCGGCGAGCAGCGCCCCACCTATCCCGACCAGTCCCCACCCCGCCATCTGCCAAGCCGTCCACGGCCCCTGCCCGAGCCAGATGTTCGAGATTGGCGCTGCCAGCGCTCCCACGGCGAAGCCCGGGGCGCCGCCGAGCGAGTAGCCGGTGATCAACGCGATGTCAGTGGTCGCAACGACGTTGGGGATCGGAGCCAGCACCAGGCGCCCCGCAACCGCAAGCGCCGCGAGCGCCGCCACAAGCGCCAGGAGCCGGGCCGGTGGACGCTCCCGCTCGTACCACGCGAACCCGCCCGCGATCACGAGCGCGAGCCCAAGGAACACGGCGGCCTGCCAACTCACGACGGCGCCCCCGCGCGGCCGGGTTCGACGGTGAGCCGTTCGCGCAGCAATGCGACGCCCTGCTCCGGCGTGATCGCGCCGCCCGTGCGGAGGATGCGCGCGACCTCGGTCGCGAAGTACCAGCCGCCCGAGAGCACCTCGTCCGCCGGCCCGTCAGCGAGCAGTCCCCCGTCGCCAAGCAGGACGATCCGCTGTGCGAAGCACGCCGCGAACTCCACGTCGTGCGTAGCGACGACGATCCCGGCGCCAGCATTGCCCAGCTCCGCGACCCAATCGGCCAGCTCGCGCTTGCGCGCCGGGTCCATTCCGCGCGTTGGCTCGTCGAGGCAGATCGCCCCGGGCAGGTGGCTGTCGGTGCGCCCCGCCATCACGATCGCGAGCGCCAGGCGCTGGCGCTCGCCGCCGGAGAGATCGCGCGGATCCGCGTCGCTGGCCCACTCGAGGCCCACGGCACCAAGGGCGGCGGCGCCCTCGTCTCCCGGTAGCTCCTCCACCACCCGCTCGCGGACGAACAGATCGCCCGGCGCCTGCGGTAGCAGTGCGCAACCCATCGGGGTCTCGACACGCCCGCGAACCGGCTCCAGCAGGCCGGCCACGGCCCGTAGCAGGGTCGTCTTCCCGGCCCCGTTTCGCCCCATCAGGGCAATCCTCTCCCCCGCGCCGACGTCGAGAGACACGCCGCGAAGCACGTCGCGCCGCGCGTCGCCCGCGTCGAGCTCGATCCAGAGGCTCCGCACCGAGAGGGCGCTGCTCGGCGCTGGAGACTTCGGCGAAAGGGACATTGCTGCGGGCCTTCGCAGTGGCGAGCTCTCGGCGCGTAGCCGATCTCGCGCTTCCTTGACCGAGGTGGGTGGAGGATGGAGGCCGGCCAGGGAAAACAAGCGGGCTGCGGGCGTGGCGAGCGCGGGCTCGGACTCCAGCGCCCAGTCGAGGAAGGGTCCGGGAGCGCCGTCGAACGCCACCCGGCCCGCATCCATCGCGACAACACGATCGGCGGCGGTGAGACAGCGCTCGAGGCGGTGTTCGGCGAGCACGACCGCAAGCCCCCACTCCTCGTTCAGACGGCCGATCAGCCCGATGAGCTCGTCGCCGGCGACCGGGTCGAGCTGGGAAGTTGGCTCGTCCAACAGCACCACCCGGGGGCGCAGCACCAGCGTCGCCGCGAGCGCCACGCGCTGCAGCTCGCCCCCGGAGAGGGTGTCTGTTGTGCGGTCGAGCAGCGACCCGATTCCCAGCGCCAGCGCGGCCTCCTCGATCGCTCGCGCCCGGGCGGTCGGCGGCTCGCCGCGGAGTTCGAGCGGCAGCGAGAGCTCACCCCTGACCGTGGCCGAGACCACCTGGGTCTCGGGGTCCTGCCCGGTGAAGCCCACCTCGCCACCGAGCTCCGCGGGCCCGTGCTCGCGCACGTCGAAGCCGCAAACCTCGAGCGTGCCCGAGACCTCCCCCCCGTGGTAATGGGGCACGAGCCCAGACATGGCGCGCAGCACCGTGGACTTGCCCGACCCGGAGCGGCCGGCGAGCACCACCAGCTCGCCCTCGGCGAGCTCGAGGTCCACGTCGTCGAGCGCCAGCCGCGCCGCGCCGGGATAGCGGTAGTTGAAGGAGGCCATCTCGACCAGCGGCTCAGCCATGCGCTAGCTCCCGGACGAACGGGATCGCGGCGAGCGTCGGGATCGCCGCAGCGAACGCCAGCGTGGTGGCGTCGGTGTCGATCGAGATCGTCGGATACGCATCGAAGCCCCCGACCCCGGCCGCACGTGTCACGAGCGCGCCGCCCGCGATCGCGAGGCCGCAAGCCGCGAACGCGAGGCTGTGGCGCGACCTCTGCGCGGGCCCTGGCGACCGCGGGGCCCCGCGCGCGTAGCCGCGCAGCTCCAGCGTCGCCGCGACGTCAACCGAGCGATCCAGGGCGCCCGCCACCAGCCGCCGCGCGAGCGCTCCCCGGCCCACCGGTGCCGCCGCGGGCCCACGCAGGCGCGCAGCGTCCGCGAGGCGGGCATAGTCGGTCGCCGCCAGCGGCACCAACCGCGCGACCAGAGCCCCGGTCATCGCCGAGTGCGGGGCGACCGGGCGCAGGAGCCGCAGCATCCGGTCCGGATCCACCCGGGCGGTGTGCACGAAGAACGCCATCATCACCACGACGATCCGCAGTGCGAGCACCCCTCCCTCGGCCATCGCCTCGGCGCTGATGTCGATCTGGGCGAGCACCGGCAGGTCCCAGCCCCGCACAAGGATCGTGTCGCCGCGCTGTGAGGCGATCGCGTTGACGACAACGATCAGCAACCCCAGCATCGCGCCCCACCGCAGGCCAAGCGCCAGCACCCGCCACGCACTTGCCGCGAGCCCCGCGACGACGACACCCAACCCCGTCCCCGCAAGGACGATCGGGTTCGAGAAAGCGAATGCGACCACCGCGAAGGAGGCCAGGTACGTCGTGGCCGCCAGCGCGCTCGCGTCGGCCAGCGGGCCGGGGCGCGGCGAGTAGGCCAGGGCGGATCTCACTCGCCCTCCCCCACGGCGGGCAGCGCGAGCGACGCGCCCTGTGTGTCTACGGCCACGGCGTAACGAGTGGCCAGATCATCGGCGTCGAGCAGCTCCACCGCGGCGCTCACCCCAGCTTGGTCGGTCCCAGTGACAACCCAGGTCGGTGGCTCCTCGCCGTCGCGCAGCGCCGCCACGAGCCCTGAGCCCGAGCCAAGCTGCCGCGCCGTCTGCGCGCGTTCGTCGAGGGCCATGAGCTCAAAGCCGCCGCCGGAAGCCGACTCGAAGCGCGCGAACACGCCGCTGGTCGCAGGCCCCTCGTCGAGCTGGGACGCAGCGTCGTCGTCGCGCACCGAGCGCCACGGTCCCACCAGCATCCGCAGGGCGGGCTCGGCCGCGTCGGGGTCGGTCACGCTCGCCTCCACCCCCTCGGCGGCGAGCCGGTCCGCGGCCGCCTCGCAATCCCCGCCGGCGGCCTCACATTCGACCCTCACCGGGAGCAGTTCGTCGTCGGCCACAGCAGCCTGCTGGAACGGCTCCGGCCAGGAGCCCACCACCGCGGGCGCCCGCATCGCGTCCGTCCAGTCGCGGTGGTCCCACCAGATCCGGTCGCCCCCACGCACCTCGGCGTCTGCGGACCCGATCGGCGACTCGACCCCGTTGACGAAGAAGAACCAGTCGACGCTGCGGCCGTCCCGAACCTCGCCGGACACCCCCTCGATCGACTGCACGAAGCCGCCGCCGTAGCGGGTGGTGATCTCGGCCTCCCGGTCGAGGAAGCGGATCACGGTCTCCGAGGCGGGCGGATCTTCCTGACTCGCCTGGAGCACCGGGACCGTGCCGTAGTCGCGGGTCACGGTCAGTGTCGCCTCACCCTCGGACTCCTCGCCGGCCCCCAGCGAGCAGCCCGCGCACGCGGCGCCCACCGCCGCCATCGCCGCGAGCCGCGCGCTGGGATGCCACCGGCCCACTACCTCCGAATCACCTCGCAGTTGTGGGCGATCTTGTCGTCACGGTCACCGCGCTTGGCCTTGACCGTGTCCTCGCCGGGACCGCAGTTCACCCGGTCGCGACCGCCGTTGCGGATTTTGAGCACGTCGTCACCGCGGCCGGCGACGATCCGATCCCACCCCTTCGTGCCCTTGATCCTGTCGCCCTTGTCGCTGCCGAAGATCCGCCGCCCGTGTGCACGGGGGCAGTCCTTAGGCCGATCGCTGACGCAGGTCTTGACGTGGTTCGATGGGATGTCGAGCCCCCGGGTTGCCGTCAGCGTCGTCCGGCCCTTGGGCACCGTCACCTGATAGCGCCCGCTGCCGAGCTCGACCACGTCGGTTGCTCCGTCGATGGCCGCGCCTTCGGCCGGCTCAGTGGACCCGTCGAACGCGTGGGCCCTCACGTCGACCTCGAACGTGCCCTGACTTCGCGCGGGAACGCCGCGCAGTTCCAGCGCCGCGCCGGTGTTCGCCTGCTCGAAGGGATCGACGTTGAAGTCGCTGAACACCCACAGCACGCGATCGCCGCGCTTGAGCTTCACGAGGTCCGCGCTCTGGGACCCGAACGCGGAGTCGAGCCAATAGCTCCACCCGGCAAAGCCGGCCGGATCGGTGAATGGCCGCCCCCGGATGCTTCCGATCTCGCACACGAACGGCCCGGCCTGATCCAACCGAACCCGTACCTGACGCAGCGCCTCGCGATGCCCGGATCCCGTCTGACCGATGCCGAGTGCCGTCGGACCCGAGAATCTCAGCTTCCCCTGATCGCGAACGCAGGCGTCACCGGGACGGGACTTGCGGACCTTCTCGGTCCCGGTCACGTACCAGGTGCCGGGGTCCAGGGCCCCGTTCGGGCCTTCGACTCGCAGCTCGGCGAGGGCGGTCTTGGCGCTCGCCGACGGGGTTGACATCATCGCCAACAGGCAGGCGCATCCGACGAGCGTCAGCACTACGCGTATGGGCATTTCAGCCACCCTTTCCTCGAGGGGCATAAGGCTGGCCGGGGACAGGTCTCCTGGCTTCCGGGGCGGGATGCGTCGCGCCTTCCCGGGAACGCTGTGGCGTCCCCAGTGGCGTCATGCGACGCCGCTCTACCCGGTCACAGTGGCGGGACCGCGCCGGTTTTTCACCGGACTTCCCTTGACCACCGGCCGTATCTGAGCGGTGAGTCTATCCCGGGCCCGGACCGCGGGCAACTACTGGGCCGCGCGCTCCTCGGCCGCCTGCTGGAGCTGCTCGACCACTTCGGGCATCGACTTGCGCATCCGGCTCAGCTCCCAGTGCTCGATCTTGATCACCCGCAGGTCGCTGGTCGCGGTGACCGTTGCCGAGCGTACGTCCTTCTCCAGCAGGCCCTGCTCTCCGAACACGTCTCCTGCGCCCAGCGTCGCGATCTCCTCGCTGTCCCGCTCGACCTTGGCGGTGCCCTCGACGATGACGTAGAAATGGTTGGAGTAGCCGCCCTCCTTGATCACGACGTTGCCCTCGACGAACTCGTCGACGTTGGTGAACGGCGCGATCTTGGCAAGGCTCTCGTCGGGAACGTCCGCGAACAGCGGCACCCTCTTCAACTGGGTTACGTCAAGGGCCATGACTTCCTCCGCTCGGTTGCGGTGGAACCTAACCGATCGCGCCCGATGAAAGCCCACACAGGCGCTCGCTTAGCTCCCACAGCCTGCGCCTGGCCTCCGGGTCGTAGGCCTGCTCGTGGGCCGTCGACTCGGAGAGCCCGTTGAAGTACCGACCGCTCACCCCCTCGAGGTCCGGCCCTGCGACCAACCGCAGCAGCGCCTCTACGCCCTCGTCCACCGTGGCGTGGGCGCGGCCAAACCACTCCCGCACCATCTTCGTGTCCATCAGGGTCGCGGGATGAAGTGCGTTCACGGTCACGTCCTCGACGCGGTCTGCCCGCAGGCGTTCGGCCAGCTCGAACGTGAAGGTGATCTGGGCCAGCTTCGACTGGCGGTAGGCGAGAAAGCCGTCGTAGCGACGCTCCAGCATCACGTTGTCGAAGTCCAGCGGCGCCTGGCCGATCGAGGCCACGTTGACGATCCGGGCCGGCGCCGACGCTCGGAGCCTCGGCAAGAGCTCGAGGGTGAGCAGGAAGTGGGACAGGTAGTTGACGGCCAACGTGAGCTCGAAGCCGTCGGCGCTCTCCTGGCGCTCCGCGGGCCCGGCGATGCCGGCGTTGTTGACCAGCACGTCGAGGCGCTCGAACTCTCGGTCGACGTCGCGGGCGAGCCGCCGGACATGCTCGAGCGAGCTGAAGTCGGCGAGGGCGCCGTGCAGCCGGTCGCGGTGAGCTGCGCCGCCGATCGCTGTCAGCGCGCGCTCCAGCCGTTGCGGGTCACGACCGTGGACCACCAACGTCGCGGACTTGCCGGCCAGTCGCTTCGCGAGCTCGAGCCCGAGTCCGTCGGTCGAGCCGGTGATCAGGATCGTCTGCTCGTCGAGCGCCCGCATCTCAGGAGCTCTGAGTGCCCTGACGAATCGCCCGCCCCTCCCGTGCCATCACGATCGTGCCGTGGCCGCCAAGCTCGCTCCAGCGCTCGACCGCAGCCTGCCCCAGGGCCTCCAGTCGAGCATCGTCATGGCCCGGGTCGTGATGAAACAGCAGCGTCTGCTGAGCTCCCGAGCGGCGCGCGAACGTCAGCGCGTCGGAGAAGCTCGAGTGCCCCCACCCGCGGCGGGCCGGGTACTCGGCATCGTCGTACTGGCAATCGTGGATCAGGATCGAAGCATCGCGCGCCAGCGCGTACCCCGAAACCCACGAGGCGCTGGCCGTCGCCAGGTTCTCGCCGAGGCCGGGCTCGTGGTCGGGCAGGTAGCACAGGCTCGTGCCGTTCTCGCTCAGCCGGTAGCCCAGGGTGGGTCCGCGGTGCGCCACGAGGGCGGCCCGCACCTCGACCTCGCCCAGCCGCCAGCCTTCGACCGGAACATCGGCGAAGCTGACCTGTGCCGGAAGGTCGCGGATCTCGATCGGTGAGAGTGGATTGGAGAGGTAGCGCGCCAGGCGCTCGCGGAGGGTGTGGGTTCCGCCCGGCGGGCCCCAGACCGTGACCTCGACGTCGCGCTCGAACAGCGGCGCGAAGAACATCAGCCCCTGGATGTGGTCGAGGTGCAGATGAGTGAGCAGGATGTGCATGCGCCTGCAGCGACCGACGAGCGCTGCGCCGAGGTCGCGGATCCCGGTACCGGCATCCAGGATCAGCTCGCTGCCGTCCGCGGCGGTCACCTGAACGCAGGAGGTGTTGCCTCCAAAGCCGGCAGTCGCTCGCCCGGGCGTTGGCATCGAGCCTCGAACCCCCCACAGCCTCACCTCCACCGACTCACCCCGGCCTCCCATCGCCCAGCGGCCAGAAGACAACGACGGCGCCGTGATAGCCCGCCGGCCCAACGAGCGGAAGCGCCGCCGCCTCGATCTCCAGCAGTCCGCTGTCCGCGCGGATCCAGAAGCGCCCGTAGGCCGGTCGCGACTCGCGGACGGCGACGTTCAGAGGCAACTCGTCGAGCGGGACCGGGTTGCCGTCGGCGTCCAGGGGGCCGTATTCGGCGTTCCATTCGTCGGCCGACAGGGCGCCGGTCTCCTCGAATCGCTGGCCTGCGATCACCGCCGCCGCGTCGTTGAAGAACACGATTCCGCCGTCGACGTCCACCAGCACCGCGGCGACGGAGACAATCGAGATCAGGTTGCGCGCCAGGATCAGCTCCAGCGGCTGCTGAGCGACCTCGGCGACGTCGGGTGGGCCCGCCATGCCTACATCATGGAGCAGCCCAGCACTCGGCTCGCCGCCCCGGCCATTGGCGCAAGCGTGAGAGCGCTCAGCCCGGCGTGTAGCTGACCAGCTCCTCGCGGCCGCCGCCGACCGTCCCGACGTCGAGCGTGAGCACGGGCCCCACGTTTCTTGCGTAGAACTTCAGCTCGTTGACCTTCGGCTCGAGCGGGTTGGTGTCGCGGGTCATCAGCGCGTCGGTGAAGCGGCCGAACGGCACGGCGACCTGCTGGTCGAGGCTCAGGATCTCACCCTCGTCCTCTGCCTCTCCGGCGTAGTACTCCTGGCGATAGGTGGTGTCGTCCTGCGGGTCGGCGGGCATGATCACCCCGGGCTGGGCGCCGTCGACCCCGGCCTCGAACGAGCCGGCACGCGTGACCACCTTGCCGTTCTCATACTCGGCCGTGTCCTCGCCCAGGTACCAGACGTTGCCCTCGGAGTCCTGGGCGTACCAATCGTCCGTGATCTCGACGGGCTCGCCGTCGTCTGTGACCACGTCGCGCACGACCCTGGCCTCGACTCCATTGGCGATCGTCTTTGTCTTTTCCGTGACGGTCACCTCCACCTTCAGCACGTTGCCGTCCTCGTCGATCTCGTCGTAGACCCACCTGCTCCCGGGCGACATCGGCCAGAAGGAGTTGTCGATCTCGGTCGTGAAGTCGGCGGGATCGAGGTCAACCGGCTCGCTGCCCTGTGGCAGCTCGCCACCGGGGGAGCCTCCGTCTCCATCGTCGTCTCCACACCCGGCGAGTCCCAGTGCCGCCACCAGGCAGCCGACGCCAATCGCGATCCTCGGGTGTCCGATCGGGACCATGGGCAACCTCATTCCCTCGCCTCCGCGTTATGCCTGGCGCGGATGAAAGGCCGGTGAAAGCCTCTCATCCGCACCGGGATGGCTGCTGGCTACTTGCCCGCCGTGTAGCTGACGAGCTCACCTCGGCCACCGGGCGTGTCGGTGTGGACGGTCAGCAGCGGCCCGATCCCAGGGGCGTAGAACTTCAGCTCCTGGACCTTGGGCTCTGTCGGCACGAGGTCGCGCGTCATCAGCACGCCCTTGTCGAAGAACCCGAAGGGCACCTGCACCTGCTCCTGTCCCACGGTGACGATCGCGCCCTTGTCCTCGGCTTCGCCCTTGTAGTACTCCTGGCGATACGAGGTGCCGGGCTCGGGATTCGCCGGCATCGCGATCCCGGCCTGGGCGCCGCCGACGCCGGCCTCGAACGAGCCGGTCTGAGTCCCGGGCTTGCCGTTGACGTACTCCCGCGTGTCCTCCCCGAGGTACCAGATGTTGCCCTCGGCGTCCTGGGCGTACCAGTCGTCGGTGACCTCGACCGGCACCCCGTTCTGGGTCACGGTGTCGCGGACCACGCGGGCCTCGACCCCGTTGGCGATCGTCTTGGTCTTGTCGGTGACCTTCACAACGACCTTCTCCACGGTTCCCGTGGTATCGGTCTCCCGATAGACCCACCTGCTCCCGGGCGACATCGGCCAGTAGGGGTTGTCGATGTCCGTCGTGAACTCGGCCGGGTTCAGTTTCACCGGCTCACTTCCCTGGGGCAGGCCGTCGTTGGACGGTCCGGCGGCCGCGCTTGACGCCGTCTCAGTGCCCCTGGCAGCCACGGTCGATTCGCCGCCGCCATTGCTGCCGCATGCCGCGAGCGCGAATGCTCCCAGCACGGAGACGCCGATCGTCGCCACTGCGGCCCTCCACCTGTCAATGCGAGATGCCATCTGGGCTCCCTTCCTTCGCTTGCGGCGCGACCTTGGCCCAGGTGGGATGAAAGCCTCGTGAACCCGAGCTGAAGGGGGCGTGACGTAGTCGGCGGAATCCCGCTCTGCGACCGGGAATCGGGGCCTTCACGCGACTTTCATCTTCGGGCGTAGCCTTGTCCCGAGACCCATGCGAGTCCTAATCGTCGAAGACGAGGTCAAGATGGCCAGCCTGATCCGGCGCGGCCTGCGCCGCGAGGGCATCGCGGCGGACGTCGCGATCACGGGTGAGGACGCGCTCTGGATGGCCGAGGCGACCGAGTACGACGCGATCGTCCTCGATCTCATGCTTCCCGGCATCGACGGCCTCGAGGTCTGCCGCCGCCTGCGCTCCGAAGGCGTCTGGTCGCCGATCCTGATGCTGACCGCCCGCGATGCCGTCCGCGACCGGGTCGCGGGACTCGACGGGGGCGCCGACGACTACGTTACAAAGCCGTTCTCCTACGCCGAGTTGCTGGCGCGGCTGCGGGCGTTGGTCCGCCGTGGCCCCGTCGAGCGCCCGACGCAGCTCGAGGTCGGCGGTCTGCGCCTCGATCCGGCCACAAGGCAGGTGTGGCGCGGCGAAACCGAGATCGAGCTTTCCGCCAAGGAGTTCGCGATCCTGGAGATCTTCATGCGGCGGCCCGGTGAGGTGCTGTCGCGCTTTCAGCTGCTCGAGCACGCCTGGGACTACGACTACGAGAACCGCTCCAACGTGGTCGACTCCTACGTGCGCTTCCTGCGCCAGAAGATCGACAAGCCATTCGGAGTCGAGTCGATCGAGACCGTGCGCGGCGCGGGCTATCGACTCAGAGAAGACGGCGGCGCATGAGCTTCGCCCGCCTGCCGATTCGCATCCGGGTCACGCTCTCCTTCGCCGCGGTGATGGCGGTCGTCCTCATCGCCGCCGGGTTCTTCATCGATTCGCAGCTCGAATCGCGGCTCAACGAGTCGATCGACAACGGGCTGCGCTCCCGGGCCGGGGAAGCCGCGGCCCTGGTGCGCGCGGAGGAGACGGGAGTGGGCGCTTCAGACACGAACAGGCTGATCGAGTCCGACGAGAGCTTCGCGCAGGTCCTGAGACCGGATGGCAGCGTCGTTAGCTCGACCGCGCAGCTCGGTGACCAGCCCGTGCTCAATGCCAGCGACCTGGAGCGTGCAACGTCCGATCCCACCTTCTTCGAGCTCGAGGAAGGGACGGTCCCCGGAATCGAGGGCAGGGCGCGGCTGTTGGCCACGCCGGTCGACACCGAGGGCGGCGAGCTGATCGCCGTTGTCGGGTCGTCTCTGGGCGACCGCGACGAGGCCCTGACCAACCTCGCGACCCTGATGCTGATCGGGGGACCCGTCGCGCTGCTGGTCGCATCACTGGCCGGCTACTGGGTTGCCGGAACCGCCCTCCGTCCGGTCGAGGCGATGCGGCGCCGCGCGGCGGAGATCTCCGCCTCCGAACCCGACGAGCGCCTGCCGCTGCCGGCGGCCAAGGACGAGCTGCGGCGGCTTGGCGAGACGCTGAACCAGATGCTTGGACGACTGGAGGCGGCGCTCGAGCGTGAGCGACGCTTTGTCGACGATGCCAGCCACGAGCTTCGAACCCCACTCACGCTTCACAAGACCGAGCTCGAACTGGCACTCCGCTACGCGACCGACGAGGAGGAGCTTCGCGCCGCGATCGCCTCGGCCGGAGAGGAGATCGACCGGTTGATCCAGCTTGCCGAGGATCTGCTGGTGGTCGCTCGCTCGGAGCAGGGCGAGCTGACCGTGGCCCGGGAGGACGTCCCCGTTGGGGAACTGCTCGGCACGGTCGGCGAGCGGTTCCGTGCCCGCGTGGAGCAGTCCAAGCGCCCACTGCTCGTCGACGGGGGCGACGGCACGGTGCGCGGCGACCGGCTTCGCCTCGAGCAGGCGCTGACGAGCATGGTCGACAACGCCCTGCGCTACAGCGACGGCGAGGTTCGACTGTGGGCACGACGCAACGGCAGCCGCGTGGAGCTGCACGTGTCGGACGACGGACCCGGGTTCCCACCGGATTTCATCGACCGAGCCTTCGACCGCTTCAGCCGCGCCGACGCGGCGCGGGCACGCGGGGGCACCGGGCTCGGTCTCGCGATCGTGGACACGATCGCCCGAGCCCACGGAGGGCGTGGCGCGGCCGCCAACACGCCCGAGGGCGGTGCGGACGTCTGGATCGAGCTCCCGGCCGGGGCGTCTTCAGAAACCTCTTAGACCGGTTTCACCGCGGTATCACGGGCCCTCCGTACAACCCGTGTCCAACCACGAGTTGTGCCCAAGGAGGTACGACATGAAGAACCGGAACAAGCTCCTGATCGTCGGCGCATCGGCCCTCGCCCTCGGCGTGGGCGGCGCGGGAGTCGCGGCCGCCACCGGCGGCGGCGACTCCGAGAAGGCGATCACGGGCAGCGCCCTGGAGCATGCGAGCGCTGCGGCGCTGCAGGCGACGGGTGGCGGACAGGTCACCGACACCGAGGTCGGCGACGAGGAGAGCTATTACGAGGTCGAGGTCAGCCGCGACGACGGGAGCCAGACCGACGTGCAGCTCGACCGCCAGTTCAACGTCGTCGGACAGTCGGCCGACGAGGAGTCGGCTAACGACAGCGACAAGTAGCCAGGTGCACCAGCGCGGGGAGGGCCCGGCCGAAGCCGGGCCCTCGCTGCGTCAGGTCCACGATCCGTACGTTGACCCCCGGACTATCGGGGCTAACGTGCGATCGGAGTGAATCAGGCGCCTTCATCCTCATTTCACAGACTGCGGGGTACAAGCTGTGTCAGACTCCGAATTCGAGGAGGTACCGATGACGAAGCGCAACAAGGTCCTGATCGTTGGCGCCTCCGCGCTGGCGCTTGCAGCCGGCGGTGCCGGGATCGCCACGGCGACCGGCGGCGGGGACGACTCCGAGGGCCCCATCACCGGCAATGCGCTGGATAACGCGAGCGCGGCCGCGCTCGAGGCGACCGGCGGCGGAACCGTCACGGAGACCGAGGTCGGCGACGAGGAGAGCTTCTACGAGGTCGAGGTCACCCGCGACGACGGCAGCCAGACCGACGTGCAGCTCGACCGCCAGTTCAACGTCGTCGGATCGGCCGCGGACGAAGAGTCGTCGGACGACAGCGACGACTAGGGGCCAGCGACTACTAGAGGCTGAACACGCGCCGGGCGTTGCCGGCGAGGAACAGCTCGCGGGTCTCGTCGTCGAGACCGAGCGCGTCGAGGTCTGAGAGCGCGGCCTCGGGCAGGATCATCGGGTAGTTGGTTCCGAACAGAACCTTCTCGCGTCCGCCCTTGGTTTTCATGTACTCGATCAGCTCGGGCGGGTAACGCCTGGCCGTGTACGCCGAGGTATCGATGTAGACGTTCGGGTGCTTGCGAGCGACGGCGACCATCTCCTCGGTCCAGGGATAGCCGATGTGGCCGCCGACGATCACCAGCTCCGGGAAGTCGAGGGCGACCTGATCGATGTAGGGGATCGGTCGACCGGTCTCCGACGGCCGCAAGGGTCCCGTGTGGCCGACCTGCGTGCAGAAGGGCACCCCGAGCTCGACACACGCCGCAAGCAGCGGGTAGTAGCGCCGGTCGGTCGGCGGCGTCTCCCACAGCCATGGGATCACGCGAAGGCCCTTGAACCCGCGATCCTCGACGCAACGGCGAAGCTCCCGCATCGCCCCGATCGGCTTGCGCACGTCGACCGCGGCCAGGCCCGCGAATCGATCTTGGTGCTCCCGCACCCAGCCCGCGACCTCCTCGTTTGAGATCAGTGGTCCCTCCGGCCCGTGCCAGGCGCTGAGCAGGCCGAACTCGATCCCGGCAGCGTCCATCGCTGCCAGCGTGAGCTCGATCGGCGGCTCGTCCGGTGGGACCTCCATCCCCGTCCAGCGACGCAGCGACTCGAGCATGTCGTGGCGCAGGAACCGCAGGGTTGGGTGCTGCATCCACACGTCAATCGGCATCGACGCGGAATTTAAGTGCTCAGCGCGGGGATCAGCGCTCAGTGGTTGCCGCCGGCGCGCACGCGCTCGATGATCCCGCCGATGCGCCGGCGCGCGTCGGTCGCGTCCGTGGCCGCGTAGTAGGGCCCACCGGCCGAGGCCGCCCACGGGACGAGGAGATCGAACTCGAGCGCTTTGATCAGATTCAGGCTCTCGAGGTAGCTCACACGGTCGCTGCTCTCGAGCACGGCGGCCACCCACTCCCCGTCGCGAAGGTAGATCGAGTCGCCGGTGAACAGCGCGCGACGCCCGCCGGTATCCCAGAGGAACGCGGTCGCGCCGGGGGTGTGCCCCGGAATCGGGATCGCCTCGAAGTCCGAGTCGAGGAGCTGTCGCTCCGAGATCGTGTGGCCGACCTCGCGGCGCCGCGCCACGCCCGGCGCATCGCCCTCGCCGACGATCAGCGGGGCGCCGAAAGCGCGCGCCGGCCAATCGTCGGCGAACAGCGCCTCGTGGCCGTGGTTCAGGTACTGGCGCGAGATGCCGCCAAGCGCGCGGATGGCCTCGGCATCGCGGTTCAGCGTCCCGGTACCGTACACGAGCAGGTTCCCGCCGGGCCGCCGCAACACGAAGGTGCGGATCTCCAACTTGTCGTCGAACGGCAACGGCTCGGGTGCCGACGCGAACAGGCCCTCGACGCCCGTCGCCATCGATTCAGCTGACTGCATCTCGGTCGCGGGTGCGTCCGGGGCAGCGTCCTCAGGCTTGGTCATCGCTTGCTCCTTGGTGATCGCGGTCAGGGGAGGATCAAGTGGCTATCGCCGAACTCGTGCCAGAGATAGCCGTGCTCGAGGGCGGCGTCGTATGAGCGCCGGAGCAACAAGGATCCGGCCGACGCCTCGAGCAGTTGCAGGTGCGAGGCGCGCGGCTCGTGCCAGCCGGTGAGCAGGCCGTCGACCGCCCTGAGCCCGCGGTCGGGTGTGACGACGAGATTGGTCCACCCGACGGCGGGCGCGACCGTGCCGCTGCGGGCGGCCACGGTCTCTAGCGCGCGAACCACGGTCGTCCCGACGGCGATCACCCTCCCGCCCCACTCCCGCACGGCGTTGATCAGGCGCGCGGTCGGTCGCGACACCTCGTAGCGCTCCGGGTACGGGGCCTCTTCGCGCTCGGGGGACGAAACACCGGTGTGCAGGGTCAGCGGCGCCACGTGAGTCCCCGCTGCGACCAGCCGCGTGATCAGCTCGGGCGTGAACGGCCGCCCCGCGCTCGGCATCTCGGCGCTTCCAGGCTCCGTCGCGTAGGCGGTCTGGTATGCGGCCAGGTCCCACGCCGCGGGCACGTAGCCGTAGCGGATCGGATGACCGTGGCGCGCCAGGTATTCGTGCAGAGGAGCGCCGGGATCCAGACGCGCGAGCCACAGGCGCCGGCCAGCGGCGTACGGCGCAACGATCTCGATCGTCCGCCCGCCGGTGAGCGCCAAGCACTCACCCGGCCGCACGCCATCGAAGGGCGAGCTCCCGTCCGCGCTGCGCAGCTCCACCACCCACCACTCGTCCCCGCGCGTTTCGGGCGCGGGGGTGGCGATGCGCAGCTCCAGCAGCGTCCCGTCCGGCCGCTGGGCGGCCACGGCCGCCGGCAGGGTTCCGGAGGTGTTGACCACCAGCAGGTCGCCCGGGGCCAGGAACTGGGGCAGCTCGCGAAAGCTCGCGTGCACGATGCGGCCGTCGCCGCGGGTTGCGACCATCAGCCGCACCTGATCGCGCTTCAGTCCGCGCGCCTCGGGCGGCTCCGCGGCCTCGAGCTCCGGCGGTAGCTCAAACGCGAGTGCGCTCACGAGGGCGTTCCAACCTCCTCTCGTTGGGCGGCGGCCTCCGCCACCTCCGCGGCGCGGTAGCGACCGCTCGGAAGCGCGCCCTCGACCAAGGCAAGCAGCCCGGGCACGCTCTGCGACGGCGGCGGGCGATCGGAGATGTCCTCGCCGGGAAACGCGTGCTGGTGAAGCTGCGTGCGCATGTCGCCAGGATCCACCGCGTACACGCGCCGCTCGGGATGTTCCGCCGCCAGCACGGCGCTCAGCTGGTCCAGCGCCGCCTTCGCAGACCCATATCCGCCCCACCCCTCATACGCCTCGACCGCCGCGTCCGAGGTCAGGTTCAGGATCCGCGCGCCGTCGGACAACCGGGGAAGCGCCAGCTGGATCAGCGCCAGGGGAGCGAACACGTTTACCGCGTAGACACGTTCGAGCGCATCGAGCGGATACGAGGCCAGGGGGGGCTGCGGGCTGGGGCCCAGGACGCTCGCGTTGTTGACCAGCAGGTCGATGCGATCTCCCGCGGCCTCGATCAGCGCTCGCCGATGCCGGAGATCGGAGACGTCCCCGGCGAGGGCTACGACGTCGGCCATCCGGCCGAACTCGCGGGCCGCACCCTCCAGGTCGTCTGCGCCGCGCGCGTCGACGACCAGCCGCCAGCCGCGACTTGCAAGCGCGCGACCGAGTTCACGGCCCAGGCCACGCGAGGCGCCGGTGATGACCGCTGTTGGCATCCGCTCAGCCCTCCGCGGAGTCGGCCTCTGCGGGCAGGCCGTAACGGGCCACGACTCGGTCGTAGTTGAGCCGCAGCAGCTCGATCACCTCGCGAACGTCGGCCTCGTTCGAGATCCGGCGCGCTGCGGGCCCGGGCTTGCCGGGGAAGACCGGATGGTCGACGACTCGACCCTGCTGCTTGAGCTCTGCGCCAAGCTTGCTTCCGAACCCAAAGTGAGCGGCGTGGTCGCCGTGCAGGTGGCCGAACTCGTGCCCGGAGACCGTGAAGCCAAACTCGCCGCGCTTGCCGACGCCTGCCTCGACGCCGGGCCAGGACGTGACCTCCTCGGTGATCCGCTCACTGGCTGTCGTTGCGGTGGTCATATCTAGCTCCTCGCGTTGCTTGCCTCGCCAGCGTAGGAGCGACACGGTCCCGGTTTGAAGTGGCAATTGGTCCTAGGACCCGGGAGAACAACTACCGGCGCATGCCGCTTTCGCCGCTAAAGCGGCTCACCTTCTGACAATGCCTGCGCGCACCGCATAGAGCGCGGCCTGCGTGCGGTCAGTCACGCCGAGCTTTGCCAGCAGGTGGCCGACGTGTGCCTTGACCGTCTTCTCGGCGATCTCGAGCTCGCGCGCGATCAGCTTGTTGGAGAGCCCACGTCCGATCAGCTCCAGCACCTCGCGCTCGCGGGGCGTGAGCTGCTCCGACGGCTCTGTGCCAGGAGCCTGCGCGATCGCGTCCACGAGCCTGGCCGCAACCGCTGGGTCGAGCAGAGCCTCGCCGGCGTGCGCGGCGCGCACGGCGCGTGCCAGCTCCGAGGGCTGCGCGTTCTTGAACAGGTACCCGGCAGCGCCGGCTTGGATCGCTGGCAGGAGGCGATCGTCCTCGGCGAAGCTAGTCAGCACGATCACGCGGCTCGAGGGCAGGCGCTCTCGCAGCCGCTGCATCGCGCCGACTCCGTCGAGCCCTGGCATCACGAGGTCCATCAAGACGACGTCGGGGCGCAGCCGCTCGGCGAGCTCCACCGCTTCGGCGCCGTCGCCCGCCTCGCCGACCACCTCGAACTCCTCCTGAAGCTCGAGGAAGGCGCGCAGGCCCTCGCGAACGACGGCGTGATCGTCAACCACCAGAATGCGGATCGCGTCAGCCACCGGCGACCTCGAGGCGCACTGTCGTGCCGGCGGCGGGCGACGAGGAGATCTCCAGCCGGCCGCCGAGGCGCTGTGCGCGCTCCTCCATCGAGGTGAGACCAAGGCGTCGCGAGCGCAGCTCGGGATCCGCAGGCTGGAATCCGACACCGTCGTCGGACACCTCAAGCAGGAGCCCGCCGTTGGGGGCCGCGAGCCGGACGGAGACCTGACGCGCGCCGGCGTGGCGCAGCGCGTTCTGGAGCGCTTCCTGGGCGATCCGCAGCACCTGGCGGTCGCGCTCGCCGTCCCCAGCCTCCACCCCTTCGTCGATGTCGAGCTCGATCTCGACTGAGTGCAGCCCGCGCAGCATCTCGACCTGCTTGCTGAGCGCTCCGGGCAGGCCGTCGCGGTCGAGGTCGGGCGGGCGCAGCTCGGCGATCAGCGCGCGAAGCTCGCCCAGCGCCTCATCGGCGAGCTCCTTGAGGCGCGCCAGCTTGGCGCTCGCGGCGTCGGGGTCACGGTCGAGCAGCGTGGCGACGGCCTCGGCGGTGAGGACCATGCTGAACAGCTTCTGGCTGACCGCGTCGTGCAGCTCGAGTGCGAGGCGGTTGCGCTCCGAGAGGATCGAGAGCTCGCGGCTGCGCTCGTATAGGCGAGCGTTGGTGATCGCGATCGCCGCGTGCGCGGCGAGCAGCTCGATCAACTCCTGATCGGCGTCGCCGAACGCGGACGCCCCCTCCTTCGCGGTCAAGTAGAAGGCGCCGATCACGCCCTCGGGCGCGACGATCGGCACGCCGAGGAACGAGCGCATGTCGGGATGCCCTCGAGGCCACCAGCCGCGAAAGCGGGGATCGGTGTGAATGTCGGTCGTGCGAAACGGCTCCGGCGTCTCGAGCATTGCGCCGAGCATCCCGTGCGTGCGCGGCAGCGGCCCCAGCGCTGCAATGAGCTCGTCGCTCATCCCCGACACGAGGAAGCGCCTGAACCCGCCCTCGCCGTCGGGAATGCCCAGCGCGGCGTAGCGGGCCCCGGCCAGCTCGCGGGCGCGGTCGACGAGCTGCTGCAGCACCTCCTCCACGGACGACTGTGAGGCCACCGCGAGCACTGCGTCGCTCACGGCCTTGAGCGCGGGTGGAAGCCGTTCAGCCATCCCGAACCACGATAGAACCCCCCCCCTCGGGGATCCGCGTCAGGCCGTGGACGGCGGACGTGACGCTAGCGAAGGCTCAAGCCAAGCGGACGTCCCGAATGGCCTTCTGCTCGCGAAGGGTAAGCGGCCGCCACTCCGCGTCGTCCGGCTCCCACACGTAGACGCGGGCGTCGGCGACGCTTCGCATCCCGTCCAGCAGCCGGACCACCTCGCGCGCGTCGGCGCCGTTGGCGAGTGACTGCCCCGTGATCGCGTTGACGACGCGAAAAACACGCCGGGCCCGAGGCTCTTGATAAGCCTCGGGGGCGCGGGGCTCAGGCCGCTGTCGGCGCGGTCGGCGCCGCACAACCGAGGCACGCTCGCGATCCGGCACCGAGCGCTTGTCCTCGAGCGCTCGCTCGAGGGGGACCATCTCGGCGCCGGTGCCCTTGGTCTCGGTGTCGAGGACCCAGATCTTGGCCATCGCGGTGCGCCGGACGAAAGCTAGGCGGCCTCGCGCCAGGCGTTCAGCGACTCGTCATCCGACAGCCGCCTCAGCGCCTGCGCCTCGAGCTTGCGCGCCTGCGCCTGAGTGACGCCGACCTCGCGGGCGACCTCGCGCAGGTTCCGCGCCTCGCGGCCGCCGGTTCCAAAGCGCGCGCTGATCACGCGCCGCTCGTCCTCCGGCAGGCGGGAAAGGGCCTCGTCAACCGTCTGCTCCTGCTGGCGCTCCAGCACCTCGTCCTCGAGGTCGGCAGTGCTCTCGGCGTGCAGCTCACCGAACGTGGTGTCGCCCTCGCCGATCGGCTGGTCGAGGCTCGCCGTGACGCGGGTCAGATCGCGGATCGCCATCACTTCGTCGAGCGGGAGCTTCGCCTGCTTGGCGACCTCCTCGTCGGTGGGCGCACGATCCAGCCGGGCCGTGAGCTCGGATGTGACGCGGGCGACAGTTCGCTCACGCTGGGCGACGTGGGCCGGGATCCGGACCGGACGGCCGCTGTTGTCCAGCCCGCGCTGGATCGACTGCTTGATCCACAGCACGGCGTAGGTGGAGAACTTGTAGCCGCGACGCCAATCGAACTTCTCGGCCGCCCGGATCAGGCCGAGCATGGCCTCCTGCACCAGGTCGCCAAGGTCGAGCCCGTGGCCCTGGTAGCGGCGCGCGAACTTGATCACGAGTCGCAGGTTCGAGTTGATCAGCCGTTCCTTCGCGGCCAGGTCGCCGCGCTCGATCCGCTTCGCGAGCTCGACCTCCTCCTCCTTGGTGAGCAGCGGGTACCGCGCGGCCTGGTTGAAGAACAGCTGCAGGCTGTCGATGGTGGGCTCGAACGCATGGACGACCGCCCGGCGCTCGCCGGTAATCTGATTCTGAGTCTTGTTGTCGTGGTCGCCGCGGGTGCGGCGGGTGTCGCTGCGGTGGCTCGCAGCACCTCTCGTGCGAGGCATCGTGCTCCTTCCGAGGTCGATGCAGCCCCTTTTTCAGCCCGGACACGGGCTGACACCTCCCAATGCTTCAGAAAGTATAGCACCGCAGTCGGAATTCGCAAGTCTCGCGGGCCAATCCCCCGCCAGAGTGACTTGGGCACGTTCAGGCGACCTTCATCTGTCCCCGCTTGAATCCCAGGTGTGAAGCCAATCGGTCCCCATGTCTGCCCCAAATGCGGCGAGCGCGTGAGCGCATTTGCCGCCGGATGCGCGTTGTGTGGCGCCACACTCGACCCGCGGCGCGCCGCTGGCCCGCCCGCCCTTATGGACCGCATCGCGCGCCGGTGGGCGTCCGCCCGCCGCTCGCTCGAGCAACGGCGGCGCGTCTAGCTACGCGAGCCTCAGCCTCCCCTGCTCGAGCTCGAGCAGGAAGCGCTTGCGCTCCACCCCGCCCCCGTATCCGGTCAGGCTCCCGTCGGCTCCGATCACGCGGTGGCAGGGAACCACGATCGAGATCGGGTTGCGGCCGTTCGCCAGCCCGACGGCCCGCGCGGCCCCGGGGGCGCCGACGCGCTCGGCCACCTCGCCGTAGCTCGCCGTCTCGCCGTAGGGGATGTCCTGGAGGGCGCTCCAGACGCGCCGCTCGAACTCGGAGCCCATCGCCGCAAGCGCCAAGTCGAACTCCACGCGCTCACCTGCGAAGTACTCGTCGAGCTGGCGGCGTGCTTCGGCGAACGACTCGTCGGCCCGCTGCCAGGAGGCGGCGACCCTCATCGGTCTGCGCCCCTCCTGCATGTACAGGCCGCAGAGCGCCTCGCCGTCGCCCACCAGCAGCAGCTCGCCGATCGGGCTCTCGTAGCTTCTGTGAAAGGTGGGTTTGGTCAGGGGGCTCATGCATTCTCCGTTCGATCGTCTCGGTTCTACAGACGAAACGCACGGGACGTCCCGGATGTGAGGCAGTCGGCTAGCGGTCCCTGGCCGGCCGAGGCTACGCGTCGGGCGGAGCAGGCTCCGGCGCAGGAAACAGACGCAAGAAGCGGTCGATCGCCCGCCGGTCGCCCGCGACCAGAGTCTCTCCCGACCGGATCGCGTCGGCGAGCTCGAGACCTCCCCACAGCAGCGCGAGCAGCGTGCGCGGCTCGGTCTCCAGCGTGGCGTGGGGCTCGTCCGCCGTGCCCCGTGCGAGCCGGAGCTCGCCGTCGGCAACGCGGGCGCGGTAGCTCTGGCCGTCGAGTCGCAGCTCGTAGCTCGCGTAGATGCCGTCGGCTGCCTCGGGATCGAATGTGGATTGGAGCGCGAGGAGGTGGGAGTCCAAACTCATCTCCGTGCCGGGAGCCGTGGGCAGGGCCGCGCCCCAGCACCCGAGCTCGATCAGGACCGGTGCGAGCCCGCGTCCCCGTTCCGTGAGCTCGTAGACCCGCGAGGCCGCCGGTGGCGGGAGCTTGGACCGCTCGACGATGCCCGCCGCCTCCAGCTCGCGGAGTCGCTGGGCGAGCACGTTCGGACTCAGGCCCGGGAGACCCACGCGAAGATCGGTGAACCGCTTCGGCCCAAGGACCAGCTCGCGGACGATGAGCAGCGCCCAGCGCTCGCCCACCAAGTCGAGCGCGCGTGCGATTCCGCACCGGTCCCCGTATGTTCGCTTCCCCGCGATCTCCGCTCCTCAACTAGTAGCGTCTAATCCTGATTAAGGACTTCGTGTTAGGTACTTCACTGAGCGGACAACCGATTCGAGGAGGCCAACATGGCGGAACAGAAAGTTGGAACCCGCGAGGAGTGGCAGGCGGCGCGCGACGAGCTCGCCAAGCTCGAGGCCGAGCACGCGGAGCAGGCACAGGAGATCCGCAAGAAGCGCCTGGAGCTGCCATGGGTTCCCGTCGAGAAGGAGTACCAGCTCGAGACGCAGGGCGGGACGAAGACGCTGGCCGAGCTGTTCGACGGGCGCTCGCAGCTGATGGCCTACAACATCATGTACGGCCCGGACTACTCGGTTGGGGCCTGTCCGGGGTGCTCGAGCATGGCGGATGGCTTCGATTCCGCCCTCGTCCACCTCAACCACCGCGACGTGACGTTCGTCGGCTTCTCGCGGGCGCCGATCGACAGGCTCAACGCCTACCGGGAGCGCATGGGCTGGCAGTTTCCGTACGTGTCCACATACGACAGCGACTTCGTGTGGGACTTCGGCCTCGCGCTGACCGAGGAGCAGGCCGCGGAGATCCCCGAGGTCCAGGAGATGCTCGCCGACCCGCCCGACTGGCTGCAGGACTGGGGACGGCAGGTCGGAGCCGAGCTCAAGGACGGGCTTCGCGAGAACCCCAGCTACATCGCCTTCGCGATGGAGGACGGCGTCGTGTACCACACGTACATGGTCTCGGCGCCCGATCCGTTCGTGGCGCCCTGGTTCAACATGCTGCTCGACCGGGCGCCGAAGGAGCTGGAGGGCTCGGACGCGTTCCGCGCGTGGCGCAAGGACGAGTACCCGGAGGCTGCCGCAGCCTCGTGAGCATCGCCTTCCCGGGCGAGAGGGCCGACTATCGCGCGGCGCGCGAGCGCCTGCTCCAGCGCGAGATCGAGCTGCGGCGAGCGATGGAGGCAGTGGCCGCCGCCCGGCGCGGGCTTCCGCCAGGCGGTCCCGTTCCGGAGGACTACGTCTTCCAAGGCGCCGGGCCCGAAGGCGCGCTGACCGACGTGCGCATGTCCGAGCTGTTCGCGCCGGGCAAGGACTCGCTGGTGATCTACAGCTTCATGTTCCCCCGGGCCGTCGACGACGACCGTCCCGGACCGGCCACCGGCAAGACCGCCGAGCTGGCGCTGGCCGAGGGGCCATGCCCGTCGTGCGTGGCGCTGCTCGATCAGCTCGACCCGGCGATCGGCCACGCCGGACAGCAGATCAACTTCGCCGCTGTCGCCAAGACGTCGGCCGACCGACTGCTGACCTTCGGCGAGGAGCGGGGCTGGAAGCACCTGCGGCTGCTGTCCTCGGCCGGAAACACCTACAACCGCGACTACCACGGCGAGGGCGAAGCCGGCGGACAGATCCCGATGCTCAACGTGTTCCATCGCGACGGCGATGAGATCCGCCACTTCTGGGCGACGGAGCTGATGATCGCTCCCGCCGACCCCGGCCAGCATCCGCGCCACGTCGGCACCCTCGAGCCGGTGTGGAACCTGTTCGACCTGACGCGCGAAGGACGACCCTCCGACTGGGATGAACAGCTGAGCTACGGATGATCACAAGACCGCGAAAGGAGGACTCGATGCAACTCCCGGAGGTCGTCTCTCAAGCGGAGTGGCAGGCCGCCCACGAGAAGCTGCTCGCCAAGGAGAAGGAGGCGACCCGGGCGCGCGACGCACTTGCCACCGAGCGTCGCAGGCACCCGTGGGTCCGCTTCGACTCCGGCTACGTCTTCGAGGGCCGCGACGGCCGGGCGACCCTGCTCGACATGTTCGAGGGACGCCCGCAGCTGATCGTCTACCACTTCATGTTCGAGCCCGGGGCACCCGGCTGGCCCGACGCCGGCTGCGATGGGTGTTCGATGTTCGTCGACCAAGTCGGCCATCTCGCCCATCTGCACGCGCGCGATGTCACCTTCGCGCTCGTTTCTCGGGCGCCGCAGTCAAAGCTCGAGCCCTACAGGCAGCGCATGGGATGGGACATCCCCTGGTACTCGCTCGCGGGCAACGACTTCAACGACCGCTCCGGGGTCGGCAACGGGTTCGGGCTCGGCGTTTTCTATCGCGACGGCGAGGACGTCTACCGCACCTACTTCACGTCGGGCCGGGGTGTCGAGGCGCTCGGCAGCGTCTGGACCTTCCTCGACCTGACTCCCCTGGGGCGGCAGGAGACCTGGGAGGACTCGCCCGACGGACATCCGCGGACACCACCGTATGAGTGGTGGCGCCGACACGACGAATACGAGGAGGAGCGCGGATGAGCGAGCGCGACGGATACGAGCCCGGCGTTCCCTGCTGGGTGGACACGCTTCAGCCCGACCTGGAGACGGCGATGCGCTTCTACGGACGCCTGTTCGAGTGGGAGTTCGACGGGCCGGGCACGATGCCCGGCGATCCCCCCGGGCAGTACTACGTCGCTCGCGTGCGCGGTCGAGACGTCGCCGGGGTCGGCTCGCAACCGGCCGACAACGCCGGTCCCACGCCGATGTGGAACACCTACGTCCAGGTTGAAAGCGTCGACGAGGCGGCGGCGCGCGCTCGAGACGCCGGGGGCACCGTCGCCCAGGAGCCCGTGGACGTCAAGCCCGCCGGCCGCCTGGCGGCGATCGCCGACCCGGCCGGCGCCGTGTTCGGTGTCTGGGAGCCCGGCCTTCGCAGGGGCGCGCAGCTCGTCAACGAGCCGGGCGCGTGGAGCATGAGCCTGCTGAACACACGCGATCGCGAGCGCGCCAAAGGGTTCTACGGCGACCTCTTCGGGTGGCAGGCCGAGGCGATGGACGCCGGCGGCGCCGAGTTCACCCTCTTTCGCCTACCCGGCTACGTGGGCGGCGAGCCCCAGCAGCCGGTGCCGCGCGACGTGGTCGCGACGATGGCGCCGATGGGCGATCAGTTCCCCGAGTCAACCCCCGCCCACTGGAGCGTTGACTTCTGGGTGGATGACCTCGACGGGACCGCTGCGAAGGCCGACGAGCTCGGGGGCAAGGTCGTGGTGCCGCCGTATGACATTCCCAACACGCCGCTGAGACAGGCCGTGCTGGCCGACCCGCAGGGCGCGACGCTGTCGGTAACCAAGGTCACCGTCCCCGGCTGAGGCTTAGCCCCTGGCCCCGGAGCGCTCCGCTACCGTGGCCGCAGTGGAGTTGGCGACCCAACCCCGCGATGTGACGCCGGAGGCGCTGCCCCCGCTCGATCCACACGTGATCGTGCTCTTCGGGGCCGCTGGCGACCTCGCCCGGCGTAAGCTCTTGCCGGGGCTGCTCCACCTCTCACAGGCGGGGTTGATGCCCGAGTACCAGATCGTGGGCACGTCGTTGGAGGAACTCGACGACGCGGCGTTCCGTGGGCTCGCGAGACAGGCCTGCGAGGAGTTCTCGAGACAGCCGGTCGAGCCTGAGGCGCTGGACCGCTTCACCCACTGCCTCAGGTACGTCGACCAGGGCGCTGGTCCGCGCGGGCTCGCGGCCGCGGTCGCTCGCGCGGAAGCCCAGCTGGGGGACGCTCCGCGCCGCCTCTACCACCTGAGCGTGCCGCCGGACGCCGCCACGGACGTGGTGCGGCTGCTCGGCGAGGCCGGGCTGGCGGAGCGAGCGCGGGTGATCATGGAGAAGCCGTTCGGGACCGATCAGAAGAGCGCGCAGGAGCTGAACGCGCACGTCCACGAGGTCTTCGCGGAGGAGCAGATCTTCCGCATCGACCACTTCCTGGGCAAGGAGGCGGCCCAGAACATCCTCGCCCTTCGTTTCGCCAACGGCCTCTTCGAGCCGATCTGGAACCGAAACCACATCGACCACGTGCAGATCGACGTGCCCGAGACACTTGCCGTAGGCAGCCGGGCGGGGTTCTACGAGGAGACCGGGGCGTTCCGGGACATGGTCGTCACCCATCTCTTTCAGGTGCTCGCCTTCGTCGCCATGGAGCCCCCGACGGCGCTGGCGCCGGTGGCGATCACCGACGAGAAGACGAAGGTGTTTCGCTCGCTGCGGCCGCTCGATACGACGCGGGTCGTGCGCGGCCAGTATGAGGGGTATCGGTCCGAGCCCGGGGTGGCGCCGGACTCGCAGACCGAGACGCTGGTCGCGCTCGAGTGCCAGATCGACAACTGGCGCTGGTCGGGCGTGCCGTTTTACCTGCGCACCGGCAAGCGGATGGCGGAGAGCGCGCGCATCATCTCGATCGCCTTCCGCGAGCCGCCCCAGAGCATGTTCCCGGCCGGTTCGGGGATCGGTGACTACGGGCCCGACCACCTCACGTTCGACCTCGACGAGTCCTCCCGCCTTTCGCTTTCGTACTACGGCAAACTCCCCGGGCCTTCGATGACGCTCGAGAAGCTGAGCATGCAGTTCTCGCTCACCGAGATCAATCGCGAGGACGACACGCTTGAGGCCTACGAACGGCTGATCCGCGACGCGATGAACGGCGACCACACGCTTTTCACCACGGCCACCGGCATCGAACGCCTGTGGGAGGTCTCGGCTCCGCTGCTGGAGCAGCCACCTCGGGTGCTGCTCTATCCGCCCGGCTCCTGGGGGCCTGGGTCGATCCGCGACCTGATCACCCCCCACCGCTGGCGGCTGCCCTTCGAGCGCCGCTGGCGAGAGGCCAAGGTCACGGCGGGCTAGCTGCGAGCCGGTCGCGCCTGCGCGGTGGTTCAGGCAGTCATCTTCGACCTCGACGGAGTCCTGCTCGACTCCGAGGCGGCCTGGGACAAGGAGCGCAGGGAGCTCGTTCGCGAGCGGGGCGGAACCTGGACTGAGACGGCGACCAGGGACATGATGGGCATGAGCTCGCCCGAGTGGGCGCGCTACCTGGCGGAGAGGCTCGGTGTCGATCTCGAGCCGGCGGCAATCTCCGAGCAGGTGGCTCAGCGGCTGCTCTCCAGGTACCGCGAGGAGTTGCCCCTCGTCCGCGGGGCCGTCGAGGCGGCCGAGCGCCTCGCGGCGCGGTGGCCGCTGGGCCTAGCCTCCTCGTCGAACCCGGAGGTGATCGAGCTGGTGCTATCCGGGTCGGCGCTCGGTCGCCACTTTGCAGCCTGGGTGTCCTCGGAGGAGGTGGGTCGCGGAAAGCCCGCACCCGACGTGTATCTCGAGGCCGCGCGCCGGCTCGACGTCCCGCCGGATGACTGTGTCGCGATCGAGGATTCCGAGAACGGGATTCGCTCCGCGAACTCAGCGGGGATGCGCGTCATTGCCGTGCCCGACCCGGAGTTCCCATCCGATCCGGACGCCCTGGCCCTCGCCGACCGCGTCGTCGAGTCGCTCGACGAGCTCACGCGCGATCTTGTTGAGTCCCTCCGCGGGAAGTGATCACCTCGCTACGAAGGAGCTCTGATGGTCCGTATCTTCGTTCGCCACACCGTCGCCGACTACGGACAGTGGCGGCGGGTCTACGACGAGTTTCATTCGCGTCCTCGGACCGCCTCCCCCAGGTGATGACGGAGGCTGGGGTTCGGGGTCAGCCGAGCATTTGGTTGGTCACTGAGGCCGCTTAGCCGCGCGCCCGGGTTACGCCTGGCTAGTCGCCCCCGCCGGACCTGCCTGTCGACGCCCACGCGTCGGCGTCGATCGGTTCGTACGGATCCAAGGCCATCGGATTCTCGTGCCATTCGTGCGGGATCGCCACCTCCACTTCGAGCGGATGCGACGGAGGCTCCAGATCGGCGCGGGGCCGCTCGTGGGCGAGCCAGGCGGAGAGATAACGACCACCGACCTTGTGCGGGGGCCACCAGAGATAGTCGGTCGAGGCCGCACTCTCACCGTGCCCCCCGGTGAGGTCGTGGCGCAGATGAAGCGACTCTGCTCCCGTGATCAGCTGGCCGCGAAGGACCGGATGGAACAGGTCCGGATCGACCTGCGCCCCGAGTCGGGCAGCGATGTGTGCGGCCGCGGCATCTGCCTGCTGCGTGCCGAGGCCGCCCTGCTTGATCGGAAACGTCGTGCCATCGCCAGCGGCGTAAACGTCGTCGACGCCAGGAACCCGGGCGTGGCCGTCGATCGGGATGAAACCCTGCTCGCCGGCCGGAAGTCCGGCCAGATTGGGACCGTCGAGGATCGGCAGGGCAACGACAGCGCCCGCATGCAGCCGCCTCCCTCCTGGAGTGACAATCAGGTCTGCGTCCTCGTTCTGACGAACGTGGGCGCTGCCCTGGAACTCGATCTGGCGCGCTCGCAGCAGCTCGCCTACGGCGTCGCTCGCGACGCGCCCAAACAGGATCAGCGGACCCGACTCCGGTGTGATCAGCGTCAGGCGAACATCCCGGGGCCCGCTCTCCTCGGCGCGCCGCCGGGTCATCAAGGCGAGCTCATACAGCGGCAACGGCCAACTGACACCCGGAGGGACAACGAAGGCCACCGTCCGGGACTCGTGCGCAGCACCTCGTGCGAGAACCTCGTCGACCGACAGCGACTCGCCGCTGGCCCGGAAGGTCACGGCCTCCCGGTACGGACTTCGCGTTCGTGCGCCGACGCAGACGACGAGGATGTCGTAGGAGAGTCGCGCGCCATCCTCGAGCTCGACCGTGTGAGCGTCGGACTCCACCCTCACGACGGCGCCGCGGACGAAGGAGGCACCGAACTCACCCGCCCACGGCTCGAGCTCATGGCGCTCCGCAACGACCGGCGAGAACGGCTCCTCGACGGTGAGCGGCTTGTAGGTGAACTCTGGAATCGGCGCTACAAGCGTGAGCTCAACGCGGTCGCCGGCGAGGTCGCGTAGCGCCATCAACGCCTCGAGCCCGGCGATGCCACCGCCGACGATCAGAACCCGGGCCGGCCTCTCCTCGATGCTCATCGCGTCGATGATCCTCCGCGACCCGCGATCGCGCGCGCGATGTCGAGCGTCGAGAGGATCCCGGACGGCACTCGGCGACGGTCACGAATGATCAGGTGGGTGACACCGTGGTCCACTAGCAACTGCGCAGCGCGGTCGAGAGGGTCGTCGGTGCCGATGCTGATCGAGTCGGTGCCGGCGATGTCGCGAGCACGGAGCGCGGGGTAGTGCCCACTGACCGTCGCCGCGACGACGTCGACGTCGCGGATCACCGGAGGCTCTGCGGCCTCGTCGTCGACGACTGCAACCGCGTGGACGCGGTTGCTGGCCATCAGCCACGCGACCTCCTCGAGCGGCGCGTCGGGCTGGACGCTGAGGATCCCCGTCGTTGCGAAATCGGCAACGGTCAGGCTGGCCAGAGGCCCAGTTTGGGGATCGAATCCAGGGGTCGCTGACATGCTGATCTTCGTCGGCCTGAACCATAGGCTCGTAGGCGCCGCTGATCCATCCGAATCGACCACCGGACACGCTGCGTAGTGTCCACGGAGCACGCCGCGCCTCGAGCCGATCCGGACAAGGCGAACGCATTAGACCCCTAGAGCCCAGCTGAGCGCCAGCATCGCCAGGGCGCCGATCGCCGCGCCCGCAGCCGCCCGCCGGGGCCCCGTTCGGATCGACTCGGGCGCCAGCTCGACTGCGACGAGTGCCAGCATCGCGCCCGCCGCAAACCCGAACGAGATCGGGAGCAGCGCTTCGATCTGTTCGACGAGCGCGTAGGCGATCACCGCGCCGACAGGCTGGGGCGCGCTGGTGCCGACCGCAGCCCAGAACTGCTGACTGGCGCGAAAGCCCGCGCTGGCCATCGGGATCGCGACGCTCGTGCCCTCCGGGATGTTCTGAACGGCGATCGCCACGACCACGAACAGGCTCAGGCCACTCGTATCCGACGCGTATGCGGTGCCGATCGCGAAGCCCTCGGGAAGACTGTGGACGAAGAGGACCGCGAACACGAGCACCGACATGCGCAGCGGCGCCGACGGTCGCTCGCCGACACGGGTCCGCCGATGTCCGAACAAAGTCCTGGCACCAAGCAGGAACCCGACTCCGGCCGCGAGCCCCGCGCCAACCTCGAGCACGGTGCCGTCATCGAGCCCCGGGAGGAGCAGCCCGGCGATCGACGCCACGGCCATCACCCCAGCGGCGAGTCCCAGCAGCGCCGGCCTGAGCAGCTCAGCCCTTTCGCGGAGCAGGAAGACGGGAATCGCGCCCAGCCCGGTCGCGAACGCCGTCGCCGTCGAGGCAAGAATCAGCTCAAGCATCCAGAGGTTCCTACCGCACCGGGCTGGACGGGTCCTCAGTGGTGACCACTCAGCGGATCCGAAGAGGACACGGATGCGGTGACGAAGCTCGCCGCCTACGGTGGACTCGATCCGGATTCCAGCTGAGAGGAGCGAACGATGGTATCGGCCGAGCGGGCAACCCAGGGCAACGCCCCCACGCCGCACGCGGCGTCGATTGGTCCCGCAACCCCGGAGCGCAGCGCCCAGGAGGGGTTGAGCCCAACCCTGCGCCTCGACTTCTCCGACCCCGACAGCGCCACCTGCCAGGTCCAGATCGTCAAGGCGGACGCAGAAACCACGTTCGCTGCGATCCGAACCACGGACTTCACACGCTCGCCGCTTGTCATCGCCCTGACGCGCCTGCGGGCGCTGCCTGACCGTGCGCTGCGGCGTCTTCGTCGCCGGCCACCGCGCGCACGGGCGGCGAGGGCGACCGTTGGTGACTTGATCGAAGCCGGTTATTGGGTCGTGCTCGAAGACCGCCCGCCGCGAGAGCTCGCGCTCGGGCTCTCGATGTGGGACGAGCGGATCGACGAGGGGGGCCAGTCGATGGAGCGGTTCCACAACCCCAGCCCCGGGGCCGTGCGTGTCGGCTGGGCGTTCACGGTAGAGGCCCTGGGCGCACACCGGTCCTTGTTGATCACGGAGACCCGCACTCAGGCGCTCGGTGACAAGGCTCGCAGGCGGTTTCGCCTCTACTGGCGGTTGATCGCGCCCATCGCCGGTTTCACCCGCCGCCTTGTGCTCAGAGCGATCGCGGCGGAAGCGGAGGGTCGCTAGTGCGTGGACCCCTTGCAGGGTCTAACGTGCCCACCATGGCCGCCGACGCCGCTTCGGAGACGATCACGGTCGTCTTGGCGGACGACCACGAGGTGGTGCGGAACGGAATCCGCATGGTGCTCGAGGCCGAATCCGACATCGAGGTGGTCGCGGAGGCTGCCGACGCCGATGCGGCGGCGCGCTATGTGCTGGGGCATCGGCCCCGCGTCCTGGTGCTCGACCTGAACATGCCTGGGCCTTCGAGCCTGGAAACGCTCCCAAAGGTGCGGGAGAACTTCCCCGAGACCGTCGTGGTCGTGCTCACGATGCACAACGACCCCAGGTTCGCTCGTCAAGCGCTGCGAGCCGGGGCCCTCGGCTACGTGGTCAAGCACTCGGCCGCCCGGGAACTCGTGGACGCCGTGCGGTCGGCGGTACGCGGCGAGACCTACATCAACCCGCAGCTGGGCGCGCGAATGGCCGCGGAGCCGGCGGACGAGGGACCGCCGGACGAGCTCACCAAGCGCGAGGTGGAGATACTGGGCCTGCTGGCGCTCGGATACACGAACCCGGAGATCGCCGAACAGCTCGTGCTCAGCGTTCGCACCGTCGAGACTCACCGAGCGAACATCCAGCGCAAGACCGGCGCGGCGACCCGCGCGGACCTCACCACGTACGCAGTCGAGCACGGCATGGTCGAGCGTTAGGACACCTCAGGTTCGCCGGCGATCTGGCGCGCAGGCGAGCCTCTGCGAGCGACCGGCAACGTAGCCCGAACGCGGGTCCCACCGTTCCTTGCGGCGCCGATCTCCAGCTCGCCCCCGACCAGCTCCACACGCTCCCGCATTCCGACCAGCCCGAACCCGTGCCTGCCGCTTCCAGCCTGAATGCCGCTGCCGTCGTCCTGGACCGTGACCGTGACGGCGTGCTCGTCCTCAACGATGGAGACACGGGCGTGGCCGGCATCGGCGTGTTTGACGACGTTGGCGAGGGCCTCCTGAACGATGCGGTACACCACCGTCTCGAGCTCCGGCGTATGTCGCTCGGAAGCATCGCCGCGTTCCCAGGCGAGGTCGATGTCGAGGTCGATGTCGAGGTCAGAGCGACTGATGACCTGCTCGACCAGCGCCTGGACCGCCGCCTGAGTGCCAAGCTCGTCGAGTGCCGCCGGGCGCAGCTCGGTGATCAGCCTTTCGAGGCCCGTGATCACGTTCTCGATCTGGGCGACTGCCTGCTCCAGTGCGTCCGTCACCACCTCCGGCCGGTCGAGATTGAGGGCACTCTCCTGCATCATCTTCACCGCGCCGAGCTCCTGCAAGGTCTCGTCGTGCAACTCCCGCGCCCAGCGGCGGCGCTCCTGCTCGGACGCGGCGATCGAGAGCTCGCGCTTTTGCGTCTCGATCGCGCGGATGTCGGCGACGGCATTGGCGGCCGTGGCTGCGAAGGACGCGAGCAGAAGCTCTTCATCGGCGGTGAAGGGAGGGTTCCGGCGACGGTCGAAAGCAACCAGAACACCGGTGTCACGGCCCCGTGATCGCAGCGGGCTCACGAGCGCGGTGGACGCCTCGATCTCGAGCGGGGCCCACGCTCCGCGCTCGGCGCGGGAGAGGTGCTCCGTGGCGCCGCGGCGGAGCACGTCTCCGAGACGCGATCCGGAGATCGGGACAAGACGGCCTCGGAGGCCTCTGGGGACCTCGCCCGCCGCGTCCGCGACCACAAGCGAGTCTCTCTCGGCGAGCAGCAGGATGCAGGCGCGCGCGTTGACCAGCGCCCGGCCACGCTTCACCACGAGCTCGAAGACGCGACGCACGTCGGTCAACCCACCGACCTCCTTGCTCAGCGACGCTGTTGCCTCCAGCCCTCGCACCACGCGCTCGAGCTCGTCTCGACGGTGTTCGGCCTGCTCGTACAGGCGTGCGTTGGCGATTGCGATTGCTGCCCAATCCGCCAACACCACAAGTAGGTTCTCGTCCCGCTCGTCGAACTCCGCGCCGCCCTCCTTCTCGGTCAGGTAGAGGTTCCCGTAGACCTCGCCGCGGATCATCACGGGGACGCCGAGGAAGGTCGTCATCGGCGGATGGTTGGCGGGAAAGCCGTACGACCGCGGATGATCGGCGATCGCCGCGAGGCGAAGCGGCTTGGGATCTCGGATCAGCTCGCCGAGGATCCCGTGTCCCCGAGGGAGCGGTCCGATCTTGGCGCGAGTCTCAACGTCGATGCCGACGAACAGGAAGCGCTCGAGTTCGCGCTTGGCGCCGTCGAGCACTCCAAGCGCGGCGTAGCGGGCATCGGTCAGCTCGCGGGCGGCTTCGAGCACCTGGCGCAACACGCGCTCCTGGTCGAGTTCTGAGACCAGCCCACGACCAACGTCGAGAAGACGCTCAAGCTGCCGCTGTTCGAGGCTTCCTGCGCTCGCAGCGGACATTCCTTTACTTCTTCTACCACGCGGGGCCCTCTGGTGTCCATGGGCGCGCTCTCCGGGGGAACTACTCATGCGAATCCCGGTCGACTGCCGATGCCGTCGCCGGGAGGCCTGCATAGGCTCGCGGAAAATGGACCAGCCGCAGGCAGACCGTGCCACTCGTCCAGCAGATGGCGGGGTTCCGTATCGGAGCATCCTCGTAGGGTTCGAGGGCCGCCCGGAGGCCGCCGACGCGCTCGGACTCGGACGCGCAATCGCCGAGCAGACCGGTGCCACCCTGGTTGTGGCGACGGTCCTCCCCTATGGCCCGTCACCCGCGCTGGGCCGCGAGACCTTCGACGGCCGGTTGTCCGGGGACACCACGCGACTGTTCGACCCGATCATGCCGCAACTCGAGGGCCTCGATTTCAGCGTTCACGCCCTTGGCGGGGGATCGCCGGCGCGAAAGCTCGGAGAGCTGGCCGAGGATGAGCAGGTCGACCTGATCGTGGTCGGCTCGACGCATCGCGGGACGCTCGGGCGTGTGTACCCGGGTAGCGTCGGCGAGCGCCTGCTGCACGGGGCTACGTGTCCGGTGGCCGTCGCGCCGCGCGGCCTGGCCACGGCCGGCTGGAGACTTGAGCGTCTCGGGGTGGCCTACGACGGTTCGGATGAGGGGCGCGGGGCGGTGGATCATGCCGCGGCGCTCGCGCATCACGTCGGCGTGCCGCTGCGAATCATCGGCGTGGTCGATCCCTTCGTGCCGGCACCGTTCGATCGAGCTGTTCCCCGCGAGATCGAGGCGGCGACGAAGCACGGCGAGACCGTCGGCGAGCGGCGTCGCCGCATCCTCTCCGAGCTTCTGCGGCAGGCGGTTGCGAAGCAGTCGTCCGTTGTCGATGCCGGCCACGAGCTCCTCGAAGGAGATCCGCCGGAACAGCTGATCTCCGCGAGCTCGGGTCTCGATCTCCTGGTCCTCGGCTCCCGCTGCTACGGGCCGTTGCGTCACGTGCTCCTCGGCGGCGTCTCCGCCGCAGTGACCCGCGGGGCCCATTGTCCGACGATTGTCGTGCCGCGCGGCGAAGCCCAGCGTGAGAGCCCGCGTGGCGTAAAGACGGCGGCGATATCGGCTGATCGAGGCTGAATGGGAGAGGAGGTCATCGGATGACCAAGATCCTCGTCGGATTCGACGGCAGCGACGGGGCTCGAGACGCGCTGCGGCTCGGCAAGGCGCTGGGACGTGCCGAGGACGCCGAGTTGTTGGTCGGAGCCGTCATCTCCTACGTGCCCCTTCCAATCGAGGCCGAGGCCTATGAGCGGGCGTTGTCCGAGCACTACGACGAGCTCTTCGACGCAGTCCAGCAAGAGCTGGCGGGCGCTACGTTCGAGCGGCATGAACTGGCCGATACATCTGTTGCCCGCGCACTCGGTCAGCTCGCCGAGGATCAAGGCGCCAACCTGATCGTGATCGGCTCGACGCACCGGGGGACGCTCGGGCGCGTGTACCCGGGCAGCGTCGGCGAACGGCTGCTCAACGGAGCGCCGTGCGCGGTGGCGGTTGCGCCGCGCGGCTTCGCACGCCGCGACCACTTCGGCCTCGGCGTGATCGGAATCGCCTACGACGGGACCCCTGAGTCCAAGCTGGCGCTCACGGAGGGCGAGCGGCTCGCGGAGGAGCTCGGGGCATCGCTGAAGTTGATTGCCGTCGTGCCCGACGTCCCGGTTAGCCCGGCCCGAATCGGGCACACCAGCGCCGGCTACGCGGATGCCCTTCGGCAACACTTCCGCGAGGTTCTCGATGGCGCCGTCTCGACAGTTCCCGGCGCAGGCAGCGCCGAGACGATCCTCGACGAAGGTGACCCGGCAGCGGCGCTGGCAGCGCGCGGCGTTGAGCTCGATCTCCTGGTGATCGGGTCGAGGGGATACGGCCCGTTGCGTCGCGTCCTACTCGGGGGTGTCTCCGCAGAGGTGATGCGAACCGCGCCCTGCCCGGTGATCGTGGTGCCGAGGGCGAGCGCGCCCACGACCGACGATTCCGCGCGGGCGGCAGCGACGGCAGCGCCGGGCTGAGGCCGGCGATCGGATTGACGGGGGAGGCGCTTCCGGATGGACGAGTACGCGCTCGCCCTCGGCGTCGTCTTCGCGGTCAACCTGCTGCCCGCCTTCGGACCGCCGACGTGGTCGATCCTCGTCTTCTTCTACCTGACCTTCGGTCTCGAGCCGCTGATTCTGGTTCCGGCCGGGGCAGTCGTCGCCGCAACGGGGCGCTTCGTACTCGCCAGCGCGACCCGTACCACCCGCTCGCGGATGGGCCCCGATCGCCTGGACGACCTGGCGAGCGTCGAGCGGGCACTGACACGTAACCGAGCGAGAACCGGGAGCGGGCTGGCGCTGTTCGCCGTGTCGCCGGTCCCGTCGGCGCAGCTGTTCGTCGCGGCCGGGCTGCTGACCGTTCCGTTGCTGCCCCTCACCGTGGCGTTCTTCTGCGGCCGCCTCGTCTCCTACTCCCTCTATGTCGGAGCGGCTTCGGCCGCCAGCGAGAGCCTCGGGACCATTGTCCGCGACTCACTCACCTCGCCGATCGGGATCGCGCTCCAGCTGCTGATGCTTGCTGCGCTGGCGTTGCTCTTGCGGGTCGACTGGTCGCGACGCCTCGGAGGCGGAAGCGGCGACGGGCCACCGCCCCCGGTCCGGGGTGGCTACGGAGACGGATCCCGACTCACTGCCGATGACTCCGCCCACGCGCGGACCTAGGCTCGGCCGAAAGCGACGCTCAGGAGATTTCACATGCCTCGGAAGATCATCATCGGCTACGAGCCCACGAGTCAGGGACTCGATGCGCTCCAGCTCGGCGAGGTGCTCGCCGAGACGCTCGCCGCCCGACCGGTGATCACCACGGTGTTGCCCTGGCCGGAGTACCTGATGAACGAGGACGACCTGGAGCAGGCGCTGGCCATCGACACGGCCGAGATCTTCGCCGTCGCGCGCGATCGCCTGGGGGCACTGGATCCGGAGACAAGGGCGATCGCCAACACATCGCCCGCCGAGGCACTGTATGACCTTGCAGACCGGGAGCACGCGCTGTTGATCGTCGTCGGGTCGACGCACCGCGGTGCTCTCGGCCGCGTCCTGCCCGGAAGCGTCGGCGTCTCGCTGCTGCACGGTTCCCCGTGCGCTGTCGCCGTGGCCCCTGGAGATTATGCAGCCCGTGCGGAACATCGGCTTCAGCACATGGCTGTCGCCTTTGACGGTTCGCCCGAAGCATGGGCGGCGCTCGAGACAGGCATCGGATTGGCCGAGCAGGTGCACGCGGCGTTCACCGTCCTCGCCGTCGCCGAGCCAACGCACTACGGCTACGCGGCCTCCCTGTCGGCGTTGACCGCGGGCGAGTATCGGACCTACGAGCAGGAGGCGAAGCGCCGAGCGCTCGACGCCGCCGTCGCCAGGGCGCCTGCGAACCTCGCGGTCGAAGCGCGGTTGATGAACGGGGATGCCGGAGCGCTCCTGGCGGAAGCAAGCGGGGAATTCGACCTGCTGCTGATCGGCTCGCGAGCGTACGGGCCACTTCGCCGCACCCTGCTGGGCAGCGTGGCCGCGAAGGTCATGGACCGGGCGGCGTGCCCGGTGCTCGTGCTCCCGCGAGGGGCCGGAATGGACCCGATGCAGACGCAACAGGCCTTCGGACAGCGTGATCGGGTCACCGGCTAGCTTGCGCGAAGCCGCCTCACGGAGGAACAGTGCATGAGCGACGAGGTGGAGACAACGAAGCCGTCCTCGTCGAGGGAGATGAGACCTCGCTGCGAGAGCTGGCAATCGCGCGCCTGAAGAAGAAGCGCGACTTCCGAACCCATCTGTTCAGCTATGTGGCGGTGAACGCCGTGCTCGTGTGATCTGGGCCGTGGCCAGCGACGGTGGCCTCTTCTGGCCGATCTTTCCGATCCTCGGCTGGGGCATCGGGGTCGCCGCCAACGCGTGGGACGTCTACGGCCGTCGCCCGATCACCGAGAGCGAGATTCGGCACGAGGTAGAGACGCTGCGCCCCGGGCCCCCGGGCACTACGGATACGTAGGTCTGACGGATGCGATACCCGCGTGGAGGCGGATGGCAGGAGTCCGATCCGCGCCTAGATTCGAGCTTTCGGCCCGACTCCGAGGAGCAGGAATGGCGATCCAACCCACAATCAGGGTCCTGGTCGGTTACGACGGCAGGATCACCTTCGCGCGACGCGCTCGTGCTGGCCACCGCGCTGCTGGGACTACGTAGGTGCCGTGTGAGCTACCGCTTCGCGGTCCGCGCCCGCGCGGTCGTTCGACCCTTGGTCGAGCGGGCGGAGGAGCGCCGCTGCGTCGTTCGCTTGCCGGCCGCGGCCTTTTGGACCCCCTCGAGGTCCTTGGCCACGCTCCGGCTGACGCGCCTGAGGTTCTTGTTCGCGTCACCGAGGGTCTTCTCCACGTCCTTCAAGAGCTCGCGCGAGCCTCGGCCCATCTCCTTGCGCAGGTCCTTCAGCGCTGCCTCGGCGGCGTCGACCGAGTCCTGCAGGCGCTTCAGCGCCCTCTCACCGGACGCACGTGCGCCGGTAGTCGCCGCGGGCCGCTTCCGGGTGGTGCGCTTTGCTTGCTGTGCCATCTCTACCTCCTTGTGACGTTTCCCGCTGCGAGCCTAAAGCGTCTCGAGCGGCTGATGTGACCTGGATCCTCAAATCGTCTCGGGCACCATCTCGATCGCCCCGCACGGGCACTCGGAGACGCACATGCCGCACCCCTTGCAGAAGTCGAGATCGATCTCGTAGCCGTTGACGTTGGCGCTCGCAGCGTCGCTGAGCTTCAGGACCGCGTTGTCGGGGCAGACGCCGTAGCAGTTGTCACAGGAGAAGCAGTTGCCGCACGAGAGGCAGCGGCGCGCCTCATACAGCGCGTTGGACTCGTCCAGCCCCCCGACCACCTCCTCGAAGGTGGCGCGCCGGCGGGCGGCCTCCAGCTTCGGCTGCACCGTCCTCGGGGCGTCCGAGTAGTACCAGGTGTTCAGCGTCTCAAAGCCCGCGAGCTCGCGCTCCGGAGGGGGCTTGTACTCGACTCTGCGCAGCCAGGCGTCGACGTTGCGGGCGGCCTGCTTGCCGTGGCCGATCGCGACCGTCACCGAGCGCTCCGCCGGCACCATGTCGCCTCCGGCGAAGATCCCCGGGTATCCCGTCATCAGGTTGGGGCCCACCTTGACGACCCCGTCGTCGACCTCGAGCCCGGGCACCCCGTCGAGCAGCGAGAGGTCGGCCTCCTGGCCGAGCGCCAGCACCAGCGAGTCGGCCTCGAGTTCCTCGAGCTCACCGGTTGGCTGCGGAAATCCCGACTCGTCGAGCTCCATTCGCTCGAGCACGAGCTTGCCTTCGTCGGCGCGCTTGATCGTGGAGAGCCATTTCATCATCACGCCCTCCTCCTGCGCCTCTTCGAGCTCGAATTCGTGAGCCGGCATCCGCTCGCGGGTGCGGCGGTAGACGACCACGGCGTCCGTGGCTCCGAGTCGCTTGGCGGTGCGGGCGACGTCGATCGCCGTGTCGCCGCCGCCGTAGACCGCCACCCGGCGTCCGAGCAGCGGCTTGTCCTCGCCCTCCATGCTTCGCAGCAGCGAGACCGCGTCGAGCATGTGGGCGGCCTCGCCGGCGGGCACGTAGGCACGTTTTCCGATGTGCGCCCCGACGGCGAGGAAGGCCGCGTCGAAGTCGCCCTCGCGCATCGTCGCGAGGATGTCGGTGACCTTGCTGTTCAGCTTCAGCGTCGCCCCCATGTCAAGGATGCGCTTGGCCTCCGCCTCCAGCACGTCCCGAGGCAGGCGGTACTTGGGGATCCCGAACCGCATCATCCCCCCCACCATCGGGCCCGCGTCGTGGATCTCGACAGAGTGGCCCAGCAGCGTGAGGTGGTAGGCGGCCGAGAGCCCCGAGGGGCCCGCACCGACGACGAGAACCCGCTTTCCGGAGGGCTGCGCAGCGACGTCGACGGTCCAGCCCTGCCTGATCCCCTCGTCGCCGAGGAACCGCTCCACGGAGTTGATCCCGACCGCCTCGTCGAGTTGGCCCCGGTTGCAGGCCGTCTCGCACGGGTGGTAACAGACGCGGCCCATGATGGCCGGGAAGGGGTTGTCCTCCATGATCTTGCGCCAGCCGCGCTCGTAGCCATCCCCGCCGTCCTCGGCGGCGTACAGCCACTGCTGGATGTCCTCGCCTGCGGGACAGGCGTGGTTACAGGGAGGCAGGCGGTCCACGTACACCGCGCGCTCGGTGCGCCACGAGCCGGTCTTGTTGGGCAGGCTCGAGCCGACGTCGAGAGTGATCGCGAACGGCTTCTCCGTCATTGCGCTCCCCTTTGTGTCTCGGCTAGCAGGCGCATCAGGTTGCTCTCCTCCTCCGTGCGCCCGGCGGCGTCCGGCTGATCCGGAGGCAGTCCGGCGGCGGCGGTCGCCTCGCCCGGCAGGTCCCGAGCCTCGGTTGCATCCGGGAGGAGCCCGAAGCGCCGGATGTTGCGGTCGGCCGCGGCCTGAATCCGCTCGATGACCTCCGTCCGTGGGGGGTCGCCGAACAGGTGTGCGTAGCGGCGTTGCAGCTTCAGGTACTCCTCGACCGGCACGCGGCGGCGGATCTTCGAGACGCCGACGACCTCGCCGTGCTCGGCCTCGAACACGGGGAACATCCCCGTCTCCTTGACCAGCCGGGCGATCCTGATCGTGTCGCGCGAGGCGGCGCCCCAGCCGAGCGGGCAGGGCACGAAGACGTGGATGTAGCGGGCGCCGCGGAACTCCATCGCCCGCTCGACCTTGTACTCCAGGTCGCGAAGCTCGGCCACGGTCGCCGTCGCGACGTAGGGGATCTCGTGCGCCATCGCGATCAGGGGCACGTTCTTCCCCTGGCCGAAGACGTTTCCGAACCCATCGCCGATCGGCTTCGTGTTCGCGGTCCGGGCGGCTGGCGGGGTGGCACTCGAACGCTGCACCCCGGTGTTCATGTAAGCCTCGTTGTCGTAACAGATGTAGAGCACGTCGTCGTTGCGCTCGAACATCCCCGAGAGGCAGGCGAAGCCGATGTCGAGCGTCCCTCCGTCGCCGCCCTGGCCGACGGTGCGCACGTCGGTCCGGCCCTTGACCTTGAGGGCCGCGGCGATCCCCGTCGCCACGGCCGGCGCGTTGCCGAACAGCGAGTGGATCCACGGGAGCTGCCATGACGACTCCGGGACGGGCGTGGAGAAGACCTCCAGGCATCCTGTCGCGTTCGCGGCGATCAGCTGCCCCCCGGTGGCGCGCATCGCCGCGTCGAGCGCGTATCGGGCCCCGAGCGCCTCGCCGCACCCCTGGCAGGCCCGGTGACCCGAGGTGAGGGTGTTGGAGCGCTCCGCCCGGGCCTGCACGGAGCGCTGGTCGGGATCGAGCAGGCGGTTTCCGACCACGAAGGTTCCGGCCTGGTAGAGCTTGAGCTCGTGGGGAGGCATCGCCAGCTCCTCAGTGCGGCCTCGCCGCCACGAGTCCTAGGTCACGCAGCATGTTCTCGGCGTGGGGCCCCGTCCGCCCGCCCT
>DATAFO010000054.1:0-20768 GCA_036257465.1 Solirubrobacterales bacterium | reverse complement strand
GGCAAGATCGCGCGCGAGTCGATCTACGTCGCCGAGGGCTGGGAGCCGCCGGAGTGGCGTGCTCAATGGAGGTCCTCTCCCTAGCTCCCTCCCGCTCTGGACGAGAAGGCTTCGCGCCTAGCGCAGCGCCCGCGCGATCACGAGGCGCTGGATCTCGTTCGTGCCCTCGTAGATCTGGGTGATCTTGGCGTCGCGCATCATGCGCTCGACCGGGTACTCGTTGACGTAGCCGTAGCCGCCCAGCACCTGCACGGCCTCGGTGGTCACCCACATCGCGGTGTCGGAGGCGATCAGCTTCGCCATCGCCGAGTACTTGCCCATGTCCGCCTCGTCCGAGTCGACCTTCGAGCAGGCGCGATACAGCAACTCGCGCGCGGCCGCGGTGCGCGACTCCATGTCGGCGAGCTTGAACTGGATGCCCTGAAAGGAGGCGATCGGCTTGCCGAACTGGCGGCGCTCCTGAGCGTAGGCGGCGGCGTAGTCGGTCGCTCCCTGGGCGATCCCGACGGCTTGGGCGGCGACGCCGAGTCGAGAGCGGTCGAGCGTCGCCATCGCGACCTTGAAGCCCTCGCCCTCGGTCCCGATCAGGTTCTCGTGCGGCACCCTGACGCCGTCGAAGATCGGTTGGCCGGTGGGCGAGCCGCGGATCCCCATCTTGTGCTCGAGCTTGCCGACGGAAAAGCCCGGCCGGTCGGCCTCGACGACGAACGCCGAGATCCCGTGGGAGTGACCGGCGGCGGGGTCGGTGACCGCAAAGCAGATGTAGAAGTCGGCGATCCCGAGGTTGGTGATCCAGTTCTTGGTTCCGTCGATCACCCACTCGTCTCCGTCACGGACCGCGCGCGTGCGCATCCCGCCCGGGTCAGAGCCGGCCTCGGGTTCTGAGAGCGCGAAGGCGGGCGTCCACTCGCCGGAGGCGCAGCGGGGCAAGAAGCGCTGCCTTTGCTCGTCGCTTCCGAAGAGCTTGATCGGAAGCGTCCCGAGCTCCTGGATCATCAGCATCAGGGCGGTCGAGGCGCACGCCTTGGCGACCTCCTCGATCGCGATGTTGAGCATCAGCGTCCCGGTGCCGGTACCCCCCTGCTCGGTGTCGAACGGCAGGCCGAACAGGTCTTGGGAGGCGAAGAGCTCCCGCAGATCCTGTGGGTACTCGGCGTTGGTGTCGATCTCGGCCGCGCGCGGGGCGACCCGCTCGGTGACGATTTGGCGGATCGTCGAGCGAAAGTCGACGAACTCCTGCGGGAGCGCGTAGGGGACTGTCGCTTCGGCGATCGTGGCCATCGCGGCCAGACTAGCGCCGCGGTCCGGGTTCTCGCCTACTTGTCGTGGCCGTGCTTGGGGGGCTCTTCGGGCGCGTTGGAGTGTGCCGACGTCGATCCGCGCTCGGCGCGCTGATCGGCTCCGGGGGGCGACTCCGGCTTCCCCTGTCCTGCGTTCTCGGAGTTGCCCGGGTCCTGTGGCGGCGTCCCCTGGCCCTGAGGCTGAGGATGCTCGCCGCTCTGGCCGGGGGTGTCCGGCGGGGTCTGTCCGTTTCTCGCCTGCTCGGCCGTCTCCTGGCCTTCGGCCGCGCGCTCGTTCGCCCGCTCGGCGCCTGGGGTGGCGCCAGTGTTGGGCTCGCTCTCGTTCACCGGCGCCGTGCCCTCGGTCCCCTGGGCCTCCGCTTCGCCGGCTGGCGCGGTCGACTCGTCTTCGGTGCGGCCCCCGTCTTGCTTCGAGTCCGCATCGGAGCCGGGAACGTCGACTCCCGCCCGCTCCAACACGTCGCTTACGGGCTCCGGCGGGCGCACGCCCGCGAGCGCCAACCCGGCTGTCGCCATCACAATCGCAGCGGGTATCGCCGCCAGGCGCGCCGTGAGCGCCCAGCGCGAGCGCGCCGGCCGCTTGAACTGGGCCTGAGGCGCGCGCGACGCGTGGGCCGACCCAAGCACCGCCGCACGCTCTGCCTCAGCGACCATCGCCGTGATGTGGCGCTCCGCGACTTCGGGGGCGGCCGGGCGCACGAAGGCGTCACGAAGGTCGTTCGCGAACACCGCCAACTCCTCGTCGGATCTCCGAAGCCACATCTCACTCCCTGAAGCGCTGGAGCCGTTCACGGGGTTATGGCCGTTCTCGCTCATCGCCGCGCTCCCGAGCTCACCAACTGCCGGCGCACGGCGGCGAGCCCACGCCGCTGAAGCTGCTTCACGGCGCCCTGGCGCTTGCCGACCACTCGGGCCACCTCCTCGACCGAGAGGTCGCCGACGATCCGCAGCAGCAGCACGTCGCGCTGGTCTGGCGACAGGGAGGCGAGGATTCGCGTCACGCGCTCGAGGTCGAGCTGCCGCAGGGCCTCCTCCTCGACGTCGCCGCCCGGGGGTGAGAGCTCGTCGGGGCCGGGCTGCCCGTGCTCGCGGGGCCGGCGAGCCTCGCGTCGGCGTTCGTCGAGCAACCGGTGGTGAGCGATCGTGAATACCCAGGCGCGGAAGCCATGCGCGTCGCCACGGAATTCGGGCAGGTCGCGCACGACCTGGAGGAAGACCTCACCCGCGACGTCCTCCGGGTCAGAGACGCCGCGAGCGCGCAGGTACCCCAGCACGCCGGGCGAGAGAGAAGTGTAGATCTCGCGCCACGCCGAGTCGGCCCCCGACCGTGCGGCTTCCAGCAGGCGTTCGAAGTCTTCCTTCGGCCTCACCGAAGGCCAGCGTAGAGGGGCGACACTGGCCCCGCCGGGCGGCTGTCGCTCCTGCAGATCAGTCCTCGAACAGTGCGTAGCCGTACTCGCCCCGCTTGTAGGCGAGCTTGGCGATCGCGGTCATCCGGTCGTCGTCGTTCGACTCCATCTGCCTAAAGCTCTCGCGCACTCGGCTCGCGGCCCTGGTGCAGAAGGTCTCGGCAATGTAGCGCTCCTGGCCCGAAGGCTCGACTCCCTGGTCGGCGAAGATCTGGCTCACCCGCGAGAGCACGGCGATCTGCGCGTAGATGTCGGAGACGGCGGCCGCGAGCCGCTTCTGCTGGAACTGACGATCGACGATCGCGCCCTTGTGCTCGCGCAGCAGCCTCTCCGAGACCTCCCGCAGTTGCTCCACCTGCTCGGACACAGCGTCGGCGTGCACGGACAGCTCCGGGTGCGCCTGGGTGATCTTCTCCGGGCGCACCTCGCGCTGGATCCGCTCGGACACGTAATCGAACAGCACCCCGATCGTCCCAATCGGGTCCCCGAGGCCGATCTCGCCCAGGCCCGAGAGCTTCTCGCCCAGAGGCTTGACGCCCGACAGCGCGATGAACGCCCGCATGACGTCGTTGGCGCCCTCGAAGATCGGAAAGATCCGGATGTCGCGCAGGATCTGCTCGTAGGGCTCGGTGCGCATGTAGCCGGCGCCGCCCTTGAGCTGCATGACCCGATTCGCGGCGTACCAGAGGAACTCGGTCCCGGACACCTTGCAAATCGCCGACTCAAGCGAGTAGTCGGCAACGCCCTCGTCGACCAGCCCGCAGGTCAAATAACACATGGACTCCAGCCCGAACAGGTAGGAGACCATCCAGGCGATCTTCTCCTGCACCAGCTCGAAGTCGGCGAGAGGGTGACCGAACTGGCGCCGCTCCTTGACGTGGTCGATTGCGCGGTCGAGCAGGCCCTTGGTCGCGCCCACCGACCCGGTGCCGAGCCCGATGCGACCGTTGTTGAGGATCTGCATCGCGATCCTGAAGCCCTCGCCCGGCTCGCCGAGCACGTTCTCGGGCGGCACGCGGATGTCCTTGAAGTACAGGCGCCGCAGATCGTTGCCCCGCAGCCCCATGGTGTCGAAGCGCTCACCTACCTCAAAGCCCTTCATCCCCTTCTCCAGGATCAGCGCGATGTGGCGGTCCTTCCCGTCGATCTCGCAGCGCGCGAACGCGGTGAAGACGTCGCCCTTGCCGCCGTTGCCGATGTAGCGCTTCTCCCCGTTCAGCACCCAGGAGCCATCGGCCTGCTGGACGGCGCGCGACTGGATCCCGTACGCGTCGGAGCCGGCCTCCGGCTCCGTGAGCGCGAAGCCGGCTAGCTTCCGGCCGGAGCAAAGGTCGGGCAGAAACCGCTCCTTCTGTGAGTCGGTCCCGAAGAGGACGATGCCCTTGTAGCCGATCGACTGGTGCACGCCGAGCACAATCGAGAGCGTGGCGTCGATCTGCGTGAACGTCTCGAAGACCCGGGCGTAGCCGGTCTGAGACAGGCCCTGCCCCCCGTACTCCTCCGGCACGTAGAGGCCGAGCAGGCCCGCCTCACCGAGCTCTTGGATGAGCTTGTCGCCGACCCAGCGGTCCTCCTCGATCTTGCGCGGATTGATGCGTTCGCCGATCTCGCGCGCCGCCGCGATCAGCCCGCGCACGCGCTCCTGCTCGGCCGCATTCGGCTCGGGCCAGGGGAAGACCAATTCCTCGTGGATCGCGCCCAGGAACAGCGACTTGCAGAAGGACGAGACGCCAGTGCGCTCGGCGTCGCCCCGGGGCTGCGTCGCCACCTCCACGGTTTGGACTCTATAGCTGGGAGACTCCCGTCCCGTGCTCCACCACGTCAGCCTCGAGGTCCCTCTAGATCAGATCGAGCCAAGCGTGGAGTTCTGGGGCCTGCTCGGCTTCGAGCGCATCGCCGCCCCGGAACCGATCGCTGCGTTCGTCACCTGGTTCGAGCGCGGCGGGACGCAACTTCACCTCATCCAGAGCACCGATCCGACGGTGCCCCAGGTCGGTCACGCCGCGGTGGTCGCCCACGACTTTCAGGGAACGTTCGACCGGCTGACCGAGGCCGGCTTCGAGGTGGAGGAGGCGAGGGAGCTGTGGGGCGAGCGCCGGGCCTTCGCGCGTGCGCCGGGCGGCCACCTCGTTGAGCTGATGGCGGCACCGCCGCCGAAGTCGCATGGCTGCCGATGAGCCCTTTAAGCGGCGAAAGCAGCATGTGTCGTTGCTGACTAGCCGAGCAGGTCGTCCACGTGGTCGGCGATCAGCCGCGCCAGCGGCAGGGCGGCGGTGGCGGCCGGCGAGGGAGCGTTTCGGACGTGGAGCGTCGGGCCGGTCCTCGAGATCACGAAGTCGTCGACGAGCCTGCCGTCGCGCGCCACCGCCTGGCCGCGAATCCCGACCGGACCCGGACCGAAGTCGTTGGGCTCGAGCTCGGGGACGAAGCGCCGCGCCTCGGCGGCGAATGTCCTTCGGCTGGCGGTTCGGCGCAGCTCGGTGAGGCCGGTGCGCCAGAAGCGGCGGGCGAGTCGCCAGGTCCCGGGCCAGGCGAGCGTCTCCCGAAGGTCGCGGGCACGAAGCCGCCACGGGCGGTACGCGTCGCGGGCCCCGACCATCAGCGCCGATGGGCCGAGCAGCACCTCGCCGTCGATGCCGCGCGTGAGGTGCGCGCCGAGGAACGGCAGCTCCGGGTCGGGAACGGGGTAGACGCTCGCCCGCACCAGGTGCGCGCGGTTCGGACGCAGCCGCAGATAGCTGCCCCGAAAGGGGACGATCCGTGGTTCGCTCGGCGCGCCCGCCGCAACCGCGAGGCGGTCCGACCAGGCGCCCGCGCAGATCAGCGCCGCGCGCGCCTGAGTCGACCCGCCGCGATGCCGCACGATTGCACTGCCCGCGCGCTCGCCCACCGCTTCCACCGGACACCCGGTGACCACGGCCCCCCCGCGCGCCTCGACGTCAGCGGCGTACGCGGCCGCGACCTCGGCGAAGTCCGTCACCCCGGTGTTCGGCGAGTGGAGGGCGGCGATGCCCACGGCATGGGGCTCGAGCTCGCCGATCTCGTCCGAGGAGATTCGGCGCAAGCCTTCCACTCCGTTCGCGGCGCCGCGACGCTCGAGCTCATCGAGCCGCTCGAGCTCGTCGGGCGCGGTGGCCACGATCAGCTTGCCGGTGCGCTCGGCGCGAATCCCCCGCTCGGAGCAATACGCGTAGAGCTCGGCCGCGCCTTCCACGCAGAGCCTCGCCTTCAGCGAGCCGGGGCGGTAGTAGATGCCGGCGTGGACGACCCCGCTTGAACGGCCGGTCTGGTGTGCCGCGATCGTCGCCTCGCGCTCGATGGCGCAGACGGCGAGGCCGTGGTGGCGAAGGCACAGCTCGCGCGCGGCGGCGAGGCCGACGATCCCCGCCCCGACGACGACGAGGTCGCACTCGCGGGGCGCCTCCAGCCTCAGGCCTCGAGCTGGTCGAAGGTGCAGTCCTTCGGCCGCTTGTCGTCTCGCCAGCGCAGGACCTTGGTGCCGTGCCGGATGCGGCCGTCGCTGACGTGGTCGAAGCTCACCTCCACGACGAGCTCGGGCCGCACGGCGATCCACTCCAGGTCGCGGTCGGCGGCCCAGCGGCTCGGGTCCGCCGAACCCCGCTCGCCGGTCTCATACGGGGCCAGCTTGGCCACGAGGTCCCGCTTCTCCTTCGCCCGGAATCCGGACGTGTGACCGACCACGCGCAGCTCGCCTCCGTCGTGCAGGCCCAGGATCAGCGAGCCGACCGTGCCGTCCTCCTTGCCCGGGCGCCAGCCGACCACCACGCAGTCGGCGGTGCGCATGCGCTTCACCTTGACCATCCCCTTGCGCTCTCCGGGCCGGTAGGGCGCGTCGAGTCGCTTGGCGATCACGCCTTCGCCCGACGTGAGCCACGGCTCGGCCTTCGCGACGGTGAGTCCCAGCGGCGTCAGCTCCATCGAGCCGGCGACCGCCTTCTTGCGACCCCCGAGCCCGGCGATCAGCTCCGCCAACCGTTCCCGCCGCTCGGCGAACGGGCGCGCGAGCAGCTTCTGCCTGCCCTCGGCGAGCAGGTCGAAGACCCGGAACTTCGCCGGGGTCTGCTCGGCGAGCAGCCGCACTCGCGACTCTGCCGGATGCAGCCGGTTCTGGAGCGCGTCGAACTGTTCGAGTCCGTCGACGTCCAGGATCACCAGCTCGCCGTCCACCACGTACTTGCCGGCGGGGAGCTCGAGCTCCGGGAAGTAGCGGCGAAGCGGCTTCGCGCCGCGCGACTGCACGTACACCTCGTCGTCGTCGACGAAGGCCAACGCGCGGAAGCCGTCGTACTTGGGCTCATAGACCCAGCCTTCGTCTTCGGGCAGGGTCTTGCGCGACAGCGCGAGCTGCGGCTGCACCGGTGGCTTCAGCGGCAGGGCCACGTCCGTGATCTAAGCGCTTTCGTGCACCGAGAGGATGTTGCCGGCCGGGTCCTTGAACCAGGCGATCGTCGGTCCCTGGCCACGCGAGATGCCCTTCTCGTTCTGGTCGAACCCGTCGTAGCGCTCGAACGTGACCCCGCGCGCCGTCAGCTCGTCGACGGCCTTCTCGGCGTCGTCAACCGGGAAGTTCAGGATCGTGTACGACGCGGGCTCGAAGTCCGGCTTCGCGTAGATCAGGGTCGGCCGGTCGCCGGCCAGATCGAGCTGCAACAGCACGTCTTCCTGGAGCGTGGTCGTCTTCAGCCCCAGCGTCTCGCCGTAGAACTGCTCAGCCTGATTCAGGTCGTCAACTGCGAAGCCGCTGTACGCCTTGCTGTCAGCGAGCATGGTGCGTCCTCCTTGGTCGGTCGTTTGCTCCTTCAAAGGTATTGACCAGCCTGAGGCCCTGAACTCATCGTCGCGCCGCCCTGGCGACCCGGCCGACCACGCGTTCAAGCCACGGGCGGACCGCGTCGGCCACGGCCTCGACGTCCGTCTTCAGGCCGTGGTCGCCCGGAACCTGCACGACCGTGCGCTGCGGACCCTCGGGGGGCATCCCGAAGCGATCGCGGTCGCCTTGGACGACCAGGGTCGGAAGCTCGACCGCGTCGAGCTCACCCTGCCGGTCGGGCGGAGGGGGTTTGCCCTTGCGCGCGGGCGGCTGCAGGGGAAACGCAAGGCACAGCACCGCGATCGCACCGGTCGCCTCCGCCGTGCGGCACGCGACGCGGGCGCCGAGCGAGCGGCCGCCGACGATGAGCGGCAACCCGGCGACCGCATCCGCAACCAGGTGCTCGACCACCGCGGTCCAGGCGGCGTCGAGACGAGGCGCGGCCGCGGGCGACCGCTTGCCCGCCACTCGGTACGGCTGCTCGACCAAGGCGACACTCACCGCCTCCGACAGCGCCGCCTCGGTGGCGGCCACGAGGTCCGGCGAACCGACCCCTCCGGCGGCTCCATGGCCGAGCACGAGTGCCGCCACCGGGTCGTCCGCGTGGTGGAGCTGGGCGGTCGCCTTTCCTACGGGGGTCTCGACCTCGACTACGGTCACGAGGCGATGCTCGCAGGCTCGCGCCGCACGCGCGGACACGGGCGTCGCGGATCCGATAGTTTGAACCGACCGGTTAAATAACTAGCCGGTTCACCACATGCCGACCGCAGAGCTCGACCGCACGTTCTCCGCCCTCGCCGACCCCACCCGCCGCAAGATCCTCGCGCGGCTTGCCGAGGGCGAGGCGACGGTGAGCGAGCTCGCAGCGCCCCTGCCGATGAGCCTGCCGGCAGTCTCCAAGCATCTCAAGGTGCTCGAGCGAGCAGGATTGATCGAGCGCGGTCGCGACGCGCAGCGGCGACCGTGTCGGCTGCGCGCAAATCGCCTCGAGGAGGCCGCGCAGTGGTTCGAGGGCTACCGACAGTTCTGGGATGAAAGCTTCGATCGTCTGGCGGATCACCTCGACGAGGTCCAACGAGGCCGCCATTGACTGAGTCGTCACGACCCGAAATGAGCGAGCGCTCACGAACCACGCGCCGTGTCTTCGACGCGCCGCGGGAGCTCGTCTGGATGGCGTGGACCGAGCCGGAGCAACTTGCGCGCTGGTGGGGTCCGCGTGGGCTCACTACCCCGCTTGAGACCATCGAGGTGGATCTCCGGCCGGGAGGGGTTTTTCGGCTGACGATGGTCTCCGACGCCACCGGCACCGAGTTCCCCTCCGACATGGCCTTCACCCAGGTCTCAGAGCCCGAGCGACTCGTGTTCGCGTGGGAGGCGCAGCGAGGGCTAGGTGCCGGCCAGGTGGAGGTGACGTTCAAGGACCTCGGCGACAAGACCGAGGTTACGGCCCACTACACGGGGCTGGCAACCGACGACATCTTCGAGGCCTCGGGCGTTGGATGGAATCAGCAGCTGGAGCGCCTGGCCGAGCTTCTGGCACAGGCCTGAACCAACAGCAAAGGAGGAGCACACATGGGAAGGATCGTGGTAACCGAGTTTGTATCGCTGGACGGAGTCATGGAGGCGCCGGGGGGAGAGGACTTCAAGTACCCGGGCTGGAGCTTCGAGTTCGACCGCGGGGAGGACGGCAACGCGTTCAAGCTCCAAGAGACTCGCGACGCCGAAGTGCTGCTGATCGGACGGGTGACCTACGAGAGCTTCGCCGGGGCGTGGCCGTCGCGCGAGGGTGAGTTCGCCGACAAGTTCAACAGCATGCCCAAGTACGTCGTCTCTTCCACTCTCGAGAACCCCGAGTGGAACAACACTACGGTGCTGAAGGGGGACGCGGTCGAGGAGGCCTCGAAACTCAAGGACACGGTGGATGGCGACGTTCAGGTCCCCGGCAGCCTCAGCCTGGTGCAACCGCTGCTCGAGCACGATCTCATCGACAGGCTCCACCTGATGGTGTTCCCGGTAGTGCTCGGGACAGGCAGGCGGCTCTTCGGGGAGACCAGCGACAAAAAGCCCCTGCGGCTCGTGGAAGCGAAGCCGGTGGGCCCGGAGGGCGTGCTCGTGCTCGTCTACGAGGCGGCCCGCGACTAGCCGCGTTCAGCGCTTCTTCGCCTTGCTCGGCTGAATCCGGCGCGGCTCGCCCTTCTGCTTCGGGAAGTGCGGGGGCCACGGTGCGTCGCCGAAGCCCTCGGCCTCGTCGCGCGCCGCGAGGTCGAGCAGCGGGTCGAGTGAGTATGAGCGCTCGTCGATCTCCTCCGACGGGTCGCCCACGTCGGCCAGTCGTGCCGGCACCGTGTCTAGCCGAAGGTCGCCGGCCTCGACGTCGGGCACCTCGTTCCAGGTGACCGGACAGCAAACGCGGGCGTCCGGCACGGGCCGCACCGAGTAGGCCGAGGCGATCGTGCGGTCGCGCGCGTTCTGGTTGTAGTCGACGAAGACCCCGTGGCGCTCCTCCTTCCACCACTTCGAGGTGGCGAGCTTGGGGACTCGGCGCTCGACCTCCCGCGCCAGGGCTAGCGCGGCGCGACGCACCTCGGTGAAGTCCCAGCGCGTCTGGATCCGCACGTTGACGTGGATCCCGCGCGAGCCCGACGTCTTCGGGTAGCCCTCGAGCTCGTGGTCGGAAAGGACTTCGCGAACGACCATCGCCACCAGCCGCACGTCGTCCCACGAGGCCTCGGGCGTGGGGTCTAGGTCGACGCGCAGCTCATCGGGGTGATCGAGGTCGGAGCGCCGCACCGGCCAGGGGTTGAAGTCGATCACCCCGAGGTTGACTGCCCAGACCACGTGCGCCGTGTCGTTGGCGCACAGCTCGGTTGCGCTGCGCCCGCTCGGGAAGTGAACGGTTGCCGTCTGAAGCCAATCGGGCGCGCCGTTCGGCACCCGCTTCTGAAAGAAGAAGTCACCGGCCGCACCGTCGACAAAGCGCTTCAGGGTCGTGGGGCGGTTGCGCAGGTGCCGTACGGCGGCCTCGTCAACCGCGACGTAGTAGTTGGCGAGGTCGAGCTTCGTGTGCCCTGCCTCCGGGAAGAAAACCTTGCTCGGGCTCGAGAGGCGGACCTCGCGGCCCGCGACCTCGATCGTCGTGTGCTCCCTCGCCACGCCCGGATGGTGGCAGCCGCACAACCGGGGCGACGTCGCGGCAGTGTCTGCGGCGATCGATCGAAGTCGCCTGGTCGCTACGACCGGAGCGCTGATCATTGCGCTCGCGATCGGCGCCCCCGCCCACGCCGACACGTGGGCCGCACTGGGCTCGGGGATCCTCGTGGGCGCTGGCGCCGCGGCGCGACGCTCGCTGAGCCGCCGAGTCGGTGAGGCCGGGGAGATCCCGCCAGGGGGCCTCGTGACACACCTTCTCTCCGCCTGGATGACGTTGTCCACCAGCGTGTCCGCCTGGGGATCCTTGCCCTGCTGGCCGAGGCCAAGCGGGCGGACTTCGGTTACCTCCGGGACGCGCTCGACCTCTCCGACGGCAACCTCTCGCGCCATATCCAGATGCTGGAGGAGGCGGGCCTCGTCAAGGTCGAGAAGGGGTACGAAGGGCGCCGGCCCCGCAGGTGGGTTGCCGCGACTCGCCGGGGGCGGGCCGCTCTCGCGGCCGAGGTGAACTCGTCGCGCGAGCTGATCTCGCGCGTGGACGGCGCCGCCTAGAGCGGGCGGTGTAGCGTCCGCCGCGATGGAGGCGGCGGCGGGCTCACTTGAGACCCTGACCTACGAGCGCGACAGACGCATCGCGCGGGTCACGCTGAACCGGCCTGAGCGCGGCAACGGGATCACTCTGGAGATGCCCCAGGAGCTTGCGGGCTGCGTCGAGCGCGCGAACCTCGACCCGGAGGTGCACGTGATCGCCCTGGCCGGCAACGGCTCCGGCTTCTGCGGCGGATACGACCTGGCGGCGAGCGCCGAGCGCATGCAGGAAGGATTCGGAGCCGACGAAGCGGCCACCGGGTCGCCTCTCGATCCTGGGGTGATCGCCGCCAACCACGATCCCGACCGCACGTGGGACCCGGTCGTCGACTACCAGATGATGTCGCGCAACGTGCGGGGCTTCATGAGCCTGTTCTGGTCGGACAAGCCGGTGCTCTGCAAGGTTCACGGCTACTGCGTTGCGGGCGGCACCGACATGGCCCTGTGCTCGGACCTGCTGGTGGTCGAGGACAGGGCCAAGATCGGCTATCCGCCGGCCCGCGTCTGGGGCGTGCCGACCACGGCACTGTGGGCGCACAGGATCGGGTCCGCCCGGGCGAAGCGCCTGCTGCTGACCGGTGATTCGATCGACGGCACCACCGCGGTCGAGTGGGGCCTGGCCACTGAGGCCGCTCCTGCGGCAGAGCTCGACGCCAGGTTCGACGCGCTCTGCGAACGAGTCGCGCGGCTTCCCCTCAATCAGCTCGTCATGCACAAGCTGCTGGTGAACCAGTCGATCGCGTCCCATGGGCTGCATGCGACACAGGCGCTCGGCACCTTCTTCGACGGCATCGCCCGGCACACGCCCGAAGGGTTCGCGTGGCAACGCCGCGCCGCCGCGGCTGGGTTCAAGCAGGCCGTGCGAGAGCGCGACGAGCCATTCGGCGACTTCGGCCTGGCCGCCTCGGAGCGAGAGCCCGAGTGAGCGAGGCCAATCCGGCGATCACGCCGGAGTGGGTCCGGGAGCGGCTCGCTGGCACGTTCCCGGACCAGCTCGGGGTTGAGCCCGTGGACATCACCGACGAGCGAGCGGTGGGGAGGCTGCTCGTCGACGAGCGCCATCTGCACCCGGGCGGGGTGGTCGACGGCGGCGCCTGGGTCGCGCTGGCCGATTCGGCCGCCGCGTGGCAGACCTTTCGCCACCTGCCGCTGGACTACGACTTCACCACACTCGAGATGAAGCTGAACGTGTTCGCCGCCGGGCGGCCGGGCGACGAGCTGATCGCCACCGCGAAGCACCTGCACGCCGGGCGCGCGACGCACGTGGTCGACGTCGCGGTGACCCGCGGCGATCGCTCCGTCGCGCACCTGATCGTCACCCAGTTCGTGATCGCCCCGCCCGCGGGCTGAGGCGTGCGAGCGCCAACGCGACCGCCAGGGCGATCCCTGCCGTGTCGACGACGAGGTCGAACGCCGACGCCTCGCGGCCTGGCACGAAGCTCTGATGGAACTCGTCGCTTGCCGCGTAGGCCAGGGAGATCGCGGCGGCTGCCACGACGGGCGCGGGCCAGCGCAGCGACGGGAGCAGCGCCCAGGCCCACAACAGGCAGAGCAGCGCGTACTCGCCCGCGTGCGCGACCACCCGGCCCACGGCGCCGACGTCCGCGCCGGGGTCCGACTGAGCGGACAAGAAGAAGATCACCGCCATGAGCGCGAGCGGAGCCGCCGCTCGCCGAACCGTTGTGGTCACGGGACGCGGTGAACCTCGAACAGGTTGGTTCCCAGCTCCTGTTCCGGCAGGCCCGCCGTGATCCCGATCAGGTCGCCCGAGCGCGCGACGCCGCGATCTCGTGCCAGCCGAGCGCAGTCGTCAAGCAGTGCCCGCAGGCTCTCCCACTCCTCTGCGATCGCGCACTCGACGCCGAACAGCAGGTTCAATCGCCGCACCGTTTCGGGTCGCGGCGAGATCGCGAGCACAGGCACCCGGGGCCGATGCGCCGAGACGAGCCGCGCCGTGCGCCCGCTGCGCGTCGGGACGACCAACGCCGCCAGGCCGAGCGTGTAGGTGGATCCCACCGCGGCGCGGGCGACGGAGCCTGCGACGTCGGTTTCATCGGTCGCGACCCGGTTGAACAGCCAGTCTCCATACGGAAGGTCGGGCTCGGTCTCGCGCGCGATCCGGTCCATCACCCGCACGGCCTCGACGGGGTAGCGGCCGACGGCCGTCTCCTCGGAGAGCATGACGGCGTCGGTTCCCTGCCAGATCGCGTTCGCGACGTCGGACACCTCCGCCCGGGTTGGACGCGGCGACTCGACCATCGAGGCGAGCATCTGGGTCGCGGTGATGCTCGGCTTCGAGCGGCTGCCCGCCAGCGCCAGGAGCCGGCGCTGAACCACCGGCACGCGCTCGATCGGCAGCTCGATTCCGAGGTCACCGCGGGCCACCATCACCCCGCTCACCGCGACGTCGATGATCGCCTCCGCGTTCTCCGCGGCCTGCGGCTTCTCGATCTTGGCGATGAGTGGGATGTCGGCGCCGGCCGTGCGGATACGGCGCTCGACGGGCTCGAGGTCCTCCGCGCGGCGAACGAACGACACGGCCAGCAGGTCGATCCCCTGCTCGACGGCGAAGTCCACCCACTCGAGGTCCTCGCGGCCTGCAGCCGGCAGCGGGACGTCGACGCCAGGCATGTTCAGCCCCTGGTGAGATGCGACCGGGCCCCCGGCCTCGACCACGCAGCGCACCTCGTCTGAGCCGGGCTCCAGGGCGCGCAAGCGGATGCGCCCATCCGCGAGGAAGATCTCGCCTCCCTCCCGGACTGTCGCCGGGAGACCCTCCCAGGACACCGGCAGCCGCTCGGCCGTTCCGGGAGCATCGTCGGTCGTCAGGCAGACCTCCGTCCCGTGCTCGAGGTCGACCACGTCGCCGGCGATGTCCCCGAGCCGCAGCTTGGGCCCTGGCAGGTCTCCAAGCAGGCCGATCTTCTTGCCGGTCTGCTCCACCGCCTTGCGGGCCATGGCGATTCGCTCGGCCTGCTCGGCCGGCGGGCCGTGGGAGAAGTTGAGGCGAAAGACGTCGGCGCCGGCGCGGATCAGCTCGGCCATGGCCTCCTCGGAGTCCGTCGCCGGCCCGATCGTGGTCACGACCTTGGTCCGGCGCCGCAGGGACACGCGCTCCTCAGTGGGGTTCTCGCGGTTGGGGCTCACGTCTGCTCGATTCGCCGCGTGGGCTCGTCGGATGGCGCCAGCCGCTGCGTGGCGAGGTCCTCGGACGTTGGGGGCACGTCGGGAGCTCGCGGCTGGTGGGTGGCTTCGGGCACGCCGTCGTCGGACTCCACGCGAGCCACGGGCTCCTCCAGTCGCTGGATGTACGGGAGTCGCCACGCTGCGCCCGCGAGCCCCAGGCCTCCGGCCACGCACGCGAGCGCGAGGAACCACTGCCCCCCGGACAGGAGCTCCAGCTCGAAGAAGTCGCGCACGGGCTCGGCCGCCAGGATCAACGCGAAGATCGCGCCCAGGCCGGCGACCATGGCCAGCATGTAGCTCTGGATCGTGATGTGCTCGCGTCCGGGACCACGCTCCAACAGCAGGATGAAGCAGAGGCCCAGCACGATCAGGGTGGTCGTCGCCGCGGTGCGCGCTTCTGCAAGCGAGCCGCCGATGTCCGCGAGGTAGAACGACAGCAGCGATGCGACCCCCATCGCGATCCCAGCGGGAAAGGCGAAGGCGGCGAGCGCGCGCAGGAGGCGCCCCCGGTAGAGGGGTCCCTCGCTGGGGGCGAGCGCGAGCACGAACGAGGGCACGCCGATGGTCAGAAACGCCGCTACGGTGAGATGCCGCGGAAGGAACGGGAACGTGAGGCCGAAGATCGCGGTCAGCGTGATCAGAAAGCCGGCGTAGACCGACTTGGTCAGATACAGGCGCCCCAGACGGTGAATGTTGCGCGCGATCCGCCGGCCCTCGGCGACCGCGCGCGGGAGCATCGAGAACTGGTCGCGCAGCAGCACGATGTCGGCGATCCCCTTGGTGATCTGGCTGCCTGAGCCCATGCCCACCGCCAGCCGGGCGCGCTTGAGCGCGGGGACATCGTTGACGCCGTCTCCGATCATCGCGGTGAAGCGGCCGCGGTCGGCCAACGCCCCCACGAGCGCCTTCTTTTGCTCGGGCGTGATCCGACAGAAGATCGTGTGGCGCTCCGCCGCCTGAGCGAGGTCGGCGCGCTCCTGTGGGAGCTCGGAGCCCTCGATCACGGGGGCGTCGACCGGGACGCCCACCGCGTGAGCCACCGCCGTCACCGTTTCGCGGGCGTCGCCGGAGATCAGCTTCAGGTCCACCCGCTGGGACCGCATGAACTCAAGCGTGTCGGCGGCGTCGGGTCGCAGCGTCTCCTCCAGCACCACCAGCGCGCGCGGTCTCAGGGCCGGCGGGGGCTGCGACGCGGGATCGTCGGGCAGGGGACCGCTGGCCTCGCCGAACGCGACTACGCGACGGCCGGCGGCAGTGTGCTCGGCGAGCGCGCGCTCGAGTCCGGGCGGCAACGCTAGCGCCCCGGCGCGGGACAGCACGTCGGGCGCGCCCATCACGTAGCTGGTGCCGTCGAACGTGAGCCCGCTCCATTTCCACTGAGACGAGAACGGCACCTCCGCGGACGCCCGCTCAGGGGAAGCCGGGTAACGCTCGGCGATCGTCTCCAGGGTCCGGTTGCGCTCGCCCGCGGAGGCGGCGAAGCGTGCGAGCGCCCGCTCGGCCCTGGCGAAGTCGTTTGAATCGGCTGGCTCGACCTTGATCAGCTTCAGGGTGCCGTCGGTGAGCGTGCCGGTCTTGTCAACGCAGATCGTGTCGACGGCCGCCAGGGCCTCGGTTGCGGCCATCTGCTGGACGAGCGTGTTCTGGCGTGCCAGGCGCACCGCGGCGACCGCGAGAGTCACGCTCATCAGCAGCACGAGCCCCTCGGGGATCAGCGTCACGAGTCCGGCCGTGGCGGTCTGCGCCGCCTCGCGGAACTCGGTGTTGTGGAGGCTGAGCCCGATGACGACGATGAGGCCGATGGGGACGAGGGCGATCGACGTAGCGCCCAGCACCTGGTTGACCTCGAGCTGCAGGGGCGACGGCGGGTGCCGGAACTGCCGCGCTTCGCCGGCCAGCTTCTCTGCGTAGCTGTCCTCGCGCACCGCGTCCAGCTCGTAGTAGCCCGAGCCGGAGATGCAGAACGAGGCCGAGAGCAGCCGGTCGCCCGTGCGCTTGCGGATCCCGTCGGACTCGCCCGTGAGCAGCGACTCGTCGACGGTCAGGCCTCGCGAGGAGACGACCACGCCGTCGGCGACGAGCTGATCTCCGGGCTCCACCCGGACGACGTCGCTGGGAACCACCTCGTCGGCGCGCAGTTCGACCACTCGGCCGTCTCGGATCGTCTTCGCGCGCGGCGCTACCAGCAGAGCCAGCTGGTCCAGCGTCTCCTTGGCCTTCAGCTCCTGGCGGATCCCGATCGCGGAGTTGACGATTGCGATCAGCCCGAAGAGCGCGTCGGCGAACAACCCCAGCGAGAGGATGAGGATGAAGAACACGCCGATGATCGCGTTGAACAGCGTCACCGTGTTGGCGATCACGATGGAGGCCGTGGAGCGGCTGGTCGGCGACTCGAGCGGGCCGAGCGGCGCCAGCCGTCTCGCCGCCTCCGCGCTGGAGAGGCCCTGGGGGTGCGCTTCGCCGTTCACGCACCCATCTATACAGAAAGCCTCCGTCGCCGCCGCCGTGACGGCGCCGGTACGATCGGCGGGTGTGCGAGTGCGGCGCTTTAGCGCCGAAACCAGCATGTCAGGCGGCGTAGCCGCCGCAAGTCGTTTGGAGGCCGCCGCCGTGAAGCGCGAGGACGGTGCCGAGGCGCTCGCGGTTGAGTTCCGAGAGGCGACCAAGCGCTATCCCGGCGCCGATACGGACGCCGTCCACGCGCTCAGCCTCGACGTTCCCGCCGGCGACATCTGCGTGCTCGTCGGCCCGTCGGGATGCGGGAAGACCACCGCGATGCGGATGGTCAACCGGATGGTCGAGATCACCTCAGGCGACATCGTCGTCGGCGAACGCTCCGTGCGCGAGCGCTCGGCGTCTGAGCTGCGGCGGGAGATCGGCTACGTGATCCAGGAGACCGGCCTCTTCCCCCATCGGACGATCGCCGACAACATCGCCACCGTCCCGCAGCTGCTCGGCTGGGACCGCGAGCGCACGCACGAGCGCGTCGACGAGCTGGTCGAGCTGATCGGCCTGGACCCCACACTGGCCGCGCGCTTCCCCGCCCAGCTCTCGGGCGGCCAGCAGCAGCGCGTCGGCGTGGCCAGGGCGCTGGCCGCCAACCCGGGCGTGATGCTCATGGACGAGCCCTTTGGCGCGGTCGATCCGATCAACCGAGAGCGGCTCCAGAACGAGTTCCTGCGCCTGCAGGCCGAGCTTCGCAAGACGATCCTGTTCGTCACCCACGACATCGACGAGGCCCTGAAGATGGGCGATCGGATCGCGGTCCTTCAGGAGGGCGGGCACCTGGCCCAGTACGCGACCCCGGCGGAGCTGCTGATGGCGCCGGCCAACGACTTCGTCGAGGACTTCGTCGGCGCCGACCGCGCGCTGAAGCGGCTGGCGCTCCTGCGCGTTGGCGACATCGACCTCTGGGAGGCGCCGCTTGCGTACGTGGGCCAGGCCACGGCCGAGGTACGAGCGAAGCTCGCCGGAGCCGAGGTCCCCCACGCCCTGCTCGTCGACTCCGACCGCCGTCCGCTGGGCTGGCTCTCGGAGTCCGACCTCAGTCTTGACACCGTCCCGGCGACGCCGGACTCGGCGCCGCACCCGCTGCTCGAGCTCGACGATGTCATGCGCGACGCACTCTCCGACCTGCTCCAGGCCGAGTCGCAGTACGCGCCGGTCGTCGACGGCGCGGGCAAGATCGGCGGCGTGCTCTCGATCGAGATCGTCTCCGAGTTCCTGAACTCGCCCGGCGCGCTGACGGACGAGCACGCGGCTGCCGAGCGGCCACTGACGTAGGCCCGATGCTCGCGGGCCTGCCAGCGCTGTTGCCGATCGCCCAGAACGGCGACGGCTTCGTCCGCGACCCCGGGGAGAGCGGCACTAGCTGCGTAGCCGAGAACGACACGGTCTGCGTCGGCTGGGCGCTCGACAACATCGATCGCTACGTCACGCCGACTCTCGAGCACCTCGAGCTGGTCGTGCTCTCGGTCGGTTTCGGGTTCGTCCTTGCGTTCGCGATGGCCCTGCTCTCGCACCGCCGACGCTGGCTCGTGCCGACGTTCACCGGCGCCACCGGGGTCATCTACACGATCCCCAGCGTCGCCCTCTTCCTCCTGCTGCTGCCGATCACGGGCCGCGGGACGACGACGGCGGTGATCGCGCTGACCCTCTACACGCTGCAGATCATCTACCGCAACATCGTCACGGGGCTCGCGAACGTCCCCGAGGCGGCGAAGGACTCGGGACGCGGGATGGGGATGACCGACCGGCAGCTGCTGTGGAAGGTGGAGTTGCCGCTCGCCGTCCCGGAGATCATCGCCGGGTTGCGGATCGCGACGGTCTCCACGGTGGCCATCGCGACCCTCGCGGTGTTCGCCGGGGCGGGCGGCCTCGGCGCCGAGATCTACAACGACATCGACTTCAAGACCGGGATCGTCGTCTGCGGGACGATCGCGATCGCGATGGCGATCGCCTTCGACGCGCTCTACGTCGGAGCCCAGCGCTGGATTTCGCCCTGGCGGAAGGTGCGGCCGGTATGAGCCTCGCGACACCGGCGCTGCTCCCGCTCGCGGACGCGTTCGACTCGTTCTCCGGGGCGATCGAGTTCATCTTCACCGAGCGCGAGACCGCCGGCGGCGTCGGCGGCGAGCCGGTCGGAGGGCTGGAGCAGATCGGCGACCTGCTCTGGACGCACATCGAGGTCAGCGCTCTCGCGGTGGCGCTGTCGCTGGCGATCGCCCTGCCGGTCGGCCTGTACTTCGGTCACCGCGGCACGGGCGAGCTGGTCGCCGTGGCGATCGGCAACGCTGGCCGGGCGATTCCGGAGCTCGCGCTGATCGCGTTCATGGCTGCGTTCATCGGCGTCGGACTGCTGAACGTCACGATCGCCCTCGCCGTACTCGGGATCCCGCCGATCCTCACCAACACCTTCGTAGGGGTCCGCCAGGTGGACCGTGGCGCGGTGGAGGCGGCACGCGGGATGGGGATGAGCGAGACGGAGGTGATGCGCAAGGTGGAGCTGCCGCTTGCCGCGCCGACGATCATGAGCGGCGTCCGGACCGGGGCGATCAACATCGTCGCCACGGCGACGATCGCGCCGCTCGCCGGTGTTCTGACGCTCGGCGACCTGATCCTGTCGCGGAACGTGGTCGGCGACGACGGCGTGATCGCCGGGGCGATCGTCGTCGCCCTGCTGGCCCTGGTCGTCGAGCTGGGCCTGTCGGGCATCCAACGCCTCGTGACGCCCAAGGGCCTGAAGGTGCAGCGGGCGAGCGCCTGAGAGCCTGGCGCAAAGACGGGTTCTGACGCGGAATTTTGTGCAGCCCGACCTGCCGCCCCAATAGGATCGACAGTGTCCGTGCGCCCACGCGGGCGCATCTGTCGAGCAGAGAGGACCTTAGTCCGATGAGGATCAATCCCCGGATGCGGGCGCTGCTGGCGCTGATCGCCGCGCTCGTGCTCGCGTTCACGGTCGGCGCCTGTGGCGATGACGACGACGATGACGACGGCGGCGATACGACCGCCAACCTGATCGAGAATAACCCCGACAACAACGGCGTGCAGATCACCGTCGGGTCCAAGAACTTCACCGAGCAGATCGTGCTCGGCGAGATCTACGCGCAGGCGCTGGAGGCAGCCGGCTACGACGTGAGCAAGGACCTCAACCTGGGCGATGAGACCGTGGCCCTGGAGGCGCTCGAGTCCGGGGAGGTCGATGGCTATCCGGAGTACACGTCGACCGCGCTGACGTCGTTCTTCGACTTCGCCCCGGAGGACGTGCCGAGCGACCCGCAACAGGCGTTCGAGGAGTCACAGGACGACTTCGAGCAACTGGGCCTGGTCGCCTATCCGCCGACGCCGTTCTCGAGCGCGAACGCGGTGGGCCTGTTGACCGAGACGGCCGAGGAGCTCGGGGCGACGACGATCTCGGACCTCGAGGGCCAGTCGGAGGAGTTGACCCTCTACGGCTCGCCCGAGTGCCGCCAGCGAATCGATTGCCTCGTCGGCCTGGAGGAGAACTATGGGCTGAGGTTCAAGGAGTTCGTCCCGGTCGACATCGGGTTGCGCTACGAGGTGCTCGACAAGGGCGACGCGGACCTGTCGATTCTGTTTACCACCGACGCGCAGCTGTTCACGGATCCCGACACGTACACCATCCTGGAGGACGACCAGGGCGTGCTGCCGGCCGGGAACGTGCTCTTCGTCGCGCGCCAGGAGACCGCCGAGGAGGCGGGTGAGGACTTCGGCGCGACGATCGAGAGCGTGCAGGCGGACCTCACGCTCGAGGTGATGCAGGAGCTCAACGCTCGCGTCGAT
>DATAFO010000025.1:0-37013 GCA_036257465.1 Solirubrobacterales bacterium | reverse complement strand
GACTAACCACGTCCACTCGGTCGTGCTGACCGCAGCCGGCGAGGACCCTGTCCGGGTGGTTTCGGATCGCGAGCTGCTCGCGGCAGCAGGTCCCGGCGCAGAGCATCGCGATGCCGGCTCCGTCGCGGTTGATCCCATCACCGTGGCCACCGACGAGCTTCTTTCGCGCGCCGTCGAGTTAATGGTCGAGGATGGAACGACCCACCTGCTCGTAGTCGATGACGCGCGCCGCGCGGTCGGGGTCGTTTCGGCGCTCGACGTCGCTGGCGTGCTCGCCTGGGGCCGGGCGTAAGCGGGCGGGTAGTAGGCAGGCCGGGTAGCGGGCCGGAGGACTGGTGGCAGCCACGGGGCTGCTTTCACGCTCCCTCTCTCCGCCTGGCTAGCCTTTCCCTACCTCCAGGGTGAATCACGGCGGCGGGCCCGATCGCCGTTCGACCTCAGGTGAGCAACACAAGCCCATGCCATATCTGGCCGGTGAGGACAGCAAGCGCACTCGCGTCGAGCCGGTCTTCAGATGGCTGAGGACCCATGGCGGCCCCAACTGGCCCGGCGAGCTGATCCGGCTGGCGGGAGGGATCGAGCCCATCGAGCCCGGCCCGCTGCGTCGCCTCGCGCTGGGACCTGAGGCGACGATCCCCCCCTCCCCGGAAAGGCTCGCATGGATGATTCGGAACGCCCATCGGCTCGCTCCCTGGGACGGCCGTGCCTGGCGTGAGTACCGTCATCGCGTTCTCGAGAATCCAGGCCGCGAGGAGGCTCTCGCGACCCTCGCTCGGGGTGAGTCGTCGATCCCCAAGGACTTGGTCCTCGAGGGACCCACCCATGCCGACTGTCTCATCGAGTGCGAGGGATGCGTCATTTCGGTTGAAGGCAAGAGGAACGACTGGCTCGGGGCAGGCACGAAGTGGGACATCTCGCGAGACCAACTCGCCCGCAACGCTGAGGCCGCGTGGCTATGGGCCGGTCGGTGCGGCGCGGCAGAGTTCCGGCTGCTGATCTGCCACGAGCACGAGCTCAAGCATCACGAACAGGCGCTCCTTGACGGCTACCGAACGGGCTCGTGGTCGGCGGGCTGGCCCCACCTGTCCCAACAGACTCGCAACCACCTCGCAGCGCGCATCGGCACCCTTCGGTGGAACGTCATCGTCCACCGGTGGCCGGCAATGGCCAAGGAGCCCGAGCTGAGCGACGTCGTCTGACGCAACCCGCCACAAATCCCGCCAGCGAGCCGGCTGGTCCCTCGCCCGCGACCGAGGCTTTCGCCTAGTCGGGGCCGCCGGATTTGAACGGCGACCTCGAGAGCAGAACGCGCGACGGCAACCCGCTCTCGAAGGCGTGCGCGTGACCTTTAGTGACGCATCTCCTCCCTCCACCGAGCCCCAGTCGATTCCAGGATTTAACGCTCGGCCTCCTCTACTCCCTGCCGGATCACGGCACCGGATGCTGCGCGATCAGATCTTCAGTCGCAGCAAGGCATCGACCTCGCGCTCGAAGGCCCTGATGATCAGCTCCGGGTCCGGCACCAGGCCGGCGTCGACCATCAGCCCGACCGTTATCTCCCCGGCGTAGCTGAAGATCGCGACGCTGATCGGGACGCTTCCCGACCGCGGCGCCCAGACGAGCACCCCGCGCACCGGAGTGCCGGCGAAGTAGACGGGCTGCCGGGGGCCCGGAACGTTGGTCATCACCGCCGTCGCCTTGGCCGTGAACTGTTCAACGACCCTCCTTTCGACCTGCACCGGCGCCATTCCGATCGCCTCCAGCAGGCCGTAGGAGAGCGCGCCCTCGGGCGAATGCTTGATCTCCTCCATGCGCCGGTGGATCTCGGCCAGGCGCTTGCGCCGGGCGCCGATCCCCACGGGCAGTCTCAGGAAGACGAGACCGAAGCGGTTCCCGAGCTCCGCCGGCAGCGGCTTGTCGAGCGGCCGCAGATTGAAGGGAATGAACGCGGTGAGCTCGTCGACGAGGCCGTTGCGTGAACGGAGGTAGTGGCGCAGGGCGCCGGCCACGGCGGTGAGCACCACATCGTTGACGGTCGTCCCGGTCGCATGCCCCATCTCCTTCACCGCATCGAGCGAGATCGGCGCAGACCACGCGACCCGCTGGGCGACCCCGAGCTCTCCGCGCAAAGGGTTCGGAGGATCGGCGGGAGCGAGCAGCATCTTGGCGAGCGTCTCAGCATCGTCGCGGGCGTCGGCGGCCAGGTCGATGAGCTCCGACGGGTGACGGGCAATCGCCATCGCCTCGTGCGCCAGAGCGCTGGCGGCGCTCCGCGCCGCCCCCAGGGCGCCTTCGACCGGTGCGATGAGGCCATCCACCCGGCCGCCGTCCCGCCCTTCCGGGGCGACCGCGATCCCAGGGTCGGGGGCCTCGTCTGTGAGCGAGATGAGTACCCGAGAGAGTGCGATCCCGTCGGCGATGCAGTGATGCATCCTCGCCACGATCGCCGAGCCTGCACCGTAACCGTCGACCAGGTTCCACTGCCAGAGGGGCTTCGAGGGGTCCAGCGGGGTCGCCATCAGGTCGGCGACTAGCGCCTGCAGCGCGGCGCGATCGCCGCGGCCAGGCAGGGCGACCCGATGGAGATGGAGGTCAAGGTCGAAGCGCGGGTCGTCCTCCCAGTGTGGACCCGAGAGCGGGGTTCGCCCCTCCACGGCCCGCTGGCGGAAGCGGGGAAACCGATCGACGAGCCGCCTGCGAAGCACCTCCCGGGTGCGGTCCCAGTCGACCGGCTCATCGAACCACAGCGCGGACGTGATCACCATCAGGTTCGTCGGCTGGTCCATGTGAAGCCAGGCGGCGTCCGCGTTCGACATGGGCGCTGCCGTGGTCACGGGCGGGAGCTCGCTCGGCTCATCATTCCGACGGTGAGCCCTCCGGGCCACGCCGCAGCCGCTCGCGCGTCCGCTCAAGCGACCACTCAAACGGCTCGGTCTCCTCGATGAAGCCGATCAGCTCACGGACGATCCGCTCGGGCGCGTCGAGCATCGGCCAGTGGCCCGAGCCCTCGATCTCGACGTAGCGGCTGTGGGCGACCAGCTCGTGGGCGGAGCGGCCGTGCTCGACCGGGATCACTGGGTCCTGGTCTCCCCAGATCAACAGAAAAGGGAGCTGATCGGCGAGGTAGAGTCGGTCAAGCGCCGAGACCTTCTGGCCGTCGGGGCCGATCACGCTCCGCATGGTGTCGAGGAAAGCGTCGCGGGCGCCGTCGTGGATCAGCGAGGCGTAGCCGCGGGCGAATTCGGCCAGGTCCGGCCCCGCTTCCAGTCCAAGCTTGGCCGCCACCGAGCGGACCGCATCGCCGGCCCTCACCGACCACTCGCGCGCCAGCAGCGGCAGCACCCACTCCGATCCCGGTAGGCACGCCGCACGGAGCAGGGCGTGGACCTCCTTGCCGAGCCCGCCGCTCGAGATCAGCGCCAACCGCTCCACGTACTCCGGGAAGAGGTAGCCGAACTGCATCGCGATCCCGCCGCCGAGCGAGTGGCCGACGACGGTGCCGCGCTCGAAGCCGAGCACTGCCAGCAGGTCGCGGACCCCGGCGGCGTAGGCCCCCAGCGAGTAGTCCCCCCTGGGCTTGGCCGAGCGGCCGTGGCCGATCATGTCGGGGGCGATCACCGTGTAGCGCTCGGCGAGCCTCGGCATCACCTCCCGCCACGCATCCGAGGTCGATGTGATCCCGTGAAGCAGCACCAGCAGCGGCCCCTCGCCGGCAGCCTGGAAGCCGACCTCATGGCCGTGCAGGGTGACCTCCTCATAGGGTCCAAGGGGCTCCCCGGGGGCGCCCCAGCCCGAGGACTTCCGAAACCCTGTCGTCTCCATTCCCACCCAGGATAGGCCCGATCTGACGGAGCGGCTGACTGTTGAACATCGGTGGTGCTTCCGCGCGCGCGGAGAACGCCGCAATTCAGCCTCGCGCCCGGGCAACTATCGGTGCCAGGATCTCCTCGATGGACCGTCCCTCGACTTGGCGGAGCTCGTCGCTGACATGTCGGATCGGGGGGCCTGGAGACGTAAACTCGCTGGCCCATGGCCCTGCCCGAGAGCGCGAAGGAGCTCATCCGGACAGGCGCGCTCGGCCATCTGGTCACCACGAACCCGAGCGGGACCCCGCAGGTGACATGCGTGTGGGTCGCGGTCGAAGGCGACGAGCTGCTCACGGCGCATCTGGATCCGCGCCTCCGAAAGCTCGAGAACGTCCGCCGGGATCCCCGCGTCGCGATCTCCTTCGAGGGAACCAAGATCCAGCCGCCCGGCTTGCGCGAGCACGTGGTCGTCTATGGCCAAGCGACGATCGAGGAAGGCGGCGCTCCCGAGTTGCTTCAGGAGCTGGCGCGGGTCTACCTCGGCCCCAACGTGCGCTTTCCGCCGATGGATGATCCCCCGCCTGGAGTCCGGCTCCGAATCTCGGTCGAGCGCGTGGGCGGAATCGGCCCGTGGGCATCGTAGCGAGCAACACGCGCCCCTCACGTGTGCCGGGTCCGCGGCAGGGAGGTAGTGACACGGCCGTGGTCACCGCTGGTCCTGCCCGTAGCCGGCACCACCAACCGCGCTCACCACGGCGCTCGGACCTGCCCATCCCGCGGACCCCGAGATGCCGAAGCCCGCTTCCGGAGCGGGCTGTCGCCTAGTCGGGGCGGTCGGATTTGAACCGACGACCTTTCGGCCCCCAGCCGAGCGAATTGTGGTGTAGATGGGTCCCGGAGCGTCCCCCGCGTCCCCATCGTCCCCAGCGGTGGACATTCTGGACGCATCGGACGTAGCAGTCGGTACCAAAGCGGTACCACGACCGCGCAGATTCGAATCGGCGGCCCGATTCGTTTGTCGCTACGACGCACGGATAGTCGAGGGAGTCCGCCTGCGGCGCGAGGCTTGAACGGCCGCTAGCACCGGAGCCTCACCAGGGCGAGTTCCCGGCGGGAGGCGCCTGCGCCAAGCCTGATCGCGAGCATTTGCATTGCGGTCTCTGCAGCGTTAGCTTATCCCTGAGGCATAGGCGCCCACGTTGCCGGGCTCCGCGCGATCGAGGGTCCGGCACTGCCCCGAGAGGAGGTTGCAATGGGTTTCAGGCAGGGAGGAGGGAACGTGGATGCGTTCGTGCCTGGAGGCACGATCACCCGGCGCCAGCTGATGCAGTACGGGGCGGGCGCGAGTGCGGGCCTGCTGTTGTGGCGCTTCGCTGACGGTCGGGCCGTGGCGCAGCCGATTCCGATTGCGGCGAGCGTGCTCGACCCCCTCTCGATCCCGAAGTACGCGACGTCACTGGTGATCCCGCCAGCGATGCCGCGCAGCAAAAGCATTCCCGGCAAGCCGCGCGTGGGCATCGACTACTACGAGATCGCGGTGCGCGAGTTTTCCCAGCACATCCTGCCGGCAAGCATGGGGCTGGAGCCGACGACGGTCTGGAGCTACGGGTCGGTCAACCACCCCGAGACGTTCAACTATCCGGCGTTCACGATCGAGGCCGACTGGGGCAAGCCGGTGCGGGTGAAGTGGATCAACGACCTCGTCAAGCCGAACGGCGAATTCCGACCTCACCTGCTGCCGGTCGACCAGACGCTTCACTGGGCGAACCCGCCCGGTGGCGCGCAGGGCCGCGACGGGCACGGCAGCGACCAGGCTCCCTACCGAGGGCCGGTGCCGATCGTCACCCACCTTCACGGCGGCCACAGCACGGAGGAGAGCGACGGCTACCCCGAGGCCTGGTACCTGCCTCATGCGCGCAATATCCCGGCGGGGTATGCCAGGACGGGCTCGTTCTATCGCACGTTCCAGGCCCAGGCCCAGGCCAAGCTTCATCAAGCTTGGACGCCCGGCAGCGCGGTCTTCCAATACGAGAACGACCAGCGCGCGACGACGATGTGGTACCACGACCACACCCTCGGGATGACTCGGGCCAACGTCTACGCCGGGCCGGCCGGGTTCTATCTGCTGCGCGGCGGACCTGACGACGATGCGGTCGTTGGGACGCTTCCGGGTCCGGCGCCGGCGCTCGGCGATCCGCCCGGCCTCGACTACTTCGAGATCCCGATCGCAATCCAGGACCGCTCCTTTAATGACGACGGCTCGTTGTTCTATCCCGACAACCGCGCCTACTTCGAGGGCCTCGACCCTTCCCAGCTGCAGATCCCGTTCATGCCCGACCCGGCCTGCGACGGGCCGAGCGACGTCGCGCCGATCTGGAACCCCGAGTTCTTCGGCAACGCGATCGTCGTCAACGGCGCCACCTGGCCAGAGCTCAGGGTCCAGCCGCGTCGCTACCGCTTCCGCCTTCTGAACGGCTGCGACTCCCGCTTCCTGATCCTGCGGATGGACAACGACCTGGCGTTCTGGCAGATCGGCAATGAGGGCGGCTTCCTGCCGGCGCCGGTCGAGCTGACGGAGGTGCTCCTCGGCCCCGCGGAGCGCGCGGACGTGATCGTCGACTTCACGGACGTCCCGATCGGAACCGAGATCACCCTGCTGAACCTCGCTCCCGACGACCCGTTCGGGGGCGGGGTGCCGAACGTCGACTTCGAGCCGGCCAACCCGGATACGACCGGGCAGGTGATGCGCTTTCGCGTCGTCCCCGCAACGGCTCCCGACCCGAGCACGCCGCCGACGGACCTCGGGCTCCCGGCGCTCGCCTCACTCGGCGCCATCACCAACACGCGCCAGGTGTCGCTCAACGAGCAGGACTCGGCGACGGTGTTCATCAGCACGGACGAGAACGACAACATCGTCCTCGACTGCGAGAGCGAAGAGCCGTTCGGACCGGTCGAGGCCGACCTGGGAACCCTCAACCCCGACGGCACCGGCAACCCGCTCGGCTGGGACGAGCCACCCACGGAGAACCCGGCGCTGGGAGCGATCGAGGTGTGGGAGATCTACAACTTCACCGCCGACGCCCACCCGATCCACATCCACGAGATCACCTTCGAGGTCGTCGACCGCGAGCCGATCGGCGACGGCGGACCACCGCGCGACCCCGAGCCCTGGGAGGCAAATCGCAAGGACACGGTGATCGCCTACCCGAACGAGATCACGCGCGTGAAGGCGCACTTCGACCACCCCGGGCTGTTCGTCTGGCACTGTCACATCCTCGAGCACGAGGACAACGAGATGATGCGGTCATACCGCATCGGCCCTTAACCCCCGGAGCTCGACGCCCTCGCCGTGATCGCGGGCTGCGCGTTCCAAGCGCAGGATGGTCACTTGCCTCCGGGCAGGGCGCCAGCGCCGGTGCGCCCGGGCTTCTCGAGCTCGCCCTCGATCAGCGCCGCGCCGGCGGTCTTCGCCGCGCGCTGGATCATCACCGCGTAGGCGGTCACGGTCAGCGGTTCGGTCTCGATTCGGCTCATCGCGGAACCTTCCGCGCTATGCCGGAGAGCGGACGGAACGTGGGCGAACGTGTCAGGACATGAAATGCCTCGTCCTTGCGGAGCCGCGCCTCGACGAATCCGGTGATGTGCTCGATCAAGCGATCGGTGGTCTTCGAGGTCATCGCCAGTTTGTTGGTCCATCCCGTATTGGGCGACGACGTCCTTCAGCTGCTCGATATCGGGGCCCGCCAGCGCCGAGACCAGGGCCTCGAGCCCTGCCTCGGCGTAGAGATAGAGGGCTGTGCCAGATCCCCGCACGAGGACCGGGCGCAGCCGCGGTGTATCAGGCGGTGACCGTCGCGAGATTCCGGTCCCACAGCACGACTCACGACCGGCATCCCGGATGGGCCGCCCCGCCGACTACGGCCCATCCGGAATGTTTCGGGTCACTTCACCCGCTGGAAGTAGTGCTTGTCGAGCCAGCGGGCGACCTTCTTGCCGATCCGTGCACCCTGGACATCGGCTGCGCGGAAGTGGATGCCCTGGTACACGCGGGCGTCGATGGTGTCGTCGACGACGTCCGTGAAGCGCTTGTAGGTGCGCGTCACGTCGGGCATGCCCGGGACGATCCTGACGACGCTGAACGCCATCTTCTTACGGTGGAAGAAGGCCTTGGCCGTGTGCATGAACGCGCCCGTCGCGCAGTTGTACCCCGACGGATGCTCCGGATATGGAGGGGGGTGATCAGCGGCGTCCATCCTGCGTCTCCCTCGGTGTTGGGATTGCCGTCGTTCTCACCCTGTTGGATGGCGGTGATGGGACGCCAGAAGCTCCAGTGCGCCTCGTCGTCCCAGCAGTTGATCACACCGTCGGCGCCAGCCATGTTCAGCATCGCGAAGAGCCGGGCTTCGTCGACGAGCGTCAGCCGGCGGTCCTCGGAGATCGTTCGGAACGTGCGGTTGAACAGCTCCAGGGGATTGACGGTGTAGAACTGGGCCACGGCCTCTTGCTCTGCGGTGCGCGAACTGCCGAGCGTCGGGCCCCCGAGCTCCTTCAGCTCGTTGTATTGCCTCGCGTAGGCGCGACTCGTGAGCCTGCGCGGCCCCTTCGTCCGGAACTGCGACGGGCCCCGGAGGAGGCACGGCTCGACCCTTGCCACCCAAGCGAACGGGTCGTTGACGAACCCCGGCGGGGTCGGACGCCATGCGCCGGCGTCGTCGCCCACCGTGAACGAGAACGCCTCGTAGCGGCCGTCGTCCGTTCTCGCGGCCAGCATCGCCTCCGCCGCAGCGGCCCCGGCGGCGATCCCACGGGCCTTGGCGGCACCCTCGGGAATCTCTGCCAGCCCGTCGCATAGAGCGCGTCGAGTCGAACGAGGAGCACCGGAGGCAGCGGCGGCACGAGCCCGATTCCGAGTCCGACGAGCACGTCGTGCGCGGCGGTGGCGACGGCGGCCTTCTTCGACGCTGACCGCGACGCGAGTGGAAGTCCGTCGAGATACGGCCGATGCCCGCGGTCGACCGCGTTGACGGCGTCATAGGCGGCCCCCTGGACCATCGCCAGGTGCAGCGCTGATACCGGTGGCGTCTGACCTGCGCCCGGGATCGGCGCGCTTGGTGCGTAGATCAGCGCGTTCACGGCGTGGAGATTCCACTCTTGCACCGTGCCGGAGCTCTGCGCCGGTGTCGCCGCGCGAGCGCCTCCAACCGGTGTTGCGACGAGCGCGATGACCGCTACGAGAACAGCGAGGGCGCCGCATACCAGGTCGCGATCGTGGGCGTGTGACTGCCCTCAGACGGGACGGCGAGCTCGATCCGTTCCTCGGTCAGTGGATCGACGTGGCGCTCGAGGTATTCGAGTCAGCTCGGGTGGTTGAGATAGGCCTCAAGCGCGACCTCGTCCTTCAGATGGACGAGCGACGCGAGGTCGAAGCCGTGTGCCGGCTCGGAGCGGTCGCGGCCGTAGGTGAGCCGCATCAGTCCCGGGATCTCGTTGGGCACCTCGCTGCCGGCCTCGAAGGCCGCCTCGACCTGCTCGTCGGTTACTCCTGGCTTCAGCTTAAGCAGGACGATGTGCTGGATCACGGCTGTCGACCTGCTGGGTTGGCGGTGGCTAGGTGAAGGCGCTGATGCCGGTGATGTCACGGCCGACGATCAGCGCCTGGATCGTCGCCGTGCCCTCGAAAGTATGGATCGCCTCGATGTCGGCCATGTGGCGGATCACGTGGTAGTCATGCAGGATGCCGTTGCCGCCCAGCAGGTCGCGCGCCTCGGCGATCACCTCGCGCGCCCGGGTGGTGTTGTTCATCTTCGCGAGCCCGGCGATCGTGTCGCGCAGCTTCTCCTGCTCAACCAGGCGACCGAGCTGAAGGCAGTAGAGCTGCATCGCGGTGACCTCGGCCAGCATCTTGACCAGCCGGTCCTGGACGATCTGGAAGCTGATCAGCGGCTTTCCGAACTGCACCCGCTGGCGGCAGTAGCTGAGCGCGGAGTCGTAGGCGGCGACCGCGTGGCCGAGCGCGCCGAAGGCGCAGACGTTGCGCGTCGCGACCAGGATCCGGGCGGTGTCCTTGAAGCTGTTCGCGCCGGGTAGCCGGCTGGATTCCGCGACGCGGACGTCGGTGAGCTCGATCTGCGCCTGCCAGACGGCTCGCACCGAGCCCTTGCGCTCGATCTTCTGAGCGTCGTAGCCGGGCGCGCCCTTCTCGACCAGGAACCCCTTCACCTGGCCGTCGTCGGCGTCGCGCGCCCAGACGACGATCACGTCGGCGATCGAGCCGTTGCCGATCCAGCGCTTGGAGCCGTTGATCAGCCACTCGTCACCGTCGCGGCGCGCCGAGGTCTCGAGTGCGACGGAATCGGAGCCGTGCTCGGGCTCGGTGAGCGCGAAGGCGCCGATCTTTTCGCACCGAGCCATCCTCGGCAGCCAGCGCTGCTTCTGCTCCTCGGAGCCCAGCCCCGCGATCGAGCGCATTGCCAGGCCTCCTTGGACCCCGCAGAAGACCCCGAGGCTGCCGTCCCCGCGGTTTAGCTCCATGTGGATCAGCCCGGCTGCCAGCGGGCTCATCGGAGGGCAGCCGTAGCCCTCGATCCCGTCGCCGATCAACCCCAGGTCGCCAAGCCGTCGCGCGAGGTCGATCGGGAACTCCGCACGCTCCCAGTAGTCGCCGATCACCGGCAGGACCTCGTCCTCGACGAACCGCCGGGTGCGCTCGAGGTAATCGAGCTCCTCGGCGGTGAGCTGGTCGCGGATCAGGAAGTAATCGGTACCGAGCGCCTTGCCGACGTCGGCATATGGGGGCTCGGCCACAGGCGCCGTCGTCGCCTCCCGCTCGCTCATCGGCTCGCCTGCAACCCGACGGGGGGCTTCATCTCGCGCTTCAGGATCTTGCCAGTGGGCCCCTTCGGCAGCTCATCGACGAGCCAGACGTGGCGGGGGTACTTGTACGCCGCCACCTGCCCCTTGACGAAATCGCGAAGCTCGTCGGGGGTGGCGTGGGCATCGTCCTTGAGCGCCACCGCGGCCCCAACCTCCTCGCCCAGCTCGTCGTGCGGAACGCCGATCACCGCCGCCTCAGCGACGGCGGGGTGCTCGTACATCACCTCCTCGATCTCGCGCGGGTAGACGTTGTAGCCGCCGCGGATGATCAGGTCCTTCTTCCGGTCGACAATGAAGTAGTAACCGTCGGAGTCCACCTTGGCCACGTCGCCGGTCTTCAACCAGCCGTCGGAGTCGATCGCCTCCGCGGTCGCCTCGGGCCGGTTCCAGTAGCCCTTCATCACGTTGTGGCCGCGGATCGCGATCTCGCCCGGCTCGCCCTCGGCCGCCTCGCCGCCGTCGTCGGATAGCAGCTTGATCTCGACGCCGGCGATCGGGGTCCCGATCGAGCCGGCCTTGCGCTCGCGGTCGGGGTGGTTGAACGACGCCACCGGCGATGTCTCCGAGAGTCCGTAGCCCTCGAGGATCTTGCAGCCGAACGCGTCCTCGAAGCCGCGCATCACCTCAACCGGCATTGACGCGCCGCCGGACACGCAGAGGCGAAGCGCGGAGAGGTCAAACCCGTCTCGATCGGAGTGGTTGAGCATTGCCGCGTACATCGTCGGCACGCCCTCGAACACCGTCACCCGCTCACGCTCGAGGATCTCCAGCGCCTTGCCCGGATCGAAGCGCGGGATCAGGTTGAGGCAGGCGCCAGCGGCGACCGAGAGGTTCAGCCCGCAGGTCTGACCGAAGGAGTGAAACAGCGGCAGCGCGCCGAGGATGACGTCGTCTGGGTTGACCTGGATCAGCGTCTCGCCGATCACCTCGACGTTGCGCGTCAGGTTCGAGTGCGTGAGCTCCGCCCCCTTCGGCGTCCCGGTCGTACCGGAGGTGTAGAGGATCACAGCGGTGTCGTCGGCGGACAGGTCGGCGAGCTCGACGATCGGCTCAGCCTCCCCGACCAGATCCTCGAACTCTCCCGGCCTCACCGTGATGCACTCCGCGCCCGCCTCGGCGGCGCCCGCCTCCGCCGCCTTAGCGAAGTCGTGCCAGGCGAAGACGGCCTTCGCCCCGGGATCGGAGAGGTAGAAGCCGGTCTCGCGCTCCTTCAGCAGCACGTTCATCGGCACGACGACAGCGCCGAGGCGGAGGATCCCGTAGTAGACGATCGGGAAGTACGGAACGTTGGGAAGCATCAAGCCGACCCGGTCGCCGGCCCCGATGCCCTTCGCCCTCAGCATCCCGGCGACGTGCGCCGAGGCGCCGTCGAGCTGGGAGTACCTGAGCTCGGCGTCGCCCATCTTCAGCGCCACTCGGGCCGCATGTGTGCTTCCCGATGCGGTCAGGTTGTCTGCAAGGTTCAATCTGCCTCGCCTGCCACTAATGCGCTAGCACGTACGTGCCCGGCGCTTTTCCGATCGGTACGTAGTCACGGCTGCCGAGTCCCTTGGGTGCCTCGCGCATCGGGCCCGAGCGCTCCGCCAGCCACGCGTTCCAATCCTCCCACCAGCTTCCCGGCCGCTTCTCGGCCTCGGCGAGCCATGCCCGCGGGTCCTCGTGGTCACCCTCCTCCGCCACCCGGTAGCTGGCCCGCTCGTTGCCTGGCGGGTTCACGATCGCGGCGATGTGGCCGCTCGTCGAGAGCACGAACCGCGTATCACCGCCGAGCATCCGGGTCGTCCGCTGACAGTTCTCCCAAGGCGTGATGTGGTCGGAGATCCCGGCGACGACATAGCTGTCGACATCCACCTTGCCGAGGTCGATCGGGGTGCCGAGCAGTTCCAGCGACCCCGGATCGACCAGCGGGTTATCCAGCGCCATCCGGATGAAGTCACGGTGAAGACCGGCCGTGAGCCGCACCGTGTCCTGATTCCAGAAGAGGATGTCGAACGCCGGCGGGCGCTGCCCGAGCAGGTAGTTGTTGACGACGTAGCCCCAGATCAGGTCATTGGGGCGGAGCCAGGCGAAGAGCGAGGCGAGCGCCGCGCCGTCGAGGTACCCCTTCCGGGCTGAGACGCCGACGGCCGCGCGCGCGATGTCGCGATTGACGAACGCACTCGGGACGCCGGCCTGCTCGTTGTCGAGCACGCACACACCGAGTGTCAGCCCCGCCAGCCGCTCCTGCTCTCCCTTCGCGGCCAGATGCCCCGCAACGCAGGCGCCGGCGATCCCGCCGCCGCAAAAAGCGAGCAGCTGCGCCTGCTCGGACTCCGCCACCGCGCAGGCGGTGTCGAGCGCCGATATGACCGCTTCCGCGTAGGTGTCGAGTCCCCAGCTGCCGTGTTCAGCCTCCGGGTTGCGCCACGAGATCGTGAACACCTGCTGACCCTGCTGAAGCAGATACTCGACCAGACTGCGGCCCGGCGCGAGGTCCCCGATGTAGTACTTGTTGATCATCGGCGGCACCATCACGAGCGGCACCGAGCGGACCTCGTCCGACTGCGGCGCGTACTGGATCAGCTCGAACGCATCCTCGCGCCGGATCACAGCCCCCTCAGTGACCGCGAGGTTGCCGCCGACCTCGAACTTCGACGTATCGACCATCGAGGGCAGACGCGGCGGGGTCCGCATGTCGGCGGCGAACTGGCCGGCGCCGCGGACCACGCTCGCTCCACGCGAGGTGACCGCGGTCTTGATCGCCGCCGGGTTCGACCACGGGAAGTTGGTCGGCGCGAGGGCGTCATGGAGGTTCTCGACTGGGAAGCGGACGCGGCGCTCGGTCTGGACGTCGAGCTCGGCGTCACGGATCAGCCCGTCGAGGGTCGCCCCGGTCGCGAGGTACGCCTGCATCAAGCGGTGGAAGACAGGGCTCTCCTTCCAGACGGGATCGGTGAAGCGGCGATCGCCGCGCGGCGGGGCGATCTCGGTGCTGCCCGTCGCCACACTGCCGAGCTCCCTCGCGAGCTCAGCGGCCCGCCGGGCGACGGCTCGCGGCCGCCGCGCCAGCGACGTCCCCAGCCGGACCGCGGCGTCGACGGCGAAGAAGCGCTGGCGAGGGCTGTAGGTGGCCTCGGTGAGCAGCACGTCCAACGGCCCACTCAGGTCGCGCTGATCCGAGGCTTGGAAGCCCTGGGACCGCGCCGACGTCCTTGCTCCGCTGGTCATATCCGGTGGATCTCCCCTTCGGGCGTTGTCGCTTCTGCCGGTCACCCTACTGCCCCCGGTCCTCCTAGGCGAAGGGCGCGACGAAGAGGAGGAACAGCGCATCCGCGACCACGATCGTCCCCAGAATGGAGGAGAGCCGCAGTCGTTCTGTCCTTGCCTTGTCCATGTCGATTGTCCTTGCCTTGTCCATGGTCGATCTCCTTTTTCGGTGTCTGCTCGATTGCACGGCAGAAGGTAGGCGCGCGGTGGTCTCGCGTCGATGGCTTCGGTGGCCAACCGCGCCCCGCCTGCTTGTGGATCGAGCACAGGGGGCATCAGCCCGAGCGGCAATACTTCAGTGACCGTGACCGAGGGACAGTCCGCTTCGGTGGTCGATCGGCGCTGGTGGGGAAACCACCTCGGCGAGCTGCGCTGGCAGCTCGAGGCGGCCCGCCTGCTGGCCAGCCCGGTCTTCCGCGGGCGTGGGGTCCCGCGCGGCGACGGCCGTCCGGTCCTGCTGCTCCCGGGGTTCCTCGCCGGGGACTACACCCTGGCGGCGATGGGCCTGTGGCTGCGCCGGATCGGCTACCTGCCGCGCGGCGCCAACTTCGTCACCAACACTTCGTGCTCGGATCAGGCCCTGCGCCGCGTCGAGCGGCGGGCCGAGGCGCTCGTGGCCCGGCGGGAGCGGCGCGTCGCGGTCGTCGGCCACAGCCGCGGTGCCCATCTCGGCAAGGCGCTCGCGGCGCGGCGACCCGAGCTCGTCTCGCACGTGGTCGCGCTCGGCGGGGGCCTCAGCAGCCAGCTGGCGATCAGCGCTCCGACCGAGGCGGCGGTGGCCCTGGTTCGTGCCTGGCACAGGCGGGGCGACCGCAACGGCGATCGCATCGCATGCCTGTCCGAGGAATGCGGGTGCGCGTTCACCGCTGCCTACTCGGCGCCGTTTCCGGAGTCGGTCCGCTTGACGAGCATCTATTCGAAGGAGGACGGCGTCGTCCGCTGGCAGTCGTGCGTGGTCCCCTATGCGGACAACGTCCGCGTCGGCGGCAGCCACGTCGGCCTCGCCTTCAACACCGAGGCGTACCGGGCGATCGCCCGGGCCCTGGCGGAACCCGAGCGTTCAGCGCTCGTCGCGAACGACCGCGGCGAGGCGTAGTGCCACCAGCAGCTCCGCAACGCGGCTCTCTATCGGGTGATCGAGCAGCTCCTGCGCCGCCCGGATCCGGTTGGTGATCGTGTTCGCGTGCACGCCGAGTCGCTCGGCGGTGCGGCGGGGGCTCGAACGCTCCTCGAGGTAGACCCGGAGCGTCGCGGAGAGACGCAGGCTGTCATCGTCCTCGGCTGCGAGCGGACCGAGATGACGGAGCACGAAGTCACGGGCATGCTCGAGGTCCGCGGACGCGAGCGCCGGGAGGGCGACGTCCTGATAGGCGACCACTGACCCGGGCGGGCGGTGGATCAGTCCGGCGATGCGTCGCGCGTGCATCGCCTCCCGGTGGCTTCGGGCGAAGCCGTCGAGCTCCGGCCCCGGAAGGCCTGTCGCCGCGCATGCCTCCGGCGAGCTCCCGACGTCGAACGTCCTCCGCAGCGGGTCGTCGCCCACCCGCTCCTCGTAGCGACCGACCCAACCGGCGATCAACTGAGCCCCGAGCGGCACCAGCAGGCGATGCGAGCCGCCCAGGTCGGCGGCGAGGCCCGACGCTGCGCGCTCCAGTGCCCCGAGGTCATCGACGTCCTCGCCCCCCGCCGGGCACCAGACCACGAACGCGAGGTGCGAACCGCCCAGCGGATAGCCGAGCCGCCGCTCCGCGGTCTCGCGATCGACCTGCCCGCCGCCAAGCAGCGCGCTCACGACGTCGGCGCGGACTGCGGCCGCGCTCCGGACCCAGCGATCGCGCTCCCGCGCGTACTGCTTGACGAGCGCCCGATTGACGGCGTTCACGTAGGCGAGGGTCAGGCCGGTTGCCTGCTCCAGCGCCGCGGGCAGCTCCAGCGGGTCCTCGACCGCGGAGCGCACGGTGCTGGAGAGGTTGCGCACGAAGGCAGCCTGCCCGATGTGATAGGCGCGAAGCAGGGCGTCGATGGTGAGTCCCTGGCGAACGAACTGGCGCGCGTAATCGATCGCGGGCGGGGGCGGCTCGGCCTCGTCCGGGTCGGTCCCCATCCGGACGACGTCGATGAACATGCGCACGTTGCTCTCGCTGCTCGCGTAGGTCGCCTCGCGCATCCCCTCGTCGGCCTCGAGCTCGGGGAGCTGCTGGTGGATTGCCGCCGTGATCTCATCGGCGACGGCCCCGACCCACTGATCGTCAGCGGCAAGCCGGCTGGCGAGCTTGCGCAGGGCCACGCTCGAAGCGGTCTCGCTTCGGTTCGCCGCCGGCTTCGCGGATGTGCGGGTCGCCATCGGCCGAACTCACCTTAGTCCGATTGTGAACGCGCCACAACGAAGACGGCCCGGCTTAAGCCGAATCGCCATTGGCGCCCTGCCGGGTCGGGCGTAGGCTGCTCGACAGCATCCGAGCCGCCAACAGCGCCGCACACCAAGAGGAGAGGCGAGCGATCATGTCCCATACCCCCCGTGTTTTCGCCATCGATGCCGGCGGCACGATGACGGACACCTTCATCGTCGACGAGGCCGGTGAGTTCATCGTCGGCAAGGCGCAGACCACGCCCGAAGACGAGTCGGTCGGACTGATGGCGTCCACCGACGACGCCTTCAAGCAATGGGGAATGGACACCGAGGCGGGCCTTCCGGAGATCCGGTCCGGCGTGTTCAGCGGCACCGCGATGCTCAACCGGCTGCTGTCCCGCAAGGGCCTCAACCTCGGGATGATCGTGACGGCCGGCCAGGAGGACTCGCTGCGCATGGAGCGCGCGATTCAGACGTACCTCGGATTCTCATACGGCGACCGCCTCCACGTCGCGACCCACTACCACAACGATCCACTCGTCGACCGCGACCAGGTCCGCGGAGTGCGGGGCCGGATCGACCTCTACGGCACGGAGGCCCTGCCGCTTCGCGAAGCCGACGTCCGCGAGGCGGCCGCCGCCTTGCTCGACGCCGGAGTCGACGGGATCGTCGTCTCGCTCCTGTTCAGCTACCGGAATCCGGCGCACGAGGCGCGCGTCGGCGAGATCTTGGCCGAGGAGAAGGCCTCCCGTGGCCTCGACGGCGACTGCCCAGTGTTTCTCTCCTCCGAGCTCTACCCCACGCGCCGGGACGTGCCGCGGATGAACTCGACCGTTATCGAGGCGTACGCCGCCGAGCCCTCCCGGGGCACCCTGCGCAGGGTCGCGGCGCGGACCAGGGAGCGGGGTGCCGGCTTCGAGCTCCGCGTGATGGCCTCCCATGGCGGCACGATCTCGATCGACGCCAAGGAGCTTGGGACGACCCTGATCTCCGGTCCGATCGGCGGCGTCGTCGGCGCCCAATGGCTCGCCGAGCGAATCGGGCTGTCAAACGTCCTCTGCACCGATATCGGCGGCACCAGCTTCGACATCGCGCTGATCACCGACGGCCGCTACGAGGTGACGCCGACGCCGGACATGGCCCGGTTCGTTCTCAACATGCCGCTGGTCAAGATCGACTCGATCGGAGCCGGCTGCGGCTCCTTCGTCCGCGTCGACCCGAGCTCGCACCGTCCCGAGCTGGGACCGGACTCTGCCGGCGCCCGGGTCGGCGTCTGCAATCCGGAGGGCGGCCTGGAGACGATCTCGATCTCCGACCTCAACCTCGTTCTCGGCCGGCTCAACCCCGACTACTTCCTCGGCGGCGAGGTGGTGCTCGACGTCGACCGGGCTCGGGACGCGATCTCGAAGCAGATCGCGAAGCCTCTGGGCCTATCGGTCGAGGACGCCTCGGCCGGGATCATCGAGCTGTTCGAGACGACGCTGCGCGGCGAAGCGGTCGGCCGGGTGCTCGGCAAGGGGTACTCGCCGACCGACTACACGCTGCTCTGCTATGGCGGCGGCGGGCCGCTGCACGTCGCCGGCTACACCGCCGGCGTGCCCTATGCCAACGTCCTCGTACCCGCCTGGGCCGCCGGCTTCAGCGCCTTCGGCTGCGCCTGCGCCGACTTCGAGTACCGCTACGACCGCACCGTCGACCTGCCGCTGCCACCGAACGGCGATGCCGAGGCCCGCGCGGGGATCGGGGCCTTGGTCACCGAGGCGTGGAAGGCGCTCGAGGAGCGGGTCGCCACCGAGTTCGCGAAATCGGGCTACGACCGCGATCAGGTCCGCTTCGTCCACGCCGTGCGAATGCAGTACTACGGCCAGCTGAACGACATCGAGATCGACTCGCCGCATGCCGAGCTCGAGACGGCCGACCAGGTCGACGAGCTCGTCGCCCGCTTCGAGGACGAGTACGGCAAGGTCTATGCGAGCTCGGCGAAGTCGCCCGAGCTCGGCTACGTCGTCACCCAGGCGATCGTGAAGGGCTCGGTCGAGATCGAGAAGCCGCGACTGCCGGAGCTCGACGTGACCGCGGGCTCGCCGCCGGTCAAGCACACCCGCCCGGTCCACTGGGGCGCCGACTTCGGCTTCACCGAAACCGACGTCTACGAGATGCACGACGTCGTCAACGGCCACACGATCGAGGGCCCGGCCGTGATCGAAGCGCCCTCGACCACGTTCGCGATCCCGCCGGACCGTAGGGCCTGGGTGGACGCGCACGACATCTTCCACCTCGAGAACAAGGAGGCCGATCGATGAACCCCCCGATCGTCGAAGCTACCCGCGAGATCGAGCCCGAGGCCGGCGCCGCGATCGGCTGGAACGGCCGGCGCCTGACCGAGATGCTCGCCGAGTCAGAGCGGCTGTTCGAGGAGCAGGGCAGCTACTGCGGGCTCGATCGCCTCGAGCTGAAGGAGTCGGATCCGATCGGCTTCGAGAAGCTCTTCAGCCGCGTTCGCGGCGGCCTCGTCTCGGCGCGCGAGACGGCGCTCAACATCTCCGCCTCGCCGATCGTCCGCGAGCTGGGAGAGCTGTGCTTCGCGCTCTACACGCCGGAGGGCGACTCGGTGTCGCTCTCCACCGGGATCATCGTCCACGTCCACACGATGTCCGAGGCCCTCAAGTTCATGGTTCGCAACGGGTGGGAGGACAACCCGGGCATCCGCCCCGGCGACGTCTTCGCCAACAACGACCCGACCATCGGGGACGTCCACCCCGCCGACGTGCAGACCTTCGTGCCGATCTTCTGGGAGGGCGAGCTGGTCGCCTGGGCGGGCGGCGTCACCCACGTGCTCGACATCGGCGCCTCGACCCCCGGCGGCGTCCCGGTCGGGCCGACCAACGTGTTCGAGGACGGGATCGACCTGCACGGGGACCGGATCGGCGAAGACGACCAGATCTCCCAGGCGCATTTGACGCGGATCGAGCGGCAGACGCGGACGCCGATGTACTACCTGCTCGACGAGCGGACCCGGCTCGCGGGCTGCCACATGATCCGCGACGCGATCGAGCGCTTGATCGTCGACGAGGGGCTGCCACGCGTGAAGCAGTTCATGCGCGAGGTGATCGAGGACACCCGGCGGTCGTTCAAGGCGACCGTCCGCCGGGTGACCGTTCCGGGCCGGTACCGCGCACCCGGGTTCTTCGACACTCAATTCGCCGACAAGGACGCTCTCCCCGAGATCGCAAGGCGCGACTTCATCATGCACGGCTGCTACGAGATGCGCTTCGGCGGGGACGGCACGATGGATGTCGACCTCGACGGCAGCTCGGCGTGGGGTTGGCACTCGATGAACGCCACGCCCTCGGGGACCTACGGGATGACCTGGCTTGTCCTCACCCAGGGCCTGATCTGCAACGACAAGATCAACGACGGCGGCTTTCTGGCAACCACCAGCAACATTCCGGAGGGCACCTGGCTGAACAAGGGCGACGCGCCCTGCTCCTCGAGCGTTCCGTGGCCACCCCTCTTCGCGACCTGGACCGGATACCTGCGTGGGCTCTCGCGCGCGCTGCAGTCGCGAGGCTTCATCGAGGAGGTGATGACCTCCTACCAGCACCCCGCCGCGTTCCAGGGTGGTGGCATCGACCAGTACGGAAACACATCCGGCTTCATGAACTTCGAGTTCGCCGGCGGCGGCATGGGCGCGCAGTACGTCCTCGACGGACTGGACTACGGGGCGGCCCCGTTCAATCCCGAAGGTGACCACGGAGACTGCGAGATGTGGGAGCTGATCACCCCGTTCCTCTACCTCGGGCGCCAGGTCAAGGCGTCGACCGGCGGACCGGGACGCCATCGCGGCGGGTCGGGCTTCGAGTCGTTGTTCATGACCTGGAACACCCCGTTCTTCCAGGTCCAGCAGCTGGTCGAATCGAGGATGTTCTGCGCTCCGGGGATCTTCGGCGGCTATCCGGCGGCGACCGGCTACGTCCACTCGGTCAAGGACTCGGGCGTGATCGAGCTCGCGCGGCGAGGCGAGCGCTACCCGACCGGCGACGGAAGCTATGACAAGCCCGCGCTGTTCGAGCTCGAGGGCGACCGCGTCTACGTCCAGGACGGCATGCGCACACTCGAACCGGCGAAGGTGGGCGACCTGTTCCAGATGGTCTACAAGGGCGGCGGCGGCGTCGGCGACCCGCTTCAGCGGCCGGTCGAGGCGGTCTCCCGCGACGTCTCCGAAGGCCATCTTCTCGCGGACTATTCCGAGTCGGTCTACGCGGTATCCGACCGCGAGGCAGCGCTCCGCGATCGCCTCGAGCGCTCGGTTCCCGCAGAGGAGTGGCGTGCGAGCGAGCGCGACCGAATAGTCGCGGGCGCACTGATCGAGCCGGTGCGCGCGATGTACGCCGAGTCGATGCGCCTCTCCCCCCGGTTCGCCGCGGAGTTTCGCGGCTTCTGGGACCTCGAGGAGGATTTCGAGTTCGATGCGGTGACGCCGACGGTCGAGGCCCAGCGCTCCCAACCCGGGAAGCTGACGCCGGCGCAGTCGGTCGCCGCCTACCTGGAGATGCAGAGCGCCAGCGCCTTCGCCCCGGACGACGAGGAGACCGTCGAAGGCGCCGCGGTGAGCCCGGAGCTGCTCGGCGACATGCTCGACGAGAAGCTGTCGCGGCGTGCCGTCAAGGAGATCCAGTCAGGCTTCAAGGACGCGGCGAGGTTCGACACCTGGATCTCGGTGCTCCAGGAACGGGTCCCATACGACGATCCGATCGTCCTCCCGCTCGGCGAGGGGCTGAACGTCGTCAAGCGCGCCTCGGACGGCGAGTACGTGATCCGCACCGACGCCGGCGCCGATCTCTGCCGCTGGGACGAGAACTGGAAGATGCACGCACGGGTCCGGGTCCGCGACGACGAGGAGGCGATGCGCGAGATCTACCCGAGGATGGGCCACGCCGACCCGGAGTGGATGGAGCTCCGGGAGTTCTTCTGCCCGGCCTCAGGGGCGCTGCTCGAGGTCGAGGCGGTGCCTCCGGGCTACCCGGTCGTCCACGACTTCCTCCCCGACCTGAAGGGCTTCTACGAGGGCTGGCTGCGGCGCAGCCTTCCCTAGCCGGATCCGATCAGCAAACCCGAGATGACCGCCGCGAGCAAGACCGCCACGACCCCCGCAACCGCCTGCGAGGCGTTCGCGGTCACGGTCGCGAGCCGAGCCGACCAGCGGGCGCTCCGGAGTGCGGACGGCAGCGTCGACTGGAGCTGGGCGGAGTACGCAGAGCGCGCCTGCGCGGCGGGCGGCGGCCTCGCCGGGCTCGGGGTCGGCCGCGGCGACACGGTCGCTCTCTGGCTCACCAACCGGCCGGAGTTCCACGTCGCCGATGTCGGCGCGATGCTGCTCGGCGCGGCGCCGTTCTCCGTCTATCCCACTTTCACCGTCGAGCAGGCAGAGCACGTGATCGGCGATGCCGGCGCCCGCGTCTTGGTCACCGAGCCCGCCTTCCTCGAGCGCGCGCTCGCCGTCCGCGACAGCGGGCGAACGGCGGTCGAGACAGTCGTGCTCGTCGACGGCTCGCATCCGGAGGCGATCGCGTGGCAGGAGCTGCTCGACCTCGCTTCGGAGCCCCTCGAGCTCGGTGCGGCGGCCTCCCATGCGCAGCCGGACGATCTCGTGACCCTGATCTACACCTCGGGAACCACCGGTCCCCCGAAGGGCGTTCAGCTGACCCATCGCAACGTCACGTCGCTCTGCTCGGCGATCCGCGATCACGCCGGCTTTCCGGAGGGCCTCAGGGCGGTCTCCTACCTGCCGATGGCGCACATCGCCGAACGGATCTGCACCCACTACGAGCCGATGCTGCTCGGCTGGGAGGTGACGACGTGCCCGGACCCCCGCGCGGTGGCCGAGGTGCTTCCCCGGGTCCGACCCGGCTTCTTCTTCTCCCCGCCGCGGCTGTGGGAGAAGATGCGCGCCGCCGTGCTCGCCGGGCTCGAGCGGGAGCGCGACGAGGAGCGGCGGGTGGGCGCCGAGCAGGCGATCGACGCCGCGGTTGCCAAGGTCCGGCTCGAGCAGGCCGGCGAGCCTGTGCCGGACGAGCTCGCGGCGCAGGTCGCAGGGGCCGAGGCCGCCTTCGCGGAGCTGCGGGAACGGCTCGGCCTGGACCAGGTCCAGGTGGCGATCGTCGGGGCGGCGCCCTGCCCGCCCGAGGTGATCGAGTTCTTCCACGCGATCGGCGTCCCCCTCGGCGAGGTCTACGGGATGTCGGAGACGACTGGCGTCCAAACCATGAATCCGCCCGACGCGATCCGGATCGGCACCGTCGGCACGAGCTTGCCGGGGGTCGAGACGCGGCTCTCCGACGAGGGCGAGATCCTGATGCGGGGGCCGAACGTCATGGCCGGCTATCGCAACCTGCCCTCCAAGACCGCGGAGGTGATCGACTCCGACGGCTGGCTTCACTCCGGGGACATCGGCGAGTTCGACGAGGGCGGCTATCTGAGGATCATCGACCGGATCAAGGAGCTGATCATCAGCGCAGCGGGGAAGAACATGTCCCCGGCGAACATCGAGGCGAAGCTGAAGACCTCCTCGGAGCTGATCGGGCTGGCCTGTGCGGTCGGCGACGGCCGCCCCTATAACGTCGCGCTCATCACCCTCGACCCCGACGCGCTCGCCGCGTTTGCAACCGCGAATGGGATCGAGGAGGCTTCGGTGGAGGCCCTGACCACCCATCAAGCCGTGCGCGGGGAGGTCGAGCGTGGCGTCGAGCGCGCGAACGAGCAACTGGCCCGCGTCGAGCAGATCAAGCGCTTCACGATCCTCCCGGTCGAGTGGCAGCCCGGCGACGAGCTCACCCCGACGATGAAGCTGAAGCGCAAGCCGATCGCCGATAAGTTCGCGGCGGAGATCGACGCTCTATACGCAGGCTAACGACCGCGAATCTGCGGCAGCGAAGAAAGGAAGAGGAAATGGAAGCATCGAGATCAGTCTCGGAGAGAGAGCCATCGGGTTGGGCCGTCTTCGCCGGGGTCGTCTTGTTGATCGTCGGTTCCCTCGACGCGCTGTGGGGACTGGCGGCGATCCTCAACGACGATGTCGTGATCGTCGGCGGCGACGGGGTGATCCTGGCCGACGTCACGACCTGGGGCTGGGTGTATCTGATCCTGGGCTTGCTCGTGGCGGCTACCGGGGTGGGGCTGCTTGCCGGCAGCGAGCCGGCGCGCTGGGCCGGGATCTTCTTCGTCTCCCTCAACGCGATCGCACAGATCGTCTGGTTCCCCGCCGCGCCGCTGTGGTCGTTCCTGATCATCATCCTCGACGTGATGCTCATCTACGGGCTGACGGCGGGCTGGAACGAGAACGAGGACTGGGACTAGCCTGACAGCTTCCGAGGGGCGGCCCCACCTTTGAGACGGGCCGCCCCTCAGCCGCTTGGGGAGGGTTGCGGGGAGCGGCGGGAGCGCCTGTGCAGGATCAGGCCGACGAGGCCAGCCGGCAGGTAGAGCCAGTAGTTGAAGAGCCGATACGCGAGCGTGGCCAGCACGGCTGAACCGCCGTTCACGCCGATCAGCGCGAGTGCGCCGGTCAGTCCCGCCTCGACTACGCCGAGCCCGCCGGGCGTGAGCGGCAGCTGCCCGAGCAGCGATGCCGCCGAGTAGGCGACGAGCACCAGCGCGCCGTCGGGGTGCGCGCCCACGGCGGCGAGAGCGAAGACGAGCGTCAGGTAGTCGAACACCCATTTGCCGCCTGCGGCGAGCAGCGCCTGCCACCAGTTACCGCCCACGGCGTCGGCGACAGCGGTGCGCTGGTCGAGCAGCCGCTCGGGAAGATCCTGTACGGGCTCGGACCGCCTCCTCAGCTTGTTGACGCTCCACTGTGCCGCCCGGCCGACGGCGGTCAGGAAACGGTCGTCCCTCAGCGCGAGCGAGCCGATCAGAACGATGCCGACCAACAGCGCCGCGGAGACCCACGCCGCCGCCAGCAGCTCCGTGGGCACGGCCACGCCCAGCACCACCAGCGGTAACGCCAGCATGTTCAAGAGCAGCAGGGCGCCGAACACGATCAGCGAGGCGGCGGTCATGCCGGACGCAGCGCGGCCGGACGGGACTCCCTCCTGAGTGAGCATCTCGTACTGGAGCGCAGCCGACGTGGCGGCACCGCCGGGCAGGATCTTGCTGACCGCACTGCCGACGAGGTACGAACGCAGGAATGGCCCCCAGCGATGCTCCCCGGTGGCGATTCGCTGCACGGCGCACATGCAAAGGACGCTCGCGCCCTGGGTCACGGCCATCGCCGCGAACCAGCCTGGCTCGATCTCACGCAGGCGCGTCGAGCTGCCGAGCACCTCGTCGAGCTCGGGCGCGAGGCCGTAGAGCGCCAGCCCGGCCACGGCCACCGCCAGCAAGTGCTTCAGGATCGCGCTGCGCGTGATGTGCGGAAGCTCGCTCGGTACCGGGGCCACGGTCATGGATTCTCCCGCGCGGAGCCTGGTAGCGGGCGAGGCGAACCGAGCAGTTAGGCGGGCTGCTGCTCGGCGGCGTCAGCGGCGGCGATCCGGGACCGGCGGTCGTCGGTGAACTCCTCGACGACGATCTGGATCGAGGCCGCGATCGGGACGGCGATGATCGCCCCGATGATGCCGAACAGCGCCCCGAATGCCAGGACGCTGGTGAGCACTGTGAAGCCGGAGACCCGGGCCGCCTTCCCGATGATCGTGGGCTGCAGTAGGTAGTTCTCGATCTGCTGGTAGACCACCATCACGATCACGAAGGCGATCACGGCGCCGACGCTGACCGAGAGCGCGACGAGCCCGATGATGAGGCCGGCGATCGTCGCCCCGATGTTGGGGATGAGGTCGAGGAAGCCTGCGATCAGGGCCAGGGCGAGCGGGTACGGAAGCCCGAGGATCAGCGCGGTGATGCCGTAGACGGTCCCGCAGATCACGGAGATCGCCAGGTTGCCGAGCATGTAGCGCGAGGTCGTGTGGACGATCCGATCCGCCACCTGCGTGTAGCGGTCCCGCTTGTCCGTGTACATCAGGCTCCCGATCCAGGCCCGCATGCGCTTTTCGTCGACCAGCCCGAACAGCGTCAGGAAGATGACGGAGAAGAAGAGCGTGACCGCCCCAAAGGCCGAGACTCCGACGTTGGTGACGCCGCCCGCCGCCGTGGACACCCCGCTGGTGATGTCGCCCGCGTGCTCCTTCAGCGTGTCGAGCGCGTCGCTCTCGCCGTTGATCGTGCTCCCCACATCGCTTTGCCGGACCTCCTCCACGATCTCCGGCAGGTCGGCACTGAAACCACGTACCGCGTCGCTGACCGCCTGCACCACGACGAGCAGGACGGCGCCGATGATGACCACGGTCCCCAACACCAGCACCGCGGAGCACAACCCCCGGCTCCACCCTAGACGCTGCTCCATCGCGTCGACCACCGGCGAGAACACGGCGATGCTGAAGGTGGACACGAGGATCACGAGCATCACATCCGCGATCGAGACGAGGGCCCACGCGATCGCGACCACGGCGGCGACCAGCAGGATCGTTCGGATCGAGATCGAGACATCGACCTCGGGGCGACCGCTGTCGCCGGCGGCCGAGGAGGACTGTGAGCTGGCCACTCGCTCTTGATACCGACGCGGTCGGACTGACCGGCGCGCGCTGCCGTGTCTCGGCTATCGGGTCGTGGCCTGCAGGTGGGTGATCGCGCTGACGCGCTCGACGGTGATCGCGAGGATCACTCGATCGAGGGCCGCCAGGGCTTCGTCGCTCTCCGGCTCCGGCGGCTCCTCCGCGCCGGCGATGCGCTGCACGATCAGGGCCGTCGCGGGTCCGATGCCCTCAGTGAGGATCTCGGCCGGGCCGGAGAAGGTGGCCGACGGATAGGGCTGCTCGTCTCCGCGAACGGAAAGCGAGGCCCAGCCCGTGCTCTGGACGTGCTTCGCCTTCAACCGCGCCGAGAGCGTCGAGACCAGGAGCCGATCGCCGTCCCACACGTAGTAGACGACGGACTGATGCGGCTTTCCGTCGTCCCCGATCGTCGCGAGCACGCCGACCCGATGAGCGTCGAGGAACTCCCGAAGGTCGTCGGTCAGACCGCCCACGCGGGTTCCTCCTCACCCTTCGCCACCACGAACCCGTCCGGCTCCTCGATGACGGTGTTCTCGAGCGACCCGATTCCCTCGATCTCGATCCTGACGGTGTCGCCGACCTTGAGAAGGCCCTCCGGGAACGGCTGGCGCACGGCGCCAATCCCCGCGGGCGTGCCCGTGGCGATCACGTCGCCCGGCTCGAGGGTGAACGCCTGGGACAGATGGGCGACCTGCTGGAAGCAGTCGTAGATCATCTCCTTGGTGTTGCCGTCCTGGCGCAGCTCATCGTTGACGTACGTCTTGACCGAAAGCGCGTGCGGATCGCCGAGCTCGTCGACGCTCACGACCCACGGTCCGAGCGGGCCATGGGTGTCGAACGACTTCCCGAGCGTCATCGTCGGTGTGCGGAGCTGCCAATCACGCACGGAGAGGTCGTTGGTGATCGTGTAGCCGGCGATCACGTCCGGCGCGCGCTCCTCGGAGACGTGGCGGCAGCGCTCGCCGATCACGATCGCCAGCTCGCCCTCGTAGTCGAGCAGGTTGGAGACCCGTGGCATGTGCACGTCGTCCCCGGGTCCGACCACGCAGGTCACCTGCTTGTTGAAGAAGACCGGGAACTCCGGTGCCTCCATCCCGCTCTCAGCGATGTGGTCGGCGTAGTTGAGGCCGATCCCGAGGAACTTCCGCGGCCTGACCGGGGCCAGCAATCGCACCTCACCCAGCGGATGGCGCTCGCCCCGATACGGGTCGAGAACGAGATCGCCCTCGACGATGCCGTCCCGGGCCTCCTCGTCGGCCTCGAACCTGCAGCGCCTCATGACGACGGCCCCGGGACCGGCATGGGGGTCTGCTCGGGCGCATACTCACCAGCCATTGCCTTCGCGTGGAGCTCCGCGAAGGACGTGCCCCCCGCATAATCGCCCGCGACCTCGCCGGGGTCGACGAACTGTCCGATCGGATTCGCCTTGAATTCGTCGGAGGTCCGCATCCACTCGGTTGACTTCGCCCAATCGCCGAAGTTGTCGACCTGGAGCTCGATGCGATTCCCGTCGGGATCGGCGTAGTAGTACGAGAACGTCATGCCGTGATCGATGCAGAAATCCGGCTCGATCCCGGCCTTCTTGAGGCGCAGATAGCTCGCGTTCAGATCGTCGAACTCCGCATACTCGAACGCCGAATGGTGCAGACCCGTGTGAGCCTCCTTCTCCGGGTCGTCGCTGAAGTCTGAAAACGCGAGGAGGGCGATCCGGTGGTTGGCCTCGTCGTTGCTGAGCCAGGCTCCGATGTCGTCCTGGTGGATCACCTCGGCTCCGACGAGCACGGAGTAGTAGTCGATCATCTCCTGCAGCCGTGTCGTCTTGAGGTTGAAGTGATGGAACTTCGGGTGAATCACTGCCGTTGAATCGGCCATATCAATGCTCCTTGATCATGGATTGAGTCTTCAGGGACAGCTGCGCCCCCAGGTCGTCGACGAGCGACGGCAGGTCGGCGGACGAGCGGACGCTGCCGAAGACATAGAAGTCAGGACGGACGAGCGCGGCGTGAGCATCGTGTTGACGAAGCCAATCAGTAAGGCGGCCGTCGAGGTCGCTCACCCCTCCGGCAACGCCGGCGTCCAAGGAGGCGGTGGTCACGTCAAGCTTGCGCAGGATGTCGCGGCGCTCCCCGTCGAGCTGCTCGAGGGGATCTCCGTCGGCCGCGATCAGCGCCCAGCCGCGCCCGACGACGTCGTCGAAGCGCCCGCTCTCCCCGTCGACGGCGACGCGCCCCTGGACGCTCAGCGTGCCCGCGAGCGGGTCCGGCGGCTCCTCGCCGCCGCGACGGATCGCGCCGGTGGCGAATGGAGGGGGCTCAACCGGGGGCGGCGGGGCCGCCTGGCGCAGGGTCGTGTCGCGCTCCGCCGCGGCCTCGGGATCGAGCTCGCAGAGAACCTTGCCGAGCTCGATCGCGAAGCGGATCACCCATTCGGTCTGCGGCTGGCGCTCCAGATCGATCGTGTCCAGGAGCTCGTCCGAGGCGAGCCCCCGCAGGACGAGGTCCAGCTTCCAGGAAAGGTTCGCGGCGTCGCGCAGCCCCGCGCAGAGCCCCTGGCCGAGAAACGGCGGGGTGAGGTGGGCGGCGTCGCCGACCAGCAGCGCGCGGCCGTCGCGCATCCGATCCGCCAGCATCGAACGGAACTCGTAGACGGCGGTGCGGGTCAGCGGACCATCGGTGGGCCTGTACCACGGTGCGAGCAGTGACCAGACGCGCGCGGGGTCCTCGAAGTCGTCCAACTGCTCGCCGGGCAGCAGCATGAACTCCCAGCGGTGGTGCCGCGGTCCGCTCTGGACGTGTGTCGTCGGGCGGCGGGGATCGCACCACTGGCACGCGACCGGCAGATCGGCGAGCGTCCCCATGTCGCGGGGTTCGGCGTCGACCACCAGCCAGCGCTCCCGGAACCCGAGGTCGCGGCGCGTGATCCCAGTCGCTTCTCGCACGAAGGAGTTGGCTCCGTCGGCGCCGACCAGCCACCTAGCCCGCACGGTTCGGGTCTCGTCGGTGGGGTCGAGCCGCCCCGGGGCGCGCTCCTCGTGGCGGCGGATCGTGAGCGTCACCGAGTCTCCCTCGTCGACCAGGCCCTCGGCCACCCAGCCGCGGTGCACGGCGACGCCGTCGACGCAACACACCTCGTCGAGCGCCCGCTCGAACTCCGGCTGGTGAAACAGGAAGTCGGGCTCCCAGCCGGACTTCGCCGGCGTCTCGGGCGTGAGCGTCAGCAACGGCTCGCCGTCCGCGCCGAACCAGCGGTACTCGCGGAGCGGGACCATCTCCTCGGCGAGGCGCTCCGCGAGGCCGAGGTTCTGAAGGAACCGCATGATCTCGTGATCGATGTGTACGGCGCGCGGCAGCCGGTAGATCTCGTTGAACCGCTCGAACGCCGCCACCCGGTGACCGGCGCGGGCGAGCAGGGCGCCGAGCGCCTGGCCGACCGGGCCGTACCCCACGATCGCGACGTCGACCTCGGAGTCCATGGCCTCAGGCGACGGCCTGCACGGCGACGGGACGGGCGAGGATCTGACCGAGGGCTTCCGAGAGCTCCTCGCGCGGGGTATCCGAGCCGGAAACGCTGCGCCAGGCCACGAAGCGGTCGGGCCGAACCAGGATCGCGCCGCCAGGCTCGGTCTCGCGACGGCGCGCCCACATGGACCGCGGGTCGTAGAGATCGCCGTCGACGTGGCCGATGCGAACGGCGTCGAGCGGCAGCTCAGCCTGCGCGGCGAGCTCCCGGGCGGCCTCGCACCACGGCTCCCCGTCCTCGCCCGCGATCAGCAGCCAGCGTCCGGGCTCCACGAGGTCCTTGATCGGCCGGCGGTTGCCGTCCTCGTCGTCGACCCAGGCGTGCGGCAGCGGGGCGCCGGGCCTGGTCGAGGGCTCGTAGACGCGGACCTCGTCGACTGAGTGACGCGGCGGCGTCCCGTCCGGGATGACCGCGGCCGACTCGTAGGTGTAGCCGAACTCGACGTTGAGCTCGTCGAACTCCATCGACTGCATCCGCATCCCCCGCAGGACCTGGCTGCGGTGCTCCGCGTCCTCGGGGCGGCCGCTCCAGAGCCGGCGCAGGTTCGCCCAGTTCTCCTCGGGCGTGTTCTCGTGCGAGATCCCCGCGGCGGCAACGGTCTGGAAGTGGTTGACGGCGTTCTCGAGCGACCGCTGGGCGTTGCGCTCGTCCGGGGAGCGCCGTTCCTCATAGGTCTCGAGCAGATCGGGTGACGCCTGGCCCGCGAGGACGGCGGCCAGCTTCCACGTGAGGTTCTGCACGTCATGGATCGCGCTCGTCAGCCCCAGGCCACCGGTCGGCGGATGGCGGTGCGCCGCATCGCCGACGAGGAAGACACGGCCGACCTGGAACGCCGACGCGATCACCGCGTCGACGGACCAGCGCGTGATCTTGTGGATCGTGATCGGGGTGTCGACCATGCCGAGCGCCTCTCGCGCGTCGGCCTCGATGCGCTCGTCGGACTGCGCCCGCGGATCGTCGACGGGATAGTTGATATGGATCACCCACTCCTCGGAGTCCGGTCCCCACCGCTCCGGGCCCATCGGCACCATCACGACCATTATCCCGCTGTCGGGGCAGAGAACCCAGCGAATCAGGACGTCCGGATCACGCGCCCAGCGAGAGAGGTCGGCGCTGACGTGCAAAGTCGCCGTCTCGGTGACGACGCCCAGCCCATCGTAGGTGACGCCGATCTGGCGGGCGACGGTGCGTCCGCCGTCGGCCCCCACCAGGTAGTCGGACCGCACCGTGTAGGACTCGCCGCTGCCGTTGTCGCGCACGACGGCCGTCACTCCCTCGTCGTCCTGGGTCAGCTCAAGCAGCTCGTGGTTGAACCGGATCCGCTCCGGGGTGAGCCGCTCAGCGCCCGCCTTCAGGATCGGCTCGAGCCGGATCTGGGGAAGGTTGAGCTGGTGCCACGGGCTTGCCGCGTGCCAGAACTCGTTCTTTCCGCCGGCGCCCCAGCACTCGAGCTTGGCGATCTGCCGCCCGGCGTCGGGATCGGATCCAGCGAAGCCGGCGTAGTACGCGGTCGCCGCCATCTGCTCGGGCGGGGTGCTGCGCTTGGCGATCTCGGCGGCCACGCCACAGTCCTCGAGAATCTCCATCGCCCGCTGGTTGAGGACGTGCGCCTTGGGCAGGTCGGAGGTGCTGGGCCGGGAACTGACGAGAAGATGGTCGACTGCTTGCCGCGCGAGCAGCATCGAAGCGGTCAGCCCCGCTCCCCCGCCTCCGACGATCAACACCGGCACTCGCTCCTCGCGCATCTTCTCTCCTCCGACAGTCATGGGGGAACAGGATTGGTACGGACGTTACAGAAGTGGTTTTGTAATGTCAACTTCAATCTTTGGGCTACGATGCGAGCGTGTCGCAGCACAATGGCGTCACTCCGAATCGCCGCGGCGCGCGCTCGCGCGAGCTGGTGCTCGACGCCGCGGAGCGGCTGATGGCCGAAAAGGGCTACGGGGCCGCGACGGTCTCCGCGCTGGTCGACGAAGCGGGAATCCCGCCGAGCTCCGTCTACCACTACTTCGACTCGAAGGAGGGGGTCCTGCTCGCCGTCATGGAGCGGGGTGCCGAGCGGTTCTTCGAGGCTCTCCCCGACCTCGACACCCGGCTCGGCTCGCAGGCCGAGCAGCTCACCGCCCTCGTCGACACGGTGACCAAGACGCTCGAGCGCAACCCGAACTTCCTCCGCATCCTGGTCGTGATGGCGACGCAGCCGGTCAACGTCGACGGGGGAGAGGTCAACCGAGTGGTCGAGCGCCTCCGCGAGCTCGCGTTGGAGCGGCTTCGAGATCAGATGCAGAGCGTCTTCGGCCTCGATCGCGACAGCGAGGACGCCGACCAGCTCGCGCGCTTCGCGCTCGCCGCGTTCGACGGCGCATTCGTCGCCTACCAGGCGGATCCCAAGCTCCGCCTCCGAGATCTCCTGCGGCACCTGCCCGCGGCCCTGATCGCGGTGCGGCGGGAGCTCAGGTAGACGGCGCACGTTCGTGCCTACTCACCGGATATGGCCTGCCGGGGCGCCGGCGATGCCGCGCTTGTCGCCGGCCAGCTCAGCTCGAACTCGAGCTCGACGCGGTCGGACTTCGACCGGGCCTTCCGCTCCAGGACCAGCTCATCCGGGAGGGCGACCTCCTCGCCGTCCAATTTCAGCGTCCCGCCCGTGGTCAGGGCAAAGGCGACATCGGTCAGGCGCTCCGCCGCCTGCTGGCTGGACAGTCTTTCCCTCTCCTCGTGCTTGAAGTCGCGCATTGGTCCTCCTCCGTGTGGTCGGCCGGCATCTGCAGCCAGTCCGCCGATTAACGCGCCAGCCGGGGTGAGCTGTCCTCACTCGATTCATGTGATTCGTGCTCAGGCCGGCGAGAGAGACACTGCCCGCCGGCCGATGCCGGCGATCAGGAGGAATAGCCGTAGCCGTGGCCGACAGAGCCCAGCTCGGGGACGCGAGATTTCCGCGGAGCGGAAGTCGCGGGTTCGTGCGCAGGCGACCTGACCGCTCGCGACCCGCCTGCTCGCTGCTCACCACGTCAGAGGGGGGAACGCGTCCCCCTCTGACGTGGCTCTCCTTCGGCGTCCGGGCAGGCTTTGCCGCGGCGCTACAGCTGCTTGTTCACCTCGCGTATCTGGAACGCCCGCACGATGTCCACGATGCCTTCCATCAGCGCCCAGATCCCGGCGAATACGAGCAGGATGTAGACCTTGGTGGTGAAGAACTGGCCGGCGGTCCAGAAGGCAACGGCCGTCATCAGGATGCCGGAGATCAGGCCGAGCCACCAGAGCTGGTTGATCGACCTCTCCAGGAAGGCGCGAGCCATCCACCAGATGGCGATCAGCAGGAACAGGAAGCCGAGGGTGTCGGCAAGCGCGGCGAACGTGTCCTCCGGGCTGATGAAGCAGATCACCGCGGCGACGAGGAACAGCACGCCGAATAGCCCCGCGACCCAGCGCCAGGCGGTGGATATCTGTGCCGCCTCGAGGGCCTCGCGCGGAGCGGCCGCGAGGACGATGTTCGTGATGCCGGCGAAGGTGAACATGAGGCCGACGAGGACGCCGACCGTGGTGACCGAAGCCTGGTCGAACTGGAGCAGGACCACCGAGATGATGATCCAGGCGATCCCGACGACGAGCCAGAGCCACCAGTTGCTGGTGATCTTGCGTGCCGGCTCGGCGAACTCCGAAGGAATCGGTGGGGCTTCGAAACGGGGTCCTGCCGCCTGTTCACTCATTAGCTCCTCCTAACGTGGGGATCGAGACAACACACACTTTCATGGGCGGCGAGGACTCTCAAGCCGAAAGGGGTGAGCCGTCATCACACGGTTTGAGTGATCTCGTACGCCGGCTATGAGGTGCCGAGGGTGCCGGAGGCGCATTAGCGCACTCGGGCGGGCGCGAGCAGCCCGAGCTCGCGCGCACGATCGACCGCTTCCCTGCGGTTGTGCGCGTCGAGCTTGGAGTAGATGTGGCGCAGGTGGGTCCGCACCGTATTCGGCGACACGAACAGCTCCGCAGCGATCTCCGGTGCCTTCAGGTTGCTCGGCAGGTACCTGACGACGCGGAGCTCAGCCTCGCTCAGTTCCTCCAGCATCGGCGCGGCCTCGCCGCGGGAGGTGGGCGACGACCCGCCCAGGACGTCCAGGATCTGGGAGAGCAGGCTGGCGTGTGCCGTGCTGTGCCTCGGATGGCGCTCCAGCAGATCGCGGACCGGGGCGAGCGCAAACGGCAGGATGATCCCGTCGGGCTCCGCGAGCTCAAGCGCCCGCTCCAGCGACGCCTCCGCGGCGTGCCGGTCGCCGAGCTCGTCGCGGGCCGCGGCGTCGTACAGGAGGGCCTCGATCGACTCCATCCGTGGGTCAACCTGCCAGGAAACCTCGGAGGAGCCCTCGATCACCGGGGCCAGCACGTCCACAGCCTGCTCGGGGCTGTCCTCCGCCAGGTGGACCTGCGCGCCGGCGATTCGCCCGAAGGCCGAGTCGCGCTCTGTGGGGCGGAGCTCGCCGAGCGCGGCCCGTGCAGGAGCCATCTCGCCAATCCGCGCCCGCACCTGCACGATCCGTCCCCGCGGGTCGATCGTCACGTCCTCGCTCAGAAGGGCCCTCATCTGCTCCGTCTGCCGGAACGCCGCGAGCGCGTCCTCGAGCCGGCCCTGCCCAAAGCGCAGCATTCCCCACGCGTACCGGACAACAAGCTCGGTCACGTGGGTCCCCTCCCTGGCGAGCGCGCGCTCTGCGTGCTTGAGGCGCGGCTCCGCCTCCTCGAAGCGGCCGAGGCAGACCAGCTCGGAACCGAGGAAGGCGAGGGCGGGAGCGCCTTCGATGGGATCGTCTGCCCACCCGTGAGCCTCGGCGAGCGCGACCGCTTGCTCGAGGAGCCGTAGCCCGTTGGCGAAGGTCTCTCCGTTCATCCGCACCGCCACCCCCAGATGGGCGAGGGCCCCGATCTCCTGGTAGGGACGTTCGATTCGGCGCGCCAGCTCGCGCGCCTCCTCGAGGTGACGGACGGCATCAGCAACCTCCCCGGTCCAGAGCTCGACGACGCCGACGGTCGTGAGCGCCGCAACCTGGTGCTCGGCCAGCTGCGGCATCCCGCCCGCCGGCTGCGCCGCCAGCGCCTCCTCGACCGACCGCTTCGCTTCGCGTGCTTCGGAGAGATCGCCTCGGCGGCCGGCCTGCCACAGCCTCGTGTAGGCAACCCGGAGCTTGAACAGCGACCGCCGCTCATCCGGCACCGTTCCCGCCTGGCGCTCGGCGAGCTCAATGTAGCTGGTCACCTCTTCCAGCCGGCGGTCGAACAGGCCGGCGCCCGCGAGTGCGATCGCCAACTCCGGATCCGTCGTCGCGGCCTCCGCAGGGAAGTCGGCGAGCAGCCCGCGGACCGTCGGCCGGCGCCCATCCAAGAACAGGCTGATGTAGCTGTCGGTCAGCAGGCGCGAGGCGTGCCGCCAATCCTCCGCGGCCTGGGCGTGACGAATCGCCTCCACCGGATGCCCGTGTTCGGCGAACCAGGCGGCGGCCTTCCGGTGCAGGGAGTTGATGCTCGCGGGGGCGGTGCGCCGCAACTCCAGCCGCAGGAGGTCGGCGAACAGCTGGTGGTAGCGAAACCAGGAGCGCGCCGGGTCGAGCGACGTGACGAAGGCGTTCGCCTCCTCCAGGTCATGCAGGATCCGCTCGGAGCCCGAGCCGCCAGTCAGGAGGTCGGCGAGCGGTCCGCTCACCCGGTCGAGGATCGAGGTCCCCAGCAGCAGTTGCCGGACCTCCGCCGGCTGGCGGTCGAGTACCTCGGCCACCAGGTAGCCCGCGACCGTGCGCTCGCTGCCTGAGAAATCTCTCACGAACCGCTCGGGGTCCGGGTGGCCGGTGAGAGACATCGCTGCGAGCCGCAGACCCGCCGCCCACCCCTCGGTCCGCTCGTGTAGCAGCACCAGCGCCTCCTCCGAGAGCGCGGTCCCGCTCCCCTCGAACAGCTCCCGCGTCTCCTCTCGCGAGAAGGGGAGATCGGTTCCCCGAATCTCTCTCAGCTCACCCGTGAGGCGGAGGCGATGGAGGCCGAGCTGCGGCTCCTCGCGGCTTGCCAGCACCACCCTGAGCTGGGGCGGGATGCGGGCGAGAAAGCGCTCGAGGCACCGGAGCCCCTCGGCTGAGTCGAGCTCATGCAGATCGTCGATCACGAGCACGAGCGACCCCTCGAGCGATTCCAGGTCGGAGAGCAGACGGTTGACCAGCGCCTCGCCGCGGAACTCCGGCGTCGGGGCGACCCGCTCGACGAGGTACTTGCCGTCCGCATCGGCGAACGCGTCGATCAGCGACAGCCAGAAATGCTGGGCATCCTGTTCGCCGCGTTCGACTGCAACCCAGGCGATACGCTCGTCGAGGCCCGCCGCCTCGGCCCACGAGCGGAGCAGCACCGTCTTGCCGCTGCCGGCAGGTCCGCAGACGAGCGCCACCCCGCCCGGAGGGCACGCCGAGAGCCGCTCGAGCAGTGCGTTGCGGCGGACCAGCCGGCTGCGCGGAGGCAGGCGCTCCCGCCGGGCCTGTGCCGGGACGTCGGTCCCGTCCTCGGTCGCGCGTGAATCCGGGGCCCACGGAGAGGCGGAGTCGAGACGCCGAACCCTTCCACGCCCCGCTTCGAGGCGGTCCCGGTTGGTGTTCATCATCGCCCAGCATTTCATGTTTGCGGGCGCGCGCGTGGCGATGGTGACGTGCCGAGGATCACCAAGAATGGATGACGACCGCTCACCCGGTCGTCCGTCACTCTGCGGCGACGACGACCAAGGAGGTTGAGATGGCTGAGGCCGATGATTTGAGCAAGCTCACGGCCCGCGATGATTTGAGCAAGCTCACGGCCCGCGCGAAGGAAGCGGAGGACCGGGCGGCAGCTGCGCGACAGAAGGCCAAGGCGGATCTCGAGGCGGACAGGGACAACGCCCGGGCAGTGGGTGAACAGCAAGCCGAGGATCTGCGCGAGCAGGCCGAGGAGGGCAAGGGGCGGATCTCGGATCGGTGGGCGGATGTGCAGCGAGCCTGGAATCAGGCGATGGCCGGTGTCCGCGCCGACATCCAGAGCAAGAAGGAGGAGCACGACCTGCACAAGGCTCAGCACAGGGCTGAACGGGCCGAGGACGACGCCCGGTTCGCGATCGACTTCGCGTACTCGGCGATCGCGGAGGCCGAGTACGCGGTGCTCGACGCCGAGCTCGCGAGGAAGGAGGCGGACGCGCAGTCGAAGGACGCGGGCGCAACCGCCTGACGCTGCCCACGCGGTGAGCCGGTCGCTGCCCACGCGGTGAGCCGGTGCTCGCTGCCCACTTGATCGGATTGCAGGTTGAGCGCTGTGGCTACGAGAAGCTCCAAAGACCCCGCTCCTAAAGCCGCTGATGAAGGGGGCGGACCCGCGAGGTCTGAGCCGCCGTCGGGGGCACCGTCGGAGGGGAAGCCGCAGTCCGCCGCAGCTCCGTCGCCATTCCCTCAGATCGCCGATTACGGGTTCCTCTCGAACTGCCATACCGGAGCGCTCGTCGCACCCGACGGCGCCGTCGATTGGCTGTGCGTGCCGAGCTTCGACTCGCCGAGCATCTTCGGCGGCCTGCTCGATCGCGAGGCCGGGACCTTCCGGGTGGGGCCATTCGGGATC
>DATAFO010000017.1:0-11333 GCA_036257465.1 Solirubrobacterales bacterium | reverse complement strand
AGCCGGAGCGGTTCTTCGACGTGGATGACGAGCGGGTGCTCGTCTTCGTGCGAGTGTCGGCCACCGGACACCAAAGCGGTGCGCCAGTCGAGATCCGAGCCGCCCACGAATTCACGATCCGCGACGAGCTTGTGGTGCGGTTCAAGGCGTACGCCAACCGCGAGCAGGCCCTCGCCTCCGCCGGGCTGTCGGAGTAGGCGATACGCTGGGTGACAGGTGGCTTGGACCAGTCGGCAACGGCAGATCGCCGTGATCATCTGCACGGCGGCGGCACTCGTCGCACTGTTCGTCTTTGACGTGAGCTGGGTCTTCTGGGTGTTCATCGCAGCGTCGCTCGCGATCGCGGCCTTCGATCTTTGGGAGACGAGGCGCTTACGCCGACAGCGGCCGCCTGGCGGCTCGACCACCCCCTGAGCCGTCCACTCGTACCCGCCGGGCTGCGGGAGTAGCCGGACGCCCGCTTAGGACGAAGAGCGCTACGCGAGTAGCGCCGCTGCCGCCGGAATAACCGGGTCCCCGCCGCGCCCGAACCATTTCGACGATCTCCGCTCTTTCGGCGGGTGCTGCAAAGAGTGGGATCTAGGAGTTCGGGCTTTGCGCCAGCCGTTCCGCGCGGCGCTTGATGCCGTCCAGCATCTTTCGTTCCATCAGGAACCACGGGAGGTCGACCGCGGGGGCGAACGCGAGGAGCAGCCATTTGTGGTCGAGGCCGAGTCGGACCCGGCTGATCAGCCGCGTCGTCGAGGCATCGACGACCTCGAGAATCCACGCCCAGCTCACGGCACCCGAAACCGGCTCGACGACGAGCGCCTCATTGCGATCGGCGACGATCACGGGCCAGCTCGGGCCCCTTCCGAGCGGAATCACGTCGCCGACGGCGAGGTCCTGGAACTGGGGCAGGATGTCATTGCTGCTCGGCGAGTCGGTGTAGCCGAACAGGTGGTCGAGCCAGTCGTAGCTGTAGAGGCCGCCGCGACCGGCGCCCATCTGCGCGAGCCATGGCCAAATCTGGTCGGGTTGCGCGCGGATTGTCACCGCGCGCGTGCTCACCGTGTGCGGGTCGCGCACTGCTCGGTCACCGGGGCAGTCTCGTCGCACCTCGTCCTCTGAGGCACCCCACCTGAGCAACGCCGGGCGGATGACGAAGAGGTACAACGCGAGTCCTGCGCAGTAGACCCGGGCGCTTCGCGCGACCGAAACCCTCATCGCATCCTCGCTCGAGCCTCCCGCGCGCGTCGCATCAGGGGCGCTGCAAAGAGGCCGCCGACGATGATGATCAGCAACGGCCCTTCTCCTGCGACATGCCCACGCAGTATCTCTCGACGGAGTGCCGCTTTCTCTTTGACGGACGTCTCGCTGTCGAGCCAGCGGCATCACCAGCTTCCCTCGCTCCCAGTGCGGTCGAGCTCATTTCTCCTTCGGTGCTCGCAGCGCAGATCGTTCCTGGGAGCTGCCGCGGCCTCTCAATTCCATGCCGGACCGTCAAGCGGCCAGAAAGCGTGCGGCCGCGGCAGTCGTTGATCGGGTGGGTTGGCGGTCGCGCGTAAGCTGCTGATCACCGCCTGGCACATGCTCGCGCAATCAGGTCATTCCGTGCAAAGCGCCAGTGCGGGCCAAATTGCGGGCCAAACGGTGCGAGTCGGCGCCACGCCCGACACGTCGCCTCCTAAACGGCGACGAATCGCCGCGCTTAGTAAAGCCGTGGACGGAAGCGCTTCACGCCGGCCTTGCATTTGAGGCTGCCGTCCTCGCGCGGGAACGAGCGGGGCGCCTTGATGCGGAAGTGCGCTGGCGGATTTTGGTCGACCAGTAGAGCGTGAAGCGGCCCCGGCGGATGCCGTCCCCGGCGCCGGTGCGATCTGTGGTGCTGCGATCTGTGGTGCGTCCCCTCAGTCGTTGCCCTCCTCTGGAAACCGCGACCTACACGAGCGCCTTCGCCTTGATCGCGTCGAACTCCTCCTGCGTGATCGCGCCGCTGTCCAACAGCTCCTTCGCCTTGGCGATCTCGGTGGCGGATCCGCCGGCGGTCTCGCGCACGTAACTGTCGTACGCCTGCTGCTGAGCCCTCGCCTGTCTCTCGCTTCGCTCACGCATCCCGTCGTGCTCGGCGATCAGGTAGATCAACACGCCCAGGAACGGCACCAGGATCACGAACACGACCCACGCCGCCTTCGACCAGCCGCCGATGTCATCGCGGCGAAAGACGTCGATCAGGACGGTGATCACGATCCAGATCCACGCCACCCAGGCGAAGAAGACGATCATCGTCCACAAGATGTTGAGGAACGGGTAGTCCGCAGCCAGTAGGAACATCTCTTCAGCCTCCTTGCCGGGTGGTCGGCGGCGATCTTATACCGGCAGCCCCGCCCGGCCCAGGAAAGCGCACGATACGGCGAAAACCCAGCCGTGGTCCTCTCGCCCTCGCCGCCGCCCGCGGGACCGTCTAGCGCGCCCGTCGAGACCGCGACCGGCCCGCGGAAGAGGACGGACCGCAGTTAGAGCCTGGCTGAGGCCGAACAGGGGCTGACCCCAGGATCGAGCCAACCGCTCCGTGCGCCACTCATGCGCCAGACCGGCTCCGGGCCAAACGCGGGCCAAACTACCCCCCTTCGGAGGGGCTGTTAGGGGTCGTACGGGTCCTAATTTGTGCCTAGCGCTGCGACCCAGGCGTCGTCGGCTCAAACTCTCCTCCCTGTACCCCGAGGGCGCCCGCTAAGGCGGGGCGTCTTCGTCTTGTGGGGTCGGGCAATCCATGCGGTGCCGCTGTGCGTAGCCCCTATTGAACGAGTGCGCCCGATGTGCGGCATCCGGCGCTTCATGAGGAGGTGGTGGCGATGAACGGACGCATCAAGCTGGCCGTCGTGGTCGCCGTGGTGTCGGCGGTGGCGGCCGGCACGCTCGCAGTGGCGGGAGGCGACAAGAAGCAGATCCGTGAAAGGCTCACCGGGTACGAGGAGACTCCGCTTGCACTGTCTACCCCCGGCAAGGGCAAGTTCAAGATCCGCGTCGAAAAGACGCAGATCTCCTACCGGCTGAAGTACGCCGATCTCGAGGCGCCTGTCACACAGGCGCACATCCACTTTGGCGCCGAGGGCCAGAGCGGCGGGGTCAGCGTGTTCCTGTGCACGAACGTCGGCGGCGGGCCAGCGGGCACGCAGGCGTGCCCCGCGCAGCCGGCAACGATCACCGGGACCATCCGGCCTGCGGACGTGATCGGCCCTGTGGACCAAGGAATCGCCCCGGGTGAGTTCGACGAGCTGGTCGATGCGATTCGGGCGGGCGCGACCTACGCGAACGTCCACACCGAGAAGTACCCGGCCGGCGAGATCCGCGCGCAGATCGAGCGCGATCACGATCGGCGTAGGCGCTGATTCGGTGGCCCCGCCGCCGACGCGTGGGTGGCGGGGCCTCCGCCCAGTCAGTGATCCCGCTCGTCGTGCTCGAATCCTCGACGACGCTCGAGCGCGTGGCGGAGGGCCTGCTGCCCCGGGCCCATTCGAGAGCGCTGTGAAAACCGCAGCCACTTGACAACCCGACGGTGACTGAAGTCGGTGTCGACGGGCTCGCCGTGGACCGAGGCGCGGAGGTTCGCGTGCAGCCGCCTGCCCTCCTCGACGAACGTCTCGACCCCCGTGTGGCGCTCCGCTTCGTGTTCGACGGCCGACCGCATCAGCTCCCAGTCCTCGAGCTCGCGGGCGACCTTCGGTCCCATGGCGTTCGCACGCCTCCGCGTAAACGGAATCGATCGGCCGCATCCGCAGAAGCACTCGACCATCGGAAAACCCTCCTAAACCTCTCAGACCCGGTACCCCTCCGCAACAGACAACGCCTTGTACGCACCGAGACTTTCACGCACCACGTCGCTGAACGCGCCCGCGGACGGCGGTTGAGGAGGACTCAGGCGGTTCGCGAGGACCGTCCGCCGCGGTCGATTTCGAACCACACAGCCGGATCGCTGGCGGGGCTGTCGATCGCCCAGCGGTCCGCTAGGTCCTCGATCACCCATTGCGGGAACAGGCGCTCGCTCTCGCGGTTGGGTCGCTCGTACTGGCTGGGCGTCAGCAGGCCGGGCCCGGAGGCCTCGATGCGGACGACGTCGGGCTGAACCCGGAGCGTCAGACGAATCGATCCTTGCGCCCGACGTCGAGGGTCGGCCGAGCGGCCGATGATCTCTACCAGCAGCAGCCGTACCCGGCGGGCGGTCTCCGGCTCGAGCCATCGCCACATGTCGGCGAGCTTTCGGAGCGACTCGCGGAGCCGCCGCGGGTCCGGATCGACCTCGAACTGGGCGGGACGCTCGGCGACCGCCCCGTTGCTGCTCTGCATGCGAACTAGTTACGCCGGGACGGGCGCTGTACCTTCCGCCGCATATCAAAAGTGGCTCCAAAGCGGCGGATCGACGCCCTGCTGGCCGAGCGAGGCTTGGCCGGCTCGCGCACGAGCGCGGCGGCTTCCGTGCGCGCGGGGCGCGTGCGCGTCGGACGCGGTGGGGAGGTGGCCGCCAAGCCGAGCCAGCTCGTCGCCGAGAACGTGGAGCTGACCCTCGAACGGGGGCCCGAGTACGTCTCCCGCGGCGGGATCAAGCTCGCCAACGCTCTCGACGCCCTCCGCATCGACGTCGAGGGGCTCCGCTGCCTGGACGTGGGCGCGTCGACCGGGGGTTTCACCGATTGCCTGCTCAAGCGCGGCGCCGACCGCGTGATCGCGCTCGACGTCGGTCGGGGACAGCTCGACTGGACACTTCGCATCGACGACCGAGTTGAGGTGATCGAGGGCTTGAACGCCCGCGACCTCGATCCCGGACAGCTTCCCTATGCGCCCGAGCTGACGACCGTCGACGTCTCGTTCATCTCGCTCGCCACGGTCCTTCCGCACGTGGCCCGGTGCCTGCCCGACCGGGGCACGCTGCTGGCCCTGGTCAAGCCACAGTTCGAGCTCGACCGCCGCCGCGTCGGCAAGGGCGGCGTCGTGCGCGACGCCGCCGATCGGCATGAGGCGCTCCGGCGGGCCGCGCGCGCAGCAAGGGGCGCCGGGCTCGCCGTGCAGGGGTTCGCGTCCAGCGGGCTGCCAGGCCCGAAGGGAAACCGCGAGACGTTCCTCTGGGCGGCGCGAGGGATCGAGTCCGTCAGCGACGTCGAGGCGGCCATCGACGAGGTGGAACCGTGAGCCCCGAGAAGCTGGCCGCTCCACCGGCGGTGAGGACGGTCGTCGTCCTTACGCACACCCATCCCGAGCAGACGTCCGACGCCGTGCGGGCGGCCGGTGAGATCGCGACGGAGATGGGCTGCACACTGCTCGCCACCGAGGAGGAACGAGCGAAGCACGGCGATGTGACGGGGAGCGTTGAGCGGCTGGATTCGCTCCCGGGCGAGCCCGATCTTTGCCTGGTGCTCGGCGGCGACGGCACGATCCTGCAGGCCCTTCGCGTCTACGCCGACACCGGGGTGCCCGTGTTCGGCATCAACTTCGGCACGATCGGCTTCCTGGCGGCGTCCGAGCGTGACGAGCTCGAGGACGGGCTGCGGCGTGCGTTGGCGGGCGACTTCGAGGTGATGTCGATGCCGGCGCTTGAGGTCGCCGCTGACGTCGAACGCCCCCTGGCCCTCAACGACGTGTCGCTCATCCGCCGTCCGCATGGCCGGGTCGCGGAGCTGGCGTACTCAGTGGGCGGCCAGGAGGTCGGACACGTGCGATGCGACGGGTTGGTGGCCGCCACCCCCGCCGGATCGACCGGCTACAACCTGGCCAACCAGGGGCCGATCCTCGCATGGGGCGTGGAGGGGTACGTCGTCAGCTTCATCGCTCCCCACACGCTCACGGCCCGTGCGCTGGTGGTGGCCCCCAACGACGCGCTCACGGTTCGCAACGCCGCGGGCCGCGACCCGGTCGACGTCGTCCTCGACGGCGCCCACGTGGCCGAGCTCCCCAGCGGAGGAGAGATGGAGGTTCGCTTCCGCGACGGCGTGGGCCGCTTGGCGCAGCTGCCGGGCTCGAACTTCTATCGCCGCATCCGTGAGAAGTTCGGGCGGCTAGCGCAGTAGGAGGCGCTGCTCAGGGCGATCCGCTGACGGCGCTCGGTGGCACTCAGGGGAGCGAGCAATTCGCGCTCAGCCTCGAGCACTGCCTTGCGGGCCTCGACGGCCGTCCTGCACGGGGTCGTCGACGATCCCGACCACCGTCGTCCGATCCACGCACATCCGTCGGCGGCCTCGTGACGCTCGGGGGAGCCGTGATCGGTTTCCTCCTGGTGCGCCGACGCGACTTCGTGGCCCAGCCGGGCACCGAACCCACGCCCGAGCCCGCGGCCGCCTGACAGAGGGGGCGGATCCGTCGGGTTGGCTCGCTAAGAAGGGGGCGTGCTGCTCGAGCTGCGGATCGAGAACCTGCTCCTGATCGAGCGGGCTGAGCTTCGCTTGGGGGAGGGGCTGAACGTGATCACCGGCGAGACCGGAGCCGGCAAGACCGTGCTCGCGCACTCGCTGGACCTGCTGATGGGTGGCCGCGCCCGGCCCCAGATCGTGCGGCCCGGTGCTCAAGAGGCCTGGGTGGAGGGCGTCTTCGCCCTTCCCGACGGGCTGCTCTCAGAGCCGGAGCTCGCCGAACTGGCCGCCCGCCTGCCCGATACGGCCGACGAGGTCGTCCTCGGTCGACGGGTCGGCGCCTCCGGGCGCACCAGCGCCTTCGTGGCCGGGCGGTCCGCGACGGCGGCCGACCTGCACACGCTGGGCTCCAAGCTGCTCGCCTTTTACGGACAGCATGAACATCGCCGCCTCACCCTGGCCTCGGCTCAGCTCGAGGTGCTCGATGGCTTCGCAGGCGAGGCCCACCTCGCACGCCGCGCCCGGTACCGGTCGGCTCACGCGAACGTCGTCCGGATCGAACACGAGCTGGCCGAGCTGCGAGAGCGCGAGGGCGCTCGCGAGCGCGACCTCGACCTGCACCGCTTCGAGTTGGCGGAGATCGACGCGGCCGCGCCCGACGCGGCCGAGGCAGCGGAACTCGAGGCCGAGCGCGAGCGCGTGCGCCACGCCGAGAGCCTGCGCGCGGCCGCCGGAGGGGCGTTCACGGCGATCGCGGCCGAGGACGACGACGGCGCGCGAGCGTTGTTGGCCGCCGCCGAGTCCGCGCTCGGGGCGGTGGACGGGGTCGATCCGGAACTCGACTCGCTTGCCGAGCGCCTTCGGGCGGTCGTCGTCGAGCTCGACGACTCCGCCGCCTCGCTGCGCTCCTACCTGGACGGGATCGACGCCGAGCCGGGCAGGCTTGAGGCTGTCGAGGAACGACTCGCCGCCCTAGACCGGCTGAGGCGAAAGCACGGCGACTCGATCGAGGCTGTGCTGGCCCACGCCGAGCGCTGCCGGGAGGAGATCGACCGGCTGGAGCGCGCCGAGCAGGTTGCGGGCGAGCTGGAGGCGGCCCATGCGGCTGCCACCGAGGAGCGCAAGAAGCTCGCGCAGCAGCTCAGCCGGGAGAGGCGCAAGGCCGCGAAGGGCCTGTCCGAGCGCGTGGGTGCCGAGCTCGCCGAGTTGGCGATGGAAGGGGCGAGGCTCGAGGTCACGCTGGACCCACACCCCGCCGGGTTTGGCTCCAGCGGCGCCGAGACGGTCGAGTTCGCCATCGCCACGAACCCCGGGATGCCGACCTCGCCGCTGCGCGAGGCCGCCTCGGGAGGCGAGCTGTCCCGGATCATGCTCGCGCTGACCGGGCTCGGAGCGGGCGAAGGCGCCCCCACGCTCGTCTTCGACGAGATCGACGCCGGGATCGGCGGCCATACGGCCCACGCCGTGGGCGAGCGCCTGCGACGGCTCGCGCAGGGTCGCCAGGTGCTGTGCATCACGCACCTGCCTCAGGTTGCGTCACAGGCCGACGCCCACTACCGGATTTCCAAGAGCGCGTCCGGCGGCGAGGCGGTGGCCACGGTCGAGCGCGTGGACGGGGAGAAGCTGGTCGCCGAGATCGTGCGCATGCTGGGCGGCAAGGACGGCGACGAGGCCGCCAGCCGCCACGCTCGGGAGCTGCTGAAAGCCGCATAATCGGGCGCAATGGCTTTGCGTAGCCGGGCCCGGGCGCTGTTGCGCGGGCCCGAGATACAGCTGCGGCCTCCGGTCGAGCCGACGATCACGGGCCGCGCTCGCCTCGGACGCAAGACGAAGAACCTGGTCAAGCGGCTGCGCCCGGGCGACGTTGCGGTGATCGATCACGCCGACCTTGACCGGATCGCTGCCGAGGACCTCGCTGCGAGCGGCGTGCGGGCGGTCGTCAACGTTGCGCCGTCGTCCACCGGCCGTTACCCGAACTCCGGCCCCCTCGTGCTCGCCCGCGCGGGCGTGAAGCTCGTGGACGTGCGGGCCGCGCCGCTGTTCGAGCAGCTGCGCGACGGCGACGAGGTGTCGATCCAGGGCGGTGAGGTGCGGGCCAACGGTTCCGTGCTCGCCTCGGGGAGCGTCATCGGGCTCGACGAGGCGAACGACCAGCTGGAGCGCCAGCGCGAGCGGATCCACGACGCGCTCGCAGTCTTCGCCACGAACACGATCGAGCACGTCCGCGACGAGGGCGCCCTGCTCGCCGGGAAAATCGACTTCCCGCGCACGCGAACGCAGTTCCGCGACCGACACGTGCTGATCGTGGTCCGCGGTACGACCTACCGGCGCGACCTTCAGGCCCTGCGGGCCTACATCGAGGACACCCGCCCGGTGCTGGTTGGCGTTGACGGCGGCGCGGACACGATTCTGGAGGAGGGATTCGAGCCGGACGTGGTGCTCGGCGACATGGACTCCGCCAGCGACGCGGTGCTCGGGTGCGGGGCCGAGCTCATCGTGCACGCGTACGCCGACGGCCACGCGCCGGGACGCGAGCGCCTCGAGCGGCTTGGCCTCGAGTTCCTGATGATCCCTGCGATGGGAACCAGCCAGGACGTTGCGATGCTGCTGGCCCACGAGAAGGGGGCGGAGCTAATCGTCAGCGTCGGCGCCCACTTCAACCTCACCGAGTTTCTCGACAAGAATCGTGCCGGGATGTCGTCGACGTTCCTCACGAGGCTGCGGATCGGCGAGACGCTCGTCGACGCCAAGGGGGTGAGCCGTCTCTACAACCCCGGGATCCGCGGCTGGCAGATGGGGCTCTTCGTGCTTGCCTCGCTGGTCTTGATCGTGATCGTCGTGCTCAGCTCGCCGGCGCTGGAGGAGCTCTTCGACCTGATCTGGCTCAAGATCAAGATATCGCTGGGGCTCTGATGGGATTCTCGGCGCGGTATCACGCCGCCTCGCTGGCGGCAGTCTTCTTGGCGCTCGCCGTCGGCATCCTGATCGGAGCCGGGCTCGGAAGCGACGTGGTGTCGGGCACCGCCGAGGACCTCGAGGAGAGTCTCAAGAGCGACCTCACCGAGGCCGAGGAGGAGAACGCCGCGCTGCAGACGGAGCTCGATCGCGAGCGCGAACTCTCCGCGCTGCTCTACCCGGTGGTCGTTGCCGACAGGCTCCCGGGCAGGGAGGTGGCGATCGTCGCCCTCGGCGCCCTCCCCGACGATGTCTCGGCCAGCGTCGAGCAGGCCCTGGAGCCGACCGGGGCTGAGGTCAGCTCGATCGCGGTCGTGGCCGAGCCACCCGACACGGGCGCGATTATCGACGCCCTGGCCGGTCCTCGAGCGGACGAGCTGCCGCGGGGTGCCGCGCTGGACCGCGCTGCGGAGTCGGCCGGAGCGGACCTGGTCACAGGCGGCGGCGACTTCGCCGCCGTGCGCGAGGTGGTGCTCGATCGCTTCAGCGGGAGCCCAGGTGACGTCGACGCGGTGGTGCTGGTGCGCCAGCAACCGGAGGACCTCGCCGCCCGCGTGCTCGAGGACACCGAGCGCCTCGAGGCCGGGCTGATCGAGGGGATGAGGGCCTCGGGGGCGACCGTGGTGGGGGTCGAGCGGTCCGACGACGAGAGCTCTTCGGTCGACTTCTTCGACGAGCAGGGGGTCTCGAGCGTCGACAGCATCGACCTGCGTTCGGGCCAGCTCGCCCTCGTGCTGGCCCTCGACGGAGCGGAAGGGAAGTTCGGAGTCAAGCCGAGCGCCGACCGGCTGTTGCCGGAGCTGGTGGCGCCCGCCACCGACTCCGCGGAATGAGGCTCGTCCCCCTCGCGCTTTCGGTGGCGCTCGCCGCAATCGTGTTCGGCCCGTGGCTTCGCGACATGGCGCGCACTGGCCTTGTACGACGCAACTACGCAGGCCGAGCGGTTGCCTTTCCCGCCGGGGCCGTGCTCGTGGCGTGCTCGCTGATCGCGCTCGCACCCCTGGCGATCCTCGACGACCGCGCCGACCTCGACCTCCTCGACCCTGACCTGCGGCGCTGGATCGTCTATGTGCTCGGCGTGGCATTTCTTGGGCTGCTCGACGACGCGCTGGGCCGCGGCGCGTCGGAGGACGCCCCGCGCGGCTGGCGCGGCCACTCCGAAGCGGTGCTGAGGGGCCGTTTCTCCACCGGGGTGATCAAGGCGGTCGGCGCGCTGGGCCTTGCCGCGTACGCCGCCTCCGGACGTGGCCGCGAGGGCCTCGACTACGTGGCCGACCTCGCGCTGCTGCTGCTGACGACGAACCTCTTCAACCTGCTCGACCTGCGTCCGGGCAGAGTGGAGAAGGCGTTCGCGCTGCTGCTTGCGGGCCTCTGCCTGGGCGCCTGGACCGTCCTGCCGCTGGAGCTACTCGGCATGTTCGTGGGTCCGGTCCTGGTTGGCGCCGCCTTCACGCTTCGCGAGCGCGCGATGCTGGGCGACACGGGGTCGAACCTCATCGGCGCCCTGGCCGGAATCGCGCTTCTGGTGACGCTCTCGGCTGACGCCAGACTCGTGGCGCTCGCGGTTGTGGTTGCTCTCACCGTCTACGGGGAGTTCCGGTCGATCTCCGCGACGATCGAGCGCGTTCCGCCATTGCGCTGGCTAGACTCGCTGGGCAGATTGCAGTACACGCCGACGACGAGATCCTGATGAAGCCGGGCGAGACGCGCTTCATCTTCGTCACCGGCGGAGTCGTCTCCTCGCTGGGCAAGGGGATCGCGTCGGCTTCGATCGGCCGGCTCCTGGTCAGCCGCGGCTTCCGGGTCCAGCTCCAGAAGTTCGACCCGTACATCAATGTCGATCCGGGGACGATGAGCCCGTTCCAGCACGGCGAGGTCTTCGTCACCGAGGACGGGGCCGAGACAGACCTCGACCTCGGCCACTACGAGCGCTTCACCGACGAGAACACGTCGCGCGCCTCCAACGTCACCGCCGGCGCCGTCTACAACTCGGTGATCCGCCGGGAGCGCCGCGGCGACTACCTCGGCGCGACCGTTCAGGTGATCCCCCACATCACC